>NZ_JBWKTN010000001.1:0-679651 GCF_059420345.1 Carnobacterium sp. GW821-FHT04C06
AAAAAAATGGAAACAAAAATTGTCATTAAAGCTCTAGAAGACGCTGTTTTAAATCGAAAATTATCAACTAATTGTATCTTGCATACAGATTTAGGATCCCAATACACTAGCTCAGAATATGAAAGAAATCTTGAAAAATTAGGGATTTCACATTCTTACAGTCGAAAAGGCTGCCCTTATGACAATGCAGGAATTCAATCCTTTCATGTGTCATTAAAGAAAGAACACGTGTATCAAAGACCAACGTACACAACGTTTGAAGAAGCGAAAACTCAACTTTTTAGTTACGTCCAAGGATTTTACAATAACCGCAGAATTCACAGTGTGTTAGCTTATTTGACTCCTAGTCAATTCGAGCAGCACATTTTATCTGCTTAACATAAAAAATCTCTCGCAAAAGCTGTCTCACCTATTGACCCAGATACATATTCCTATAAAGAGTTGAAAATATGGAAATTGTATTTTGAAATGAAAAAAGATGATATTTCTTCAATTACATTAATACTCTTGAGATATAAGCGTCACTGAACTATTTGATTTTAAAAAAACAAAAAAATTAGCTAATTAATGGCACTCGAATGAGTGTCTTTTTATTTTGCTTTAAATACATAAATCACTTAAAGGTGATTACAAAACAACACGAAACGTGAGGTGGTGAAAAATGAGTGGCTAGACAACGAAACCCTTTGAGGGATAAAGCAAAACAAATATGGTTAGAATCTAATGATGAAAAGCCTTTAGTTGATAGTGCAATTGGATTGAAGAAGTCATCTAGCACTATCCGAAAATGGAAATCAACAGATAAGTGGGACAATGAATTGAAAGGGAGTGATCCCTTAAAAAACAATCAAAATTCTATAACACATAGTTTGTTTTCTAAAGGGCTACCAAAGGAAACTGTGGAGTAGTTCTACTTAATAATCTAGTATTTAAAAAGACTTTTGAAAGAACTTAGTTAGAATATTAAAAGATTCTAGATAGGAAGAGTATCCCTAAAAAAGATATGATTGAGTCAGTAAGAAAATAGTACAAAGAATCGTTATTTTTCTTATAAAAATTAATTGGAGGGAAAAACAATGGTAGAAAACGCAACAGAGAACGCAAAAGTAATTTATTTATTTTTTAGAAATAAGGGATGGACAGCACAGGCAATTTCTGGATTACTTGGGAACATGCAAGGAGAGTCAGGTATTATTGCAGATAAAGACGAACTAGGCGGTGGGGGTGGCTATGGTCTTGTACAATGGACACCGAAATCAAATTTAGTTAACTGGGCGAATAGCAATGGACTCAATTATCGTACGGTAGAAACACAATGTAAAAGAATTCAGTGGGAACTTGAAAATGGGAAACAATTTTATGCGACGACTGCTTACCCACTAAATTTTAGACAATTTACTCAAAGTACGCAAAGTCCAACCTATTTAGCAAGTGTCTTTATTCATAATTATGAGCGTCCAGCAAATCCAGATCAACCACAAAGAGGAATTTGGGCTGAAGAGTGGTTCAACTTATTGTCTGACACTACAGAAAAACCACTAGACCCAAAACGTAATTTCGGTGTGAAAATCTCTTATTTTCTTGAAAATGAAGTATTAGAAAAATTAACCGAATTTCGTAGTGCATTTCCTCAATACAGTGCTTGCTTAGAATATGCAGGAAATCAAAAATACAGTATCGTCATTCAACCATTTACTTATTTGGAAGTAAATGCTAAAAAAATGGAGATTCAAGGGAAATTCCCACATTGGACAATGGCTGTTGCAGAATTAGTCGATTTTTCTACAAGAAAAGCTCTTCTTATTGCGCCATTCAAAGGTGTTGAAGTTGGGGAAGCTTTTCTAAAAATTAAAAAAAGATTTGGTTTTTCAATGACCATTAATCCAAGCCCTTATGGAGATGCCGGTCGAGTTGATTATTCAAAAGAATTAAATAAAAACTCAATTGTAGTTAGTCCGTTTTCAAGTGGAGAAGCATTAGATAAATTAAATGAATTTAAAAAAGCCTTTCCAAGTTATGCTGCAAATACCTTTTTAGAGCAGCGTTTAGAGAATGCTGAGCAATATCATTTAGTGATCCAACCTTTCGCACCTGTTGAAGTGAAGGATGCACTTAATGAAATCAACGGTCGTTTTTCAAGTTGGATGAAAAATATTCAGGCTTTTCATAATGTTGGGGATCCAAAGGCTATTTTAATCAGTCCCTTTACTGGAAGTGAAGTTACTGAAAAATATCTTTTAGTAAAAAAAGAATTTGGTTATTCAATGGAAATTGTTGATGCCTAGGTTATAAAAATTTGATACCCGAGATAACCAATTACTAGTTGATTTATCGGGTATCGCTATTAATAGTATAATACAAAATAGGTAGTTGGTTATTTCAGAATAAAAAAATAGGAGTGATCGATTAATGAAGAAAAAAGTCATGATTGTGGTAGGTTTATTAATGCTTAGCTTTATTATTGGAAGTCAAAAATCAGAAGCCATAGGAACGAGACAAGATATTGTAAATGAAGCACATAAATACCTAGGAGTCCCATACGTATTAGGTGGCACAACACCGAATGGATTTGATTGTTCGGGCTTAGTTCAATATGTTTTTAGACAGCAAGGCTATTCATTGCCTCGTGTAACAACTGAGCAAGAGTATGCAGGAACTGTAATCAGTGTTGCAGAAGCTCAACCAGGAGATATTTATTTTTTTGGCAGTCGTGGCAGAACGTCACATGATGGGATAGCAATTGGAGGGGGTAATTTTATCCATGCGCCGACCACAGGAGATGTCGTGAAAATTACAAATATTAAATATTTTAAACCTAATTTTGCAGTTCGTATCATTTCTAACACACCACCAATTGCTACACATAAGGCAATTGTGATCAGTCCCTTTAATGAAAATGAAGCATTAGATCGTTTGGCAGAATTTAGAAAAGCGATGCCACACTATGAAGCATTTTTGAAACAATTGCCGAATAAGACACAATATGAATTAGTTGTTCAACCATTTACAGTAAACGAAGTTCAGGGGAAACTATCTGAATTGAATAATAAGTTCCCAGGTTGGTCGAAGCAAATTGTTGATTTACGTGATGTGGCGAAACCACAAGGAGTGCTAATCAGTCCCTTTACTGGAAGTGAAGTTGCCGAAAAATATTTGGAAATTAAACAAAAAACAGGTTATATGACACAAATTACTGGCAACGTATCAGGGCAAGTGGATAAAACTAAAAAAGCTGTTGTAATTAGTCCTTTTAACGAAAATGAAGCGTTAGATCGTTTGAAAGAATTTAGAAAAGCCTTTCCAAGTTATTCAGCATTTTTAATGCAACTGCCAAATAAAACACAATACCAATTAGTTGTACAACCTTTTACACCAAGTGAGGTAGCTTCTAAAGTTCAAGAATTTAAAGTGAAATTTCCTGGATGGAGCATGATTACAACAGACTTGCAAGATGTTGTAAATCAAAGAGGTGTAATGATTTCACCATTTAATGGCAAAGAAGCGGGTGAACGATACATTGAAATCAAACAAAAAACAGGTTATATCATGCAATTAGTAGATGCATAAAATAAAAAAGAATGGATTATCTAAAATGAGATAATCCATTCTTTTTTTAATAACAAAACTTACAAGGCGTTAATCCACGATTCTGTGCTTCTTCAAGAGTAGCTGAACGGGTAGAATTAGCATTGTTCAGACCACGACAATTAGGCGAAGCATGATAGCGATGTCCAGTAGTTGTAACGTATACAGTATTTCCAACTGGTGTTTGGGCTGCTTGAGCCGCTTGAGCTTGTTCATTAGCAATACGATTTGCTTCAGCAAGTTGTGCTTGCTCTGCTGCGATTCGTGCAGCTTCTTTTTGTTCACTAGCAACGCGGTCAGCCTCAGCTTTTTCGGCTGCTAGTCGATCTTCTTCAGCTTTCTTTTCAGCAGCAAGACGGTCAGATTCAGCTTTTTCGCTAGCTAGAATAGTAGTGTTTACGGTTGTTAGACGATCAGATAGACCTTTATTCTTTTGACTTAATGATGCTACCAACGTATTGGCTTTATCATAATTTTCTCTGGTAGGTGTTGCTTCTGCAAGCTCAACAGCTTTTATAGCTGCTTCAAGTTGTTCTTTGGCAATTTTTTCCGCTTTAGCCTTTTTCTTTGCTGCTGCTTTTGCAACTTTTTGTTCGTTTATTAATTTTTCATTTTTACTTTGTTGTTTAACGGCTACTTGTTTTTTTCCCTTTTGGACAGTCAGCTTTTCTGCATAGGTTCCAGTTCCTTTGTAAACAAATTTCCCAGTTAAATTAGAACCATTCTTTCCTAATTTCTTTTGAACACTGCTGGGTTGTTTTTTTACTACTTGAGTAGCATACGTGATTTTATAGGTACCGTATTTTTTTCCTTTAAATTCTTGTTTGACAAAACCTTTTTTGTCGACTTTTAAGTTAAATTTTTCTTTAAAATCTTTTGGACCCTCAACAGTCGTTTGAATTTTAGTATCCTTTGGTAAATTCGTTTTAACTGCTAAATCCACGTTCTTTTTAGTTGCTGATGAAGTTGATTTAAACGTTAAATCCAAAGTGTCTTTTGCTAGAGCTGGAGTTGCAAGGGTAAAGAGCGTTGCAATCGTCACCAACTGTAAAATCATTTTTTTCACGTTTTATTCCTCCAAAGTTCATGTTATGATAAGACTTAACCATTAAAGAATTTGAGTTATCATCTTATATAATATATGTTATCATAATTAAGCTTCAGAAACTATTGCATTTCCTATCAAAAAGGACAGAAAAAGAGACGTTTATGACAAAGTCAGCTAGAAGGGTTGTGGAAATATTGGGAAATAAAGCACTTATTTTACAAAATTTAATTGAACACCATCAAAAAATCGTTTTTTTTGGCGGTGCAGGGGTTTCAACTGAAAGCGGCATTCCAGACTTTAGATCTGCAGATGGACTCTTTAACCAAGAATTAAAGACTAAAGTGACACCAGAAGAGATTGTCAGTCATTCTTTTTTGAAAAAGCATCCTCAGTTGTTTTTTGATTATTACTTTAAGCATTTAATTTATCCATCCGCTAAACCAAATCCAGCACATGCTTATTTAGCGGCTTTGGAACAGCAAGACAAATCAGTGACAGTAATTACTCAAAATATTGATGGCTTGCATCAAGTAGCAGGCAGTCAAAAAGTATTGGAATTACACGGAAGTGTTCAGCATAATCATTGTGAATTATGTCAAAAAAAATATTCTTTAAATGAGTTAATGCGTGATGAAAATGGGATTCCTCGTTGTGATGCGGATAACGGTATTGTGCGACCAGATGTTGTTCTTTATGGAGAGGCATTAGAGGATGTTGTCATTGATCAAAGTATCCAATCAATTAAAGAGGCTGATTTATTAATTATTGCGGGTACGTCCCTTTCAGTCTATCCTTCTAGTGGCTTGATTGACTTCTATCAAGGAGAAGACTTAGTTTTAATTAATAAAAGTAGTTTATCTGCTGAAAGCCAAGCGACATTGGTAATTCATCAAGCAGTAGGGGAGTTATTTCAACAGCTTAACTAATAAAAAACAAGACTAAGCAGGGATAAACTGAATAGTCTTGTTTTTTTAATTAAATGTTTGAATCACAGTGGCGTGTCCATTTGAATAGCTTACTTCAAGATAGGCACCATTAATAAACGTTAACTGTGGAGGAACATGACCACAATCAATGTCGTAAAGAATGGGAATCTGTAATTCTTCCGCAAGCATTTGATAGACATCTATAAAATGATAATCCTCAAAAACCTCATTGGCATTGCTACGACCAAATAAAATTCCGGTGCAATGCTTAAACCAGCCTGCATAGTGCATTTGAAGCAAGCTTCTTCTTAAATCAGCACTATTGAGTTCACAATTTTCAAGCACCCAAAGCACAGGTTCATCAGGAATATGTTCTTGCCAAAAAGCTTCTACATCTCCAAAAGGGGTGCCAATTAAATGGCGAATAATGTCAATACAGCCACAAAGAACGCGTCCTTCTAAATGCTGACTAGTTATTGTGGGATCAATATGGCGCCATTTTGTGGGCTTATCGAGATGAAAGGGACTATCATTAGTTTTTTCAAAGTCCCATTTTGATTGATAAAAGGAAGAAGACTGTTGCGTCACACTTTTACCAGGTAATGTAGTTAATACCGTTTGATAACTTGCCGTTGTGTCATCCATCGTTGTTCCACGTAAATCAATAAAATTTGTTCCATGAGCCGTTGCGATACCTGTTTTTAAGGTAATAGCTAATAACAAGCCACTAATATCGGAATACCCCAATAGCCATTTTGTTGGAAATGAATTGAAGTCGATTAACGGCAACATTTCCAATAATAATTCACCACCCCAAGGCGGAATGATTAAGCTAACTTCTTGATTTGTAAGTAGCGCGTTTAATTCGTTGTTTCGCACATAAGCTGGACTGGAAACGACATTTTCTTGCGTCCAAACGTTAGGTGTTACGATGACTTCTTGACCTTGATTTTTAAAATAGTTAATAGCCATCCAAAGCATGGGTTGCAACTCTTTTTGAACGCCACTTGATGGTGCTGTGACACCGATTTTTTTCTGACGATCCCAAATTGGATAACGAATCATAAAAAATCCCCCTTTCTTACGATTGTTCTTCTTACTTATATTGAAATAATTAAGCTCGTTTGTCAAGAAAGCTTAATTTATAGTAACAGAATAAAGGATTTTCATGTATACTATAATGGAGGAAATGAAAGGAATCGTATCGTGATATGGAGCCATGGTTAGACAGCAGTAAAACAACTGAAGAAATTGCAAAATCTTTGTTAGGCAGATTGCTTGTAAAAGAAACACCTGAGGGCACTGTTAGTGGATGGATTGTTGAAACCGAAGCTTATTTAGGTGTAATCGATGAAGCAGCTCACAGTTTTAATGGGAAAAACACTCCCCGTTTAAAATCCATGTACGAAGAAGCAGGTACAATTTACGTCTATCAAATGCATACTCATCAAATGTTAAATTTAGTCGTAAAAGAAGAGGGGAATCCGGAAGCTGTATTAATTCGTGGCATCGAGCCTCTTATGGGACTTGAATTAATGGAGACTAGACGAGGTAAAACAGGCATAGAAGTTTCTAATGGGCCTGGTAAATTAACAAAAGCCTTTGCAATTAATCAAACGGATGAGGGTAGTAAGATTTATGAAAAACCTTTGTATATAGCTAATGAAAAAAGAAAAATCCCAGTGTCTATTGATGTATCACCACGAATCGGTATTCCTAATAAAGGTAAATGGACAGAGGCACCCTTGCGTTATAGTGTTGCAGGAAATCCTTATGTCTCTAAACGTAGAGGAAAAATAGACGGAAATAATGGTTGGTTAGAAAATAATCGATGAAAAGAGGAATAGAAATGGCAAAATTAGATTGTGTAACGTATATTGAGGAAGTAATGGACGAGGCTCATTTAGAATTTGATTGGATGGTACAATGGAATAAACGCCAAACAGCAGTTGAAATTTTTTGTTCTATCTTTGCAGAAGTTGACTTAGCTGAGACTGTTATCGAAGATGTAGAAGGCACCGTTACGGAAAATGATATTATTGAATTTGAAGATGCTATCATTTTCTATGACCCTAAAAAAACGACATTGGATTTAGCAGACTACTTAGTAGCTATTCCATTTGATAGTAAAAAAGGGATAGAAAAAGGATTAATTGATGCTGTGATTAAACAATTACGCATTGTGATGACAGAAGGACAATCAGACTTATTAGATTTTGCAACAGATCCAACAATCGAAACATTTGAATTGAACTGGAATGAGGCAGACTTTAAGGGAACCCTTGAAACGTATCGTGAAACAGGACGATACAACACTGAATTGGCAGCATATCCTAAATTTTAAAAAGCGTTGGAGGAATAAAACATGAAATGGACAGAAGTGAGTGTATTAACAGCAAGCGAAGCGGTTGAAGCCGTTTCGAATATATTAGTGGAAGCAGGAACAAGCGGTGTATCAATTGAAGATCTTTCTGATTTTGAAAATACACCAGACGATGGATTTGGTCAAATTTGGGCATTAGATGAAGCGGACTACTCAAAAGAAGGGGTCGTCATTAAAGCCTATTTTCCAGAAACGATTTTCTTACCAGAAATTTTACCAAGCATTCAACAACGAATTCTAGAGTTGAAAACCTTTGGCCTAGATATTGGACCAAATGAAGTTAAAACAAGTGAAGTCAGCGATACAAGCTGGGCAACGGCTTGGAAAAAATACTATCATCCATTGCAAGTAACGCGTTTTATGACAGTTGTTCCAAGTTGGGAAGAATACACACCTAAGTTTTCTGACGAACGCATTATTCGCCTTGATCCAGGTTTAGCCTTTGGAACAGGAACACATCCTACCACACGTTTATCGATGCAAGCATTAGAAACGTCGATTGTCGGTGGCGAAACGATTTTAGATGTGGGGACTGGTTCTGGTGTTTTAAGCATTGCCAGTAAAGCGTTAGGAGCAGGAGACGTCTATGCTTATGATTTAGATGAGGTAGCCGTTAGAGCAGCAAAAGAAAATATGGATTTAAATGACTATGCAAAAGAAGTTCAAGTTGCAGCGAATGATTTACTTAAAGGTATTTCAATTGAAGCAGATATTGTTATGGCGAATATTTTAGCTGAAATTATTTTATTATTAATTGAAGATGCATGGCGCGTGTTAAAACCAAATGGGTTGTTTATTACTTCAGGAATTATCGATAGTAAAAAAGATACGGTATTAGAGCAGTTATTAGCTCAAGGATTTGAAATTGAACAAGTTCAACAAATGAAAGATTGGTTTGCTATCATTGCTAGAAAACCGTTGGAGGAAGACTAAATGCAACGTTACTTTCTTGAAGAATCTCTTTCCGATTACCAAACACAGCCAATTGAGATAGAGGGAGAACAATACCATCATATGGTGCGAGTAATGAGGATGAAAGAAGGGGAGACTGTTTTTCTAGTCTTACCTAAAGGTCCATCCTTTATTGCAGAAATTAAAGGAATTGAATCGGATAAAGTCATTTGTAAATGGCTTTACGATGAAGAGCAAACAAAGGAATTGCCAGTTGAAGTCGCAATCGTTAGTGGCTTGCCAAAAGGTGATAAGCTAGAATTGATTGTCCAAAAGGGGACTGAGCTTGGAGCAAGTGAATTTATTCCTTTTGCAGCAACCTACTCCATTTCAAAGTGGGAGCCTAAAAAAGTTAGCAAAAAAATTCAACGCTTAGAAAAAATCGCCTTAGAAGCAGCAGAACAATCTCATCGAACGCAAGTCCCAGTCATTTCAACTGTTCTTTCTTTAACAGAGTTGATCGTTAAAAGTCGTTCATATGATGTCTGTTTAGTGGCATACGAAGAAAGTGCCAAACAAAATGAAGGTAGTCAGTTTGCAACAGCATTAAAAAAATTAAAGCCTGGTGAAAAAGTTCTTCTTGTTTTTGGACCAGAAGGTGGGTTATCTGAAAAAGAGGTTACCAAACTTAGCGAAGCAGGATTTGTTTTATGCGCATTAGGACCACGTATTTTACGAACAGAAACGGCTCCTTTATACGCACTTTCTGCAATTTCTTATCAATTAGAATTGAATCACTAAGAGTTGATAAGCGCATACAGGTTCAAGTATACTAATACTATAAACTAACAGAAAGTAGGAATCGATATGATAGAAAAATTAAACAAGTACATTGATCATACCTTACTAAAACCAGAGGCTACGGAAGAACAAATCAAGCTTCTTTGTGAAGAAGCAGTACAATACGATTTTATGTCTGTCTGCGTGAATCCAACTTGGGTTAAAAAAGCAACAGCTTTTTTAGAAGGTAGTCAAGTGAAAGTCTGTACAGTTATTGGGTTCCCACTTGGAGCAAACACCCCAGAAACAAAGGCATATGAAGCTAATGATGCGATTCGTAATGGTGCAACAGAAGTTGATATGGTAATTAATATCGGTGCACTAAAAGATCATGACGATGAACTTGTATTACGTGATATAAAAGGCGTTGTGGATGCTGCCAAAGACCAAGCACTGTCAAAAGTGATTATTGAAACAGCACTTTTGACGGAGGAAGAAAAAGTAAGATCATGTGAACTTGCTAAAAAAGCAGGAGCAGATTTTGTTAAAACCTCAACTGGCTTTTCAACTGGAGGCGCCACTGTTGCTGATATTCGTCTAATGCGTGGAACCGTTGGACCAGAAATGGGTGTCAAAGCAAGTGGTGGAGTTCGTAGTTTGGAAGATGCAACAGCTCTTATAGAAGCTGGTGCAACTCGCTTAGGCGCTTCAAGTGGTGTGGCAATCATGGAAGGACAAGTAGCGGCAACCGATTATTAAGAATACAGAAAGACTCTTTTAAAACACATTTTTAAAAGAGTTTTTTTCTTTGGAAAAATGCTAAAAGTTATTATTCTGTTTGAATTTAAGAGAAATTAAAGTTATAATTAATAAAAGTGTAAAAAGTAAAGAAGCGCTCTTTTTGAGCGCTTCTTTTTACAACAAGCCTAACGATAAGTCGTTGAAGGCCTACTTACAAAAAGAGGAAAAGAAGGTGACGTTATGCCCAAAAATAAAGATTATTCAGCTGGTGAAGTAATCGCATTGACCACAACTTATATGAACAGTAGCCATGTGGCATTTGTCAAAAAAGCATGTGATTATGCGACTCATGCTCATGAAGGACAGTTTAGAAAATCAGGAGAGCCTTACATTATTCATCCAATCCAAGTTGCCGGGATTTTAGCAGAATTAAAAATGGATCCTGCAACAATTACAACTGGTTTTTTACATGATGTTGTAGAAGATACCGACATGACCTTAGAAGATATTTCAAGAGAATTTTCACCAGAAGTAGCCATGTTAGTAGACGGGGTTACTAAATTAGGGAAAATAAAATATAAATCTCATGAAGAGCAACAAGCCGAAAATCACCGTAAAATGTTGTTAGCAATGGCGCAAGATTTACGCGTTATCATGGTGAAATTAGCCGACCGATTGCATAATTTGCGTACCTTAAAACACCACCGTCCAGATAAGCAACGAAGAATTGCTAATGAGACACTTGAAATATACGCACCATTAGCACATCGTTTAGGGATTAGTCGTATCAAGTGGGAACTAGAGGATACTTCTTTACGTTATTTAAATCCACAACAGTATTACCGAATTGTTCATCTAATGAATTCTAAACGGGAGGAACGAGAAGCCTATATTGCAGACTCTATTTCAAAAATTCAAGAATCAGTTGATGAGTTAAATATGAAAGCTGAAATTTATGGGCGTCCAAAACATATCTATTCCATTTATCGTAAAATGAAAGATCAAAAGAAACAATTTAATGAAATCTATGATTTACTTGCAATTCGGGTAATGGTGGATTCTATCAAAGATTGTTACGCTGTGTTAGGGGCAATCCACACACGTTGGAAACCGATGCCAGGGCGTTTCAAGGATTATATTGCCATGCCAAAGGCTAATATGTACCAGTCACTACACACCACTGTAATTGGACCTAATGGTAATCCTGTTGAAGTTCAAATTAGAACCTTTGAAATGCATCAAGTAGCCGAGTTTGGGGTAGCCGCGCATTGGGCGTATAAAGAAGGTATTACTAAAAAAGTCGACAACGATCCAGTTGGAACGAAGTTAAGTTGGTTTAGAGACATTATTGAGTTACAAGATGAAGCTAATGATGCAAGTGACTTTATGGAAAGTGTAAAAGAGGATATCTTTAAAGATAAGGTATATGTCTTTACACCAAAGGGCGATGTTAGTGAATTGCCATCAGGAGCAGGTCCATTAGATTTTGCTTACAATATTCACACTGAAATTGGCAATAAAACGATTGGAGCTAAGGTTAATAGTAAAATTGTTCCCCTAAATTACAAGCTTAAAAATGGCGATATTGTTGAAGTGATGACGTCACCAAATTCATTCGGTCCAAGTCGAGACTGGGTTAATTTAGTATCCACAAGTAAGGCGAAAAATAAAATAAAACGTTTCTTCAAATTACAAGACCGAGAAGTGAATATCGACAAGGGTCGCGACATGGTGGAAAAACAATTACAAGAAATGCAATTTACACCAAAAGACTTTCTAACAAAACAACACATCAAAGAACTTTTAGAACGGTTTAATTTTACAAGTGAAGACGATTTATTTGCAGCAGTAGGCTATGGAGAATTAACGGCCTTAATTATCGCAAATCGTTTAACTGAAAAAGAACGTCGTGAACGTGACCTTGAAAAGCAAACTCAAACTATGAATCAAATGGATAAAAAGACCAAAAAAGAGCCAGAAAAAATGAAAGTTCGTCACGAAGGTGGCATTGTTATTCAAGGCGTCGATAACTTATTAGTTCGAATTAGTCGCTGTTGTAGCCCCGTACCAGGAGATAAAATCGTTGGATATATTACTAAGGGTCGAGGTGTTTCAATCCACCGTGCAGACTGTCCTAATATCAAAGGTGCGGATGATATCGAGAATCGATTAATCGATGTGGAATGGGAAGATGCGGCTTCAAAAGGACATGATTATGATGCGGAACTTCAAGTAGAAGGCTATAATAGAACAGGCTTATTAAATGAGGTTCTGCAAGTTGTAAATAGCATGACGAGAAATTTAACAAGTGTCAATGGGAAAATCGATAACAATAAAATGGCAACAATTACGTTGACGATTGGCATTCAAAACTTAAATCAATTACAAAAAATTGTAGACAAAATTAAAACGATTCCAGATGTATACAGTGTTAGACGGATGACAACTTAAAAGTGGAGGCGATGAGTTGAGAGTTGTAATTCAACGAAGTAAAAAAGCAGAAGTTGCCATTGAGGGTATGGTAGTAGGAGCGATATCAAAAGGATTAGTCTTATTAGTTGGCATTAACGAAGAGGATACTCAAGAAGATGTGGATTATTTAGTAGGGAAAATAACAAAGATGCGTATTTTTGAAGATGAAAATGAAAAAATGAATTTAGCTATTACCGATGTAGCTGGCGAAATTTTATCAATTTCACAATTTACATTGTTTGCTGATACAAAAAAAGGCAATCGACCAAGTTTTATAAAAGCAGCAAGACCAGAACAAGCAATTCCTTTATATGAAGCTTTTAATCAAGGGTTAAAAGACATGGGGATATCGGTTGCAACAGGTGAATTTGGCGCCGATATGCAAGTCTCGTTAATAAATGACGGTCCAGTTACAATCATAATAGACAGCCAATCAAAATAAAAAATAGGATTTGATCCACGGATCAAATCCTATTTTTTATTATTTTTTAAAGTATTGATTTAAAGATTGAACAATAGTATTTGAAATTTTTTCTCGATAACTGTCTGTATTAATCATTGAACTATCCGTCGTATTATTCACATAACCAAGCTCTAACAATAGAGCAGGTTGCGTATTTTCTCTTGTTACTTGGAAATCACCAAAACGCACACCGTTATTAGGCAACGGACCATTAGCCAGTCCATCATTCACTATTTTTGCAAGTGCTTTGTCACGTTCGTGGTAATAATACGTGGTTGTTCCGCTTCCATCATTCGCATTTTCCGTTGAATCATAATGAATACTGATAAAGACGTCAGCTTTAGCTTGGTTACTGATAGCTGGACGTTGGCGAAGACTAACGCTCTTATCTGAATCACGCGTTAAAATAACATTCGCACCGACAGCTTTTAGTTTAGCTGCTAATGTTTGAGCGGTTTTTAACGTCGCTTCTTTTTCGTAAAAGGTAGATGCTTCTGCGCCTGGATCATCCCCACCATGTCCTGCGTCAATGACGACAGTCGCTTCTGCTAACGATGAAACATTAGCCAGTGGTGCAGAAGAAGTATCAGCAGATAAATCAACTAACCAGCTAGCGACATACCCATCAATACCAGCATCATTTCGAATATGGTACCAATCGCCACTTGTTCCAACATAGTCAAAATTTTGACCTTTAGTAGCGGTTGTTACTAAACTAGACGTTGTACCTGGTGCACTTCGAATATTAGCTTCTTCATTTCGAATTGTAATGGTCTTGATTGAAGCTGATTTCTCATCAGTTGTACTAACAGTCGTCGGAGCTTCTTGTTGAACAGAAGCTGGTTTTACATCGATAAATTTTGAACTAATCCAAGCTACTTGTTGATTGTATTGAATTTGAGTCCAACCATTTTCTTGATACAACACAGTTAATTCTGTTCCCTTTGTAACAGAACCAATGATTGCTGCTTGATCGTTGCTTTCACTGCGAATGTTAATTTTTTCTCCGGTAACAGTTCCCATGGTATTTGTAGCAGCACTGATTTCAGTATTATTTACGAGCCAGCTCGCAACCCAACCAATTTTGTCATTGCTTAAACGCACTTTGTACCAGTTGTTTTTTTCTTCTAAAATATTGACTCGATCTCCTGCACCGATTTGGGTCATCGTATCATAAGATAAACCCGGTCCAGTTCGAACATTTACTACAGCGGCGTCAATTTTAATCGTACTATAATTTGCTAAAGCCATTGTAGCAAAAGCAGTAAGGCTAATTAATAGAATGAAAAAAAGTAAAAAAGTCTTTTTATGATTCCTCGGTATTGTTGTCTGTTCCATTCATTTATCCACTACTTTCTACTTATCCAAATAAATCAAATTTCAAAAAAATGATTTCTCTTTAATTATAGCAATATTTCCTAGTAATTAGCAATTTTTTTAATTGAAAAATAACAAAAATTTAGCGAATTCTCAAAAAAGTTCGAAAGAATTGTAGATAATCTCTTGACAAGGGAAGGTGTTTCTTGTAATCTTGTTATAATCTAATAAGTTACCTGATGAAAGAAAAAGTAAACAAAATTAGCGAGTATAAAGAGAGGATCTTCGATGGCTGAAAAAGATTCCCGTAATTTTGATTGAAAGACACTCTGGAGGGTTAACAGTGCAAAGCTGTTACGTTTACGAGCGTTAATCGTTGAGGAAAGCATCCATTGCTTTCAAAAAAAGGTGGTACCACGGTCTAATTCATTTCGCTCGTCCTTATTCTATATAGAATAAGGGCGGGCTTTTTTTATTTTACAAATAGCATTATTCAACTAATTATTATCTAAGGAGTGTTTTAAAATGGCAATTCAAAGACCAAAAGGCACAGCAGATTTATTACCAGGAAATTCAAAAAAATGGCAATATGTGGAAGAAATTGCACGTATGATTATGAGAGATTACCAATTTCATGAAATGAGAACGCCAATTTTTGAAAGTTATGATTTGTTCTCACGTGGTGTAGGAGAAACCAGTGATATTGTTTCTAAAGAAATGTATGACTTTATGGATAAAAAGAATCGTCATATGGCACTTCGTCCAGAAGGGACAGCAGCGATTGTTCGTGCATTTGTTGAAAATAAATTATTCGGACCGGAATTTGCTAAGCCGTATAAAGTATATTACATGGGACCAATGTTTCGCTATGAACGTCCACAAGGCGGACGTATGCGTCAATTCCACCAATTAGGCGCCGAAGTATTTGGTAGCGATAATCCAGCAACAGATGTTGAAACAATGGCATTGGCAATGGATATTTTTAATCAGCTAGGATTAAAAAATATTAAATTGGTTATTAATACATTAGGGGATAAAGAAAGTCGTGATGCCTATCGCGCGGCATTGATTGCATTTTTAGAACCTCATTTTGATGAATTAAGCCATGACTCACAAGTTCGCTTACACAAAAATCCTTTACGTGTCTTGGATAGTAAAGATCCAAAAGATAAGGAAATTGTTGCAAATGCTCCATCTATTTTGGATTACTTAAATGAAGTATCCGCAACTTATTTCAATTCCGTTAAACTTCTTTTAGAAGCGTTGGAGATTCCTTACGAAATTGATTCGAATATGGTACGTGGATTGGACTATTACAATCACACTATTTTTGAAATTATGAGTGATGCTAAGAGCTTTGGAGCTATTACAACGCTATGTGCAGGCGGACGTTACAATGGTTTAGTCGAAGAAGTTGGCGGACCTGAAACACCGGGCTTTGGTTTTGGAATGGGCTTGGAACGATTAATGTTAGCTTTAGAAGCTGAACAAATTGAAATTCCAGATCTGGATGAGTTAGATGTATACGTGGTCGGACTAGGAGAAGAAACTAATATTGAAACCTTAAAATTAGTTCAAACCATTCGTGAATCAGGTTTTTCAGCAGAGCGTGATTACCTAAATCGAAAAATAAAGGCTCAATTTAAAACAGCTGATAAATTAGGTGCAAAAGTTGTAATTACTATTGGAGAAGAAGAACTTGCAAATGGTGAAGTGAATTTCAAAGTGATGAAAACAGGAAAACAAGAAAAAGTGTCATTAAAAAATATTTACCGTGATTTTGATAAAGTTTATAATTTACAAACAACAGATATGACAGCATTTAACGAGTTTTTTAACAAAGACTAAAACCAACTAAAAAGGAGCAACTCAAATGGCAAAACGTACAGTTTATTGTGGGAAAGTTTCAGAAGATTTATTAGGAGAAGTAATTACAGTTAAAGGTTGGGTGCAAAAACGTAGAGATTTGGGTGGTTTAATCTTTATCGATTTACGTGACCGCGAAGGCATTATACAAGTTGTTTTCAATCCAGATTTTTCAAAAAAAGCACTAGAAATTGCCGAAAATGTTCGAAGTGAATATGTACTTGAAATCACAGGTAAAGTTGTAAATAGAGATGCTTCAGTAATTAACAAAAATATTGCAACAGGAATGTTAGAAATCGAAGCAAACGAAATTACGATTTTAAATAAAGCTAAAACGACACCATTCTACATTGAAGATGGCGTCAGCGTTTCAGACGATAAAAGAATGCAATACCGTTATTTAGACCTACGTCGCCCAGAAATGACTAAGAGCTTTATTTTACGTCATGAAATTACTAAATCAATTCGTAACTACCTTGATAACACTGGGTTTATTGATATTGAAACACCCTATTTAACAAAATCAACTCCCGAAGGTGCAAGAGATTACTTAGTCCCTTCTAGAGTACACCCAGGTCATTTCTACGCATTGCCACAATCCCCGCAATTATTTAAACAGTTGTTGATGGGAGCTGGATTTGATCGTTATTATCAAGTCGTTCGCTGTTTTAGAGATGAAGATTTACGTGGTGACCGTCAGCCTGAATTTACGCAAATTGACATTGAAACAAGTTTCTTAGAAGCTGATGAAATTCAAGGTTTTACAGAAGAATTATTGAGAAAATTAATGAAAGAAACAAAAGGTATTGATATTTCATTGCCCCTTCCACAAATGAGTTACGATGAAGCGATGAGCCGATACGGTTCAGATAAACCAGATATCCGTTTTGACTTAGAATTAATCCAATTAAACGAGATAGTAAAAGATTCTAGCTTTAAAGTCTTTAGTGGAGCTATCGAAAATGGCGGCGAAGTAAAAGCAATTAATGCAAAAGGTGCAGCTAACAAGTATTCAAGAAAAGACATTGATGGTTTAGGAGAATTTGTTGGCAGATACGGTGCAAAAGGTTTGGCTTGGCTAAAAATGGAAGAGGATGGCTTAAAGGGCCCAATTGCTAAATTCTTTACTGAGGACGCAGAACGCTTAATTGCGGCAACAAATGCAGAACCAGGAGATTTATTATTATTTGTAGCAGATAAAAAATCAATTGTAGCCGACGCTTTAGGAGCATTGAGAAACAAATTAGGAAAAGAATTAGAATTAATCGATGAAACTAGATTTGCTTTTCTTTGGATCATTGACTGGCCTTTATTGGAATACGATGAAGAAAATGGACGCTATACTGCAGCTCATCATCCATTTACAATGCCAAAAGAGAGTGACATTGATAAATTAACAACGAGTCCTGGAGAAGTTTACGCACAAGCCTATGATATCGTTTTAAATGGGTATGAATTAGGTGGTGGATCTCTTCGTATCCACACAAGAGAATTACAAGAAAAAATGTTTGCAGCATTAGGATTCTCAAAAGAAGAAGCAGAAGAACAATTTGGTTTCTTATTAGAAGCATTAGATTATGGATTCCCACCACACGGCGGAATTGCACTTGGTTTAGACCGCTTAGCAATGCTATTAGCAGGCAAAGAAAATATTCGTGAAGTGATTGCTTTCCCTAAAAATGGACGTGCATCAGATCCGTTAACGTCAGCACCAAGTGTTGTCAGTGAAGCACAATTAGATGAGTTGTCACTTGCAACAACAAGAATTGAAGAAGAAACAACCGAAGAAGAATAAGAGAAAAAGTCTTGTGAGAAATGGAAGAATTCTTACAAGACTTTCTTTCGTTAAGTGGAGCCATTTTAGGATAAAGCTTGTAATGCGTCATAAAATTTGTCAAAATAAAGATAAGAAGAATTTAAATTAGCATTGGAGGAATAAAAAGTGAATAAAAAAAGATGGATTGCAATTGTTTCAGCAATAATATTATTTGTAGCATCAATTGTTGCTACAGGAGTTATGGAGATTTCAAAAAAGAATGCCAGCTCAACAAACTCAATTAATGAGTTATTAGGTGGAGAGGATTCACTTTCAGAGAATGTCATTGAAGCTGGAAAGGCTAATCAACGAATCGTTTTGTTAACGATTGAAGGAACCATTTTAGCTGGTGGTACGTCGGGTATGTTTAATACAGCAAGTTACGACCATCAACTATTTATGAGTGAATTGCAAAAAATCGAAGAAGACGACACTATTAAAGGAATTGTTTTATCCGTTAATTCGCCAGGTGGTGGGACGTATGAAAGTGCTCAAATCAAAGATAAATTAGTCGAAATTAAAGAAAAAACTAAGAAACCACTTTATGTATCAATGAAGAATATGGCTGCCAGTGGGGGCTATTATGTGTCAGCAAATGCTGAGAAAATTTTTGCAACAGATGAAACCATGACTGGTTCAATTGGTGTGATTATGTCAGGCTCAAATTACAGTGGTTTATTTGAAAAGCTAGGCATTAGTGATACAACCATTAAAAGTGGAGAATTTAAGGATATTGGCTCAGCTAGTCGCCCAATGACAGAAGGGGACCGTGCTATTTTACAACAAATGATCGATGATTCTTATGGCCGTTTTGTAAATGTCGTTGCAACAGGTCGTCACATGGATGAGTCTCGTGTGAGAGAATTAGCAGATGGGCGAATTTACGATGGCGCACAAGCAAAAGCAGCGGGTTTAGTAGATGAAATCGGCTACCAAGAAGATGTAATCAAAGCGATGAGAAAAGATTACTCCTTAAAAGAAGCAGAATTATTTGAATATCAAGCAGCTAGTCCAAGTCTATCGAGTTTATTTACATCAAAAGCAAGTCAAATGATTTCACCTAAAAATTCGGTATTAAGTGAATTGGATGGTATGATGAGTAAATTTGGAACAACGAATTCTCCTAAAATGATGTATCTGTACGGAGGTGAGTAAAATGTCAAATGATTTCTTAGATAAAAAAATTGATGGAGAAATTGACGAAACAAAACAATTTGATTTAAATGATTTTCAAAAGGAAATAGAAATGGAAGAATTTACTCAAGCCTTAGATCAAGCTGTCGTTGAAAAAGAAATAAGCGATGAGAATGATACAGAGGATACAAAGCTAAGATATGAAGAGAAACTCAATGATATAGAAAATAAAGAAGCTAAAGAAAAAGAATTAGCTTTAAGTCGTGAAATTAGAAGACGTTATTTACATGAAAAACAAGTGGAAGAAGATTTAGCTGAAAAACCGTATCACCGTTATCCAAATTATTTTTATGCAGGATTTTGGTTGCGATTTTTTGCTTATCTAGTCGATTTAATTGTCGTGGGAAGCATCGGTAGAATTATAGTGGATCCTATTTTTTCAGCTTTTCAAATAGAAAAATCGACTGTTCCTTATTCACCTTATGCTTTAGCACACTTAGCAGTTTTTCTACTGTATTTTGTTTTAATGACAAAATTAAGCAATGGGCAAACGATTGGGAAAATGATTTTTGGCTTACGGGTAGTTTGTTTTAGAGAAGAAAATTTAAGTTGGGGAACCGTTATTGTAAGAGAAGGCTTCGGGCGCTACTTAATGCAAGTTTGGTTCTTTATGTATGCATTGTACTTGATTTTATTTTTTAATGAGCGCAAACAGCAAGCAGCAGATTTATTTTGCGATACCAGTGTAGTAACAGAAAACCTAGTGAAAGCGAGTCAGGTAACGATTGTCAATTGATAATAAAGCGTGTCTTTAATTAAGACACGCTTTATTTTTTATTCCTAAAAAATAGAGTGTAACAAAAGAAAATAAATAATTTGTACTTTTAAGAAATATCACATACAATGATTAAGAGGAAAATGGGAAAAAGGGAGAAGTGAAAAAATGGTTTTATTAGGAAGTCATGTTTCAATGAGTGGAAAAAAAATGTTGCTAGGATCAGCTGAAGAAGCAGCAAGTTACCAAGCAAATACGTTTATGATTTATACAGGAGCCCCGCAAAATACTAGACGAAAACCAATTGAAGAAATGAATATTCCACTTGGTCAAGAATATATGAAGGAGCATCACTTATCGAATATAGTGGTCCATGCCCCGTATATCATCAATTTAGGAAATACAATTAAACCAGAGAATTTTGGTTTTGCAACAGAATTTTTACGCCAAGAAATTGTTCGAGCGGAAGCACTAGGCGCAACTCAAATTACCTTGCATCCAGGAGCTCATGTTGGAGCGGGGGTAGATGCTGGACTTGCCCAAATAGTTAAGGGGCTTAACGAAGTTTTACACAAAGACCAAGTAGCTCAAATCGCTCTGGAAACAATGGCTGGAAAAGGAACAGAAATAGGTCGTTCCTTTGATGAATTGGCTCGAATTATGGATGGCGTAACATTAAATGATAAATTATCTGTCACATTTGATACTTGCCACACGAATGATGCAGGCTACAATGTCCGAGAAGATTTTGACGGAGTTTTGACAGAATTTGATAAAATTATTGGATTAGATCGCTTAAAAGTGATGCACATCAACGACTCAAAAAATCCACAAGGTAGTCACAAAGACCGACATGCCAATATTGGATTTGGTACAATTGGCTTTGATGCGCTAAATAAAATTGTGCATCATCCAGAATTAAAAGGACTAGCTAAAATTCTAGAAACACCTTATGTTGGCGAAGATAAAAAAGACAAAAAAGCACCATATGGCTATGAAATTAAAATGCTACGGGAACAAAAATTTAATCCTAATTTATTAGAAGACATTCTTAATCAAGTTGGATTTTAAATCACTAAAGACTCTGATTAAGAGTCTTTTTTTATCCCTAAAATTCGTATAGTTTGACTACCGAAAAAACAACATCTGTGTCATAATGTAACTAAGGAGTCAATGAAAAATGGAGGGAAAAAAATGAAAAAATATATAGTTGGTTTAATTCTAATCATTGGAATAGGGCTAAGTTTTCCGAATAATGTAAATGCAGAACGTTCTTACTCAATTGATCAATACAATGTCGATATTCAGCTGCAAAAAGATGGTAGCGCAAACTATGAAGAGCAAATGTTGTATCAGTTTGATGGAACGTTTAATGGTGTATTTTACGATTTAAATTTAACTGGACGACGAAATGATTCATCCATTTCAGATATTGAAATTCGAACACAACCGTTTGGAGGAAAAGAAACAGCGCCATACACAGAGGATAATTCAGGGAAAAATAACACGTATCAACTAACAAAAAATAATGGAATAGCTAAGTTTAAAGTGTTCAATCAAGTAACAAATGAAAAGCAAGCCGTTATTTATCGTTATCATTTAAAAAATGTGGTGACAAACTATGAAGATATTGCAGAATTAAATCAAATTGTTATTGGTGAAGAGTGGCAAGATACGCTAAATGATGTCCATATAACAATTCATTTACCTAAGGGAACAAAAAGTGACGAGTTACGCGCATGGGCACACGGCTCCTTAAATGGTAGCATAAAATTAGCGAATGAGAATACGGTTCAATTAACAATCAAAAAAAATCCAGCGAATAGTCCAATTGAAGCAAGAGTCATTTTTCCGACTACTATTACTAGTGAAAATCAAAACAAAGTAAATACTAAGCAATTAAACAAGATTCTTAAATCAGAAAAAATAGCTGCAGAAAAAGCAACTAAAGAACGTAAAATGGTAATGGGCATAAGCTATGGCTTTGCAGTTTTATCCGTTATTATTTTAATTTTTGGTTCACTACATGTTCGAAAAGTAGCAGGCAAAAAAAAATTCTCAATTGGAGTTCCAGAGCATCTGTATGATATTCCAGCAGATATTACCCCAGCTGTAATGTACCACGCGACGACGAATCAGTTACCGAGAACAACGGACTTAACAGCAACCATTATGGATTTAGTTCGTAAAGGTCAACTTACAATCGAAGAAATTGAGATTGAAATACCAATTAAAAGAAAAAATAAAAAAATTGAAAAAACTTTTTTAATTGAGAAAGTGATTCCATCAAAACCCGCTCATTTACTTGAGCATGAAATTTATTTACAGACATGGTTGATTGAGAAAATTGGAGATGGCCAAAAAGTAACCTTAAAACAAATTGAGGATTACGGAAAAAAAGATGTGAAAAAAGCAGAAATATTTACAAAAAAATATTCAAATTGGCAACAAAAAGTAAAAAAAGCTTCAACGAACTTAGGCTACATCAAATCAAGTAGCCAAAAATCTTTCACACTTGCAATGATTTATGGGGGAACTTTAACCTTGATCGGAGTAAGTACGATCATGACTATGTTAATGTTAAATGGCTTTTATCCAATAGTTGCAGTTATTGTAGTTTTAGCAGCAACGATTGGTTTCCTTCAATGGGTCGGCTATTTTCCAGTTCGCAATTTGGAAGGTGAGACCGCACTTAAGCAGTGGGCGTCTTTTAAACAGATGTTACAAGACGTTAGCAATTTGAAAATGGCAGATGTTGGTTCGCTAATTTTATGGGATCATTTCCTAGTGTATGCCATTTCTCTTGGGGTTTCAAAAGAAGTCATTAAAGCTTTAGCAGTCCAATTTCCGCAAGCAGATTTGGGGACGATGAATGTAGGTCATTACTACCTGTACGGAGCAGCATGGAACATGGGGGCAAATGGTGCCTTTAATAGTGCTTTTGAAAGTAGTTTTACGAATGCAATGGGAAGTGCTATTTCAAATTCAAGTAATGCCGGTGGAACTGGTGGTGGATTTAGTGGTGGATCTTCAGGAGGTTTTGGAGGCGGAGGCGGAGGTGCCTTTTAGTCAATAACTAGTATAAAAGAAGAGGCTATTCCAAATTTTTAAACGAAGTCTCTGCTTTAACTTATTTTTATTATGTGTTATTTTAGATAATCTTTTTATCCACTAGTATGCTTTACAAACTAGTGGATTTATTTTATACGTAATTGACTAGTATGTAAAGCATACTAGAGAGGAGGGAGTGACTTGAAAGAAACTCAATTATTAAAGGGTGTATTGGAAGGCTGTGTGTTGTCAATTATTGCAGACCGTGAAGTTTATGGTTATGAACTTGTTCAAATTTTAAAAAGTTATGGATTTACTACTATTGTTGCAGGAACGGTTTATCCTCTTTTACAAAAACTTGAGAAGCAACAGTTCATAGAAAGTAAAATACTTCCTTCCCATGATGGTCCTGACCGTAAATATTTTTTCTTAACTAAAGAAGGTCAATTGTATCTGCAAGAATTTGACAACCAGTGGAATGGTTTGGTAAAGAAAGTCAATCATTTATTAACCTCAGAAAGGATGTATCCAGACGAATAATCAGAAAAATGATACCAATCAATGGATTGTAAAAAATAATTTATTGCGAGATAAATTAGAGGATGCCAATAAGGACTACTATGAAAAACTATTAACTTATATTCGAACCGTTGAATTTTTTTATGATGAAGATGAAATCGAGAGCTTGTTATATGCTATTTTAAGCGATATAGTATTGGCACAAGAACATGGTGAAGCAGCAGCCGACTATTTAGGAAGAGATCCTAAAGAAATGGCAGATTCTTTAATTTCAAAACTAGAAAAACCTAAATTTCAAACAAAATTGAAATTATCAGGATATATAGTTGGAATTAGTTTATTTTTTAGCTGACTTGGAGAATTGGCAGCCCCTGAATTCAATTTTAATCCGATTCTTCTTTTATTAAAGGGTATTTTAAGTTTTATTATAGTTTATTTAGCTTTTTTCTATGTACATAAAAATGTGTATTCACATAGAACTCCCACTAAAATAAAGCGTTTATTGGGATATTTTTACTTATGGTTAATTAGTTCTTGTGTCATGGGTACTTTTATTTTGATTGATTTATTCACACCTAAAAATTTAGATTTTACGATCCCTAATCCTTTTGATTTGATTTTTATCGGAATCCTAATGATTGCTGTATTAGGCTATGTTTTTTTGAAAAATCCAGATAAATTGTATGCTTTTTTGCCAATTACATTTATTATAGGTATGGTTGGTATATACTCAAAATTAGCATTTGGAAAATCTTTGTTTAATAGTACGAAGGGCAGATGTTTATTTGTAGTAGCCATGATAGTTGGTTACCTTGTTTTTAGCGTTTTAAACCGTATTATTTTTAAAACTCAATCAGATAAATAAATAAAAAAAGAGCTAATCAATAATGTAAATTTTACACTATTAATTAAGCTCAAATAAGGTGTTCAATTATATCAAAACTTATTAAAGAACGAAGAAATTATGCTTCCATAGTTTATGAATTGCTAATAAATTTTTAGAGTAGCGACTCTTTTGTACACTATCTGATTTAGTCATTACTCTTCATTCATTTTAAACCCTATTCCCCAAACAGTATCAATATAAGTCATTTCCGAGTTTGCTTTTAATAACTTCGCACGTAAATGGCTAATATGTACATTAATTGTTCCTTCTGTACCAACAAAAGAATGGACTTTCCAAACATAACAAAAAATTTCTTTTTTAGTAAATACCTTTTTAGGATTGGACATTAAAAACGATAAAATATCAAATTCAGAATTAGTTAAATGAATTTCTTTATCTTGAATATACAAGCTACGATTTTCAGGGTAAATTATCAAATCTTTATGTTGAATCATCGTTTCTTTTTTTTCAAAAATAATGGGCTGTGTTCTTCTCAAAGCAACTTCTATTCGTGCTAATGAAAGTTCGATATCGAAAGGATCTGCAATAAAATCATCAGCCCCATCCTTTAAAATTCTAATTTTAGATTGTTTGTCCCAAGAATCCGAAATCACAATGACGGGTATTTGATCGATGCTATGAATTAAATGAATGCTTTCTTTTACTTGTGCTGAGGAAGATAGGTTCATTAAAACTAAATCAAATTCAATTTGTTCAATAAATAATTTCAGTTGATCACAGCTAGACGTATTTTTTACTAAATATCCTGCGCTTTTTAATTGATCAAGTAACCGATTATTTGTATTCAGTGATTCTTCAACGATTAAAATCTTTTTCATGTAAACCTCCTATGTGAATCTAAGTATCTTCTTATAGTATACTTTATTTAGAAGTATTTTTATGGAGATACTACCTTTTTTTTATTCTTTTTTTTCCGTTAATTGAATAGAAATTAAAAAAGTATTATTATCACTTGAATTAAAGAAATAAATTTTTCTTTTTTTTTTTTCCTAAAACGGTTATTATGTAATAGAAGCAGAAAATTAGCTGATCAATTTAAATAGGAAAGAGATGATAATCATGGAACATGAACAAAATAAGCTAACACTTAAAATTGCAAAAGGCTTGAGATTTATCTTGAACATCTCATTGTCCATCTTAGGCTTAGTCCTTGCTTACTGCATTGCAAAGGAAGTAGTGTATATCTTTTTGATGATCGCAAAATCTGGATTTAATGATTATTATGTTTTAATCCAAGAAGTCCTCGTCTTTTTCTTGTATTTCGAGTTTATTTCATTAGTGGTAAAGTATTTTGAATCAAATTACCATTTTCCGTTAGATTACTTTATTTATATTGGAATCACAGCGATTGTCCGTATTATTATTACAGATCATGGTAGCCCGTGGGATACATTGATTTTAGCTTGTGCGATTGTGGTATTGCTAATTGCGTTAGTGATTGTTAATCGTCATAGTTTAGATGATAAAAGCTAACTGTATAAAAATAGGACTTTGGATGGATTTATTTCACATGGAAGTAGTGTAAAATCAACAATAGTAACAGTAATTACAAAAGATAACACTTAAAATAGAAAGAAGGAATTGGAATGAAAAATTGGATGAAAATAGCTATTGGAATTGTTGTGGCGATTGTAATATTAGTAGTGCCATTTGCTAGTTCTTATAATGGTTTAGTTAGTGCAGAAAGTGAAGTAGATGCACAGTGGGCAAAAGTTGAGTCAAAATTACAACGTCGTTATGACTTGATTCCTAATCTTGTAAACTCTGTTAAAGGAAGCATGACCCAAGAAAAAGAAGTTTTTGGAAAGATTGCAGATGCTCGTTCAAAATTAAGCAATGCATCAACCACGGATGATAAAGTTCAAGCAAATAATGAATTAGATTCAGCAGTGTCTCGCTTGTTAGTAGTCGTTGAAAATTATCCAGATCTTAAATCAGATAAAAATGTTCAAGCCTTGATGGACGAGTTAGCAGGAACTGAAAACCGTATTTCAACTGAACGCGACCGTTACAACGATGCTGTTAAAACTTATAATAATAAAGTTAAAAGATTCCCTGGATCAATTGTTGCTAAAATGAGTGGATTTGATTCTAAAACTTACTTTAAAGCAGTTGAAGGAGCTCAAAATGCTCCAAGTGTCAATTTTGATACGAAATAATCGTTCAAAGAGAAAGGAGCTGTTTAATCTTGAAGAATGGGTCTAAAAAAATAAGTCTCTATTTTCTAGTAATGGCAATGGCCTCTTTTTGTTTGATACTGTTTCCCAGAATAAGTCAGGCAGCAGTCACTTATCCAGAAGCATCCAAAGCATTTTATGTGTATGATGAAGCCTCTATTTTATCACAAACAACCAATAAATTTATTGTTGATGTGAATAAACATTATGAAGAAACTAAAGAAAAACCTCAAATTGTTGTAGCAACAGTTAATAATTTACAAGGTTTGACGATAGAAGAGTATGCCTCTCATTTATTTGAGAAATGGAAAATTGGAAACAAGACAGATGATAATGGAGTATTAATCTTATTTTCCAAAGAAGACCGAAAAATTCGGTTTGAAGTGGGTTATGGGTTAGAAGGCGCTCTAACAGATAGTGGAACTGGGCAAATTTTAGATCGTAATATCGATTTATTAAAAAAGGATCAATTTGATGAGGCATTAAAACAAATTTTTACTGAAACAGCACTAAAAGTCAATAAAGAAAACGGCTATAAAGATGATACGATTTTTTCGGGCTATGCTGTAGACCCTTCTGATTATAAACAAGAGGATAGTAAAGATTCTCCAGTTTCTATTTTTACAATTCTGTTCATTATTATTCTAGCTATTTTTTTCTTTGGTGGCGGTGGAAATAGTGGCGGCCCTGGTGGAAGAAGAAGGGGAAGCAATGTAAGTACAGCACTACTTTATGGATTGTCTAGTGGCATTTTCAGAGGTGGCGGCGGATCATCTGGTGGTGGTTTTGGCGGCGGCGGTTCTTTCGGAGGCGGAGGAAGCTCTGGCGGAGGTGGCTCTAGTCGAGGATTCTAAAAATGCTAAAAAGCGAGCTAAACATTTGTTTAGCTCGCTTTTTTTAATTGTCGTAACTCATGTCATTTAGTTGTAACGTATTTAAAATAATCGCTGCTGTTTCTTCAATTGAACGGTTTGAAACATTAATAACAAGACAATCCAATTTATTATATAAATCTTGCGCAAATGCTAGTTCATCATCAATACGCTTCATATCGGAATACGCAGTATCTGGATTTAATCCATAGGCAATCATTCTTTCACGACGAATCGAATTTAAAATTTTTGGATCGTTTGTTAACCCAACGATTTTTTTAGGATTTACTTTCCATAATTGATCAGGAATGTGTGCTTCAGGAACAAGTGGCAAATTAGCTACCTTTAAATTTTTATTGGCTAAAAACATACTTAGAGGGGTCTTTGAAGTTCTAGAAACACCTAGTAAAACAATGTCAGCTTCAAGGAAGCCTTTAGGATCCTTCCCGTCATCATACTTTACAGCGAATTCAATTGCACTGATTCGATGGAAGTAATTATCGTTTAGTTGATGGAGAGCACCAGCTTCTTTTGTAGGAATAGCGCCAGTTCGTTTTTCAATTTCTTCAATAACAGGGTTTAATAAATCAAAACAGTATAAGTTATTTTCTTTACAAAATTGATTTGCAGCAGAACTCAATCCGTTTGTGATTAGCGTATGAAGTATCATGGCGTTTTCTTCTTTAGCTTTTTCTAAAATTGAAATAAGTGTGTCTTCTCCTCGAACAAATGGATAGCGGGAAACATCCACTTCTAAATCGGGAAATTGTGCTAAGGCTGCTTGAATCAGTTTATTTGCTGTTTCTCCAACAGAATCAGAAATAATGTATACATATTGCTCTTTTTTACTCATAATGAACTCCTTTGTTAAAAAGTAATGTGATACTTTATTATACCTTATTTAAACAAACTTTAAAATAAAAGAAAAGACCTATCCTGAGGTGGAATAGGTCAATTAAAGTGACATAAAATTGAGGTTTTTTATGTCTATGAGGTATATATATTGTACTCCAAGTGGAGGGACAAACAAATTAAGTTAAGGCACAAATCAATGCGGCGGTTTCTTCAATCGCACGATGTTCGACATCAATGACTTGAATGCCTAATTTTTGATAAAGTTCATTTGCAAAAGCGAGTTCTTCTTCAATTCGTGTTTCGCTTGAATAACTTGCATCTTCATTTAAACCAAGCGTACGCAATCTTGATTTTCGTATTTTCATCAAAGAATGGGCGCTACTGGTTAAACCAATAATTTTTGTAGGATCTATTTCAAATAATTCTTTTGGCAATGTAGCTTCTGGAATAATTGGAAGATTTGCTACTTTAAAATTATTGTTTGCTAGATACATACTTAAAGGAGTTTTTGAGGTTCGTGAAACGCCTAGCAAGACAAAATCTGCTAATAAGAAGCTTCGCGGATCTTTGCCATCATCATACTTTACTGCAAATTCAATCGCTGACACTCGACTAAAATAATGCTCGTCTAATTTATGAAGCGCACCAGGTTCTTCCAAAGGAGAAATCCCTGTTTTAGCATGTAAGACGCTAGTTAGTGGACTCATCACATCAACATAAGATAATCCTGTTTCTTTGCAAAAATTCATTACAAGACTTACAAATTTTTTTGAGACTAACGTGTGGACAATCACACCATTTTCTTTCAATACTTCATTCAAAATATCAAGTAGCATGCGCTCATCTTCAATGAAAGGGTAGCGTCGAATGTCTGTTAATTTAAGTTCTGGAAACTGAACCAATACGGCAGAAACAACTTTTTGAGCAGTTTCACCAATGGAATCAGATAAAATGTAAATAATTGGTTTTTTATTCATAATAGCGAACTCCTTCGAGGATACGTCTTATTTCTTCAAGTGCATGGCTTCGTCAATAAAATGCTTTAAGACAACAGTTTTAGAAACTTTTCCGATTACTAAAGCGGGGTTATCTTTACTTATAACTGGCAGAGAATCGATTTGATGTTGAATAATTTTATACCCAGCGTCTAAAATCCGTTCGTCTTCTTGAAGGGTCACGACATTTGGCATTCTTGTCATAATCATCGCAACTGGAACTTTATTTATTGAGGTGTTGGAAATCGTACTACGCAATAAGTCTTTTCTTGAAATAATTCCAAGTAATACTTGATTTTCTGTTACGTAAAGGGTTCCAACATCATGCATAAACAACATAGTCACGGCGTCATTAATAGTTGCCTCTTTTTTTATCACAACAGGTGGAATCATAATTTCGGAAATGCTTTTTTCATATAAATCCTCAAATAGCAGAGGTTCAAAATTTTGACCTGCAAAGAAATAACCGACTTTAGGTCTAGCATCAAGGATTCCTGTCATGGTTAAAATGGTTAAATCTGTTCGCAAAGTAGGTTTTGATAAATAGAGATGTTTTGCAATATTATCGGCACTAATGGGCTCATTTTCTTTCACGATTTGAATAATCCTTTTTTGACGTTCTGTTAGCTCCATTGTGCACCTCAGTTCTTATGTGTTGATCATGTATCTTAATTATATAGTAGGTCACAAATAAAATCAATAAGACGTCTTAATGAATCGAATAAACAAATAAATAACGTTATTGAAAATTCCGAAAACTGTTCTCTGCTTCTTTTAAGTAAGCAAATTTGCTAATTGAAGATAAAATAGGGTATAATAACTAAGAGAAATGTAGATGGGAGGCAGAAAAAATGCATGAAACTGCTGTTAAAAGAGCAATTGATATTTTAAAAGATAATGGCTATAAGTATACGGATAAACGCGAAGGTATGTTATTGCTTTTTGCGAATGAAAATCGTTATTTGACTGCTAAAGATGTACAAAGTGGATTGAAAGAAAGTTTTCCAAATTTAAGTTATGATACTATTTATCGAAATTTATATACATTTGTTGAAGTAAATGTTTTAGAAGAAACCGAATTAAATGGTGAAAAAATGTTTCGTTTTGCTTGTGTTCATGAAGGCCACCATCATCATTTTATTTGTACAATTTGTGGCAATACAAAAGAAATTCATATGTGTCCAATGAATTTCTTTGAAGAACAACTAACTGGTTGTGAGATTGAAAGCCACCGATTTGAAATTTTTGGTAAGTGTGAAAAATGCTCTCTATTATAAAAAAACTTGCTATGACAGCTCTAAGAAGTGACTTAGTGGGATTTTTTAGTAGAATCGCCTTGTTTTATTATTTTTTCATTACGAAAATCTAAAAATAATTTCACTTTTTTTAAAAGAATTTCCAATGTCTTATTGACGTAATTTTATTCATTCGATATAATGAAGAAGGACAGTTATTATTTATGTAGTAGATTGTTAGTTGCATAATAAAAAACGGTTACTTTTATAAGCTCGGAGGGAGGGAATTTAATATGTCAAAAACAGTCGTTCGTAAAAACGAATCTCTTGATGATGCTCTTCGTCGCTTCAAACGTACCGTATCTAAAACAGGTACTTTGCAAGAAGCTCGCAAACGCGAATTCTATGAAAAACCAAGTGTGAAGCGTAAGAAAAAATCTGAAGCTGCTAGAAAACGTAAATTCTAATCAGTTGCTTTTTAATGAGGGTGGATAATATGTCTCTTCTAACTACGTTAAATGAAGACATGAAAACAGCGATGAAAGCCAAAGATAAAGAAACTTTGACGGTTATTCGTATGTTGAAAGCTTCATTACAAAACGAACAAATTAAAACAGGCAAAGAGTTAAGCGAAGATGAAGAATTAACGATTCTTGCTCGTGAGATGAAACAACGTCGTGATTCTTTAGCAGAGTTTAAGAATGCTGATCGAGAAGATTTAGTTGAAAAAACAGAAGCTGAGATTGTGATTGTTGAAAAATATTTGCCTAAACAACTTTCTGAAACTGAGATTAAAGCAATAGTCACTGAAGCAATTGCAACAGTTGAAGCCTCTTCTATGAAGGACTTTGGCAAAGTAATGGGGGCAGTAATGCCTAAAACTAAGGGAATTGCGGATGGGAATGTTGTTAATCGTATTGTGAAAGAATCGTTAAGTTAAGATTTGAAGAACATTATTGGAGTGTAAATTCTAATAGTGTTCTTTTTTATTTCTAATTCTTAATCTTAGTGTGTCTGGAGTACATAAAAAAGAATGTAATGGCTTTTATTGTAGTAATAGAATACTTCTTTTTGTTGAAAAAATATGCTATCATTTCATTAAAGCCTATTCTAAAAACTAAAGGAGTGTCAGTCGTTTGACCAAACTAAAGGATGTAACGCGAGAACTACAATTAAAAAATGAAGATTTAGCCATCGCCTTATTTGGCAATCATGATAAAAATTTGTTATTATTAGAAGAATCAATGGAAGTCACAATCAATAGTCGTGGCGAAAAAATTGAGTTAATAGGAGAAGAAAGCCAAGTTCAATTAGTTGAAGAAATTTTGATTAAGCTACAAGAACTTATTAAAAGAGGCATTCGAATAGGACAAGCAGATGTTCTAAGCGCTGTAAAAATGGCTGAAAAAGGTAGTTTAGACTATTTTGTTAGTCTATATGAAGAAGAGATTGGAAAAGACTTCACTGGGAAACCAATTCGTGCTAAAAATAGTGGTCAACGTGAGTATGTTCAATCAGTAAAAAAGAACGATATCGTTTTTGGAATTGGACCTGCAGGAACAGGGAAAACTTATTTGGCAGTTGTAATGGCTATTTCAGCGTTAAAAAATGGTGACGTTAAGAAGATTATTTTAACTCGTCCTGCTGTTGAAGCTGGGGAAAGTCTTGGTTTCTTGCCAGGTGATTTAAAAGAAAAGGTAGATCCTTATTTACGACCTATCTATGATGCGTTAAATAGCGTCTTTGGTACAGAACACACCACTCGTTTAATGGAACGAGGAGTGATTGAAATTGCGCCTCTAGCTTATATGCGCGGGCGTACATTGGAAGATGCATTTATCATTCTTGATGAGGCACAAAATGCTACAGCTGCTCAAATGAAAATGTTTCTAACCAGACTAGGTTTTGGTTCGAAAATGATTGTAAATGGAGATAAGACTCAAATCGATTTGCCAAGAGGGGCAAATAGTGGGTTAATTCATGCGGAAAAAACACTACAAGGAATCAAAAGCATTCGTTTTGTTCGGTTTGATTCAAGTGATGTGGTTCGTCATCCTGTTGTCGCAAGTATTATTGAGGCCTATGATAAAGAATCAAAAGATGAACTAAAAAATAGCAGAAACACAAAAGAATAGGATGTGTAAGAATGAAGCGAATAATAGTTAGCATACAAAAGAAAATGGGGAAATTTTACATTCCATTTGTACTTGCACTATTTTCCCTCATTCTTTTTTTCATTATTTTTGATAGCGTTAAACCAAAATCATTGGACTTGAGATTGTATCAAGTAGCTGACGAAACAATCCGTTCCAATGCTACTATTGAGGATAAAGAAAAAACGAAAGAGAATCAAAAAGCAGCGTCGGAGAGTGTTCAACCGGTTTATCAATTAAATAGTAATCTCGTGAATACTCAATTATCTAAAATCGAAATTTTATTTGCTACAATTGATGATATCCGTACACAATTTCAAGATAAAACTAAAAAAATAGAAGAAACAACTGAGAGTAAAGAAAGTTCGATTGATACATTAAATAAAGAAAAAACAGCAGCTTTTCGAGAAAGAATGAAAGCAGCCACAGATCAAGCTAATGATTTTTCAAACGATTTGCCAGATTGGGCAATAGTCCAATTGTTAAATATGGATAGTTCAACTTTAAAATCCGTTAAAGAAAATACATGGAAAATTGTTAAAGAAAAGATGTCTAAAGCCATCAGAGATACAGATTTAACTGAGGTAAAACAAGAAGCAAAAGATAAATTAGAGTATAGCAATCTAACAGGGAATAACTTAAGAACTGCCAATTTAATTTTAGAAAATAGTATTGTTGCAAACGATATTTTAAATGAAAAAGCAACTGAAGAACAAAGGCAAATGGCAGTAGAACGCGTTCAACCAGCCATGATTTTACAAGGGCAAGTATTGGTTCAAGAGGGACATATCATTGATAGCAATGCGATGAATCAAATTGAATTATTAGGACTATTAGATAAAACGGCATCATACAGACCCATCTACGCATTGATTTTAGTATTAATTACACAAATGCTCATTCTATATTATATGGAAATGAATAGAAAAAATCGTTTGATTGAACGAGGGCAACATATTACTCTATACACTTTTGTTATGGTATTTGGTGTAATATTAATGAAAGGATTGCAATTAATTCAATCATCAGGGGCTAATTTTTTAGCAATGTTATATCCAGCGGCATTAATTCCTCTACTAGTTACGGTTTTTGTTTCTAGAAGATTTGGGAATATTGCAAATGGTTTTTTAGCAGCCTTTTCTATTTTTATATTTATTGGAGAAGCTGGAACGAGTTTTAGTCTGGTAGTAACGTTATTCTATCTGTTGAGTGGAATGATGGGAACGATGTTAAGCAGAGCTAGAATCAATCGGCAGTTATGGCCAACCTTTATTTGGATAACTATTTTTAATAGCTTATTCGTAATTGCTTTTGTTCTTTATTTAAATATGCAACCTTTTTCAAGCGATGGGTTGCTCATTTTACTTTATGGAATTTTAAGTGGGTTAGCTTCTTATATCTTAGCAATTGTTTTAAACCCTTATATCGAAGTGCTTTTTGAAGATAATGCTGTTTTAACATTGACAGAATTAGCTAATCCAAACCAACCATTGTTGAAAGAACTTTTAACAAAAGCAGCGGGGACCTATCATCATAGTTTGATGGTTGCTAATTTAAGTGCGAATGCAGTTGAAGCAATTGGAGGAGACTCAATGTTTGCAAGAGTTGCTTGTTATTATCACGACGTTGGAAAAATCAAGCATCCGTTCTTTTTTGTTGAAAATTTACCACAAGGTATGGAAAATCCTCATAATATGTTAAAACCTGAAGAGAGCAAAGAAATTATCTTTAATCATGTAACAGAAGGTGTTAAAATGTTAGAGGAAGCGAAGTTACCAAAAGGAATCATTGATATTTGTGCGCAACATCATGGAACAACTTTAATGAAGTTTTTCTATGTTAAAGCTAAAGAAGCAGATCCTAATGTGCTAGAAAGTGATTTTCGTTATCCAGGTCCAAAACCTCAAACAAAAGAAGCAGCTGTTATTAATATTGCAGATAGCTGTGAGGCAGCAGTGCGAGCGATGTCTCAACCTACGACTGAAAAAATCGCGACATTTGTTCACGATTTAGTAAATGGACGTATTATAGATGGACAGTTTGATGAATGTAATATTACCTTAAAGGAATTGCATCAAGTTGAATTGTCAATTTGTGAAGGCTTGAATGGTACATTCCATTCAAGAATTGAGTATCCAACGCTAACGAAAAACAATGCTACAAATGAAGGGAAGTCCTAATATGGAACTTGATTTATATGATGAAACAGCGAAAGTAACTGACGAACAACAAAAACTAGTAGAATCGTTATTAGAGTTTGCAGGAAGTCACTTGAATTTACCAGAAGATACAGAAATGTCGGTTACTTTTACAGACAACGAAGGAATTCAAGTAATTAATCGTGACTATCGTGGTAAAGATCAGCCAACGGATGTAATTAGTTTTGCTCTAGAAGATGAAGTTGAAGGAGAAGAGGCAATCAATTTCGATTTACTTGATGAGAAAATGCCTCGCAACATAGGTGATATTATTATCTCCATTGATAAAACCGCAGAACAAGCAGCTGATTACGGTCATTCTTTTGATCGAGAATTAGGATTTCTAGCACTTCATGGTTTCCTTCATTTAAATGGTTACGATCATATGGAGCTTGCTGATGAAAAAGAGATGTTTGATTTGCAGAAAGTGATATTAGATGCGTATGGATTGGGAAGATAATAAAAATTGCGGAAAAAACAAACATTTTTTAGATTCCTTTAGGCATGCCTTTGAAGGAGTAATCACAGTTTTTAAAGAAGAACGAAATATGCGTACTCATGTATTATTAGGCATATTTGTTTTGATTTGTTGTTGGTTTTTCAAGGTTAGCTGGTCTGAATGGCTATGGATGATTTTAAGTATTTTTCTTGTAATCGTCATGGAAGTGTGGAATACTGTCATAGAAAATGTCGTTGATTTAATAACAAATCATGACTATTACCCATTAGCTAAAAAAGCAAAAGATATGGCAGCAGCGGCTGTATTAATGACGGCTGGATTTGCAGTGATAGTGGCAATAGTTATTTTTTTACCAAAAGTAATTAAATTATTTTTTTAAAGGAGAATCCCTGTTGAAAAAACATGTAGAAGATAGTCAAAAATGGATTGATGCAGCTAATGGTATGTTAGAAAAAGCCTATGTTCCTTATTCTAAATTTCCAGTTGGAGCAGCTTTGGTTACTAAAGAAGGTCTTGTTTATACAGGATGTAATATTGAAAATGCTTCATATGGGTTAACTAATTGTGCCGAACGTACAGCCTTTTTTAAAGCTGTTTCAGAAGGTTATAAGGAATTTAGTTACCTTGTCATTACAGGAGATACAGAAGGTCCAATTGCGCCTTGTGGGGCATGTAGACAAGTTATGGCAGAGTTCTGTGATAAAGAGATGCCTGTATTATTAACAAATAAAAAAGGAGATCAGTTTGAGACAACGATTGAACGTCTTTTACCTGGGGCCTTTACACCGGAGGATTTAACATAATGAGTGAGTACAAATCAGGCTTTGTTGCCATTGTTGGCAGACCAAATGTAGGGAAATCAACCCTATTAAATCGTGTTGTAGGTCAAAAAATCGCGATTATGAGCGATAAAGCACAAACAACTAGAAATAAAATCCAAGGAATCCATACAACTGATGATTCTCAAATCATTTTTATCGATACACCTGGAATTCACAAACCTAAACATCGTCTAGGTGATTTCATGGTAGATTCAGCTTTAAGCAGTCTTAGAGGTGTTGATGTCATTTTATTAATGGTGAATGCTGAAGAGAAACGTGGACCTGGTGATAATTTTATCATTGATAAATTAAAAGAAAATAAAACCCCAATTTTTTTGATTATTAATAAAATTGACAAAATTCATCCAGAAAAATTATTAGAAATTATGAACGATTATCAAAGCCAATTAGAGTTTGCAGAAATTATTCCAATTTCTGCAACTGAAGGAAATAATGTGGAGACGTTATTAACTGAAATTACGAAACGTTTACCTGAAGGTCCACAATATTATCCAGAAGATCAAGTAACGGACCATCCAGAGTATTTTATTGTTTCAGAATTAATTCGTGAGAAAGTCTTGGAATTAACGCGTGAAGAAATTCCGCATTCTGTTGCGGTAGTAGTAGAAAGTATGAAACGCAATGAAAATGATAAAGTTCAAGTTCAAGCTACTATTATCGTTGAGCGTTCTTCGCAAAAAGGTATTATCATTGGTAAAGGTGGAAAAATGCTAAAAGATATTGGCATCAAGGCTAGAAAAGATATCGAAATTATGCTAGGCGATAAAATTTATCTAGAACTTTGGGTCAAAGTACAAAAAGATTGGCGCGACAAACAAAATTATTTAACTGACTATGGTTATAAAAAAGACGATTATTGATAGAAACTGGACCTTAAAAGAATTTTCTTTTAAGGTCTGCTTTTGTATTTATTGTAAGGGAGGGTAATTATGGGACCGCTTGAAGAGATTGAAGGGATAGTCTTATCTGTTCGCAATCATCGTGAAAATGATCAACTAGTTAAAATCTTTACCAATCGGTTTGGCAAACGAATGTTTTTTGTGAAAGGTACAAGAAAAGCAAATAGTAAAATAAAATCAGCCGTTTTGCCTTTTACGAAAGCATCTTACATTGCAGATATTCGTGATTCAGGGTTGTGTTTTTTACGAGATGCAAAAGAAGTGACACATTTCAATGCGATGCAGACAGATATCTTTTTAAACGCCTATGCGACTTATGTTTTAAATTTAGCGGATGCAGCCTTAGAGGATGGTGTCGTAGACCCTGTTTTATTTAATAAAGTAGAAATGACGTTAACGGATATTGATGAAGGCTATGATCCAGAAATTATGGTGAATATTTTTGAAGTCCAATTATTGCCTTACTTTGGTGTGGCCCCTGAATTACGAGGTTGTAAGGTTTGTGGTGAAATGGACGGAAATTTTGATTACTCTGATAGTTATGGCGGATTGTTATGTCAAAAGCATTGGAGTTTAGATGAACATCGCTACCACGCAAGCCCAAGAGCCATTTATTTTTTACAAATTTTTTCAAGGATTTCATTGGACAAATTAGGAACAATTACCGTAAAAGAAGAGACAAAAAAAGAGTTGCGACATTTAATTGACATGATTTATGATGAATCAGTAGGTATTAAATTGAAAAGTAAGTCCTTTATTGATCAAATGTATACTTGGGGCGATATGCTCTTAAAGAAAGATAAAAATTCACTAAATTAAAAAACGTCAATCATTCATTAGAAAAACGGTTGACGTTTTTTTGTTTGTGATTGAATACTTTAAAATCTTTTCCTAGTATGAACATTAAGTATAATTAATAAAGCGGTCACAAAAGCGTCATAAAGTGAAATTAATTAAATTCTAGGTGTTTTTCAATATAGTAAAAAAACGACTGATTTGTTAAAATTTAAATAGTGCAAAATAAATTTAATTGCGAATTTTTTGTACATATTTATTTTTTAGGGGGAGAACAAGAATTATGACAAATTTTAAAAAGCGTTTAATCAAAGGAGTAGTAGCAAGTTCTTTTATTTTAGGGGTAGGATTTAGTTCAACAAGTGGCTTATTAAGCAACAATGAAGTTCAAGCGGCACCGAAAAATGTTCATACTATTACAAAACCAAACGGTGTGCAACGCATTGATCCAGGCTATACGCAAGTAGTTCATATAGGAAATGGACTTTCGCTAAGCGTTACAATGACAGATGAAGTAAATTTCACATGGGAATTATTTTCAGATGAAGAACCAGAAGCAGTTTTGGCTACAGGAGTAGCTCAATTAAATGATGAGTTTGAAATCACGTATCAAGATCCAGTGACGGGTGAAGAGGTAACAATTGTTGAAACACTTGTTGAAAACAAACCGGAAGAACCACAAGAATCTGGTCAAAACATTGCAGACTTCTCATTTATGTACAATGGAAAAGCAGTTTCAGAAAATAATTTTGCTACTTCTTATGTAGGCGAGGTTTTTGATCCCTTAAAAGGAATTACTTTTGTAGATGCATCAGGTAAAGCATTTGATGGAACAATTACTGCAGATGTTTCACAAGTAGATACAACAAAAATTGGTGTTTATCCAGTTAAATACACCATCACTGAAAATATAACGTCAGACGAACAAAGAGCAACGATTGAACCACAAGTAATGGAATTTCAATCAGCTGTTGCAATCATCAATGCTTCGATGGTAGAAAAAATTGTGGAAGAAACAACATTAACGATTAATAAAACAACAAATACAGAAGCAAATAAAGCAACCCACACATCAAAAGATGGGTTGTTAAAATTTGATGTGTGGTATATTTCAGGAACAAATTATGGACTAAGAGTAACTAATTTAGAGACTGGTGAAGTGGTACAAGATGAAACAATTTCTTCTACCATTTATAAAGGTCTTAGATTTACTGTTGAAATGCCTTTGCTAAATGCTAAAAACGTTTATATGGTTAATTTCAACTTTACAGAAGGTGGAACAGGTTCAGATGTATTGAGTCAAACAGTTTCAACTGATGCTCCAACAGGCAATCCAGCGCCTGCTAAATCAGCACCAGCAGCAAAACCAACTAAATTAGCACAAACAAATGCAGGTCTAGGTTTTATGCCAGCATTCAGTAGCTTTAGTTTATTAGGTGGTTCAATTGCAGCATTTCTTAGAAGTCGTAAAAAATAAGCACTGTAAATTGAATAAAAATGAGTGTCAGTAATCTGATACTCATTTTTGTTCGTTTTGGAGGAGAACATCTAATTGGGGAATATAGACAAAAAACAAAAAATAAATACTGTTGAAAAAACTAATTTTATTCTGATTAATTATCAAGTACCATCAAAAAAAGAACGACCTAATTATGAGTTGATTATTCAACCAACTAGTTTAAGAAAAAGAAAAAAAACATCTAATAAATGGCGCTACATAAGTATATTTTTAGCTGCATTAGCTCTTTTCGTTTCGTTAGGAAGCCAATTTTACTATAAAAAGGAAGCTGAAAAAACAAATGAACAGATTGCAATAGTAAAGGAAGAATTAGAAAAAAAACAGCAGGAAAAAAAACGAATAGCTGATACAAAACAAAAAAATAGTCAATCGAGCATTGAATTTACGTACCAACCTAAAGAGACATTTTTAGACGATTCAGATGATGAAGTTTATTTAGGTCAAGTATCGATACCTGAGGTTCACCTTCAATTGCCAGTTGTAAAAGGTGTTGGGGAAAAAAATCTTTATCGAGGGGCAGCTACTAATAAAATTGGACAGCTAATGGGGAAGGGAAATTATCCAATGGCCGCTCATAAAGTTCCTGGAGATGATACCTCTTTATTTGGTCCTTTATTTAATGTAAAAAAAGGCAATCGTATTTATTTACAAGATGATCAGTTTATTTACACGTATAAAGTCAATAACATAGAAATAGTGGCACCAGATAGAGTCGATATTTTAGATGATAGGCAAAATGAGACAATGATTACAATGTATACATGTAGCACAGATGCTGGTGTAGAGCGTTTAGTTGTCCAAGGAGAATTTGAAAAAAAGACAGAACTATCAAAAGTATCAAAAAAAGAGCAAGCAGCTTTTAGTGATAATAACTAATTTTTTTACACAAAGGCAATAAAAGATTGACAAATAGACTTGTTTAGCGCTATTATTAACATAACTTAATACGAAGCGTTGAGAGAAAAAAGTAGGGATTTTTAGCTAGCAAAGCGATTCTGGGAGAGTGAGAGCCAGAACTAGAGGAAATTGTGAAAGGCATTCTTGAGCTTGTTCAATGAAGATGCTAGCGATTGTGCTAGAATTAGGGTGGAACCGCGATATTAAATCGTCCCTATGTTAACAGAAAGTCTTGTTAACATAGGGACTTTTTTGTTGTATTTTTTTTAAAGGAGTTGAAAAGTACTTTTTAATTAAAAAAACTAAGTAAAACATCAATTAAAGATTTTTATGACTATGACTATAAACTATTAAAGGAGCACATCATTTATGAGTAAAAAATTAACAATCCAAGAGATGATTTTGACATTACAAAAATTTTGGTCTGAGCAAGGCTGTATGTTGATGCAATCGTATGATACTGAAAAAGGGGCAGGTACTATGAGCCCTTATACCTTTCTACGTGCTATTGGACCAGAACCATGGAACGCGGCCTATGTAGAGCCTTCAAGAAGACCAGCAGATGGTCGTTATGGAGAAAATCCTAATCGTCTATTTCAACATCATCAATTTCAAGTCGTAATGAAACCTTCCCCAGAAAATATTCAAGAATTGTATTTAGAAAGTTTGCAATTATTAGGAATTGATCCATTGGAACACGATATTCGTTTTGTTGAAGATAACTGGGAAAACCCATCAATGGGGTGTGCAGGTTTAGGCTGGGAAGTTTGGTTAGACGGAATGGAAATCACGCAATTCACTTATTTCCAACAAGTTGGCGGATTGGAATGCAAACCTGTCACTAGTGAAATCACATACGGAATCGAACGTTTAGCTTCGTACATTCAAGAAGTAGATAGTGTGTATGACTTAGAGTGGACTAACGGTGTAAAATATGGGGAAATTTTTATCGAACCAGAATATGAACATTCTAAATATGCTTTTGAAACGAGTAATCAAGAATTACTATTGAGTTTATTCGATGCATACGAAAAAGAAGCACAAGTCCAAATTGAAAATGGCTTGGTGCATCCAGCCTATGATTATGTTTTAAAATGTAGTCATACCTTTAACCTTTTAGATGCACGTGGAGCAGTCTCTGTAACAGAACGTGCGGGTTACTTGGCTCGTATTCGTAAAATGGCGCGTGCTTTAGCTAAAGCCTTTGTAGCAGAGCGTGAAAAATTAGGGTTCCCATTACTTCAAAAAGAAACAACAAAGGAGGCTAATTAAGATGGCGAAAGATTTATTACTAGAAATTGGATTAGAAGAGATGCCTGCTCAATATGTGTCTCCAAGCAGTGAGCAATTAGCAAAACGAGTGGCGGATTTTTTAACTGAAAACAAATTAGAATTCACTGAAATTAAACGTTTTTCAACACCTAGAAGATTAGCTGTAATTGTTAAAGATGTTGCAGATAAGCAAAAAGATATTAGCGAAGTTGTCAAAGGACCTGCTAAAAAAATTGCTCTTGATAGTGAAGGAAATTGGAGTAAGGCCGCGATGGGATTTGTTAAAGGACAAGGGTTATCCGTGGAAGATATTACGTTTAAAGAACTTAATGGCGTCGAATATGTTCATGTGGATAAATTTACAGCAGGCAAACCAGCAAAAGAAATTTTGGCCGGAATAGAAAAGGTCATTACTTCTATGACGTTTCCTGTAAGTATGCATTGGGCAAATCATAGTTTTAAATACATTCGTCCGATTCATTGGATTACAGTGATGCTAGACAATGAAATTATTCCATTTAAACTATTAGATATTGAAACAAGCAACACAAGCCGTGGTCATCGCTTTTTAGGAGATACAACGTCTTTTAATGGCGCTACTGACTATGAAGAAAAATTAAAAGAGCAATTTGTTGTTGCAAATAGTTCAACTCGTAAAGAAATGATTATGAAACAAATTGAAGAGATTGCGAAAGAAAAACAATGGCAAGTTAGTTTAGACAAAGAATTGTTAGAAGAAGTAACCAATTTAGTTGAGTATCCAACGGCTTTTTCTGGGCACTTTGATGAAAAATATCTAGCAATTCCAGAAGAAGTGCTAGTGACTTCAATGAAAGAACATCAACGTTACTTTGAAGTGCGTGATTTAGCTGGGAATTTACTTCCTCACTTTATTTCAGTTCGCAATGGAAATAGCAGTCATATTGAAAATGTCGCTAAAGGCAATGAAAAAGTGTTAACTGCTCGTTTAGATGATGGCGCCTTTTTCTATGAGGAAGACCAACAAATGACGATCAAAGATGCCGTTGAACGATTGAAAACAGTGACATTCCACGAAAAAATCGGAACCATGTTTGAAAAAATGGAACGTGTAGGCTATTTTGCTGAAACAATTGGGAAAATTGTCGGACTTACCCAGCAAGAATTAACTGAGTTAAAAAGAGCTAGTGAAATTTACAAATTTGATTTAGTCACAAACATGGTGGGTGAATTTCCTGAGTTGCAAGGAATTATGGGTGAAAAATATGCGTTGATGCAAGGCGAAGAACCTGCAGTTGCGACAGCGATTAGAGAGCATTATTTACCAATTTCAAGTGAAGGCGAGCTGCCACAATCTAATGTTGGTGCAGTTCTTGCGATTGCTGATAAATTAGATAGTGTTATGAGTTTCTTTGCAGTAGGTATGATTCCAACCGGGTCAAATGATCCTTATGCATTAAGAAGACAAGCCTATGGCGTGGTGCGGATTGTTGAAAATAAAGGCTGGTATTTCCCAATTGAAACCATCCGTTCAGAAATGATTACAGCTGCTACTCAGCATAAAGAAGAATTAAGCAAACGATTAGCTGAAAGTGCTCCTGAGGTAATTGATTTTATTAAAGCTAGAATGCGTCAGCATTTAATCGGATTGAATATGCGCCATGATGTAATTGAAGCAGTTTTAACTTCAAATCAAGAAGATTTAATTAAAATCACAGAAGCGGCTGCTGTTTTAGAAAAACATTTAACAGAACCAACGTTTAAACCAACAATTGAAGCGATGACTCGTGTGATGAATTTAGCGAAAAAAGGCAAAGAATTAGTTGCTCAAAAACACTTACAGATAGATCCAGCTTTATTTGAGACAGCATCAGAAACGACTCTTTTCAATGCTCTAAAAGAAGCTGAAGCGGCTTTTGAAGATAGTAATATGGAAGTAGACTATCAAACATTAGAATCATTACGTGCTAAAATTGAAGCATTCTTTGATGAAAATATGGTTATGGCAGATAATGAAGCGATTCGTAATAACCGTTTAGTTTTACTAATGAGTTTAGCAAATTTAGCCTTGTCATTTGCTAATGTAGATGAATTGATTGTAAAATAACACAAAAAAAGTAACGCAATTGCGTTACTTTTTTTTGTTTGAGCAGTAGACATTAAGCAATTTTTCGAATTTGAAAGAAAAGCAGAACTGCAAAGAGTAAGCTGATTGCGGACCAAATAACTAAATCTTTGTAGCTACCTGCTCCAATTAATCCTAATAAACCACCTAATAGATAGAAGACCATACTAAAAGTCAGCATGCCTTTTGCTCCTTTAGAAGCTAAAACTACGACACCTGCTGTTAACAAGATAAAAGACAGCAAAATGCCTACTGAACCACCTGTTTCTCCATTGTCAGAAAGTGTATTCGCAAGTCCAGCCATCAAAGATTGAAACCCGACGATAACACTGATAATAATGGATAAAATGCCAATTGTTTTTTTCAATTTTTACCCCTCGCTTACTGTAATGTAAATTCTTTTTTTAAGATATCTTTGCCGATGCCAAATGATTGTTTAACTTCAACACTAACTGGTGTCGTAGTATCTTGTAATTTATACGGAACTTTTACTACGATTGTAGCACCAGGTTGAATGTCGGTTGATTGATCGTTATAAACGTCTTCAGACATAATCGCACTTTCTAGAGCAATACCATTTTGAAAGACTTTTGCCTGAGTTGCTACCATAAACATGGCATTTTTATCACTATTATTTTTAAATTCATATTGAACAATTCCTACATCCGCGCCATTGTAATCTTGAGCTAGCGTAAAATCTTGAATAGCAACATAATACTTTCCTAAATCACCATTATCTGTTGGCCCCGTTGCTTCTTTTTTTGTAACTTGTTCAGTAGTAGGTTTTTCTTTTTCTTCTTTTTTAGTATCCGTTTTGGATGAGGAATCGCCACAAGCGACTGCAATTACTGCAACTCCTGCTACCATTAACCCAACAAGCACCTTTTTATTTTTTTTCATTTCGATCGACTCCTTTGTTATTTAGTCCGTCTGACAAGAACTATTATGCAAAAAAAAAAAACGAAAGTCTTATGCAAAAAGCATAGGCCGTCGTTTTATTTTGTTTGTGCTCTTGTTTCTAAGTATTCAGGTGAGTGAAAAGGTGTTGCAATTGATGTGAAGGCACTGTATAGTAAAATCCAAATAATAATAGCTAATAGAAATCCAGGTATTTTATGATAAATCTTTTTTGAGGATAAAAAAGGGATTTGACTTTGAATATCCATAAAATTAGTTGCAATGATTGTTGGCAAGACTACTAAAATATTTGTATCAATGGTAGCTAAAACTTTATCAAACCAAGTACCTGATGTCCAAGAAGAGACAATCGCTAACAGAACAATGAGGTACCAAACAATTGCAATAATACTTTTCCAATAATATCCTGTTCTAAAGCCAGGTACAACACTTAAAAATTTTGATAAAAAAGAAGGAGTAGCAGAGTTTTTTTTATCTTTAAATTGAGTAGTGTATTTTTTTACTGAAGGTGTCTTTTGTATTGAATTAGTCGAGTCATTTAGGTGGTTTAATTGATTTACAATAACAGTGTGCATTTCAGAAGCTGTTTGATAGCGATTTTGTGGATCCATTTTAGTGGCTTTAATTACCAATTCCTTTAAAAAGGGATTAGTTGTTAATTGTTCTTTTGGGAAAGCCTTTACGCTACAGACATTTAAAACAACACCAAGGGAATAAAGGTCGCTGCGTTCATCTGTTTCAGCAAAACCATATTGTTCTGGTGAGGCGAAACCAATTGTTCCTAAGTGAGTGGTATCGTTTTCCTTAGAACCATCATAGAAACGGATGGCATCGAAATCTACTAATTTAACAAGGCCATCGTTTGTAACCATAATATTAGAGGGTTTTATATCACGATGAATGATCTTTTTCTCATGCAAAATCATTAAGGCTTCTGTCACAGCCTTACCTAACTCTAAAATTAATTGGGTATCGGTTAATTGATTTTGTAACAGCAATTCATTTACGTTTTTTCCATGAATGTATTCTTCGTAAAGCCATAAATCTTGCTCTTTAGTGACAATTTCAAAAATTCTAGGTAAATTCGGATGATTAATTTCTTTCAATCGTTCTAAATTGGTTAATAGGCTGATATCATATTTTTTTTTAACTAAAAATTCTTTGGTGGCAATATTTCGCACTAAAATCGGGCTATTTTCTTTATGAGTCAAGGGTTCTAATTCTTTATAGTGAACCACGGAAGGTTCTTCATTCAGCATAATGTATGTCCGCTCCTTTAAATTCGGCAGTTCTCTTTTCTATTATAGCAAAAATTAACTGAATAAAAAGTCCTCTTTGCCATTTAAGTATTGTATACTAGTAGGAGGAAAGTTATAAAAAATGTGGAGTGATTGATTTGTTGGAAAAAGACACGGATCAGCTGATTCATTCATTGAAAAAAGCTGCTAATTTTAAAGTTGTCCTAAATGAGCAGCAAGAGTATTTAATTGCAGAAGACATTAAAACGCACTTAAATGAATGTTTAATTTTAAAAAATAAAAGCAAAGCAGCTGTCTTAAGAAGAGCTGAAATTACTGAAGCTACAGGCTATCAATATTTTGATGGGAAGCGCAAACCTTCCCGTGAGAAAATGATAGCTTTGGCGATTGGAATGGAGCTTACGCTAGATGAAACAGACTTATTGATGAAAAAAACAGGTTACGCAAAACTTTATCCTAAACATCAGTGGGATGCGGCAATTATTTATGGAATCACTCATCATTTATCAATCCAACAATTAGATGAGTTGCTTTTTGAGGAAAATTTAAGTACCTTCTTATAAACAAGTTTACATAATAAAAAACTTGTAAACAGAGAAGCTTTAGCGCAAGGTAAACTTATTTTTGATAAGTTTTTTATTATGTATTTAGATAGTTTTAGTAATTATAAAGAGTGAGGTTTAAATTGAAATTGAAATTTTAAACGTTGTTATAAAGGCTTTTTTATGCTACAATTAATTTCTTGTAGTAATATTTAAGAAGAATAAAAACAAGTCGTTTAAGTTAGTTATTTAATCGAAATAATAGAAGCGACTTTTAATAGTATATTTTTATCATGTAAACGAGGTGAACTACATGGCGATGATGATTCCTGATGAAGTAGTCAATCGAGTAAGGCAAGAAACAAATATTGTGGATGTTGTCAGTCAATATGTCCAATTAAAAAAAAGTGGTAAGAATTTATTTGGTTTCTGTCCATTCCATGATGAAAAGACACCTTCTTTTTCAGTTGCAGAAGAAAAGCAAATCTTTCATTGTTTTAGTTGTGGTAGAGGCGGTAATGTCTTTACTTTTTTAATGGAAGTAGAAGGATTATCTTTTCCTGAATCAGTATTTAAAACGGCTGAATTAAGTCATGTTAAGTTGGATGAAAGTTTAACAGCCCATAATTTTGGTGAACAAAAAACAGATTCCAAAAAAGAAAAACTAATTAAAGTCCATGTAGATACAGCTGAACTTTTTCATCATGTATTGCTGAATACTAAAGTCGGTGAAGAGGCTTTGCAATACTTGTTAGATCGAGGATTAACTAGAGAGTTAATAGAGACCTTTAATATTGGTTTTGCACCTGCTGAAAGAACCATGCTGTATCAGTATTTGTCTGGAAAAGAATACGATCAGACTTTGTTAAGTGAAACAGGTTTGTTTGTCGAACGGGATAACGGCGAATTATTAGATCGTTTTTACAATCGAATTATGTTTCCTATTCGAAATCAACAAGGTAAAACAATTGCTTTTTCTGGTCGGATTTTCAAAGTAGAGCCAACTGACGGGAAGGCAGCACCCAAATATTTGAATAGTCCAGAGACTTATTTATTTAATAAACGAAATGTGCTTTTTAACTATGATTTAGCGCGTGCGAATATTCGACGTGAAAAAGAAGTCATATTGTTTGAAGGTTTTATGGATGTTATTGCTTCCTGGGATGCAGGTGTTAAAAATGGCGTGGCTTCGATGGGAACCAGTTTGACTAATGAACAGATTCATATGCTGGATCGAGTAACAGACCATGTATTGATTGCGTATGATGGCGATAATGCAGGAATTGAAGCGACTAAAAGAGCAGTTGATTTATTATCAGAAGAGACCCATTTTGATTTAGATGTTCTCAGTTTAAATGAAGGACTTGATCCAGATGAATTTATTCATAAATATGGTGCAGCATCCTATAAAGAAATGCTGGCTCATGGGCGAGATACAGTTTTTGCTTTTAAAATGCGTTATTACCGAAAAGGGATTAATTTGCAAAATGAAAGCGAGCGATTAGCTTATATTGAAGTAATTTTAAATGAATTACTTACGATTACGTCAGCTGTTGAACGAGAAGTCTATTTAAAACAGCTCTCAGTAGAATTTGACATTTCATTAGATTCATTAAATACTCAGTACCATCAATTATACGAGCAAAAAAGAGCGAAAAAAAAGGTTGATAAAAAAGAGTATTACCCAGAACCACCAATGGAAATGGTTCATGGTTATCAAGAAGAGTATCCAGAACCGCCTTTACAAGTTCAATTGCACACTCAAAAACGTAAATTAAATGTGGTTGAAGTAGCTGAACGAAATTTATTGAATCGCTTATTTCATCACGAGGAAGCTTGGATTCGAGTACAAACTCAAAAAACAACGTTCAATTTTGTACATGAAGATTATGAAATGCTGTTTATTTTATTTGAAAATTTTAAAGAGACAGTTGATAACGATGTTACAATTGAAGCTTTTATTGATTTTGTGAAGGAACCCCACTTAAAAAATCTTTTAGTTGAAATTGAACTAATGGAATTAAGTGAAGAAGTTTCGACTGGAGAAATTGAAGATTATCTTGATATGATTGGACGGAAATCTTCCCTACAAGAACAAATTGCAAATAAAAATATTGAACTGATTGAAGCTAGTCGGATGGGCGATTCTGATAAAGCAAAACAATTATTAATGGAAATAACAAATCTGTCGCGATTATTAAAGCAGTAAACTTGAGTTATCATGTTGGATTTTAATTAGGAGGCTTTCGATGGCTAATGAAGAAGGAACAAAAAAACAAGAATTAAAAAAAGAAATCAAGTTATTAATCAAAGAAAATAAATTAAAGGGTTCAATACACTATGATGAGCTAGCAAAACAAATTGCATTGCCTTATAAATTAACTGTCACGCAAATCGACGACCTAATTATGGAAGTAGAAGATGGTGGCGTGAGTGTTGTTGGAGACGATGGTGGACCAACGGATCGACAATTGTTAGTCAGAGAAAAGAATAAAAAAGATGCTGAAATAAAAGATGATTTAATGGCGCCTCCAGGAGTGCAAATTAATGATCCTGTTCGGATGTATTTAAAAGAAATTGGTCGCGTGAAGCTACTTAGTGGGCAAGAAGAAGTTGATTTGGCTATCTTAATTGAAGAAGGAGACCAAGAAGCAAAACAGCGTTTAGCAGAAGCTAACTTGCGTCTAGTAGTTAGTATTGCCAAGCGTTATGTTGGAAGAGGAATGCAATTCCTAGATTTAATCCAAGAAGGAAATATGGGATTAATGAAAGCTGTTGAAAAATTTGACTATCAAAAAGGATTTAAATTTTCAACTTATGCTACTTGGTGGATTCGTCAGGCCATTACACGAGCGATTGCAGATCAAGCTAGAACCATTCGTATTCCAGTTCATATGGTAGAAACAATCAATAAATTAGTTCGCATTCAACGTCAATTGCATCAAGATTTAGGTCGTGAACCAACGCCAGAAGAAATTGGTGCTGAACTAGATTTACCGACAGATAAAGTACGTGAAATTTTAAAAATTGCTCAGGAGCCAGTTTCGCTAGAAACGCCTATTGGTGCAGAAGATGATTCACATCTAGGGGATTTCATTGAAGATCAAGACGCTACAAGTCCAGCAGCACATACCGATTTTGAACATCTTAAAGCGCAACTTGAAGATGTATTAGATACATTAACAGATCGTGAAGAAAATGTTCTGAGATTGCGTTTTGGACTTGATGATGGACGCACAAGAACACTAGAAGAAGTAGGGAAAGTGTTTGGTGTTACAAGAGAACGAATTCGTCAAATTGAAGCAAAAGCATTACGCAAATTACGTCATCCAAGTCGTTCAAAACAATTAAAAGACTTTTTAGAATAATTATACAAAATCTATCTAAGAAAATTTAGATAGGTTTTTTTTACCTTGTGAGTTGCATTTTTGTGTAATCTTTAAGATACTAGAGAAGAGAGAATGAGTTGGAGGGATAAAGATGAAAAAAATAAAAATAGCCGTATTCCTAACAGTCGCTATATTAGCGTTAACAGGATGTAAGCAAGCAACGAATGAATCAGAATCAAAAAAAAAGGAGTCCTCAACAACAGAGACAAAAAAAGAATCAATCGTCTATACGGCAGTTGTTAAAGAAGACGGAGCTGCTGAAAAGGGAGGAATTTTAGTAAAAGATATTACACCCGTAGATTCAAAAAATACGACACCTCCAGTTTTAACAAATGACGTTATATTGATTACAGATGGTACAAATCTGTTGAATGCAAAAACAAAAGAAAAAGTGGATATGATTGATGTTAAGAGTGGAATGACCGTGAAAATAACATTGGCTAAAGAACCTGTTTCTACGATGTCATTGCCTCCTCAAATTCCAGGAAAAGATGTTTATAAAATAGTAGTAGTTGAGTGATAGTATGATTGTAAAGGTGGGAAAAAGGATGACACACTGTTTAGTCACATTAAGTAATAATGAAAAAGTAACATTAATGATGTCTGAAAAAGAATTTTTTGAAAAAGTTTCAAATGGTGACGGTACACTTCATAGTCGATTAATTCGTTTTTATAATAATGAAGCACAGATTATTTATTTAAATCCAAGTCAGATTGTAAAGATTTCTTTTACCTCTAAAGAAGATACAAGTGCTTATAAAATTGATTTATCAAACTCATGAGAGGTGGGAAGAAAAATGGATAAAAAAGATCAACAATGTTTTGTTTGTCATAAAAAATATGCTTTAAATGAAGGAACTAAAATTCAAAACGTTGAAGAAAAACTTAAACAATTTATTCTAAAAGAGCACCCCACATTAACAGAAAAAGATTTTATATGTTATCATGATTTAGTGGAATATCGATTAAGTTCAATAGAAAAAATGATTCAAAATGATTCAAAAGAAATGGATTTATTAAATAGCAAAGTATTAACTAGCATTAAGGAAGGTCAAACAGTTTCAGAAAATATTAATCAGCAACTAAGTAGCAAATTAACTTTGGGACAAAGAGTAGCAGATTCGATTGCAAAATTTGGTGGTAGTTGGATTTTTATTTTTTCTTTTATTGGCGTTTTAGTTGTCTGGATTTTAATAAATTCAATCGCGCTATTCAAGCCAACCTTTGATCCCTACCCCTTTATATTGTTAAATCTAGTCTTATCTTGTTTAGCTGCAATTCAAGCGCCTGTTATTATGATGAGTCAAAATCGACAAGAGTCTCGTGATCGAGCACAATCAAATAGTGATTACCAAGTCAATTTAAAATCAGAAATAGAGATCCGACTGTTGCATGAAAAAATGGATTATATGCTAAACGAACAATGGCAACACTTACTTGAAATTCAAACTGTACAAGTAGATCTTTTAAACGAATTACATGACAGAATAGATGAACTTGAAAAATTTAAACCTCACAAACCTAAATAAACTTATTTTAGGTTTTTTTTTACGTTCAAAAGCGAAAAAATAAGAATAGAGATAATGTTCATTTTTTAAGGAATTATGGTATAATAAAGAAGGTATAATTTATAGGAATCATTAAAATAACTAACATTTCCATATCTTCGTGAATAAAAAAAGATACATAAAATTATATAAAACCTATGCTATAGAGTTTGTTAAAGGGAGTGGATAGTTAATATGCCAGATTTCTCGACAGATAAAATAACGCAATTAGAAAAAGAAAATCGCAAGGTAAGACGACAGTTAAAAAACGTCAACGAAAAATACAAATCTTTAAAATTAAAAAAAAATCAAATTGAAGCAGATAGTTACAAAGAAAAAGCCTTACCTGCACATTATCAAACGATTGAACAAGATTATTTAGAACTTCAAAAATTTGTTCAGCAGTTAACTCAAGAAAATCGTCAATTAAAAGAACAAAGTCATCTAACAAAGCATTCTAATACTATAGATTTAGAAAAAGAGCTTGAATTAAGCAAACAAAAAATTCAAGAACTTGAAAAACAAAATCAAAAAATGTACGAAGACTTAAGAAATTCAAAGGCTGAGATTGCGGAAGTGTTGATTGATGCAAAGAAAAGAGTAGGATGGAGTAGTTTTGATATAGAAAAACAGCCTAACCATTTGGAAGTACGGTTAAAAAAAGAGTTGTCAGATTTAACAGGAGAACTATTAAAATCAAAAGAACAGATAGATTCTTTAGTAACAAAGATGACAACAGCAATTGAATCAACATTACACTAGGTCGAACGTACTAATTAATAGGGGGAAGTAAAATGAAAAGTAGAAAAACAAGAATTTTAAAAGAAAAAAAAGAACAACAATTAAAAATAATCAAAAAAAGTTCTGGATTATTGAATACATCAATTGTTGTTGCTTCACTTGCATTGCCAAGTTTCTCGGTCTTAGCTAGTGCTGAAGAGAATGCATCCACAAGTCATCGAGCGATTGAAGAGATGATAGATCAATCATCATCATCACAATTAAACTCTTCTGATGAAAAAAATAATCTAGAAAAGGATATGCCTGAAATTTCAGAATCAGAACCAGAAACAACGGAACCAGTAGTCCCACCAGTTGAAGAACAGACTACTGAAAATCCTCAACCAAAACCTGTTGAACCTATTTCACCACCAGTTGAAGTAGTTCCACCAGTTGTAGTGACGCCAGCACCAAAAACAGAAGTTGAAACGACACGCCCATTCACAAAAGAAGAAGTTGTAAGTCAAAATATTATTGAAGTTCAAGCTCCGGAAGCAAATCGTGAAGAAGCTGAAAAAATTATGTTTGTTAAAAATCAATCAACTCAAGAATTTATTGATAAAATTTCAGAATCTGCTTCTGAAATTGGAGTAGAACAAGATTTATACGCTTCAGTAATGATTGCACAAGCTATTTTAGAAAGTGGTTCAGGAAATAGTTCACTCTCTAGTGAACCAAACCACAATTTATTTGGAATCAAGGGCACTTTTGAATTAGATTCTGTTGCAATGTTGACGTTAGAAGATGATGGCTCTGGTAATTACTACCAAATTACCGGTCAATTCAGAAAATACCCTTCTTATAAGGAATCATTAGAAGATTACGCTAAACTTCTAAAAGGGGGAACTTCATACAACGAAACTTTTTATGCAGGAACTTGGAAATCAAATACAACTTCTTATCGTGAGGCTACCCAATTTTTAACAGGAAAATATGCGACGGATACTCGTTATGCAGAGAAATTAAATCAATTAATTGAAACGTATGATTTAACTCAATTTGATGAGGGTGTAGTTAAAAAATCAGTTGAAAAAGAAGCTGACTTGATGCATACAATTGTCAAAGGCGATACATTGTGGGACATAGCTAATACTTATAATGTTTCTGTTGCAGAATTGATGGAATGGAATCAGTTAACATCAGATATTATATTTGTGAATCAAGAAATTATTGCTAAAAAAGGTGAGATGACTGAGGTACCTGTTGAACCAACAGAAGATGTAATAAATAAGGATGTCTCTAAATCAACTTCAGTTGAGGAAACGACTAAATTCCAACAAATTCAACAAGGTTCACTAGCATTTGATGAAACAGCATCATCTTTACGTTCTGACAAAAAAAGTGAAGCAACGGCAACTATCAATTATCAAGTAGTTGAGGGAGATTCTCTTCATAGTATTGCATTAAAACATCATGTTTCTCCAATTGAAATAAAAAAATGGAACGGAATGAAACAAAATCTATTATTTATCGGTCAACAATTAACCATTCATACTGTTTAAGTTGATTTAAATAAAATGAAATTCGTTAATAAAAGGCAAAGAAACTTACTTCTTTGTCTTTTTTTGTTGTATAACGATACTACAAGAAATGTTGACTCGGTAAGGATAAAAGAGTTCCTTCTAATTAGTAGCATCGGACTTTTAAAGTTATCTAAAAATTGTTAAATCAAATGATAAGTCAAAATAATCAAAAGCATTAAAACATACTCGTTGAAAGATCTCATTAAAGACGCGTAGAGAAAAATGATATCAATTCTTTATTTCTTGCAAAAACTTCTCACTTAAACTAGAAGAAAAATAAGTCAATTTGTTGTATAATGGAAAAGAAGCCTGAAAGGAATGATAGCGAATTTATGGATGAAAAACAATTATCGATGCGGTTAGCAAAAGCCGCTTCTTATGTACCTAAAAAAGCGAGATTAGCAGATATTGGTTCGGATCATGCCTATTTACCTTGCGCATTGACTTTAAATCAACAGATTGATTTTGCCATTGCCGGAGAAGTTGTAATCGGACCGTTTCAAACAGCCAAAGATCAAGTAGAACGATTAAATTTAACAAATAAAATAGATGTACGCTTAGGGAATGGCTTAGACGTATTAACGATAGAAGATGAAATTATGGCTATTACCATTTGTGGAATGGGAGGCTCATTAATTGCCTCTATTTTAGAAAATGGAGTTCAAAAAAACCAACTTTCAGGAAAAGAACGCTTAATTTTACAACCGAATATTGGGGAATACACTCTAAGAAACTGGTTGATGCATCATAGTTATGAAATTATTGCTGAAGAGTTAATTGAAGAAGATCAAAAAAAATATGAAATTATTGTTGCTGAAAAAAGTGAAAAAAAACAGAATTATAGTAATCAAGATTTAAAATACGGTGTCTTTTTAAAAAATACTCCTTCAGCTATTTTTATTGAAAAATGGAAGAGTGAATTAGAGAAGAGTCGGACAATTTTAGCAAGTTTAAAAAAATCATCAACGGACCAAAGTGAAAAAATTCAGCAAGTCGAAAGAGAAATCAAAGAAATCGAGGAGTTGATCCAATGAGCATAGTGACGGGAAAAGAATTTATAGCAAAATTTGAAGAATTTGCACCTATGGAATTAGCTGAAGCTGGAGATCCGGTAGGGTTACAAATTGGAACGTTAGATAAGCCAATCAAAAAAATACTGGTGACGTTAGACATCCGCCCAGAAGTAGTTGAAGAAGCTATTGAAAAAGGGGTTGATTTGATTTTTGCTCATCACCCCATTATGTTCAGAGCAGCTAAAAATTTAATTACAGACAATCCCCAAAATAAAATGTATGCAGATTTATTGAAACACAATATCGCAGTATATGGCGCTCATACCAATCTAGATGTAGCAACAAATGGATTAAATGACTGGTTGGGACAAGCAATTGGAATTAAAAATACAGAAATTATGCATATTACCAATCAAACAGGTTATAAAAAATTAGCTGTTTATGTTCCTAAGTCGGATGAAGAAAAAGTACGAGTGGCTTTAACTAAAGCAGGAGCAGGGAAAATTGGTCCTAATTACGAAAATTGTAGCTATACACTTGAAGGAACTGGAAGATTTACACCCATTAATGGTGCAATGCCTACAATTGGAACGTTAAATCAAACGGAAGAAGTTGAAGAAGCTCGAATTGAAGTGATTTTTCCTGAACACAAAACAGCTAAAATTGAACGAGCTTTATTTGAGAGCCATCCATACGAAGAACCAGGATATGATTTGTATACAATTGAAAATTTTGTAGATGCCTATGGATTAGGAAGAGTTGGAGATTTACCAGAACCTATTTCAGTGAATGATTTTTCAGAAAAAGTAAAAGCTATTTTTCAATTAGAGGGGTTACGACTTGTTACGACAGATCCTTCAAAAATGATTCAACGGGTGGCTATTTGTGGAGGAGACGCAGGCAAGTACTATCCAAGCGCTTTAAAAAAACAAGCAGATGTTTATATTACGGGAGATGTTTATTACCATACTGCTCATGATATGTTAGCTGATGGCTTGACAGTGATTGATCCAGGACATCATATTGAAAGTATTTGTAAAGAAGGATTAGCTGATCTATTTACTCAATGGAAAGTTAGCGAATCCTGGGAAATCGAAATTATTCAATCCAACTTAAATACCGATCCGTACCGTTTTAAATAAACCAAATTTGAGAGGAAGTTTTCTTATGTATAAAAATTTAGTGCCACGTTTTATAAGTTATGTTCAAACCGAAACTCGTTCAGATGAAACAAGTTCAACTGTCCCTTCAACTCAAACACAAGTAGAATTTGCAAAAGTTTTAGCAAAAGAGTTAAAAGAACTTGGCATGAGTGATGTTGCTTACAATGAGCAAAATGGTTTTGTAACAGCGACACTTCCAAGTAATAGCGAAAAAGAAGTCCCAACCATTGGATTTATTGCTCATATGGATACAGCAGACTTTAATGCTGAAAATGTTTCGCCACAATTTCATGAAAATTACGACGGTTCTGAAATTATTTTAAATGAGGTTGAAAACATTGTTCTTTCGCCAGTTGATTTTCCTAATTTAAAAAATTATCTTGGTCAAACATTGATTACAACAGATGGAACAACCCTACTAGGCGCTGATGATAAAGCAGGTATTGCTGAAATTATGACAGCAATGGAAATTTTAATCAAGGATCCTTCAATTCCACATGGTACAATTCGCGTGGCTTTTGGTCCAGATGAAGAAATAGGTGTTGGAGCAGATCGTTTTGATGTTGCTGGTTTTAATGCAGACTTTGCGTATACGATGGATGGCGGTCCAGTTGGTGAATTGGAATATGAAAGTTTTAATGCTGCACAAGCAATTGTGAAGATTCAAGGTAAAAATGTTCATCCAGGAACAGCTAAAAACACAATGGTTAATGCATTAAAAATTGCATTAGAATTTGATGCAGCGTTACCACAAAATGAAGTTCCTGAACAAACGGATGGGAGTGAAGGTTTCTATCATCTGTATGATTTAAATGGGGAAGTTGAAGAGGCCAAAATGGTCTACATTATTCGTGACCACGATCATGATAAATTTATAGCTCGTAAAGAAATGATTCAAAAAATAGCAGCGAAACTAAATGAGAAGTACAAGACAGAACGTGTAACAGTTGAGTTAAAAGATCAGTATTATAATATGAAAGATATTATTGAAAAAGATTTATCGATTGTTACTTTAGCGAAAACAGCAATGGAAAATCTTTCTATTAAACCAATTATTGAACCTATTCGTGGTGGAACAGATGGGTCAAAATTATCCTTTATGGGACTGCCAACACCAAATATTTTTGCAGGTGGCGAAAATTTCCACGGTCGATATGAATTTGTTGCAGTTGAAAGCATGGAGAAAGCGACAAATGTAATTGTTGAAATCGCTAAGTTAAATGCCCAATGATGATGGAAGATCGTTTAATCGCACTTCTCTATTTTGGATCGGTCAATGCAATTTTATTTGTTTTAATGGGCATTGATAAATACCGTGCAAAGAAAAAAATGTGGCGTATTCCTGAAAAAACATTGCTTTCATTTGGTATTTTAGGCGGCGGTTTAGGCGGTATTTTAGGAATGGTTCTCTTCCATCATAAAATCCGAGTGACAAAATTTAAAGTTATTTATTTATTAGGGTTAGTCCTAATGTTAGGTATGCTTTATTTTTTATTTGACCGTCCAATTTTTAGATAAGGGCTTTTGATTGAGTTTAAGGATGTGTTTTTTTGGAGAATTATGTCGTTTTATTACGAGGAATCAATGTCGGGAAATCTCATCAGCTTAAAATGAGCGATTTAAAAAAGATCCTTGAAATGCTGGGGTTCCAATCTGTGAAAACAGTTTTACGTAGCGGTAACGCAGTGATGAAAGGCGCGCCACAAGATGTAAATTTAATTGCTACAAAAATTGAAGAAAAATTAAAAACAATTGTTGATTTTCCTATTCCAGTTATTGTAATAACGGGAGAAACATTTATTCAGAATTTAGAAAAATGTTCCCTTTTTAAAGCAGAATTAGAAGAACAGAAAGAAATTCTTATTGTTTATAAAAAATCAGCTTTCGTTACGAGTGAGTTAGTCAATTTTAACTTTCCAAATGAACAATGGGAAATGATCAAAAATTGTTTAGTTATTCAAATTTATGGCAATCAGTTGTCTTCGCCCTTGTTAAAACAATTAACACCATATTTAAAAAAAGAACAAGCAACCATTCGCAACTGGCGAACTGTGACAAAATTAAGTGGATTACTGATTGAGTTAAAGACGTAGAATTTGTTTAGGATAAAAGGAAACGAGTGACTAATTTCCTTTTATCCTCTTTTTTAGATAGGACATTTTTAAAGAAAGGATGTGACCATCACGATGCGTTTGCAATTTGTTTTGGGAAGAGGAAATACAGCTAAACAAAACTATTTATTAGATGAAATTGGTCAAACTTTAACAGAGGATTCCACAGCTAAGCTATTTTATTTAATTCCAGAGCATATGTCTTTTCAAACAGAAATGTCTGTACTTGAAGGATTAGGTAAAATGCCTAATTTTCAAAATCAAAAATTAATAGGAATGATGAATTTACAAGTTTTTAGTTTTAGACGTTTAGCCTGGTTTTTTTTACAAGACTCATCTCTGTACCACAAGCCTCAATTGACAAATACAGGATTAACGATGCTTGTCCGAAAGTTATTGTTGCAATATGAAAATGAGTTAACCATTTATCGTGGAGAAGTCAAAAAAAGTGGTTTTGTAGAAAAATTAACTGAATTATTTTTGGAATTACGAAGTGGAAAAATTACGGAATCTGATTTACAAGAGTTGTTAAAACAGCAAGGAGATTCACCAAAAGAAGCGGATTTAAAATTAAAATTGCAGGATATTGTGTTACTGTATCATGCTTTTGAGAATGCTCTATTGGGAAAATACTTGGAAAAAGAAGATATTTTAACGGCTTTAGCGACTAAAATTGAAACTGTTGATTTATCAAATACAACCATTTATATTGATGGCTATACAAGATTTAATGCTCAAGAGCAAGCATTAATAGTAGCTTTAATGAAAGCTTCTAAAAAAGTGACCATCGCTTTGACTTTAGATAAAGGTTATCCAACTGAAAAACCGTCTATGTTTGAACTTTTTCAAGCAACGGGAGAAACTTACTATCAACTTTATCAAGCAGCCAGAGGAGATGGGATTCAAGTAGAACACGATAAGATTTTAAAAGAGTCAGATGCCCGTTACAGTGAAGAAATCAATCAATTAGAAGATTTTTGGGTTGAAACAAGTAAACTCTTACCGATAGATTACCGAAAAAAACAAGAACGAATTCCAATGTCTAATTGCGTGGAGGTTTGGCAAGCAAGTAACAAGCAAGTTGAAGTGACACATGTTGCTAAAGAAATCCGTCGCTTGATTGCTTCAAAAGAATATCGTTATCAGGATATATTAGTATTGGCTAGAGATATGAGTGAATACCAATCTATTTTGGAACCTATTTTTAAAGAAAATGAATTAGAAGTATTTACGGATGATGCAGCGGTGATGAGTCATCACCCTTTAGCTGAATTTTTAGTAGCCATGCTAGCAATTAAGAAAAATAATTGGCGATACCAAGACGTGATGCGTTTACTTCGAACCGAACTATTGTTGCCACTTCAACAAGTAGAAGAATCAGTGGACCGTACAACTAGGGTATTGATGAAACAAAACCACATAAACAACTTTCGAAATAAGATTGATATTACTGAAAATGTGGTTTTAATGTATGGTTACGAAGGTTTTTATTGGACGCAAAAAAAACCATGGCATTATAGTCGCTTTGTACAAGAAGAAACAGCAGGACAAACGACGGAAGATCAACGAATTGAAGGCATTGCCAATGAAGTCAGAGATTTTTTACAAAAAACCTTATTGCCGTTTTTTAAAAAATTGGATCAAGCAACGAATGGCTTAAGCTTTGCTAAAGAGCTTTATGAATTTTTAGAAAAAAGTGGCGTTAGCCAACAGCTCTCTTTTTGGCGTGACCAAGAAATTGAAAAAAATAATTTAGAAGTAGCCAAACAGCATGAGCAAACATGGGATGTTTTACTACAATTATTAGATGAATACGTTGAAATTTTAGGTACTGAATCTGTCGATTTAGATGCCTTTAATGACATTTTAATTGCAGGATTTGAGGGAGCAAGTTATCATTTAGTCCCCCCTACAATTGACCAAATCATGTTCTCTCCTTTTGATACAACCAGAAGAAATGCAACCAAAATCACCTTTATTTTAGGAATGACAGATACGAATTTACCAGCAAAAATTGAGAACAAAAGTGTTTTGACGCAAGAAGATCGCACTTATTTTTCTGAATTTTTACCAGAAGATAAATTTTTAGCACCATCGGTTGAGTCTTTAACAGCAACAGAACCGCTGCAAGCTTATCTTGCCTTTCTTTCATCAACAGAGCGCTTGATTTTTTCTTATTCAAAAAATGACGATTCAAAACAGAGTGCGCAACTGTCTTCTTATATTCAACGAATTGTCACAGGCCTAGACATTCCAATTCAAACTAAAGTAGAAGATAGTACAACTATTTTAGAAGAGCAAGAGGAAGCTTTAGCGTTTATTGGTTCAAAAAGAAGTACCTTAAGTCAGTTGTTAGTTGTTTTAAGAAAATCTCAAGAAGAAAATAGCCCTTTAGATCATTTTTGGTATGGCATCTATCAATATTTAACGGGATCTGGAGGAATGAAAGAGCTAACCAAACAAGTTTTAAAAAGTTTAACGTATAAAAATGTTCCTAAACCGTTAAAGCCAGAAATTGTCTCGGAGTTATACGGAAAAGAGCTCTATACATCTGTTTCACGAATGGAAAATTTTTATTCTTGTCACTATAAACATTTTGTCACCTACGGATTAGGTTTAAAAGAACGTGAAGTCTTCGGACTCTCGCCAGCAGGTACTGGGGAATTTTTCCATGATGCGTTAGACCAACTTTTTAAATCCCTTCATAGTCAAAACATATTGTTAAGTGAATTAACAGAAGAAACCCTAAGTAAAGTTACCGATGATGTGTTGCAAGTGATTTATGGAAAACCAAAATTTTCGATTTTAACTGTTTCTAACCGAATGAATTACATTCGATACCAACTAAGCCAAACGATTCAACGAGTAGCGTGGGCATTATCCAATCAAAGTCGAAAGACCGGTATGTCTACAATTGAAACGGAAGTTTTATTTGGTCAGATTGCCAGTCAAAAAGGAATTGAAGGATTAGAAATACCACTAAAAAATGATGGGAAACTTCATGTACGTGGGAAAATTGATCGAGTTGATGGAATGGAAGTCGATGGAAGTCATTATTTAAGCATTGTTGATTATAAATCAAGTGCACACACATTTGATTACCGTGATGCGTATTATGGTTTAGCAATGCAAATGATTACGTATTTAGATACTGCATTAATGAATTCAGTGAGTTTAGTCGGTCATGAAGCAAAACCAGCCGGTGCTTTTTATTTACATGTAAAAAATCCTTTTATTAATGATGAAGACGCAAGCGATGAAGAGCATTATCAGGATTCTCTTTTAAAAAACTTTAAGCTAGATGGGATTTTATTAGAAGATGATCCGATGTTGCGAAAATTAGATCAATCATTAGAACCAACGAATAGCTCTCTTGTTTATCCTTACCGAGAATTAAAAGATGAAACCTTAAAATCAGCGAAGTTCGTAACGAATGATGAAATGGCAGCTTTAAAAAATCATAATAATCGTTTGTTTAAAAAAGCAGGAGATAAAATTATTAGTGGAGATACGGATTTAAATCCCTATTACAAAGACAAACAACGAATTGCATGTGGGATGTGCCCGTTCCGTTCGATTTGTGAATTTGATGTGATGTTGCCAGAAAATAACTACCACCGTGTCGATCCTCTAAGTCAAAAAGATGTTTTGGAACGGATGTTAAAAGAAGAAGGTGAAAAAGATGAGTTATGATTTACCTGTCAAGCCATTAAACAGTCGTTTTACAGATGGTCAATGGCAAGCTGTCTATGAAGAGGGACACAATATTTTAGTTTCGGCTTCTGCTGGCTCAGGAAAAACCACTGTCTTAGTGCAACGAGTAATTGAAAAAATTAAAAGTGGAGTGAATGTAGATGAACTTTTAATTGTTACCTATACGGAAAGTGCTGCAAGAGAAATGAAAGAACGTATTCAAGTAGCGATTCAAAAAGCCATTACACAAGAAGGGGAAGCGGAATCAAAACGTCACTTGGTTAAACAGGTTTCCTTACTTTCTCAAGCTTCGATCAGTACTTTACATGCTTTTTGTTTACAAGTGATTAGACGTTATTACTATCTAATTGATTTAGATCCGGTGTTTCGTTTGCTAACGGATGAAACAGAAATGTTGTTATTGAAGGAAGATGTTTGGGAAGAACTTAGAGAAGAACTTTATGGAGAAGAAAAAAATGTTTTTTATGAGCTAACAGCGAATTATTCTGGAGATCGAAATGATGATGGGTTAACAAAGTTGATTTTTTCTTTATATGAATTTTCAAGAGCGAATCCAAACCCAGCTTTATGGTTAACTCAATTATCTGATTTGTATCGCATCACTTCAACTGACATCGGAAAATCTAAACTTTTCTTAGAATTACTAAAACCACAAATTCTTGAAATTCTTAAAAGCTTGATTCAAGTAAGCCGTTCGGCCGTTGTTTTAGCCGATGGAACGGAAGAATTAAAAAAACATTACGACTTAGTAGCAAGTGAAGCAGTCTTTTTTGAAGAGTTAATTGAATTAGTTGATACCAATAACTATAATGCTGCGTTTCAATTTATCTCTGACTTTAGTTTTGGTCGTATTCCTACCGTTAAAAAATCGGCGGATGAAGCGGTTAAAGAAGCTGGAAAAGAGATAAAAATGTTACGGGATCAGTATAAAAAAAGGTTTGGTGAATTAAAAGATAGCTATTTTTACACAAAACCGATTAATATGTTAGAGATTATGGCAAGTGCAGCACCGTTAGTTGATGAAATGGCACGAGTAACCCAACTCTTTACAGATGCCTATCGTAAGGAGAAAGCGAGACGAAACGTACTGGATTTCAATGATTTGGAGCATTTAACACATCAAATTTTAGCGACATATACGGATGAACAGTGGTTAGGAACAACGGCTTCTGATTATTACCGTGAAAAATTTCAAGAAGTCTTAGTAGATGAATATCAAGATGTCAATAAGCTACAAGAAAGCATTGTTTATTGGTTGACGAAGCATAGTGAGGAAGAAACGGGAAATTTATTCATGGTAGGAGACGTTAAACAATCGATTTATTCCTTCCGTTTAGCAGATCCATCCTTGTTTTTAACTAAATATGAACAGTTTGGGGAGCATCGAAATGGAGAGCGGATTATTCTGGCAGAAAATTTCCGTTCACGAGGAGAAGTGTTGCACTTTACCAATTTAATTTTTCAACAATTAATGGATAAAACCGTTGGTCAAATGGCTTACGATGAAGCTGCAAAATTGATTCACGGCTTTCCTAATTTTCCAGAAAGTACTCTTCATCAACCGGAAATATTAATTTATGAAAAAGGTACGAGTGTATCAGAAGAAGAGGAAACAGAAGTTGAATCTCTTGAATGGAATATGCGAATTGATGATAAAACAGAAGGGGAATTATTAATGGTTGGGCAAAAAATTCAGCAATTAATTGCCAGTGAATTTCCAATCTATGATAAAGAGTTAAAACAAAATCGTCCAATTCACTATCAAGATATTGTACTACTAACTCCGACAAAAAAAAATAATTTAGTATTACTAGATATTTTTAAGCGTTTGGAGATTCCTATTCATGTCAATGATACACAAAATTATTTTCAAACGACTGAAATCAAAATTATGATGTCTTTACTAAAAGTGATTGACAATCCTTATCAAGATATTCCATTAGCGGCTGTTTTAAGATCACCAATTGTGGGTTTAGATGAAAATGAATTGGCATCCATCCGGATTACTAAGAAAACAGGAGAATATTATGAAGCATTAGAATCTTTTTATCATCAGTACGAAGGTCGAGATAAAGCTAGTCATTTTACGACTGCACTTTATGAAAAAATTGCGAAGTTTCGTAGCCAATTGCTAAGCTGGCGAGAGATGGCGAGACGAGAAGAATTGGTTCGCTTAATTTGGCGTATTTATGAAGAAACTGGCTTTTTAGATTACGTTGGTGGGATGAGTGCCGGAAAACAAAGACAAGCCAATCTTCATGCTTTGTATGATCGCGCAAGTCGTTATGAGGCAAGTAGTTTTAAAGGTCTCTTTCAATTTGTCCGTTTTATTGAAAAAATGCAAGAAAAAGATAAAGATTTAGCAGAGCCGACTGCCGTTGCACCAGATGAAAAAGCAGTTCGTGTGATGACGATTCATGCAAGTAAAGGTTTAGAATTTCCCGTTGTATTTATCTTAGACTTAACAAAACGATTTAATTTACAAGATACAAGAAGCGCATATGTATTCAATGAGGAATATGGTGTGGGGACGAATTATAAAGATTTAGAAAAGCGAATTACCTATCGAACCTTACCAGAAATCGCTTTGAAAATAGAGAAAAAGAAAAAACTTTTAGCAGAAGAAATGCGTAAGTTATATGTAGCCTTAACAAGAGCTGAAGAAAAATTATTTCTAGTAGGTTCTTATGAGAGTCAAGAAGCTGCTTGGAAGGAATGGGGAAGCGTTAGCAACCATAAAGAAGTTGTTTTACCAAGTGATATGCGATTAACAGCCAGTCATATGATGAAATGGATTGGTTCAACGCTTGTTCGTCATCCAAGTAGTCAAAACGATTATGTGACAGAAATTGCTCCAATTGGTGAAATTTGTCAACATCCAGTTTCTTTTTCGATTGAATTCAAAAATGAAGAGGAGATACAAGAGTCAATGAAGCTGGTTACAAGTCAAACAGAACGAAATATTTTAGTTGAGTTAGCTGAACAAACCTATGATGTTCAAGAAGTTGAAGCGAATCAAAAACTTCAAAAAGCAATCCAATTAATGGATTTCACCTATCCTTACGAGGGGGCAACACGAACAACAAGTTATCAATCGGTTTCAGAAATCAAACGTCTATTTGAAGAACCAGAAGATACACGTATGGTAAAAATTGATATCAATCAACCAAGAAATCGATTTGTTGAACAAAAATTAGCTCGCCCTAAATTTATGCAAGAATTAACTGAACCAACAGCTGCAGAAATTGGAACAGCGACTCATTTGGTCATGCAATCAATTGATTTAAAAGAAAAACCAACTTTTCAATCACTGGAAAAATTAATCAAAAAGTTAGTTGAAGAAGAGTTAGTGACTCCTCAAATTGAAAAAAAACTATCACTCAATCAGATGCTGCAATTTTTCGAAACGGAACTAGGGAATCAATTAGTTAACTATCATTCGTTAGTGCGTCGAGAGCAACCTTTTTCATTATTAATGAGGGCGGAGGATATTTTCCATGATATGGCTGAGCAGACAGAAGATAAAATTTTAATTCACGGAATCGTAGATGGGTTTATTGAATTTGATGACTATATTATATTGTATGATTTTAAAACAGATTATGTTCCTAAAAATGGAACTGAAAAAATTATTCAAAAATATCGAGGTCAATTAAATTTGTATCAGGAAGCATTATCCTCAATTTTAGGAAAACCCGTCAAAAAAAGCTATATTTGTTTGTTATCAATTGGAGAAGTTTTTCAGATGAACGCTAGCGTTTAAATATGCTGATTTCCAGTTTGACTATTCATAGTAAGGAAAGAACAATTGATAATCTTACCAATGAATAAAAACTGAATAAATAAAAACTGAATAAATAAAAAAAGCTAAAATCAACTTAGTTGATTTTAGCTTTTTTGTTTATAGATTAAAGTAAACAGCTTGGCTGCCCATTTGTTCATAGGTCTCTTCAAATGTATCGCGATCCATTGAAGAATCTTTTTCGCCATATGGATCATTAAAATAGACCATTTCACTATCATAACCAGTAATTGCAACGCTGTGCATACTATAAGTAACATCTATTTCACCGTCAGTTGTATCCCATGTTACAAAATCATCAACTGGGCTAAAAGTAGCAGTAGTAATCGTCCAAACAGGGTGACCACTTGATAAGGCTGCAAGAACTTCGTTAAAATCACTGCCAGTAAGATCAATTACTTTATTTTTTGAAACATATTTTTGCGCAAGTTTTACAATTGGCTCATGGTAGACGCCTAACCCAGGTTCTTCACCACTAATGCTTCCAACAAAGCCCTTGTGAGGGTTACCATATTCGTCGTCCTCATTTAATAAAGAAACTGTTTTTATTTCATCAGCCAATTCATTTTTTGTCACTTCAATATCGTAATAATTTAAAATCATTGCTAATGAAGTAACTTCACATCCGTTATAAAGACTAGGTTCATCAAATTGATAAAATAAAGGGACATCAAGTTGCGAAGATTCTTTTATTGGAACAGACAAAGTTTTTTTCTCTGTTTGATGAGGTGATTGATTTCCAATCGTGTCGTTCTTTTGATCGGCTTTAATGTAACGCTCATTAATAAATAAAATTCCAATGATGAACGTTGCTACGAGCAAACCAAATTTAATCCATTTTCTATTAGGCGACATATTTATTCCTGACTTTCTATAGCTATTTTTGTTAACTATAACATGCTCTAAAAGTAAAAAGGTCGAATGGTCAAAACTTTAATCTTTTATTAACGGAACTGTTACTTTGTAATGATTACATAATTAAATTATGGTTAACTTGTTAGCTAGCATAAAAAAGAGATCCTTTTAAAGGATCTCTTTTTGTTTAATTTAAACCACGCATTAACGTTTTGATTCTTGGATTCATAAAGGATAGCAATAATCCAACTACTACAGTAAAGCCACCAACAGCTGCAAAGTAGACAATTTCATTGTTTGGATTATATAATGAAACGATTTGAGCATTAATTGCTTGCGCTGCAGCATCTCCAAGGAACCACATGCTCATCATTTGAGATTGGAAAGCACGAGGAGCTAATTTAGTAGTAACACTTAAACCGACAGGAGAAAGGCACATTTCCCCGATAATAACTAAGAAGAAGCTTAAAACTAACCACATTGGATTTACACGTGTATCAACGCCATGCATCATGGCAGGAATCACCATAACGACGAATGAAAGTCCGGCAAAAACAATCCCTACTGAAAATTTAATTGTAGTAGAAGGTTGACGTCTACCCAACTTAGTCCATAACCATGCGAAGATAGGTGACATTAAAATAACAAATAATGGATTTAACGATTGGAACCAGCTTGACATTAAGTGAACACCCATAAAGTCTAAGTTCGTACGTTTATCTGCATAAATTGCTAAAATAACTGAGCCTTGTTCTTCAATTGACCAAAAGAAAATACTGGCAATGAATAGTGGGATATAAGCCCATATTCTTGAACGCTCTGTATCGTCAACATCTTTACTACGAATCATCTTCGTAAAGTAAAAGACAGGTAAAGCAACACCCATAATACTTAGTAATAAAATAACGAATTCAATTGTAAGTTGTCCCATTAAGAACGCTATAAGAAAGACTGCAACTACAACAATTGCACCAATAATAAGATTTTTTAAAAGTTGTTTCTTTTCGTTTTCATTGATAGGATTTGTTGGTTTCATTCCTAACTCACCAAGATATTTTTTCCCTTGGAAATGGAATTGAATTAATCCTACAAACATTCCGACTGCAGCAATGGAAAAACCAAGATGATAATTATAAGTTTGACCGATTGTTCCTACAATATAAGGAGCTAAAAATGACCCAATATTGATTCCCATTACAAAGATACTAAAACCTGCATCGCGGCGATTGTCTTTTTTATCGTAAAGACCTCCAACAATTTCTGAAACATTTGGTTTTAACATTCCGGTTCCAAGAACAATAATGGCTATTGAGGCAAACAAAGCACCGGCACCAAATGGCGTTGCTAAGACAATATGACCAACCATAATTAACACACCACCATAGAAGATGGTTTTACGGCTACCTAGAAGCCGATCACTTACCCAACCTCCAATTACACTGGACATATAAACTAACGACCCATAAATGGCCATAATCGAAGCAGCTAGTGTTTGAGAAAAACCTAGTCCACCATTTGCAACAGTATCGTAAATATAATAGATTAAAATTGCGCGCATGCCATAATAACTAAATCGTTCCCACATTTCAGTAAAGAAGAGAGTGGATAATCCTCTTGGTTGACCAAAGAAGGTCTTTTCTTTTTTCACTTGAATTCATCCTCCAATATCGCTTGAATTTGAAATATTCTAACAATTTAGCTTTATCAAATTTAAGCGTTCTATAAAGTAAGATTATACTCTAAAATTTCAATAATTGAATAGTAAAATAAACATTGATAGCGTTTTTCACATAAGAAGTTAATAAAACCGGAAAAATTTAATTTTTTTTTAATTTAAAGTATTAAATTTACCTCAAGATTTTCTTAAATTGGTAAGGTAGTGTCATTAGAGATGTTATACTTAAAAAGATTTGGAATGCAATGTTAGGAGTTGTTTTATTTTGAAAACAGATTTAAATGTGAGCCAATTTTCAACTGCCACTTTTAAAATACGAAAAATTGAATCAATAAACGAAGAAGTAATGAAAATGCGTGTTAATTTTTATCATAAAAGTATTGTAGATGAGAACAATGAAGGAAGCGTAAGATTGACGATTCCTATAGATTATTTAGAAGAGATAGAAGAAATTGCCGTCGATCAATTAATAGATTGTTATTTTGAAGCAGGCCCATTGCTAACGACGCGGTCTTATCCTTGCCAAGTGATTAATAAACTGATTGGTGTTAAATTACAAGATTGATTTTATAAAAAAACTTGCTAATCAAAAATATGCGTGTTACTATAGTTGTGTAATCGGTTACATGTTTGGAGGAAGGAGAATCCATTGAATGACAACCATTAAAGATGTTGCTAAATTAGCAGGTGTCTCTGTTGCGACAGTATCAAGAGCCATCAATCAAAGTGGCTATGTAGGTGTTGACTCTGCAAAAAAAATTGAAAAAGCCATCAAAAAATTGGATTTTCATCCAAGCGAAGTGGCCCGGTCTCTCTATCAAAAAAAATCGAAATTAGTAGGTTTACTGTTGCCTGATATTTCCAATCCTTTTTTTCCTCTATTAGCAAAAGGGGTAGAGGATAAAATGAATGAAGCTGGTTATCATTTAATTCTAGGAAATGTACAAGAAGATATGGCAAAAGAGCAAGATTATTTAAAAGCATTTATGCAAAACAATGTTGCTGGAATACTATCTGCTGTGGATGGTGGAACCAGTAATTTAAAAGAAATCCCCTTTGTTTTACTAGATCGCGTGGCAACAAAAAAAGAATACGCCGTTCATGGCAATGATTTTGAAGGTGGAATACTTGCAGCTAAAACGATTGCTGAGGGAAGCCCAAAAGAAATTGTTTTGTTAGTAGGACCAAAATCAATTAAAGGTTCTGTGGAACGTTTAAAAGGTAGTGTCTCTGTTTTTAAAGAGGAAAACTTAACGTATCACCTGCTTCAAACGGATTCTTTTCAATTTGATTCAGCAAAAAAAGCTTCCTTAGAATTATTTGAACAGTTTCCAAAAGTGGATAGCGTAATTGCTTCAAATGACGTACACGGGTTAGCTATTTTAAAAGAAGCCTTACGTCGAGGAATTAAGGTTCCAGAAGAGCTTCAAATCATTGGATATGATGACATTCCATTTAGTCAAATGGTCTATCCTAGTTTAGCGACGATAGCTCAGCCAGCCTATGAGATGGGTTATAAAGGAGCAGAATTATTATGTCGCGTCATGGAAAACCAACCTATTGATAAAAAAATAATTCAACTACCCGTTCTATTAAAACAAAGAGAAACTTTAAGAAAGAAGGAGTAATCATGAACCAAATTATTGTGATTGGAAGTGCATCAACAGATTTTGTTGTAAAAACTGAAAAGCGCCCTAAAAAAGGTGAGACCTTAATAGGCCAAGATTTTCAAACAACCTTTGGAGGAAAAGGCGCCAATCAAGCTGTTGCTGCGGTAAGATTAGGAGCAAAGGTAAAAATGATTGGAGCTGTTGGCAAGGATTTTTATGGGGATGAAATTATCGAGAATTTATCAAAAGAAAAGATTGATGTAACAAATGTGGAACGGGTTCCACATTTAGGGACAGGATCAGCTCACATTACACTATCTGAAGGGGATAATAGTATTATAGTGATACCAGGAGCTAATAACGCGATAAATGAAAAAATGATTAAGCCGTTACTAACAACCTTAAATAAGGAAGATTTTGTTATATTACAACAAGAAATTCCAAGTGAAACAGTAGAAATCATTATTGATTATTGTTTTGAACATGGGATTCAAACCGTTTTAAACCCTGCTCCAGCGCGTCAAATTGCTAAAAAAACAATCGATAAAGTAACCTACCTTACACCTAATGAACATGAATTTGAGTTGTTGTTTCCTAATCATTCGCTTGAATCTGGCTTAGCGATGTACCCCAATAAATTACTAGTTACATTAGGGAGTAAAGGGGTTGTATACCACAATGGTCAAGAACAACTGATTATTTCAGGATATCAAGTTAATCCAACAGACACAACTGGTGCTGGAGATACTTTCAACGGAGCATTTGTGGTGGGATTGATGAATCAATTGTCTCTCAAAGAAAGCATTCGCTTTGGAAATTTAGCTGCCTCTGTATCAATTCAAAAATTTGGTGCACAAGGTGGAATGCCTACTCTAGAAGAGTTGAAAGGAAGTGATCACTATGAAAAAGAATGGGATTTTAAATAGCGAGATTGCCAAAATATTAGCCGATTTAGGACATACCGATCAAATTGTGATTGCCGATGCAGGACTTCCGATTCCTAAAGGGGTTGCTAAAATAGACTTAGCTCTTAGTCTACAAGATCCTCCTTTTCAAAAAATATTGGCGCTTCTTCTTCAAGAAATGGAGGTAGAATCAGCTATTTTAGCAGATGAGATTCAACAAATGAATGTGCCACAGTTAAAGTCAATCCATGCTTTAATGTTAGACCGACCACTGACATTTGTAAGCCATGAAGCTTTTAAAGAACAAACTAAAGAAGCAAAAGTCATTATCAGAACTGGTGAAGCCACACCATATTCCAATATCATACTAGAAGCTGGGGTTATTTTTTAGGAGGAATCAGAATGAATATTTTATTACAAGGAATATCAAAAGCATTTGGAGAAAATAAGGTACTTGTCAACGTTGATTTTGACTGTGTTGGCGGAGAAGTCCATGCGCTGATGGGAGAAAATGGTGCAGGGAAATCCACATTAATGAATATTCTAACAGGACTGCATAAAAAAGATCAAGGCACTATTTTTATAGATGGCAAGGAGCGTTACTTTAGTAATCCTAAAGAAGCAGAGGAATACGGCATTAGTTTTATCCATCAAGAGATGAACACATGGTCAGAAATGACCGTTTTAGAAAATCTTTTTATTGGAAAAGAATTAAAAAATAAATTTGGAATCATTCAAAACAAAAAAATGGAAGCGTTAGCAAAATCTGTTTTTGAAGAATTAACCATCGAATTAGATTTGTCAGCGAATGTCAGCGATTTATCTGTCGGTCAACAGCAAATGATTGAAATTGCTAAGGCCTTAATGACAGATGCTAAAGTACTCATTATGGATGAGCCAACTGCTGCTTTAACGGAACGAGAGATTCTTGCTTTATTTAAAATTATTGAGCTACTAAAACAAAAAAATGTCGCAATTGTTTATATTTCTCATAGAATGGAAGAAATTTTTCAAATTAGTGATCGCATCACAGTTATGCGAGATGGATTGACAGTTGGCACAATGAAAGTGGCAGAAACAGACGTTGACGATGTGGTACGTAAAATGGTTGGTCGTGAGTTAAGTGACTATTATCCAAAAAAAACTGCACGAATTGGCGAAGTTCGATTTGAAGTCAAAAATATTTCTAGTAAAGGAAAATTCGATCAGGTTTCTTTTGCTGTTCGCTCAGGTGAAATAGTAGGGTTTTCTGGTTTAATGGGAGCAGGACGAACCGAAATTATGCGAGCTATATTTGGGATTGATCCTATCGACTCAGGAAAAATTTACATTGAGAAAAAAGAAGTTGTATTGAAAAATCCAAGCACGGCTATTTTAAATGGGGTTGGCTTTTTAACGGAAGATCGTAAATCAGAAGGGTTAATTTTAGATTTTTCAATAGAAGACAATATTAGTTTACCAAGTATTGACGGCTTTACGGTGAAGGGAATTATTGACGAAAAAGCTGAAGATGAATTTGCAGAGTTACTAATGAAGCGTTTAACGGTAAAAGCACAAAATAAAGACATATCTGTAGGAAGTTTATCTGGTGGGAATCAACAAAAAGTTGTTTTAGCAAAATGGATTGGCATTGGTCCTAAAATATTGATTTTAGATGAACCTACTCGTGGCGTGGATGTGGGAGCTAAACGTGAGATTTATCAGTTAATGAATGAACTAGCAGAACGTGGTGTTGCCATTGTGATGGTGTCCAGTGATTTACCTGAAATACTTGGTGTAAGTGATCGGGTTATTGTGATTCATGAAGGAAAAATTGCCGGAGAATACCCAAAATCAGAAGCCACTCAAGAAAATATTATGAAACTTGCAACTGGAGGCTATTAAAATGGAAAATTCAATGAAAAAAAATCAGTTAAAAGAGTTGTTAGGAAAATTAGGTCCAGTTCTTGCACTACTTGTTTTAATGGTCATAGTTACCATTTTAAATCCAAATTTTATAGCACCCATTAACTTGTTGAATTTATTACGACAAGTATCGGTAAATGCGTTGATTGCATTCGGGATGACCTTTGTTATTTTGACAGGAGGGATTGATTTATCTGTTGGGTCAACATTAGCATTAAGTGGAGCATTAGTGGCTGGAATGATTGCAAGCGGTTTAGATCCAATTTTAGCAATGATTATTGGTGTGGTCATCGGTGGCGTTTTAGGTGCAGTCAATGGCTTGTTAATTACTAAAGGCAAAATGGCACCTTTTATTGCAACGTTAGCAACAATGACAATTTACCGTGGGGCAACACTAGTCTATACCGACGGAAACCCGATTACGGGAATTGGCGATAGTTTTATTTTCAAATTTGTTGGACGTGGCTATTTATTCAATATACCGGTTCCTGTTATTTTAATGGTAATGGCTTTTGTTTTATTATATGTTTTATTACACAAAATGACATTTGGGCGTAAAACTTACGCAATTGGGGGAAATGAAAAAGCTTCTTATATTGCGGGAATTAAGATTGATAAAGTTAAAACATTGATCTATGCATTATCAGGAATGATGGCTTCAGTTGCCGGAATTATTATCACTTCACGCTTAAACTCAGCCCAACCTACAGCAGGACAAGCGTATGAAATGGATGCAATTGCTGCAGTAGTATTAGGAGGAACGAGTCTTTCTGGTGGGAAGGGACGTATTTTTGGGACATTGATTGGTGCATTGATTATTGGAACCTTAAATAATGGATTAAACTTGCTAGGTGTTTCTAGCTTTTACCAACAAATTGTTAAAGGTATTGTGATTATTATCGCTGTTTTATTGGATAGAAAGAAAAAATAACGGAGGGATAACAAATGAAAAAAACAATCGCATTATTCCTTGTCAGTATGCTGGTTTTGTCAGGTTGTAAAATAGCGACATTAGAAGGCGAAAATGTGAAGGAGCTTAAACCTGAAAAAAAAGCTGAAAATCAATTGGTTGTGGGCGTTTCTTTATCAACCTTGAATAATCCATTCTTCGTCTCTGTTAAAGAAGGGATTAGTGACTTGGCAAAGGAACATGATACGACAGTAAAAATAGTCGATGCGCAAGATGACTCAGTTAAACAAAGTAACGATATCACCGATTTGATTCAACAAAATGTAGATGTCCTTTTGATTAATCCCGTAGATTCTTTTGCAATCGCTCCTGCCGTTGAATCTGCGAATCAAGCCAATATTCCTGTCATTGCTATTGATCGAAGCAGTGAATCAGGCAAGTTGTTAAGTCTTGTGGCTTCGAATAATAGTGAAGGCGGAAAGATGGCTGGAGAGTATCTTGAAAGAGTGAGTGGAAAAAAGGCATTAGTTGGAGAATTGCAGGGCGTGCCAGGAGCTTCGGCTACCAGAGAGCGCGGTAAAGGATTTGAAGATTATGCAAAAGAACATTTAACCGTTGTTGCCAAACAAACAGCCAACTTTGACCGAGCAAAAGGATTAACGGTTATGGAAAATATGCTCCAATCAAATCCTGAAGTAACGGCTATTTTTGCTCAAAATGATGAAATGGCGCTAGGAGCAATTGAAGCCATTGAAGCAGCAGGTAAAAAAGAGATTAAAGTGATTGGTTTTGATGGAACGGAAGATGGCTTAAAAGCGATTAAATCAGGGAAATTAGATGCGACCGTCGCTCAAAAACCAACTGAAATGGGACGTCTTGCCTTGCAAACGGCCTATGATTTCTTTAATTTAAAAGACGTTCAAGCAAAAGTAGATTCACCGCTTGAATTAATTGAAAAAAATAAATAAGATTCAAAAGGATTCTATTCAGTTAGAATCCTTTTTTATTTCATGAGAGGTTAACCATTGAATCAACTGATGATAAACTGCTAATGCTTTTGGATTTTTAGGATTTTTATCAAAATCATGAGGCTCATTTTCAACAGATACAAATTGATTTATTGGGATTTTTTTAGCTAAGGATTCTCCAATCTCATAAGGAACATCCTCGTCAGTAGTACTTTGAGCTAAAAAGGTCGGAGGCAATGACAGAAGATCCGTATCGGTTAGAGAATATTTTGTTGCTTGTAAAATAGCAGGCAGCACCATGTCTAGCCAGTGACCAGATTGCCTTGCGTACATATAGATGCCATAACGCTCTTCAATTGCTCCGGAAGCAAGAGGTTTATTTCCAATAATTGCATTTTTAAGTTCCACTGAAACCTTAGGGAATCGTAAATAATAGTGGCTTGGTTTTGAGTAAAAAGAAGCATTGATCGCTTCATATCCGTAAAAGCTAATTAAACTTTTAGGGTGAGGAAGTGTTTGATCTTTGCAAACTAAAAAAGCTAGATAAGCACCTGCTGAACGGCCAAATAAATGAAAATCCGAAGAAGAAAGGTTTAACTCTGAAGTCGCAACCTTATGAAACCATTGAATCCCTTGTTTGATAGAGGCTACTATTTCAGGTAAAGTGGTTTCAGGTGCCAATGGATAGTCAAAAGTTAAAAAATTGTATCCAGCTTTATGAAAAAGGTCGATATAATCAGCAGGCAAATCCTTGCGACTGCCCCAAACAAGGCCACCACCATGAATGTAAAGAATAGTGCGACTGCCTTCGGAATGTGTTGATGGATAAAAAGTAGCCATTAAAGGAAGTCCTTGTAAGGTACTATACGTAAATTCTTGATAATCCATTTATTTTCCTCCTTAAGAATAATTCTATCTTCATTGTAAAGGATGATAGAAAAAGAATGATATAGCAACAGTATCTAAAAAAAAGAAGATAATTGTTTGTTATGAACAAAAAGATATAAGACTATTTAGCGTGTTTATACAATGCAATTCCATTGATAAGCGCTTACAATAAGAAGTGTAGTAAGAAAGCTTATAAAAGAAAGGACAGATGATACATGATGGATTTAACAAAAGAAGTAGCAGAAAATGTTAAATGGCTTTCAAATATAGGGGCAGATCCAACCGGAGGAACCACTCGCTTGTTGTATTCTGATTTCTGGTTAGAAGCTCAAAATGGTGTGAAGCAAAGGCTTTCTGATATTGGAATGGTCACAAGTTTTGATGCAATAGGCAATCTTTTCGGTCGTTTGGAAGGAAGCAAGTATCCAACTGAAACCATTTTAACAGGATCACATATTGACACTGTGGTAAATGGTGGGAAATTAGATGGACAATTTGGTGTTATTTCTTCTTATCTGGCAGTTAAGTATTTAAAAGAACAATACGGAACACCTCTTCGTTCGCTTGAAGTGATTTCAATGGCAGAAGAAGAAGGAAGCCGTTTTCCATTTGCTTTTTGGGGAAGTAAAAATTTGATGGGTCTTGCAAAAAAAGAAGACGTATCTGAAATAGCCGATTTTAATGGAGTGAAATTTGTTGATGCTATGAGAAACGCTGGTTTTGATTTTAAAGATGAAGAAGAAACGCTTCGTACAGATATTAAAGCCTTCTTGGAAATTCATATCGAACAAGGAAATGTATTAGAATTAGAAAATAAATCAGTCGGCGTGGTGACAAGCATCGTCGGTCAAAAGCGTTATACAATGATTTTAAAAGGTCAAGCAAATCATGCAGGAACCACTCCAATGAAGTATCGAAAAGACGCGATTTATGGATTTAGTAAAATCTGTTCCCAATCCATTGATAAAGCACGATTAGTTGGAGAACCATTGGTACTGACTTTTGGAAAAGTAGAGCCAAAACCCAATACTGTGAATGTTGTTCCTGGAGAAGTTTTGTTCACAATGGATTGTCGTCATACAGATCAAAACGTTCTAAATGACTTTACAGCGGAGATTGAAGAAGATATGCATCAAATTGCTGATGAATTAGGTTTAGAGTTAACCGTGGATTTATGGATGGACGAAACACCGATTCCAATGGATAAAAAAATGATTGAGGTTATTAAAAATGTGGCTGAAAAAGAAGGCATCAATTATCGTATGATGCATAGTGGCGCGGGTCATGATTCTCAAATTATTGCCCCTCAAATACCAACAGGTATGATTTTTGTCCCAAGTATTGATGGAATTAGTCACAATCCAGCAGAAGACACGAAATTAGAAGATTTAGTTGAAGGTGTTAAAACAATGGCGTTAGCTTTGTATGAGCTAGCATACGTAGATTAAAAGGAGTGAAGGGTATGGAGAATAGTCAAGCAATCAAACAAAAAGGTATGGAATACTGGAAACAAATCATTGTCATGTTGTGTTTAGGGTGGGCCATTATTTGGGTGTATCGTTCAGCACTATCCCCAATTTTCCCAGAATTAAATGCTTCATTAGGTGGTGGAATTAGTGATGCTTCACTAGGAGCCATCTCAAGTTTTTATTTCTTTGGCTATACAGGAATGCAAATTCCAGCCGGGATTTTAGTTGATAAATTTGGTAAGAAAATGGTATTGATTCCAGGATTTACTTTGTTTGCATTAGCAGCAGTTTTGATTGCCAATGCAAATGGGATTACGATGGTTTACGCAGGTAGTTTGTTAGCAGGTATTGGTTGTGGCTCTTATTATGGTTCAGCATACTCGCTATCATCTGAAAGTATCCCCGCCGAACGTCGTGGGCTTTCAACCGCAATTATTAATAGTGGTTCAGCAATCGGAATGGGAATTGGCTTGATTTTATCAAGCTTACTAGTAAAACAATTGCATCTACCGTGGCAAATTATGATGTATTTAGTGGCTGGTTTAGTTATTTTAATTATGATTGCCTTTGTTAAAGTCATTCGTTCAACACCAGATGAGGTGGTTCAAAAAGGTTCTAAAACAAAAATTGAGCACGCACCTGAAGATAAAGTTTCAATGAAACGTTTATTTGCTCCTAATATGATTGCTTCTTATATTTTATATTTTGCAACTTGTTATGGCTACTATATGGTCGTTACTTGGCTGCCTTCCTTCTTACAACAAGAGCGCGGATTCCAAGGCGTTGCAATTGGTTTTTCAGCAGCATTAGTTGCTTTTTCAGCAATTCCAGGAGCGCTATTCTTTAGTCGACTATCAGATAAATTTCAATCTAAAAAAATTCATTTTATCGTTGTGTTGGAACTACTAGCAGCTGTTATGTTAGTTTTAACTGTTTTAGCGCCAACATCAGGAATTTTATTAGTTGGCTTAATTTTGTATGGATTACTTGGAAAATTAGCTGTAGAACCCATTATTATTTCGTATATTGCGGATACAGCACCTAAAAAAGGCTATGGAACAACTTTTGGTGTATTCAACTTCTTCGGAATGAGTTCATCTGTACTAGCTCCTTGGGTAACAGGATTGATTTCGGATGCTACTGGATCTAAAGTAAATGGATTTTATTTATCAGCCTTAATTATGGTTGTAGGAACTGTTTTATTCTTAGTAGCTAATTTAATGATGCGTAATAAAGAAAATGCTTAACTGGAATGGATGACTAAAAATAGTCATCCAATTCCTAATCAAAAAATAATAAAGTGAGGTTTTTAAAGTGGGTTATAAAAATAATCGTATTGGTTATAGTGATGAATTATTATCATCACGTTCAATTATTAGAAGAGGAAATTTTGCATTGATTCCACCAGACGGACTAGTAAAAAATACAGTTCCTGGTTTTGAAGACTGTGAGTTATCTATCCTTTCAACACCAAAATTAGGAGCAACCTTCGTAGACTATATTGTAACAATGCTGCCAAATGGTAGAAATGAACTAGGATTTGGAGAAGAAGGTGTTGAAACCTTTGTTTACGTGTTAGATGGAAAAGTTAAAATAAGCGATAGTGAAACCGAATACATTCATACAACTGGTGGTTATGTTTATCTACCAGCGGGTAAAAAAATGTATTTAGAAAACGTAAATGGAGCAAATAGTGAATTATTCTTATATAAAAAGCGTTACGAAGCGATTGCTGGTCATACAGCCCATGTGGTGAGTGGCAACACAAATGAAATGGCAGCAGAACATTATGAAGGAATGTCAGATGTTTTATTAACGGATTTATTGCCAAAAGAGTTAGGTTTTGATATGAATTTCCATATTCTTTCATTTAAACCAGGAGCAAGTCATGGTTATATTGAAACGCATGTTCAAGAACATGGCGCATATATGTTATCAGGTTCAGGTGTTTATGTACTGGATAATGAATGGATTCCAATTCAAAAAGGTGATTATTTATTTATGGGCGCATACGTACCACAAGCAACATATGCAGTAGGACGTGACGAAAGCTTTAGTTATTTATACTCAAAAGATTGCAATCGTGATGCACAAATTTAATTAAAGAAGGCGGATTTTTGACATGGCAGAATTAGAAATGGTAAAAATAACAAAAGAGGAACTTCACCAATTGATTCAAAAAAAATTAGAAAAAGCAGGCTTATCCAGTATTCATGCTGATACTGTAGCAGATACATTAGCTTTCGCTGATTCAAGAGGTATCCATTCTCATGGAGCAGTTCGTGTCGATTATTATGCAGAACGAATTGCAAAAGGTGGGACGAATTTAGCGCCTAAATTTAAATTTAATCAAACCGGACCAAGTGTTGGTGTTTTTGAAGCAGATAATGGAGTCGGTCATTTTGCAGCAAATGAGGCTTTAAAAGAAGCGATTACTCTTGCAAAAGAAACAGGCATCGGAGTTGTCGGTGTCCATCAAATGGGACATAGTGGGGCCTTAGCTTATTTTGTTAAACAAGCTGCTGAACAAGACATGATTGCCCTATCTGTTTGTCAATCCGATCCGATGGTGGTTCCTTTTGGCGGGGCAGAGCCGTATTTTGGAACAAATCCGATTGCGTTTGCAGCGCCGCGCTTTGGTCATTCGCCCGTCGTATTTGATATGGCGACAACCGTTCAAGCATGGGGTAAAATTTTAGATGCTCGTTCAAGAAATGTTGATATTCCAGATACGTGGGCAGTGGACGGTGAAGGAAATGCGACAACAAATCCACATGAAGTGAAAGCGCTATTGCCAATTGCTGGTCCAAAGGGTTATGGTTTGATGATGATGGTGGATATTTTATCGGGTACATTATTAGGTTTGCCATTTGGGAAACATGTTTCGTCTATGTATACCGATATTACCGCGGGTAGAAACTTAGGTCAACTCCATATTGTAATCAATCCAAGCTTTTTCACTGACTTAGAGCAATTTAAAAAAGACATTAATCAAATGGTGGAAGAACTTCACGAATCAAAACCAGCTAATGGTTTTGATCAAGTGCTTTATCCAGGTGAATTGTCAGAAATTATTGAAGCTAAATATGAAAAAGAAGGCATTCCAATCGTTAAGTCGATTTATGATTATTTACAAAGTGATACGATTCATTTTGATCAATACAACAAAGCAAGTGCTTTTGGTGAAAAAGTCCAATAAAAGGACTAAAGGAGGGTTTCTTTGAAACTATCAAAAAAAGAACTACATCAATTGATTCAAACTAAAATTCAACGAGCGGGTTTAAGTAAAGAACAGGCTGAAATTGTTAGTGATGTTTTAACCTTTGCAGATGCTAGAGGCATTCATTCTCATGGAGCAGTTCGGGTGGAATATTATGCGGAACGCATTGCAAAAGGTGGGATTACCAATCAACCTCATTTTGAATTCAAAAAAACAGCTCCGAGTTGTGGGATTTTTGAAGCAGACAACGGTTCAGGTCATGTAGCCGCTACTAAAGCAATGAGTGAAGCAATGAAGATGGCAAAAGAAACTGGCATAGGTGCAGTCGGTATTCGCAATATGTCTCATAGTGGGGCCTTGGCTTACTTTGTTGAAATGGCGGCTCAAGAAGATTTAGTTGCTTTGTCAGTCTGTCAGTCAGATCCCATGGTGGTTCCTTTTGGTGGTAGTGAAGCCTACTACGGGACTAATCCTATTGCATTTGCAGCACCATCAGCAGATGAACGGATGATTACTTTTGATATGGCAACAACGGTTCAAGCATGGGGAAAAGTGTTACATGCTCGATCTAAAAAAGAACCGATACCCAATACGTGGGCAGTAGATGAAAATGGCGAACCAACCACAGATCCAACCAAAGTTAATGCTTTGCTTCCAATTGCTGGTCCAAAAGGATCAGGCTTAATGATGATGGTAGATATTTTATCAGGTGTTTTATTGGGTTTACCTTTTGGCAAACATGTTTCATCAATGTATCATGACTTATCCAACGGGCGTGAATTAGGACAACTGCATATAGTGTTCAATCCAGCATTTTTTACTGATTTAACAGAATTTAAGCAAAATATCTCACAGATGTTAGATGAATTAAAAGAAATCACTCCTGCTAATGGCTTTACTGAGGTAAATTTCCCAGGAGAACGTGGTCGTTTAAGAGAAACGCGCTATGAAGAATTGGGAATTGAATTAGTAGATGATATTTACACTTATTTAATCAGTGACACAATCCATGAGAATAAATACGACCATAAAAATAAATTTGCTGAGTAACTCACTCAATTAAAATGATAAGATTGCGAGGAAATAAGATATGTTACACACAATAATTAAAGAAAATGCTTATCAAGATTCAGTTGTATTAATGCTATTAACAAATAAAATCAACACAATGGACGGAATCAACCGTGTGTCCATTATGATGGCAACACCAGCGAATAAAGATATTTTTGGTGGTAGCGGTCTTAGAACCCCTGAATTAGAAGCAGCATCGGCTAACGATATGGCAATTGTATTAGACATTGAAAGTGAAGAAATTGTTCCTACTGTTTTAGAGGAAATCGATGCCTTCCTACTTTCTCAAGCAACTTCAAGCAATGAGGCTGCAGAAGAAACGATTCATACATGGGATAAAGCCATGAAAATTGGTAAGGATGCAAATATCGCAATGCTTTCTATTCCTGGAACCTATGCTGCACTTGAAGCAGAAACAGCTCTTGATGAAGGACTAAACGTTTTTATTTTCAGTGATAATGTATCGATTGAAGATGAATTGCATTTAAAACAAAAAGCCCATGAAAAAGGCCTACTTGTTATGGGTCCAGATTGTGGTACAGGAATTATCAATGGTGTACCAATGGCATTTACAAATATTGTTCGACCAGGAAAAATCGGGATTGTTGGTGCTTCAGGAACAGGCATACAAGAAGTATCTACTTTAATTGATAAATTAGGTGCAGGTGTTACAAATGCAATCGGAACAGGTGGACGCGATTTATCAGAAAAAATTGGCGGCATCACGATGTTAGATAGTATTGCAGCTTTAGAAAAAGATGCAAATACTGAAGTAATCGTAGTCATTTCAAAGCCACCTGCAAAAGCCGTTCGTGATAAAGTTTTAGCAGCCCTTCGTAACGTAACAAAGCCCGTTGTAACAATTTTCTTAGGTGAAAAACCAACGTATCATGAAGAAAATTTATATCATGCCTATACATTAGAAGAGACCGCAAGAATTGCTGTGGACCTCTTAAATCATCAACCAATCGAAGTGATGTCTGATGAAATTGAAATTCCAACGGTTCACTTACAAGATAGTCAAAAACACATTAAAGGGTATTATTCAGGTGGAACATTGGCTAGTGAAACCGCAATGTTGATTGCAGATGCAATGAAATTAGAAGATGGCTTAATTAAAAAAGATGGTTTTGTATTAAAAACCGACGGAAATGAAGTCATTGATTTAGGCGATGATATGTACACTCAAGGGAAACCTCATCCAATGATTGATCCAGAAAAACGAATTGAAATGATTCAGCAAGCAGCCGATGATGAAACGACTGCGATTATTTTACTGGATGTTGTTTTAGGGTATGGTGCCCATGACGATATGGCGACAGCCTTAGCACCAACCATCAAAGAAACAATTGCAAAGGCGCAAGCAAAAGGTAGAGAATTAATTGTAATTGGTACTGTTGTGGGTACTACAAGTGATCCACAAAATTTCTTCCATCAAAAACAACTCTTAGAAGAAGCAGGCGTTTTGGTATGTGATAGCAACAATCAAGCTGTTCGTACGGCACTTGGTATCTTAGGCTTAAAAATTAATGATAGTCATAAAGAAATAAAAACAATAGAAAAAGAAACAACAAGTGAAGAAAATACGCCTTCTGAAAGAGTGTTAGACATGTTATCTGAAAAACCATATGTTATCAACTTAGGTTTAAAGAGCTTTTCAGATGCAATTCGTGAAACAGGTGGGAAAGCACTTCAATTTAATTGGAAACCAGTTGCTGGTGGCGATCTTAAATTACAAAAAGTATTATACTTCTTAAATCATTACCATGCATAAGAAAAAGAAACAATCAAAAATGAATCTAGGTTAAATTATTTAGGAGGTAAAGGATATTATGACTTATCAAACAATTGACGAAGCAAATAAAGCTGTTGCAGCAAAAGTAGTGGCATCTTCTCCCTTTTTATTAGATGTGGTGCCAGCAAAAGAAGTGATTCCAGTATTAAATGGAAAAGTTTTACTACATGCAGGTCCTCCAATTAAATGGGAAAATATGCCAGACCCAATGAAAGGCTCTTGTATCGGAGCTGTTTTATTTGAAGAATGGGAAACTACAGAAGAGGACGCACGTACGTTACTAGAACAGGGTCACATTGAATTTATTCCATGTCACCATGTTGATGCTGTTGGACCAATGGGGGGAATTACCTCTGGAAATATGCCCGTTTTTGTTGTAGAAAATAAAACAGATCACAATGTAGCTTACTGTACAATGAACGAAGGAATTGGAGCGGTACTACGTTTTGGAGCTTACTCAGATGAAGTTATTACCCGCTTACGTTGGATGCGTGATGTTTTAGGACCAGTATTAGGAAAAGCTATCCGTACTATTGAAAATGGGATGAACTTAAATGTTTTAATTGCAAAAGCAATTGCAATGGGAGATGAATTCCACCAACGTAATATTGCAGCATCCCTTGCATTCCTTAAAGAAATGGCACCGATTATTGTTGGTTTAGATATTGATGAAAAAGAACGTCAAGAAGTCATCAAATTTTTAGCAGATACGGATCAATTCTTCTTAAATATTATGATGGCCGCAAGTAAAGCTATTATGGATGGCGCCCGTATGATTCAAGAAGGAACAATTGTAACCGCAATGTGCCGGAATGGAGAAAATTTTGGTATCCGAATTAGTGGAATGGGGGACGAATGGTTTACAGGTCCTGTTAATACTCCGCAAGGTTTGTACTTTACTGGTTTTTCAGGGGAAGATGCTAGTCCAGACATGGGAGATAGTGCCATTACTGAAACTTTTGGAGTTGGAGGAATGGCGATGATTGCAGCTCCTGCTGTGACTCGTTTTGTTGGGACAGGCGGTTTTAATGATGCTCTAGCTATCAGCAATGAAATGTTGGAAATCGTGATTGATCAAAATCCAAATTTCCCAGTTCCTACGTGGGATTTCCAAGGTATTTGTCTTGGAATTGATGCTAGAAAAGTAGTTGAAACAGGAATTACTCCAGTAATCAATACTGGAATCGCTAATATTAAAGCTGGAGCAGGACAAATTGGGGCTGGAACAGTTCATCCACCTGTTGAATGCTTTGAAAAAGCAATTGTTGCTTATGCTAAAAAACTAGGTATGAAAATCTAAATAAAGTGAGGCGCATCAGATGTTAGTATTCTATCCTCAAAAAAAATCAAGTTATCTAAAAATTTTTTTACATGAAAACTCAACTTGGAGAGTTCACAGTCTTTTTAAAAATGGTTTGAATTTATCAAATGGGGAGGATTTGCTCTTTATAGGGACAAATAAAAATGGGGAGTTGCCTTTTGCAGTCCATTTAACACTTACTCATACTCAAGAATTAATCCAGCAACTTCATTTAAATCAACTATTTATTTTTAAAAACAATAAGTGGCTTAGCGAGAATGAGCAGATAAAAATTTCATTAGATTATACCATTGATTTTTGTTCAAAAGGAGAAATAGTAACATCTGTTGATTTTTTTCAAATTGAAGAGCTAAAACGCTCCGTTAATAACTTGTCAGGGAAAAATGGGTTTGGGAACAAACTGCCAATGAATCTTGAGTTGGAAGGATACGACGAACGATTTACAAATGCTTTTAATCAATTACAAAGTAGTGATAAAAATCAGATAGAAGCTGGGCTACGTTATTTTATAGGCCGCGGTGAAGGGGAAACACCATCTGGAGATGATCTTCTAGTTGGTCTGCTAAGCGTTGATACAGCCTATCAAGTATTATCCCAAAATGTTAGAAAGCAATTAAACCTGCTATTATCCACCGAAACCCTTACAACTGACATTGGCAAAGCCTATTTAAAAGTAGCCCTTTCAAATCAATTCACTACCACAATTAATGACTTATTAAGTGAACTGAAAACTAGACAAAAAAATAATACTCAATTGAAGTACCTTATCAATCAACTATCAAAAACTGGGCATACTTCTGGCTTAGATACATTGACAGGAATTCTACTGGGGTTATTTATTAAAGAAAAACAGCAATATTAGGAGGAATAAGAGTGGGGAAACGTGTTGTAATCGCACTTGGCGGAAATGCCATATTGCGTCCAAATCAAGAAGCAACTTATGAAAATCAATTAAAAAATGTACAAATTAGTTCAGATTTAATTGCAAATGTAAAAAAAGCAGGTCACAAAGTGATTGTTACTCATGGAAATGGGCCTCAAGTTGGCAATATTTTACGTCAAAATGAAGAAGCAAAAGCTGTTGTTCCAGCTTTACCAATCGATGTTTGCAGTGCTGAATCCCAAGGCTTTATCGGGTACATGATGGAACAAACATTAAAAAATGCACTTCAATTAACCGGTGAAACTGCTGGAGTAGTGACTCTTGTCACTGAAACTGAAGTTGATCCAGCGGATAGTGCCTTTCAAAATCCAACGAAACCTATTGGTGTTTTTTTCACAGAAGAAGAAAGCAAACAACTAGTAGCTGAAAAAAATTGGGCCATGGGAGAAGACGCGGGTCGTGGTTATCGTCGTTTGGTTCCTTCACCTAAACCAATTAAAATTCACGGAGTTGAAGCAATTAAAACCTTAATCGAACAGAATCAAATCGTCATTTGTGCAGGTGGAGGCGGAATCCCAGTTATTCGAAATCAGCAAAACTTATTAGAAGGTGTGGAGGCTGTTATTGATAAGGATCGTTCTGCCTTAACATTATCTGAACAAACAGATGCAGATGTCTTTATGATTTTAACAGATGTTCCTAATGTTTATTTAAATTACGGAAAACCAAATCAATTAAAATTAGAAGAAGTTGCTCTTGCAGATGCTGAAAGATATATGAGTGAAGGACATTTTGCAGATGGAAGTATGGGACCAAAAATGGAAGCTGCGATTGCATTTGCAGCTGGCGGAAAAGAAGCTATTATTTGTTCGTTAGATGAAGCTGTAGCAGCCTTAGCTGGTCATGCAGGGACAAGAATTGTTCCAAATAAATAAGAACAAAAACCTCCAAAAATCTTGGAGGTTTTTGCGTTAGTTGTTAGTCATTTTTAGGCTCCGAGAGAACCAATGCAAGTCTTACTTTTAATGAAAAGTCCGGATCGTTGATTGGCATTTGAAATAAGTCTTCACACTTTGCTATGCGATATTTTACGGTATTACGATGGATAAATAACCGTTTGGAAGTTTCAGTAATTTCACACTGACACTCCAGATAGACTTTTAATGTTTTCCGTAGTTCAATTAACGTTTCTTCTTTAGGAAAAGCTAGCGTTTTTAAGTAAACAGCGCAAAAATGTTCAATTTCTTTTTTTGGCACGTATTCTACCAATTTGTTGATTCCTTTTAATTGGTAATGATTTAAAATAGTACATTCATGTAACTTGTTTTCTTGTTGTTGCAGGATTTCTAAAGCTTCGTTATATGAAAAATGCAAAGCTGATAATTCAGAAACTGTATTTCCAATAAAAAAGCTTAAATGAAGAGGCAATAAATGTTTTAATTTATGGTGAATTGCTTCTAACTGTTTGGTCATTTTGGCTGTAGAGTCCTGCAATAGAATCCCATAATAATTTGAATTTTTTATTGGAAATAGTAACGCGTTTGGAAGGACTTCTTCCAGCTGTTTTTCCAACCATTGATAGGCTAAATACGATTGATTTTTTGGGGGCACTTGATTTTCAAGAGTTAACTGAATTGTTGCTAAAACTATTTGATAAGAAGTAGACGACTTAAGTCCATAATCTTTTCCATACTCTAACCAGTTGAGCATTTTTTCATTATTGCTTAGTTCAAGCAGTTGTTGAAAGAAATCTTCTCGTAATATCAAATTACTTTCTAACAATTTTTGATTTTTATATAAGGTATAAGATAACACAATATTTGCTTGTTCAATTGCAAATTGTGAAAAAGGATAAGGAATTTGATCTGCTTTGAAAATAACTAATAAATAAGGGAAATATGAACCTGTTTGAACTGGGAATACAGAAACTAAAAGCTGCTGTTCGGCATCACTTTCTAAGATAAATGAGTATTCTTTCCCTAATTTTTGCGCCTCTTTAAGTTTAGGAATCATTTTATTAAAATGAGCCTCTAAAATGTGAGGTTGTTGTTTTAAGTGTCTGGATTCAGCAACAATTTCAAGAAAAGAGTCCACTAATAAAACAGGACGTTTTAAAATTGAGCCTAAGTGACGAATTAAAGAAGCTAGCGTTGCGTCCTTAATCATCATATTCGCAAATTTCTTTTGAATATCCAATGCATAGTTGAGTTTTTCTGTTTGTTGATCCCAAATATAAGACAACAGTTGATGAGAAATCGTTCCTAAAGTAACGGTACTCGGAATTTGGAGGATAGGAAACTGAAGCTTATCTGCAAATTCAAGTACCTTTGGGTCAATTTCATCAATAAAGCGACCTAGTTTGATTCCAATACCAGCTGCAGGTAAATCATGCAAGCTTTGAATCATGCTACACAAACCAGCTGGATCATTTTCAAAGACCATCGCAGTTGTAAGTAAAAATGAATTTTTAGGTAAAAAAAGCGCTACATCAGGTGTTTCTGATATTTCAATGGTATCAACTACTTTTGATAAATCCGCCTTTTTATTTAATGTATGAATGGTTGAAAAACGTGGAATTGTCAAAATTTCCCCTAGTGTAGTCATAAAATTAGTTCCCCCATATCTTAAAAGAATAGATAGTATTATTCTATCGATAGTAAATTAAAAAGTCAATCGTTATTTTAGCTGTTTTGAATATAGAATTAAACATCTATTGTATACTTTGAATAAAGAATCACAAAGTCCTTTGTTTTATAATAGAAAGTAGTAGAGATTGTCAAACTTTTGGGAGGTATATCAATGATTAAAGAACTTTCAGTACCGAAAAGAACCATTATGACACCAGGTCCAGTTGAAGCAGAGCCAAGAGTTTTAAGAGCACTTGCAACACCTATTTTAGGGCAATATGATCCAGCTTTTTTTGAAATTATGGGAGAAGTTTCAACATTATTGAAAACCCCTTTTGAAACTAAGAATAAACAAGCTTTTGTTGTTGATGGAACGTCAAGATCTGGTTTAGAAGCAGCTATGTTTGGCTTAATAGAAAAAGGCGATCGTGTCTTGATTCCTGCGTATGGTCGTTTTGGCTACTTGTTTGTTGAATTAGCAGAACGTGCAGGAGCAGAAATTAAGTTAATTGAAAAAGAGTGGGGAGAAACTTTTGAACCAACAGAAGTTATTGACGCTATCAAAGAATTTAATCCAAAAATAGTAGCCATGGTTCATGGTGAAACTTCTACAGGTCAAATCCAAGAATTAAAAGAAATCGGTCATTTTTGTCGTAAAAATGGATGTTTATTTTTAGTTGATGCAGTGGCAACTTTTGCCGGAGCACCAGTTAAGGTTGATGAATGGTGTATCGATATTGCCATTGGTGGCACTCAAAAATGTCTTAGTGTTCCCTCAGGGATGGCGCCGATTACTTATAATGAGCGAGTGGAAGAATGCTTAACTGATCGTTATCAAATGGAATTAGGATTATCAGATCAATTTAGAAATGACCATTTTATCCAAAGTAATTACCTTGATTTGAGTCAAATTCAACGCTATTGGGGAGCAGAGCGGATTAATCATCATACCGAAATGACTTCCATGATTTATGGTATTCACGAAGGCTTAAGAATTGTTCAACAAGAAGGGCTTGAAGCTCGATATGCACGTCATCAATTAAATGAGAAAGCAATGATGGAAGGGCTAGTTGCTATGGGCTTGACGTTATTTGGCAATCCTAAAAGTAAGATGGTGACAGTTACTTGTGTGGAGATTCCTGAAGGGGTTGACGGTGAGGCTGTTAGGGAAACATTATTAACTGAATTTGGCGTTGAAATTGCAAGTTCTTTTGGTTCATTAAAAGGTAAAATTTGGCGTATTGGCAATATGGGATACAGCAGCCAAAAAGCCAATGTCTTGCAAACTTTGGGCGCTCTTGAAGCGGCAATTTTATTACATGGTGGAAAAATTCATGTTGGTAAAGCCGTTGCAAAAGCTTTAGAAGTTTATCACCGTTAAATTTAAAAAACCTTTAGAAAGTATTTTTTCTAAAGGTTTTTTTAGTTTCAGAAAAAAAAGAAATACCTTTACTTAAAAAGGTATTTCTTTTAACTGTCATTTTAATAAAAAGTGACCAGTAGCTTCTTTAAATGCTTTTGTTTGTTTATCGTAAATCGTTTCGCCACGTAAAATGGTTCTGACAACTTGACAACCAATTTCTCGTCCAATATATGGACTAATTTTATTTTTATATTCTAAATCTGATTCTTTTAGTGTATAAGGTGCTTTTGGTTTAATAAATGTAAAATCTGCATCTTTTCCAATCGCAATACTGCCTTTCGTTTTCAATTGATATAAATTTGCTGGAGCCGTAGCAATTAAGTCCGCAAATTGAGTTAGTGACATTCCACGTTTTTGAACGGCTTCATCAAAAAGAATATCCACATTATTTTGTAAACCAGAAATACCTCCCCAAGCAGTAAAAGCATTTCCAATTTTCATTTCAGGAGGGCAGGGAGAGTGGTCAGATGTAACAAAATCAATTTCGCCATTAAATAATTTTTCCCATAGTAATTCTTGATTTGCTTGATCTCTTAATGGCGGTGCACACTTAGCACTCATGCCAATTTCAGCAAATTGTTCTTGATTGAGAGCAAAATAGTGAGTACATGATTCGCAAGTCACTCGTTGACCAGCTTGTTTAGCTTTTGTGACTTCTGAAATCGCTTCGGGCGTACTTAAATGGCAAATATGAATTTGACAATCGGCAATTTTTGCTAAATAAATGGCTCTGCGAACGGCTTCAACTTCTGTAAAGGGTGGTCTTGATGCTACATAATCATCCGTTGATGTTTGTCCCTTACGTTGAGAAACTTTACCTAGTTCATCACAAATTAACGCATTTTCTGCGTGAATAGCTAGTAAACTGTCCATTTTAGCAATTTTTTTCATTCCAGCAAAAAACGAATAATCGTCTACATTTTGAAAATCCGTTGGTTCATCAGGAAAACCACAGGTGGCTAAGAAGCATTTAAACGCAACGACACCTTCTTCATCTAAATCCTCTAAGTCCTCTAAATTATATGGAACAAGTCCACCAAAAAGTGCGACATCCATGGAAAGTTTTCCCTTAGCCGCATCAAATTTCAGTTGCAATGTTTCACGACTAGTAGTGGCAGGAAGTTGATTTAAAGGCATTTCAATAAAGGTAGTCACACCACCTTTAGCTGCAGCTTTTGTCCCTGTTTGGTAACCTTCCCAGTGAGTACGACCAGGTTCTGAAATATGCACATGAGCATCCACCATTCCAGGTGAAACAATCAATTTTCTCGCATCAATCGTTTCAGTTCCTTGTGTTAAATCTGCTCCAATGGCTGCAATTTTTCCATCCTTAACAGCAATATTGGTGACAATTGCTTGATCTTCTAAAATGACTGTCCCGTTTTTAATTAGTAAATCATAATTCATTTTATTTCCTCCTTATATTGGTTGATGATTTGAAAATTAAAATAGAAAAACTATAAAGTACAAAAGCAGATACACTGCCAATCATCCACGAGAAGCCAGAAAGAATAGATAAACTTGGAATGATTTTCCCTGTAAAAGATAGGACGGTAGAGAAAAAAGTGATACTTAATGCTAGCCAATTGATCCCACTTTGATAATAGCCCGTGGTTCCTTTTGTGACATAAAGTTTATCAAGCACAAGAGTTTGCTTGATTGCTACAAAGTAATGAGCCAACATTACACCTAAAACAGGCCCTAAAATACCACCAATAATTTCTAAAAATGTATAAATACTTGCTTGATTTTCCATTAATTTCCAAGGACAAATTAAAAAACTAATAATGCTAGCAATTAAAACACCTTGTTTATATGAAATCTTTTTTGGAAAAGTAGCTGCTAATTGATAGCCAGCAGGTATAATATTTCCTGTGGCATTTGTTGAAATCGTTGTTAAGAGTAAAACTAGTGTTGCAAAGGCTGTAGCTGCTAAGTGATCCCATTTCGTCACGATATCTAAAATATTCCAAGTATCTACACCATAATGAATACTTGCGCCAGCTAAAATCGTGACACTTGAAAAGGCAAACAAGCCATAAGAAAGAACTAGTCCCGCAAATTGACCAAAGGCCTGACTTTTGAAACTCTTAGCATGTTGTGTAAAATCAGAAGCACTAACGCCAGGAGCTGCCCAAACAGCAAGATTTGCGTTAATAATCATAAAGAAAATGATAAGTGGGGCGTACTCTTTGGAAATCTGTTGTGGTATATAGGCTAAAATTTCGGATAAGCCTCCACCAATATTTAAAGCCCAAATTGTCATTCCACCAAACAATACATAAATTAAAGGATTAAGCAGTGCTGTGAACTTATTTAGAATTGCTCCACCACCTAAGCCAATCATTAAATTTAAAGACCAAAAGATAGTAAATGCAATTAAACCAGGCATTGTAATTCCTAAAAATTGAAAATCACCACCAAGGCTTAAAAAAGTAGGCCAAATTTTTCCGATTAAAATGAGCAAAGCCAATGAGCCCGTGTAGGTTTGCAAGCCATACCACATAATGGCAGCAATACAGCCTCTTAGAATGCCAGGAATCAATGCTCCTTTTTCTCCATAGGAAGCACGCAGTGACATTGCAAATGGAATTCCATATTTAGAACCAGCCTTTCCATTTAATATCATCATGCCCGCAATTAAAATCGAACTAAAAAAAATCGCCAACATAATGTATTGAGGAGCAATTCCTAAGAAAAAAAAGCCACCAACAGCTACATAATTGGGAACATTGTGTACGGATCCCATCCATAAAGTAAAGTAATTAAAAGTTCCCCACGTTTGTTGTCTTTTTGTTTTAGGAAGTAAATCAGCTTGATAGCCTTTATACTTTGAATTTTTTAAAGGCTTTTGATTATCTTCTAACATAGCATCCCTCCTAAGTAAGCGTTATCATCATAAATATAACATGACAAATAAACGAATTCTTTGGATGAAGCGGACAAAAGGAAAAAATGTCTTTAGCTAGAATGAATAGTTTCGATAAAAAAATCGTTTATTTGAACAAAAAAACCTCTACATAATTACATAGAGGCCAAGAGTAAATTCATTCAACTAGATTTTTCATTCTTAATTGTGATGAAGGGCAAGGCACCATCCGTATGGATACGATCGCCACCACCGTTACGAGCATGATAACTACTTGTAAAATGAGGAACAACTTCAATTGCTTTAACAAACGTTCCTTTTTTTAAACAATCGATAACAAAATCCCTTTCGTGGTCTACGTTTGCATCGATTTTATGAGTGATTTGTCCGGTAAATAAAGACAAGCCTACATGTTTATCATAGGTTGCAGCACCTAACCAATCAGCCGTTTTCCCGCCTGGCAAATGCCAATCTTTTGGTGTTTGCCAAATTCGTATATGATGTCTTTTTCGGGGGTTGCCATCAATTTCCATTTCAAATGCCAAATCCTGTTTTCTAGAAAATAAAAATAGTGAGCTGACAGGTGCAGTAGGGTAAGATTTACCTAAAATACTTGAAAGAGTAATTTTCCATGAACTACGAATAGAAAGTGGGTCTGCAATATGCCAACCGCTAGCTTTAAAAGCCGCAACCAACTCTTTTTCAGTGCCATAAAAAGCCAAATTGATTGGGTCACCTAGTAAACCATCATTTGTTTTAGTTCGTCCGATAAAATAATCGGGGACATAAAATTTTGTTAATAAACGATTTAACCAGGGAAGAAAAAGATACGCTGTAAATGCCCAAAAAACAATGTAAATAAAAATATGAATTTTTTTTGTAAGAATGGATGCAAATAGATTTTGATAAATCATAAAGGCTATCAAACAAACAAAGATAAATTTAATGGTTCTAAGACAACCATTTAGTACATTTTCATACCACTTCAAAATAGACTCCTCCTTTAATCTCATTTTACTAAGTATACCGTATTAGGCGTTGCATTTAAAAGCAATAGCTTCGCTAGATTGTACCTGTTCATTGAACCAAATACTAAGATAACAAAATATTTGCAAAAAAAATCAATTTTAAAAAGTTCATGATAAAAAAACTATCCCTAAAGCAATTAATAAGGTAGAATAGGAAAGATAGGAACAATTTTATATTTTAAATGAAAGTTTATAAAGTGAGGTTAAAAAATGATTTATTATTATCTATTAGCCCTAGTGGTCCTGATAGTAGATCAAGTGACAAAATATTTGGTCGTACAAAACATTGAATTATACCAAGTAAAAGCATTTTTACCCGGTGTTTTATCTTGGATGTACATTCAAAATACAGGAGCTGCATGGAGTATTTTAGAAGGACAAATGTGGTTTTTTTACGTGATTACAACCGTCGTGATCATTGGTGTTCTCTATATCATGCAAAAGTACGCTAAGGAAAGTCGCTTATTTTCAATGGGATTAACCTTGATATTAGCAGGCGCTTTAGGAAACTTTATTGACCGCATTCGATTAGGATACGTAGTGGACATGGTTCGTGTTGAACTATTTGATTTTCCGATTTTTAATGTAGCGGATATGTCGCTTAGTATTGGAGTAGCCTTGATTATCGTCTATGTTTTATTAGATGAGAAAAATAAAAAATTAGCTTAATGGAATGAGGAAAAGAAGCACATGACACAAATTTATACATTTACAATTAACGAAGAAAAAGGTAGAATCGATAAAGTTTTAGCAGAATTACTTCCCACTCATAGTCGTTCACAAATTCAACAATGGGTAAAAGAGGGAGCCGTTTATGTAAATGATGAAGCGGTAAAACAGAATTATAAAGTCAAAGCAGGGGACCTTATTCAAGCAACAGAACCAGATGCGGTTCCCTTAGAGATTATTGCAGAAGACATTCCTCTTGATATTGTCTATGAAGACGAAGATGTAATGGTCGTGAATAAACCTCAAGGAATGGTGGTTCACCCATCAGCAGGCCACATGACGGGAACCTTAGTAAACGCCTTGATGTATCATGTAAAAGACTTGTCTGGAATCAATGGCGTGATTCGTCCAGGTATTGTCCACCGTATTGATAAGGATACTTCTGGCTTGTTAATGGTTGCTAAAAACGATCAAGCCCATGAAAAATTAGCTGCACAATTAAAAGATAAAACCTCTCTGAGAGAATATGTAGCTTTGGTTCATGGCGAAATTCCACATGAAAAAGGAACCATTGATGCACCAATTGGCAGAGCAAAGGAAGATCGTAAAAAGCAAGCAATAATTGACGATGGCAGACCAGCTGTGACCCATTTTACAGTTATTGAACAATTTAGTGATTTTACTTTAGTCACATTGAAATTGGAAACAGGAAGAACCCATCAAATTCGTGTTCACATGCGTTATATCGGTTATCCTATTGCAGGAGATCCAACATATGGGCCAAAGAAAACCTTAAAAGGGAACGGGCAGTTTTTACATGCGAAAACATTAGGCTTTAAACACCCTACAACAGGTGAATTTTTAACCTTTGAAGCACCGCTACCAACAATATTTGAAAATACTTTAGAAGAATTAAGAAATAACAATTGACATCTCCTTTAAAATTAGGTATTCTTAATTCAGTTAAAAATTTAATACTTTCCTTTAACAATAGTCCTGTGAGGCTAAGAAGGAGCATAAGTAAAACTAGGAATAGTTTTACACCTCAAAGATAACATTGTGCCCTCTTACTCTAACTAGGTAAGAGGTTTTTTTTCGGGAAAAATTAAGGAGGCGATGAACGTGATTCAAAAGGAAGTTGAAGTAGTAGATGAAGCAGCGATGAAACGGGCCTTAACTCGTATCACCTATGAAATCATCGAACGGAACAAAGGAATAGAAGATTTGGTTTTAGTCGGAATCAAAACAAGAGGGATTTATGTGGCTAAACGCATTGCAAGTCGATTAAAACAACTGGAAGGCGTGGAAATTCCAGTCGGAGAACTAGACATCTCATTATATAGAGACGATGTTCACACAAGCGACGGACGAGATCCAGAGCTAAATGGCTCACACATTCCGGTTTCAATTGAAGGCAAGCAAGTCATTCTAGTTGATGATGTTTTGTTTACTGGTCGTACGATACGCGCCGCTTTAGACGCACTGATGGATATCGCAAGACCACAAAAAATCTCATTAGCAGTCCTTGTAGACAGAGGACACAGAGAATTACCGATTCGAGCTGATTTTGTTGGGAAAAATATTCCAACCTCATTAGACGAACAAATTAAAGTCGAAGTCGAAGAAATCGATGGATTAGATAAAGTATCCATTAAAAAAATTAACTAATAAATCGAATAAAAAAGAATCGTGAAACTTTAACTGAGTCCAGAGAGGCACAGAAGGTCACCATAATGAATTGAATGTTTTGGAATCTCTCGTTTTAGATGAAAACAGGGAAACTTTAGCAAATTCAATGATTTAAAGAACCTGGGAGTCTCACATAGACCTTCAGGTTCTTTTTCTTTACAAAAAATGCATTGAAGTCACTTAATGTTGACTTTTAAAAACGAGGAGCAATTAAAAATGTCAGTTAAAGAAGTTAAAAGAAATCCAGATGTTGTCTTAGATATTCATGAAAAACCACCGGGGATTCAATGGTTTGGGTTAAGTTTGCAACACTTGTTCACCATGTTTGGAGCTACTGTATTAGTGCCCATCTTAGTTGGCTTAAATCCAGGAATTGCCTTAGTAACATCTGGGTTAGGAACGTTACTTTATATCGGAATCACAAAAGGAAAAATCCCTGCTTATTTGGGAAGTAGCTTTGCTTTTATTACACCTATGCTTATGGTAATTAAAAATGGAGGTGGCTATCCTGCAGCTTTCCAAGGAGCCCTTTATGCTGGACTCGTTTACTGGATTGTTGCTCTAGTCATCAAAATGATCGGATCGGATTGGTTAGACAAAGTTCTACCACCAATCGTTGTAGGACCCGTTGTGATGGTAATCGGACTAAGTCTTTCAGGTACAGCGGCAAACCAAGCCATGTATATTGGAGCTACAGCTGCTCCTGAAAATTATAGTGTGACTTACATTTTAGTCGCACTTGCAACACTAGCGATTACCATTATTTGCAACATGTATTTAAAAGGATTTCTAAGTTTAATTCCGATTTTAATCGGTATTGTTTCAGGCTACGTCATCTCGTTAATGGTTGGAATTGTTGATTTATCAGGAGTCGAAGCAGCAGCATGGTTCCAAGTTCCAAACTTCCAAATCCCATTTGTTTCATATAAACCAGCCTTTTCACTAGCTGCTCTAGCTACGATGGCGCCAATCGCCTTTGTCACAATGAGTGAACATATCGGTCATCTGATGGTATTAAATAAAATCACCACACGCAACTTTTTCAAAAAACCAGGTTTATCAAGAACGATCTTTGCTGACGGTTCTGCAACAATTCTAGCTTCACTACTTGGTGGACCACCTGCAACAAGTTATGGAGAAAACATTGGTGTCTTAGCATTAACAAGAGTGCACAGTGTCTTCGTTATCGGAGGAGCTGCAACTTTAGCCATCCTGTTTGGATTTATCGGCAAGGTTAGCGCCGTTATCTTAAGTATACCGGGGCCAGTTATTGGCGGCATCAGCTTCCTATTATTCGGAGTCATCGCTTCAAGCGGCTTAAGAATCTTGATTGACAACAAAATTGATTTTGATAAAAAACGCAACTTGATTATCGCTTCAGTTATCTTAGTCATTGGAATTGGCGGTGCGTTCCTAGAATTTGGTTCGCTAACCCTTTCTGGTATGAGTTTAGCAACAGTCGTAGGAATTATTTTAAACTTAGTATTACCAAAGCAAGCAAAAAGTGAAACCAATTAATACAGTCTAACAGCAAGCAAAACATTTAATGGAGGGGAAAATCATATGACAACAACTATTCAAAAATTACATTTAGAGAATCTTGTATCTGTTGAAGCACTATCAAACAAAGAGGTAATGTCCTTAATCAAACGCGCTGGAGAATTTAAAAAAGGTTCCGTATACGCGCCGCCAGAGCAAAAATATGCAGTGAACCTTTTTTTTGAAAATAGTACCCGAACCCATAAAAGTTTTGAAATGGCTGAAAAAAAATTAGGCATTGATATCATTGATTTTGAAGTTTCTACTAGTAGTGTGAATAAAGGAGAAACCTTGTACGATACCGTCTTAACAATGGATGCCTTAGGAGTTGACGTCGCTGTTATTCGACACGGAGACGAAGCTTATTATGAAGAATTGATTGCTAGTACCGGAATTAAACTAGCCGTCGTAAACGGCGGTGATGGAAGTGGACAACATCCAAGCCAGTGTCTGCTAGATCTGATGACAATTTATGAAGAATTTGGCCGTTTTGAAGGATTAAAAGTAGCCATCGTAGGCGATTTAACCCATTCAAGAGTAGCCAATTCTAACATGCAAATGTTAAAACGATTAGGAGCAGAAGTCTATTTTTCAGGTCCAGAAGAATGGTATGATCCAGCTTTTGACGAATTTGGCACCTATCTTCCAATAGATGAACTTGCACCACTTGTTGACGTCATGATGTTGTTACGCGTTCAACACGAACGCCATGAATATTATGGAAACTTTTCAAAAGAAAAATACCTTGCAATGCACGGATTAACAGAAGAAAGAGAACAAAAAATGAAAGAAATGGCGATTATCATGCACCCAGCGCCTGTTAATCGCGATGTTGAACTGCAAGGAACGTTAGTCGAGTGTGAGCGTTCACGTATTGTTCAACAAATGACCAATGGTGTGTATACAAGAATGGCAATTTTAGAAGCAGTTTTATAAAGAGATGAATCAGCAACAGGTTCGATTGTTGAATTTGTTGCTGATTTTATGCGAATAAAAAAATTTGGAATGGAAAGAGGCGGTTTAAAAATGATCACATGGATAAAAAATGCAAAAATTCTGACACACAATGATACATTAGAACCTATTGAATTGCTAATTAAAGACACTAAAATCGAGGCAATTGGGCTAGAGTTAGAAAAAATAGGCTTAACAGCAGATACTATCATTGATGCTAAGGGAAGTCTAGTGACACCAGGCTTAGTAGATGTCCATGTTCATTTAAGAGAACCAGGATTCACGTATAAAGAAACCATTGCTTCAGGAAGTTTAGCGGCTGCACGAGGAGGATTTACAACGGTTTGTGCAATGCCGAATACCAATCCGGTTCCAGATACACCAGAAAAATTCGCTGCCATTCAACAAAAAATTAAAGACGATGCGGTTATAAAGGTGTTGCAATATGCACCCATAACAACAGGTTTGAAAAGTCAGGAGCTTGTAGATCAAACAGCATTAATTAAAGAAGGCGCGTTTGCCTTTACAAATGATGGAGTTGGAGTTCAAACGGCAGGTACAATGTATTTAGCCATGGAAGAAGCCGCAAAAAATAACGTAGCCATCGTCGCTCACACAGAAGATGATTCCTTATTATTTGGAGGCGTCATGCATCAGGGTGCCATGTCTGAAAAACTAAATTTACCAGGGATTTTAAGCATTACCGAAGCGTCTCAAATTGCTCGAGATGTGTTATTAAGTGAAGCAACTGGAGCTCATTATCATGTCTGTCATGTTTCAACAAAAGAAAGTGTCCGAGTGATTCGCGAGGCAAAACTAGCTGGAATTCACGTAACTGCAGAGGTTACTCCCCATCATTTACTACTCTGTGAAGACGATATACCTGGAGACACTGGCATTTATAAAATGAATCCACCATTGAGAGGTGAAGACGATCAAGCAGCTTTACTTGAAGGATTATTAGATGGAACACTTGATTTTATTGCAACGGATCATGCTCCTCATGGCAAGGAAGAAAAAGAAGCTTCTATGTTAACGTCACCCTTTGGAATTGTCGGTATCGAAACGGCTTTTGCTTTAATGTATACCCATTTTGTAAAAACGAGAATTGTAACCTTAAATCAACTGATTGAATGGATGAGCACCAAACCAAGCGACGTTTTCAAATTAAATTCAGGAAGATTAGCTGTTGGTGAAACAGCCGACTTAGCCTTTTTTAATCTTGAGGAAGAAGAAGTCATCGATGCAGCTGATTTTAAATCACTAGCAAGCAACACACCATTTATTGGATGGAAGGTATCAGGTTTAACAGAAATGACTATGGTTGACGGGAAAGTGGTATATACGAAAGGGGCATAATCAATGAATCGCTTATTACTATTAGAAGATGGCACAATATTTAAAGGAAAAGGTTTTGGAGCGCCACAAGAAGTAACAGGAGAAGTGGTTTTTACAACCGGTATGACGGGTTACCAAGAAACGATTACCGATCAGTCCTACAACGGTCAAATGATTGCTTTTACATTTCCCCTTGTAGGCAATTACGGCATTAATCGTGACGATTTTGAGTCCATTGAACCTACCTGTAAAGGCGTTATTGTAAAGGAGCATGCGAGAGTTGCGTCGAATTGGCGTAACCAAATGACCCTAGATGAATTTCTAAAAAAACGAAACATTCCAGGGATATCCGGAATTGATACAAGAAAATTAACTCGTCTTTTAAGAGATAAAGGAACGATTAAAGGCATGATTACGAATGATACAGAGGATCTGGAACATGCTTTTGATCAATTAAGAGCGACTGTGTTGCCAACCAATCAAGTCGCTCAAGTGTCAACAACAAAAGCATATCCAAGTCCCGGAAATGGTCGAAATATTGTTGTGATTGATTTTGGTCTTAAGCACAGTATTTTAAGAGAGTTAAGCAATCGCGACTGCCACTTAACGGTTTTACCTTATGATACAGATAGCCAAACTATTTTAGATTTAAAACCAGATGGCGTGATGTTAACAAACGGACCCGGAGATCCAAAAGATGTCCCAACAGCGCTAGAGATGATTCGAGGGATTCAAGGAAAGGTTCCGATTTTTGGAATCTGTCTAGGACACCAACTGATTGCACTAGCTAATGGAGCCGATACGTTTAAATTAAAATTTGGTCACCGTGGTTTTAATCATCCAGTAAAAGAGATTGCGACTGGACGCATTGACTTCACCTCTCAAAATCATGGGTACGCAGTAAATGATAAAACAATAGCTGGAACTGATTTAATTGTTACCCATACCGAATTAAATGATGGAACAGTTGAAGGAATCAAACATCGTTATCATCCAGTTTTCAGTGTTCAATTTCATCCAGATGCAGCACCCGGGCCACATGATGCTGTTCATTTATTTGATCAATTTATGGAATTAATCGATGCTGGAAAGGAGCAACAGTCTGATGCCTAAGAGAAGTGATTTAAAGAAAATATTAGTAATCGGTTCCGGACCAATTGTCATTGGACAAGCAGCAGAATTTGACTATGCCGGTACGCAAGCCTGTTTAGCATTAAAAGAAGAGGGGTATGAAGTTGTTTTAATCAACTCAAATCCAGCAACTATTATGACGGATCAAGAGATTGCAGATAAAGTTTACATTGAGCCGATTACCTTGGAATTTGTATCTAGTATCCTTAGAAAAGAGTTACCTGACGCAATCGTACCAACCTTGGGAGGGCAAACTGGCTTAAATATGGCGATGGAGCTAGCGAATTCAGGGATTTTAGAAGAGTTATCCATTGAATTACTGGGGACAAAATTAAGTGCAATTGACCAAGCTGAAGACCGCGATTTATTTAGGCAATTAATGCATCAACTTGGCGAGCCGGTTCCTGAAAGTGACATTGTTCATACGGTTGCTGAAGCGGTTAAATTTTCAGAACAAGTCGGATTTCCATTAATTGTTCGACCTGCTTTTACCCTAGGTGGTACAGGTGGCGGAATTTGTGACAACTTAAAAGAACTGGAAGAAATCGTAGCCAATGGATTAAAGCTTTCACCTGCTAATCAATGTTTAGTCGAAATGAGCATTGCAGGATTTAAAGAAATCGAATATGAAGTGATGCGAGACAGTCATGACAATGCGATGGTTGTGTGCAACATGGAAAATTTTGATCCAGTTGGGATTCACACAGGGGATTCGATTGTTGTTGCTCCAAGTCAAACGTTATCTGATGTCGAGTACCAGATGTTACGAGATTCTTCCTTAAAAATTATTCGTGCCTTGGGAATTGAAGGAGGGTGTAATGTTCAGTTAGCCCTTGATCCAAATAGCTTCCAATATTATATTATCGAAGTTAATCCAAGAGTGAGTCGTTCTTCCGCACTTGCAAGTAAGGCTACTGGTTATCCCATTGCTAAGCTAGCGGCAAAAATTGCAGTTGGGTTAACATTGGATGAAATGAAAAATCCAGTGACTGGAACAACCTATGCGCAATTTGAACCGGCATTAGATTATGTGGTGACTAAAATTCCAAGATGGCCTTTTGATAAATTTGAAAATGGCGATCGTAAACTAGGAACCCAAATGAAAGCAACTGGTGAGGTAATGGCAATTGGTCGAACAATTGAAGAGTCCCTTTTAAAAGCCGTGCGCTCTTTAGAAATTGGAGCCCTTCATGTTTCAATCCCTGCTGCAAAAAAAGTCAGTGATGAAGCATTAGTTGAAAAAATGATTAAAGCTCAAGACGATCGTTTGTTTTATTTAGTAGAAGGAATTAGACGAGGCTACACAATTGAAGAATTAGCTGAATTAACGAAAATCGACTTGTTTTTCTTAGACAAATTGTTGCATATCGTAGAAATTGAAAACGAACTACAAGCCCAACCAGAAAATATAGCTACTTTGAAAATGGCAAAAGAGTATGGTTTTTCAGATAGTGTCATTGCAGAGTTATGGCAGAAAAAAACGAATGAAGTAGCCGAATTACGCTACCAAAATGAGATAGTTCCCGTTTATAAAATGGTTGATACTTGTGCAGCTGAGTTTGAATCTACAACGCCTTATTTTTACAGCACCTACGAAGAGGAAAATGAAAGCATCATTACTGAAAAAGAATCGATTCTGATTATCGGATCTGGTCCCATTCGAATTGGACAAGGAGTGGAATTTGACTACGCTACGGTACATTCGGTTAAAGCTATCCAAAAATTAGGCTATGAAGCCATTATTATGAATAGCAATCCAGAAACAGTTTCAACGGATTTCTCAATTTCAGATAAATTGTATTTTGAACCCTTAACAGTTGAAGACGTGATGCATGTCATTCGATTGGAAAAACCAAAAGGTGTTATCGTTCAATTTGGCGGACAAACGGCAATTAACCTTGCTGAACCCTTAACCAAATTAGGCATTCATATTTTAGGAACAAGCGTGGAAGATCTAGATCGAGCTGAAAATCGAGATTTATTTGAGCAAGCCTTACAAGAACTAAACATCCCACAGCCTCTTGGTGCAACTGCATTAAGTACAACGGAAGCTGTCACGATAGCCAACGAAATTGGGTATCCTGTCTTGGTTCGACCAAGCTACGTCTTAGGCGGACGAGGAATGGAAATTGTTGAAAACCAAAAAGACTTAGAAAACTATATGGGAAATGCTGTAAAAGCTTCTCCAGAGCATCCCGTTTTAATCGACCGCTATTTACTTGGAAAAGAATGTGAAGTCGATGCCATTAGTGATGGAACAGACGTATTGATTCCAGGAATTATGGAGCATATCGAGCGAGCTGGTGTCCATTCTGGAGATTCGATGGCCGTTTATCCGCCACAACAATTAAGCGAAGCGCTAAAACAAAAAATTGTTGATTATACCAAACGATTGGCGATTGGATTAAATTGTATCGGCATGATGAATATCCAATTTGTTATTTTCGAAGAAGAAGTTTATGTCATAGAAGTAAACCCACGAGCAAGCCGAACAGTGCCTTTTTTAAGTAAAGTCACAGGTATTCCAATGGCACAAGTAGCAACCCATTGTATCTTAGGAGAGTCCTTAGCTAAACAAGGTTATCAAAGCGGTTTATACCCAGAATCGAATCGTGTCCATGTAAAAGCGCCTGTCTTTTCATTTGCCAAACTGCTTAGTGTAGATACAAACTTAGGACCTGAAATGAAATCTACTGGCGAAGTTATGGGAACGGATAAAACACTTGAAAAAGCCTTGTACAAAGCTTTTGAGGGAAGCAACCTTCATTTAGCTGATTACGGAACCGTCCTATTCACCATTGCGGATGAAGATAAGGAAGAAGCTGTCATATTAGCCAAACGTTTTAATACAATTGGGTACCAAATTATGGCAACTACTGGGACAGCTAATTATTTCAAACACAAAGGCATTCAAGTAAAAGAAGTGGATAAAATCTCAGCAAATGAAGACGAAAAAAATGTGTTAAATGCCATCAGACAAAATCGTTTGCAAGTGGTTGTAAACACAATGGGACGGGATAAAGAAGTGCAAACTGACGGCTTTTTAATTCGCCGTGAAGCAGTTGAACATGGGGTACCGTTGTTCACCTCGTTAGATACGGCTAACGCTATTTTAAAAGTCTTAGAATCACGCTCATTCGATACAGCACCCTTATAGTCAAACTTGTTAGGAGGAATTTTATGTTACAAGAACTCATGACGGTTGTTGATCAAAAACAACTAGCACCTAAAATTTTTGAAATGCGCTTAACGGGGGAATTAGTTAATGAAATGCAGGTGCCAGGTCAATTTTTGCATATTTTAGTACCTCAATCAGATCTTTTACTCAGAAGACCAATCAGTATTGCTGAAATTATCCCAGAAAAAAAAGAATGTAGTATTATTTATCGGATTGAAGGAGCAGGAACCGAAACGATGAGCCACTTAAAAACAGGTGACTTATTAGATGTCATGGGGCCGCTTGGCAATGGATTTCCATTAGAATCAGTTCAAAAAGGGCAAACAGCCTTTGTTATCGGTGGGGGAATTGGAGTTCCTCCCCTATATGAGCTTTCTAAACAGCTGGTTAAAAAGGGTGTAAAAGTAGAACTGATTTTTGGCTTTGCAACAAAAGACGTCATTTTTTATGAAAAGGAATTTTCTGAATTAGGAGAAGTTCATTTAGCCACAGATGATGGTTCTAAAGGTCAACATGGTCATGTGGGGCATTTATTAGATACTTTACAAGGTAAGCCTGATGTAGTCTATGCTTGTGGCTCAAGAGGTCTATTGATGGCTGTTGAAAATCGTTATGAAAATCAAAACGCATTTTTATCACTGGAAGCACGAATGGCTTGTGGAATGGGTGCTTGTTATGCCTGTGTTTGTCCTAAAAAATCCGATCCAACGGGTCAAACAAGCTATAAAGTTTGTGACGAAGGACCAGTGTTTAAAGTGGGAGAGGTGGTTTTATAATGAATCGTTTAGCCGTTAAATTACCCGGTTTAGATTTAAAAAATCCAATCATGCCGGCAAGTGGATGCTTTGGCTTTGGTGAAGAATATGCGAAATATTTCGATTTAAACCAATTAGGCTCCATGATGATAAAAGCCTGTACCTTAGAGCCACGTTTTGGCAATGCTACTCCAAGAGTTGCTGAAACCACAAGCGGAATGCTAAATGCAATTGGATTACAAAATCCAGGATTAGAAGTTATTTTAACAGAAAAATTACCTAAACTAGAGCAATTCAAGGTTCCTATCATTGCCAATGTAGCTGGATCAACTAAAGAGGATTATATAGAAGTTTGTAGGGAAATTTCAAAAGCACCTAATGTAGCTGCAATTGAGTTAAATGTTTCCTGTCCAAATGTAAAACATGGTGGTATCGCGTTTGGAACGGATGAAAAAGTGATTTATGAGCTGACTCAAGCTGTTAAAGCTGTTTCAAGCGTGCCAATTTATGTCAAACTTTCACCAAATGTAACAGATATCGTTCCCATTGCCAAAGCAGTTGAAGCAGCAGGCGCTGATGGGATTTCAATGATTAATACATTGTTAGGTATGCGTATCGATTTAAAAACCAAGCAACCGATTTTAGCAAATAAGACAGGCGGTTTATCAGGGCCAGCCATTAAACCTGTTGCCATTCGGTTGATTCATCAAGTGAGTCACAGCGTGAACATTCCTATAATTGGAATGGGAGGCGTTTATACAGTTGATGACGTGCTAGAAATGTTTATGGCTGGAGCAAGTGCAGTAGCTGTTGGAACAGCCAACTTTACAGATTCCATGATTTGCCCTAAACTGATTGAAGAGCTTCCAAGACGAATGGATGAACTTGGAATACCTTCACTAGAAGCACTCATTAAAGAAGTAAGGGAAGGAAGATAACATGCAATCAAAACCAATTATCGCTTTGGATTTTTCAACAAGCGACGAAATTAAAACCTTTTTAACTCATTTCAAGAATGAACAATTATTTGTTAAAGTTGGAATGGAGTTGTATTACCAGAACGGACCAGAAGTAGTTAAATGGATGAAAAGCTTAGGACATCAAATTTTCTTAGATTTAAAATTACATGATATTCCAAATACAGTTGAACGTTCAATGAAAGGTTTAGCTGCATTGGGTGTCGATATGATTAATGTTCATGCTGCAGGAGGAAAACAAATGATGGAAGCCGCAATGAGTGGAATTATTTCAGGTACGCCAGCCGGTAGCCAAAGACCGAGCCTCATCGCTGTAACGCAATTAACCTCTACTACACAAGAAGCCATGCGAACCGAACAATTGATTCAAGTTCCCTTGCTCCAAAGCGTGATTCACTATGCAAAATTAACACAAAGTGCAGGATTAGACGGAGTTGTTTGTTCCGCCTTAGAAGCGCAGCTAATCAAAGAAAATACAGCAAGTAAATTCCTGTGTGTAACTCCTGGAATTCGTCCAAGTGGGGATGAAAAAGGCGATCAAAAACGTGTTGCAACACCAAGTCGCGCCAAAGAAGCAGGCTCAAGCTTTATCGTAGTAGGTCGTCCCATTACTCAATCAGCAGATCCAGTTAAGAGCTATCACACAATTAAAAACCAATGGAATGGAGTCGAAGAATAAATGTCAATTGAAAAAAAGATTGCCCAAGATTTATTAGAAATAAAAGCAGTGAGTTTAAGTCCGAATGAGCCATATACATGGGCAAGTGGCATTAAAAGTCCAATTTATTGCGATAATCGTATTACGATGAGCTACCCAAGCGTGCGACGTGAAATTGCAAAGGGTTTAGCAGAACTGATCAAGCGTGATTACCCTGAAGCAGAAGTGATTGCTGGCACGGCTACGGCTGGAATTCCTCACGCTGCATGGGTTGCAGAGCTATTAGATTTGCCAATGGTGTATATTCGTGGAAAAGCAAAAGACCACGGCAAAGGCAATCAAATTGAGGGACGCATTACTAAAAACCAAAAAATGGTCATCATTGAAGACTTGATTTCCACTGGTGGAAGTGTGATTGACGCGGCAGTAGCTGCAAAAAATGAAGGTGCAGATGTAATAGGGGCAGCCGCCATCTTTACATACGAATTGCCAAAAGGGATTGAAAATTTTAAAAAGCATCAATTATCCTTTGCAACCTTAACCAATTACTCTACTCTGATTGATGTTGCGTTAGAGCTTGGAACGATTGAAGCCAACGACTTAAGTTTATTAAAAGAGTGGAAGCAAGATCCAACTAAGTGGAAAAAATAAGAAGAGCACTTCACTCAAGCTAGTGGAGATACCAGATTGTTCCTGATGAAAAAATATGGTAAACTAGCTAATAATTAAAATAAAAAGAGCAAAAGAGGTGAGTGAGATGATGAATACCTACAAATTAATATTGATTATGCTCCCGCCGCTTCCCGCAGTGAGATGTTTTTTTTCAACCCTTTAATCATTATTAGGAGGAATTATTTTGAAAAAAAGCATCACAACTCAAGCACCATCTTTATTATTACTCATTATTTTAGTTGGTTTTCCACAAATTAGCGAAACGATTTTTACACCTTCCTTGCCAGACATCGCAAGTGATTTTGAGACGACACTAGGAACGGTACAGCTAACCTTAAGTATTTACTTTTTAGCTTTTGCCTTAGGAGTCTTTTGCTGGGGAATTGTTTCTGATTTTATTGGACGTCGCCCTGCAATTCTATATGGTGTGATTCTTTACGGAATTGGTAGCTTTCTATGCTTTCAAGCAAAATCAATTGAATTCTTATTAGCTGCCCGTTTTATGCAAGCTTTTGGAGCAAGTACGGGTTCAGTCGTTACCCAAACAATTTTAAGAGAAAGTACAAATGGTTTGAGACGACATACTTTATTTGCTCAAATTTCTGCAGCACTAGCCTTTACACCTGCTATTGGTCCTTTAATTGGTGGAGTAGTAGACCAATTTTGGGGATTTCGAGCCGTCTTTTTTGTATTAGTTATAATGAGTCTTTTCGTTTTTAGCTATGCTTATTTTAGCTTAGGTGATACCTATGATGTTAAACAACGATCAAAAGTGAAATTGCTTCCTATTGTAAACCGCTTTTTAAAAAATCAACCAACTTTAATTTATGGTTTTTTGATTGGAACAATCAATGGCATTTTATTTAGTTACTATGCAGAAGCGCCATTTATTTTTATTGAGTATTTTCATTTTTCAACAGCTACCTATGGCTTCCTTGGAATGATTGTCGCAGTAGCAAGTATTTTAGGTTCACTTTTGTCAAAGCGTTTAGTCACAACTAGACAACCAGAAAAAATTATTTTAGATGGAATCAAAATAATGCTGGTAGGTATAAGTATTATTTTAGCTGTCAGTGTATCAACTTTTTTCACCTCAGAATGGCAATGGTTTATGTTGCTAGTAGGTGTTTTTATCACGCTACTTGGAACAGGAACGGCTTTACCTAATTGTTTAAGCCTTGCATTAATGGATTTTCAAGATGTCATTGGATCTGCTGGTGGACTGTTTAGTCTAGGTTACTATTTACTAGTAAGTGTGGTTACATTTGGCATGAGCTTTGTTCACAATGGAACGCTCTGGGCAATGCCTTGCTATTTTTTACTAATTGGTCTCATTATGTTGAAATTAGCAAAAAAATTGACTAACAACTAGTTTAGATTATGTTTTAAGAATAACTAAAAAACGATCGAAATCTTAATTGATTTCGATCGTTTTTTCTATAATGTTTCATTTTTTTGAATCACATCAATATAAGAAGTCATCAGAGCGTTGATTGTACCACGTTGTTCAATTGAATTTGCCATCAAAGCATTATCTGTAATAATTCCGTGAGCAGTAGTAGCTAAATATTGATTAAATTCAGCAGGTTCGTCAACTGTCCATAGAAAGACTGGTTGTTTACTTTCAAAAAATTCTGGCGCCGCCATTGTGTGCTTTAACGTTAAAAATTGGAAATCTGGATATTCCTTGCTAGGTAACATTGAGACAATCATACCCACCTGTAAGTCGTGATTTACTTCTTTAATCTGATTTAAAAAAGCCTCATTGGTTGATTGGACCAAATAGGAATCAACAACGTCTCTATCTGCCAATAACTCGGCTAATTGTTTAGGCATATCTAAACTGTCTTGCTTACTTGTTTTGATATCTAATAAAAGAGGTTGCTTCGAAGTTTTAGCTAAATCGATTGCTTCTTCCAATGTTGTAATTGAAGATTCAAAATTATTCTGCTTTAACGTCAATTTCTTTAATTCTGCCAGTGTTAACTGATGAACTTTTTTCTTTTTACGCGCTAACCGTTTTAAACTTGCATCATGCATTAAAATAAAATGCTCATCTTTTGTTTGCCGAACATCTAATTCAATATATGCTGGTTTATAAGGAATAGCTGCTTGAATGGACGAAAGTGTATTTTCAACGCCACCAGCTTTATACCCTCTATGTGCAATTATTTTTGAATTGGATTTAGGAATACCCAATACTCCTTGTGGAAACCTAAGTGGTGCGCTATTGGATGGAACACGAGACTCGATTTTGACATTTTTCGATCTAGGACCATCTAGAGGTGAAAAAAAGAAACATAAGAAAAAAAATAAAAAAAGTAGCTTTAAAATAACAAGCCCCCATGTGTAAACTAAGACTTTCATTCAATCACCTTCCATTAGAATAGTGTAACAAAAAAACGTAAAAAAAAGAAGTTGCTGTTTTTTAAATAAAAGTTAAGTATACTGATAAGAGTATCTAAAACCACCATTCGATAATAAATAACCCATCTAACTAAAAAGGAGACGATAAAATGACCTATTACGACTGGCGTAAGGTAGAAAAACAATTTTGTTTTCCATCAACTAAACCCTATATTCTTAAAAAACCAGCTTTTCAATACTTGATAATTAAACGGTCAAAAGCACTCTCAATGGAAAGCTTTATCGAAGAAATGGAATTATTACTTGCTATCTCAAAAGCAATTAAATTGAAATCAAATCAAACGAATAAAAATCCCGATTATCAACTTTTCCCGATTGAATGCCGCTGGATTCAATCAGATTCTAGCAAACAAGTTGATTTTCAATTAATGATTCGTCAACCTCAATTTATTAACGAGAAACTACTTCAGCAAGCCGTGTTAAGTAAAAATAATTTAACGCATCAGTTCTTTTTAAAAAAACCTGAACCAACATTACGAGTTTTTTGCCTACATAAAGGTTCTTACCACACAGAAGCAGATTGTTTAAACAAAATGACACACTATTGTCAAAGTAAAGGATACCAACGAATTGGCAAAGACTACGAAGAGATTTATGTAGCTGATTTTAGAAACCATACTCCTGAACAATTAAAAACCGTTCTATCTTTTGAAATAGAAAAAACGACCTAATTTAACTAATTAGGTCGTTTTTTTAATTTACACGCAATGATTCAACCAGTTCCTTATCAGGCGTTACATAGACCGTCTTTTGACCTTCGTAAATCACAAAGCCAGGTTTCGCTCCATTTGGTTTCCGAATGGCTTTAACGGGTACGAAATCAACTGGTACAAGCGCTGAAAGTTGTGACTTCGAATAGTACGCCGCAATATTGGCAGCTTCAAGAATCGTTTCTTCACTAGGGTCTGAATTTTGAATGATGACATGAGAACCTGGGATATTTTTTGTGTGTAGCCAAATATCACTTTTTCTTGCTAATTTAAGTGTCAGTTCATCATTTTGTAAATTATTTTTCCCTACTAAAATGACGGTTCCATCTGTTGCGTGGTATTTTTCTGGCTTGCTTTTTTGTGCTTTCATTTGTTTTTTCTTAGTTTTTTTCTTTTTAAGATAACCAACCTGCGTCAATTCTTCCTTAATTTCAGCCACATCTTTTGGCGTTGCTAAAGATAACTGAGTAGAAACCGATTCTAAATAATCAATTTCTCCCATCGTTAAATCGATTTGCTCAGTCACATAAGAAATGGCATTTTTAAGTTTTTGATATTTTGCAAAATATTTTTGTGCGTTTTGGGAAGGATTTTTTCGAATATCCAATTTGATTGTAATAGGAGCATCTTCTTCATAGAAGTTGGGCAGTTCAATCTCTGTTGCACCACGTTTAAATTCATGAAGATAGGCGGTTAAAATTTCACCTTTAATTCGATAATCATCCGCCAATTCCGTTTCCGCCATTGTTTTATGCAATTTTTCTAATTTTTTCACATTTTTTTGCAGCTCATTGTTTACCAATCGAATCAATTCAGATCCTTGTTGATGAACACGATCCTTTTCAGCTTTCCCGCCATAGTAAGCATCTAATAATTCACTAAGTAACGGAAAGGTTTTTTGTTCGCCATCCAAACTTAAAAATGGGGTAGGGGTAAAAAAATCTTTTTGTGTGTTTTCAGTCAACGTTGGTGTCGCATTGCCGTCTTTAACTTCATCGATTAAGCTTACAAAAACGTCCGGTAATAAGGCTGGGTTACTTTCACTTCGAAAAATCATTTCTGCAGCAGTATCTCCACCAATTCCTTGATACGTCGTTTGAAGTTGTCTTTGAACGGACAACTCTGAATCAAGATCTAATTTTTCGCTAATTTCTTGTTTAGTAACAGTAAAAGGATTTAATTTATCTTGATGTGGTGGGTTTAGGTAGGTAGCGCCAGGCATAACAGATCGGTAGCTATTTAAGCTTGCTGGGACATGTTTAATACAGTCAATAATACGTTTTGATTCTTGGTCGATTAAGAAAATATTACTATGACGTCCCATTAGTTCAACAATCAAGACGACGTTATGAATATCACCGATTTCATCGCGGCTTTTAAAGGTAAAATGAATGATACGATCGTTTCCAATTTGTTGGATATCCTCTAAAATAGCCCCTTCTAATTGTTTTCTCAATAACATACAAAAATTAGGAGGCGTATTTGGATTTTCATATGGAATCTGTGTAACTTGTATTCTTGCATAACTTGGATGAGCAGATAATAACACACGGTGATTTTTACCGTTTGCGCGCATCACTAAAATAATTTCACTTTGATAAGGTTGATGAATTTTTGACAAGCGTCCGTTTTTTAACAAACTCTTTAATTCATCGACCATGGCATGAGTGAAAATTCCATCAAATGACATAGGATTTCCTCACTTTCATTAATTGAATATGGACAAAAAAAGACTTTTCTTATTGTCGCTAACGGTCTTATTATAACGGTTATTTTACTAAAAGTATATGGAAGATAAACAGGACCTAATTTTATAACTAAGAAAAATGGTAAGAAACTTCAAACAATATCAGTTGACTTTTTTTTTCAAAAAAAGGTAGAATAAATGAAAGTTTGTGTATTCTAGGAGGAATGATTTTGGATTGGTTCTACGAAGAAGGCCCCCGAGGTCCAGAAAATTGGAAAAATATCTGTGCGATTTTTCATAAAGCTGAAAATGAAAGCTTACAATCGCCTATTAATTTAAAAGAAGAAGAGGTTACAGCTGAGATGGATGGAAATCTACTAGCTTTTGATTACCACGCAACAAATTTTAGATCTTCTTTTTTTAATCACACGGTTCATTTAAATCCTGTTGCAGGAGAAAAAATCAATCACGTAGTCTTTAATCATAAACGCTATACACTAGAAGATATTCATTTTCATCTCCCTAGTGAACATCTGATTAACAGTCAGCAATTCCCTTTAGAAATGCACCTTGTTCATCGTTCAGCAAAAAATGAATTGCTCGTTATTGGGGTAGTAGCAGAACCTACTCAAGTACCCTTAAATAAAAAATTAGCTAAAATTGATAATATTGCATTAAATCCAAGAAATGCAGCTAGAGGGTTTGTAGTTCCTATTCTGTTAAATCAATTGCTACCTGAAAAGCGCACTTTTTTTAATTATAGTGGGTCACTTACAACACCACCAACTGAAGGTCCTGTTGAATGGCTTGTATTTAAAATGCCTGTTTACATGCGCCAAGGACTCTTAAAAGCTTTTGAAGAGCAGATTGGCAAAACCAATCGTCCTGTTCAAGAAAGAAAAGGGCGACCAATTTATTTAGCAGACAAGTAACCCTAATTATAAAAATCTGCTTGACAAATAAGATTGAAACATAGTAAGATTGATTTATCAAAGAAAACAAAGGAGTGCCACACATGAAAACAACACCAACGAATCTAAAACAATTGAATCGCAATTGGCAAAGCCAAAATAGATAGGTTGGATTTCATGAGAGTACTCATAGATGCAGCCTTCAGACAGACTTTCTGAACTTGTATCTATGTTGGTTTATTTGAGAATTTAAATTAAAATTCCACCACATAGAAACGGATACCCTGATTCTATGTGGTTTTTGTTTTGCTAAAAACAGCTTCCACAATGGTTTTATTCATTGGGAAGCTGTTTTTTTATTCATAAATTAGATAGAGGAGTTTTAATAATGAGACAATGGACTAGTCAACGATGGCAAAGCAAATAGATGACATTAAACAATTAAATAAAAATTTATTGGAGGAAAAACAATGAAAAAAATGATTGGTTTTATTACTGTATTGATTATTTTGTTAAGCGTTGCCTTTGTAACAGAAACTAAAAAACAAGCAACAAAAGAAAAAGAGATTCCAGTTGTAGGGATTTTGCAACTAACGAGCCATCCAGCATTGGATAAGATTTATCAAGGAATCGTGGATGCTCTAAAAGAAGAAGGTTTTGTCGATAAAAAAAACATCAAAATTGATTTTCAAAATGCACAAGGAGATCAAAGCAATTTAAAAACAATGAGTGAACGTTTTGCCAATGAACAAGCTGCTGTAATGGTAGGAATTGCTACGCCTTCTGCACAAGCATTAGCAAATGCTTCAAAAGAAATCCCAATCGTTTTAGGTGCTGTAACAGATCCAAAAGGTGCAGGATTAGTGGCAGACAATCAGCATCCAGGAGGTAACATTACTGGTGTGAGTGATTTAACACCAATCAAAGCACAGTTTAACTTAATAAAAACCCTTCTTCCAAGCGCTAAAAAAATAGGTATTATCTACTCATCAAGTGAAGATAATTCAGTTGTTCAAGGCAAACAAGCCGAAGCCGAAGCCAAAAAATCGGGTTTAGAACCTATTACAGCAACTGTTTCTTCAACTAATGATGTTAATCAAGTAGCCACTAGCTTAGCTGGAAAAGTTGATGCTATCTATGTTCCTGCTGATAATACCGTGGCTAGTGCCATGAACACTTTAATTTCAGTCACAGATGCCAAAGGAATTCCTGTATTTCCAGCTGTCGATACAATGGTAGCTGAAGGTGGCTTAGCAACCGTTGGATTAAACCAATATGAACTAGGAAAAATGACTGGAAAAATGACGGCTGATTTATTAAAAGGTAAGAAAAAAGCAGCAACTACACCAATTGAATATTTAAAACATGGAGATACCATTATTAATCCTAAAAAAGCAGAAAAACTAGGCATCACCATTCCGCAAGAAATGTTAGATCACGCAATCATCAATTAATGAGTATTGGAGGAAGAATGAATGAATTTAATCGTTACAGCAACTTCACAAGGATTATTATGGGGCGTAATGGCGCTAGGAATTTTTATTACATTTAGAATTTTAGATTTACCTGATATGACAGCAGAAGGGTCCTTTCCTTTAGGAGCTGCCGTTTGTGCCAAGTTAATATTATCAGGTGTACACCCAATAATCGCAACACTAGTCGCATTTATTAGTGGAATGTTGGCGGGTGCCATCACAGGATTTTTAATTACAAAATGCAACATTCCAGGACTACTTGCTGGAATTTTAACGATGACGGGTTTGTATTCCATTAATCTTCGAATTATGGGACGTGCTAATTTAAGCCTACTTGGCAAGGAAAAGCTTAATGACCTGCTTCGACCATTACATTTACCTGCGCAGTTTGATACGATTTTAATTGGTTTGATTATCGTAGTGGCCGTTATTCTTTTATTGATTCTCTTTTTCAATACAGAATTAGGTCAAGCCCTAATTGCTACAGGAGACAATGAAATCATGGCTCGTTCTCTAGGTGTTTCTACAAATAAAACTAAAATTTTAGCGTTAATGTTATCCAACGGCATGATTGCTTTTGCTGGTGGGCTAATTACACAAGACAACGGCTATGCAGATATCAGCATGGGGATTGGGACAATTGTTATCGGATTAGCTTCAGTTATCATCGGAGAAGTCGTTTTTGGCAATCTCTCTTTAGGAAATCGTTTGATTTGTGTGATTCTTGGAGCGATTATCTACCGTTTGATTATTACTTTCGTGTTAGTTATCGGCTTACAACCCAATGATTTAAAACTCTTTTCAGCTATTATCTTAGCGATTTGTTTAGCATTACCGAGTTTACGCCCAAAATTAAACTTAAATTTCTTTGCTAAAAAGGAGGAAGCCTAATGACTCAAGAAATTTTAAATCTTTCGCAGATTGAGAAAACATTTAATAAAGGAACTATTAATCAAAATCAAGTTTTAAAGGGAATTGATTTAGCAGTCAACGAAGGAGATTTTATCACGATTATTGGTGGGAATGGAGCTGGGAAATCGACGCTGCTTAATAGCATAGCAGGAAATTTTTTACCAGATACTGGACATATTTCTATTGAGGGGAATGATGTGACAAAACTAAAAGAACACCAACGAGCAGCAATGGTTGGAAGAGTGTTCCAAGACCCTAGAATGGGGACGGCTTCGCGAATGACGGTTGGAGAAAACATGTCGATGGCTTACCGCAGAGGTCAAAAAAGAACTTTGCGTAAAGGCAATACTCAAAAAGAGCGAACTTATTTTAAAGAGCAACTAGCCCAATTAGGATTAGGTTTAGAAAATAGAATTGATAGTGAAATTGGATTGCTTTCAGGTGGTCAACGACAGGCGATTACGTTATTGATGGCTACTTTGAAAAAACCAGCTATTTTACTATTAGATGAACACACAGCCGCATTAGATCCAAAGACAGCAAAAGTAGTGCTGGATTTAACCAATCAGCGCATTCAAAATGAAGGATTAACGACATTGATGATTACTCATAATATGAAAGACGCGTTGAACTATGGCAATCGTTTAATTATGTTAGATTATGGAAAAGTAGTTGTAGATATCAAAGGTGATGAAAAAGCTCGACTTTCTGTCAATGACGTAATGAACTTATTTCAAACTGCGACAAAAGATGGGCAGCTAAAAGATGAGATGCTTTTAGGGAGTTAAAAACATTGAATTTAAACGCTTTTTAGTATATAGTTGCATAACACAACGATAATAGTTGTGTTATGCAACTATTTTTAGAGTAGGAGGGATTTTCATGGGTAAGTACAGTCAAAGCAATGAAATTAAAATTCAACTGGAACATTTTTATAATGAGTTCAATCAATTTGAAAATAAATTATTAAAAGAGCACGCGTTAACAAAAGCAACCTTTACACTGTTAAATAATCTTATTGATATTCCTAAAACGATAAAAAAACTTAGCTTTGAAACGAACTTAGATAAATCAACTTTGAGTCGACAATTAGATATTTTAGTCAAAAAAAATTTAGTTATTGAAATTAAAAACGAAGATCGACGTTTAAGAAATGTTCAATTAAGTGAAGAGGGACAAAATTTACAAAATCGAATCAATCAAAACTTAACCCAACAATGGGAACTAATCTTCCAATCATGGTCAGATGAAGAAAAACAACTATTAATGGTTTTACTAGGTCGAATGAATCGTTCCTTTCAATTAATTCATTAAGCCTTGAAAAATATTTTTGATTTCCTTTAAGATTCCTTAATCTCTTTATGTTTTAATAAGAAAGGATTATGAAAAGAAACTACTTATAAAAACAAAAAAAGGTGAAAGAAGGCAAACTATGAGAAATCAACACAAGAAAAAACGCCATATTTTTCGAAATAGCGTACTTATCCTACTAATTTTATTGATAGCGGGAGGTGGTTTTGCTTATGCAAGCTATCGCAATAGCTTGAAAGAAGCTCGATCTGATCAAAATTTACCGGATAAATCGGATATTACATTTAATGGAGAAAAAGCGGAAGATTTAAATGACGTCAATATTTTATTTATTGGGAGTGATTCTAGAGGCGATGACCAAGGTCGTTCCGATTCTTTAATGATTGCCCATTACGATTCAAAGTCAAAACAACCAAAATTAGTTTCGCTAATGAGAGACATGTATGTTGATATACCTGGTCATGATAAAGATAAAATCAACGCTGCTTATTCATATGGTGGACCTGAACTACTAAGAAAAACCATCAGTGAAAACTTTGGTATTGGCATTGAATATTTTGTAATTGTTGATTTTGATAGTTTTCCAAAAATTATCGATACTTTGCTACCAGATGGTGTTCAAATTGATGCCGAAAAAGATATGTCTGAATATATCGAAGCTTCCATTAAAAAAGGACCACAAAAAATGGATGGAGAAACCTTACTACAATACGCTCGCTTTAGACATGATGCTGAGAGCGACTTTGGACGTGTAAGAAGACAACAGCAAGTCCTGAATGCTGTTGCAGAGCAAGGCGTTAAAGTCACCAATATTACAAAGTTACCAAGTGTCTTAGGTAAGGTTGAAGGATACACAGTTACCAACTTACCAAGTAGTTTATTGCTATCTGCCGGGACAGACTTTGTATTAGGAAAAACAAAACCGATTGAAACCTTAACGTTACCTATTGAGGGATCGTGGGAAAATGGTTATTACGAACATGCAGGTAGTGTTCTTGAAATTGATACGGCCAAAAATAAAACAGAACTAAATAAATTTTTAGAAGATTAAAAAAATCCCTTGCACTGTTAGAAATTGATCTAATAGTTGCAAGGAATTTTTTATAAAAGCAAATATGTTTACAGAGGAATCTATTCACTGTTAAACTGATAGTAATCTATTTTTAGGAGGACATCCCATTGACAGTAAAAAATAAAAAAATTATTGCGTTAGTTAGTGATGATTTTGAAGATTTAGAATTATGGTACCCGGTTATGCGTGTGAGAGAAGCCGGTGGAATTGTTCATTTGGTTGGAGAAGAAAAGAACCACACCTATATCGGGAAATATGGCGTTCCAGCAACTAGTGATTACGCTTTTGAAGAAATTGATCTAAATGACTATGCTGGAATTTTAGTTCCAGGTGGTTGGGCACCAGATAAATTGAGACGTTTCCCAAAAGTAATTGAATTCGTCCAGCATTTCAATACGAAACAACAACCAATTGGGCAAATTTGTCATGCGGGTTGGGTGCTTGCTTCAGCAGGGATTTTAAAAGGCATCAATGTTACCAGCACACCTGGTATTAAGGACGATTTAACGAATGCAGGGGCGATTTGGCACGACACTCCAGCAATTACGGACGGACACATCGTTTCAAGCCGTAGACCTCCTGATTTGCCAGAATATATGATCCAATTTTTAGCGGCATTTGAAAACTAACAAAAAGAGTCCTAGTGTTTGTAACTGGGACTCTTTTTTTGTAGGAAGAACGTTATAAAAATGGTAAAATGAAAGCTAGAAGTAGGTGAGAAGATGTTAAATATTGGAGATTCAATCGGAATAATCGCATGTTCAAATGGAAAATCCAAAGTAGATCGTCCGTTAATTGAAGCTTTAAAAGAAAAACTAAAGCATCAATTTGGAATTCAAACAATAGAGGCCACTACTCTATATCAACAATCAAACTCGCTTTTTAGTGGCACTAAGTACGAACGAAGGGACGCGTTAATGAATCTTTACTTGAATCCAAAGGTAAGAATAATTTTTGATTTATCTGGTGGAGATGTAGCGAATGAACTATTGCCGTTACTAGACTTTAAGATGATTCAAAAAGCAAACACACCCTTTGTAGGTTATAGTGACTTAACCGTTTTAATTAATGCAATCCTCCATAAAACTGGAATCAATGGCTTTAACTATCAATTATTGAATTTAGTAAAAAAAGATGCTACTTTACAAGAAAGCTATTTTTCAAAGGTATTTATGGAAAATAAGTCAGTAGAATTAGACTTAACTTTGGGAAGTACAGAGATGATTTCTTCAAACGAAACAATGATTGGCGGGAACATTCGTTGTCTATTAAAATTAGCAGGAACGCGTTTTTTACCTTCAGCCAAAAATAATTGGTTATTATTAGAAGCCCGCAGTGGTGATATTGCAACGATTAGCAGTTACTTTGCCCAATTAGAACAAATTGGTTATTTAGAAGATTGCAAAGGTATCTTGTTGGGAGAATTTACTGAACTGAATGAAAAACAACAAATCAATGATTTAAAGAAATTGATTTTATCCTATGCATCCAAGTATCATTTTTCAATCGCTCAAACACAAGAAATCGGACATTCTAGCATGTCAAAACCAGTTTTAATTGGCACGCGATCAAAAGCGTTGTGAATCTCTTAGAAACATGCTATTCTTTAAAAAATAAAAGAGAAACTTCTAAATAAGAGAGTAGGAAGACTATGTTTAATCAATCAAAGAAAACCTATCAAATTGCTATTTTAGGAATGTTAACAGCGATTGTTCTCATTCAAAATTTTGTACCTGTTGTCGGGTATATTCCAATTCCACCAATTAATCCTACAATTATTCATATTACTGTCATCATAGCAGCGTTAACGCTAGGATATAAAAATGGAATGATTCTAGGTCTTGTTTGGGGCGTTGCCTGTATTATTCGTGCATTTACAACACCAACAAGCCCTTTGGATATTTTATTTTTCACAAATCCGATTATTGCGATTATTCCGAGAATATTGGTGGGTTTTGTAGCAGGCTATGTTTATCAGTTACTCAAAAAAACCAAACTACTGGACAGCATCTCAATGATTATTTCAGCAGTATTGGCGTCTTTAACGAATACCATTTTTGTACTGCTGTTTATCTATTTATTCTATCGTGTAGAATACGCGAGTTTCCTGAATGTAGACCAAGGAAAACTAATAGGTATTATGGGAATCGTCATTATTACTAGTGGAGTAGCTGAAGCTGTTGCTGCGGGAATTATTGCCCCCATCGTTGCAAAAGCATTAAAACAATTTGTTCCTACAAAAAATTAATTTGTCAGAAATTTAAAAACATGCTATTCTTTTAAAAGCATCTTGTTAAAGAGATGCAATTGATATTCGGAGAGTGAACCTTTTATGCAAAATCGTCCCAATAAAACCTATCGCATTGCGATTTTAGGAATTTTAACAGGAATTATATTGATTCAAAATTTTGTACCATTTTTAGGGTATATTCCAATTCCACCTTTAAACCCAACGATTATCCATATTACAGTAATTGTAGCGGCCTTAACATTAGGCGTAAAAGACGGTATGATTGTCGGAGCTGTGTGGGGCGTTATCCGTTTGATAAAAGCATTTGTTATGCCAAGTAGCCCATTAGATTTATTACTTTTTACAAATCCGATGATTTCAATCGTACCAAGAATTTTAGTTGGATTTATAACAGGTTATGCATACTTCAAGCTGAAAAACCATTTAAAAACAACAACAGCCATGACGATTGCTTCTGTTTTAGCTTCTTTAACCAATACGATTTTAGTGTTATTCTTCATTTATGTATTTTACAAAGATGATTATGCTACAGCTATGAAAGTAGACATGTCAAATCTAGTCAAATTCTTAGGAACTATCGTTTTAACTAATGGTGTGGCGGAAGCCATTGCAGCGGGCGTGATTGCGCCATTCATTGCCAAGTCTTTAAAAAAGTTTAGCCGAAATTAAACTCAGAAAAAACCTCTTAAAGGAACTAACTTTGAGAGGTTTTTTGGTCAATTTGTTATTAGCTCCAAACCAATTGCCAAGTAACTCCAAAACGATCTGTAATCCAAGCAACTTTTCGCATGGGAGGAATGGCTTCTGGCCCCATCATAATCGAGCCATCTTTTGAAAGAGAGTTAAATAAAGAGTCAAATTGAGCTTCGTCATTACATACAACGAGTAGGGAAGTGGCCCAACTAAAATCTGGTGCAAACTGAGGCTCCATATCCATAAACATGAGGGAATGGCCCTTTATTTCAACCGTTGCATTTAATATTTTTCCAACTGGCCCATTTTGTCCTTCTTCAAATTTAACAACCGAGTGGATTTTAGCTTCATTAGGAAAGAGAGAGACGTAAAAATTCATTGCTTCTTCGGCATTTCCTTTAAACGTCAAAAAAGTAGATAGTAGCTTCGTATTTTCAAACATTTTCAACACACTCCTTTCATATAATTATAAGATACAAGAGGGGAAGGGAAATGTCCATTAAAACCATTCCATAGATGATTATAGAATTAAAAAATAAGGAATTAAATAAAATGAATGCATTAGAAAATACAAATATAAGAAGAATAAAGGGAATTATAATAATTATATGTGCTATATTAATAATTACGAGAGGAGGGTTATTTTGGATATTTTAATTACATTATTAATTTTAATCTTATTTTTCTTAGTGATTGTGAAAAAGGTTACAAATATTAAAATAATAGGATTATGGTCAGTTATTTGTCTATTATGCTTAGTTCTTTATTTCTTACATGCAACAAATGCACTAAATATATCATTATAAGGAGATCACATTATGCTAGGAAGTACTCAGAAATTATTAAAAAAATATGGATCATTATTAGGTTTATTAGCAACTACAGGAATGATAGGTGCTTTTCTTCTTGTTTTATGGGGCAGTTTAAGTGCTCAATTTTTACTACATGAGCTACCTTGTCCACTGTGTGTACTGCAACGTTATTCGATGCTTTTAGTCTGCTTAGGTCCGATTTATATTCTTATTTGTCGGGAAAAAGGGGAGTTAGATTTACAAAAATATATGATAGGACATGGCATTTCTATTCTTAGCTCATTAGCTGGAATGTTATTTTCTGCTAGACAAATTTTATTGCATATTCCAGCCAATGATCCAGGGTATGGAGGCGTATTTTTAGGCCTTCATTTCTATACATGGTCATTTATCACGTTTATCATTGTTATTTTTTATTCAGCCGTAATGATGATTTTTTCAGATCTATTATTACCAAATTATACAAAATCAAATAAATTAGTAGATTTTGGGATCAAAATTGTTTTATATGTATTTTTATTTACTACTGCTGTTATCTTTTTAGCAATTGTTGCAGAATTAGGCTTTAATTTTAAATTACCAGATGATCCAATTTATTATGAATTATTCAGATAAATTTAAACTCAAAATTATCTGAATTTCCAACCACATCCTAACTAATTAGGGTGTTTTTTTGTGAGTAATCAAGTTTAATAAGCGAATCAATTCTTTATTTTAATTATGGGAAATTATTGTTATAATTCAAAAGGAATCAATACGAAAGAGGAGGAATCTCAATGATTACTAAAACACCTTTTAACAATCATAAATATAATTGGATTAACATTAATCTGGAGGATGCTAGTGAACTAGAAAATTTTTACGAAGAATACGGCATTGATAATGAAGTCGTTGCTTATTCGCTAGATAGAAATGAACGTGCTCATTTAGATTACGATCAGACCACAAATACTTTTGTTTTAATTTTTAATTTACCAAATCAAGAAAAAATAGACAATCACTACGAAACCATTCCCATGACTTTTATCATTAAAGATATGCAATTAATTACGGTTACCAATAATAAAAATCAATACGTTGTTCAGAAAATGAAGCATTATTTGACTAAAAATGAGAGTACCACGATTTTTAAATTTTTATTTGGTTGTCTGTTTACCATTACAGATCTATTTTTCCCTTATATAGAAGAAATGAATTTTGATCGAAAAAAAATCAATGACAAATTGAAAGAAAAAACAACGAAACAAAATTTACTTTCATTATCTGATTTAGAAACAGGAATTGTTTATTTTGTTTCTGCCTCAAAACAAAATTTAGTATTATTGGAGCAAGTAAAAACGCATATTATTTATCGGACACTAAATACCAACGAGAAAGAGCAGTATGAAGATGCTTTAATTGAAGCCAGACAGTTAGTTGAAATGACTCAATTATCTTCACAAATTTTACAGCAGCTATCTGGAACTTATAATAATATTTTGAACAATAATTTGAATGATACGATGAAAATCTTAACCGTTTTATCCATTTTGTTAACCGTTCCCACAATCATTACAGGCTTTTTTGGTATGAATATGCCCCTTCCATTAGAGCATAATGCTCTTGGATGGATTATTGCAATTTTTATTAGTGCGATTCTATGGTTTGGGCTTTCAGCAATTCTACGTAAGATATTGAATTAAAGATACTTGTAATGGTAATTTTTGAGAAAAAAAAACTATTTTCTTTTGCTGCAAGATCAGGCTAAAGGTTGAAAATATACAACTTAAAAAATGGACTCGTTGCCCATAAATCAATATCAGACAAGGTGTTAACAATAATCGGTAGCTTATTTAATGTAATTTCTATTTAGAAAAAGTTAAAAAGGTAACAATTATTGTTCATATTTTAAAAGACATTTATGGAATACAAACTCATAAAACAGCAACTGACAAATACAAACTATATCTGGATGAAATAAAAAATTTCAGATCAATTGTTTTTCCGCATAACGCAAGATACACATGCTTTTATGTGGAAAAATGAAAGATTTGAAAAATAAACAGGGAGGGATGATAGAATTTATGACCTAAAAAATTATCAAATCCTAGTTTACATAATATATATTATACAAAGTACAGATAGGTAAAAAAAGAAATAACTATTTAATTTATAGTCATTTCTTTTTGCTTTTTATCTCATTTTAATTGTCTAGTTAGTGTATTTTTCTAAAATTTCTTTTAACTTCTCTTGTGCTTCTTTATCATCTGATACTTTAAATGATTTTTGAGTATTAGGTTCGTATAATGCAGTTAAATTTCCTGTATTATCTGCAACATAAAAACAATCAGAGAATGCTCCGTTACTAGGAGATTCATAAACTACTCCATTATCACCTAAAAGATATTTAACAATAGGTTTTTCACTATTCGCAACTGTACTAAATCCAGTTGCAGTAGATGGGTTATTTTCTGGATTATCAACTTCATTAGTATTCCCAGTTGTTCCAAAATTCGAATAATAAAAAATAACTCCTCCTAGAGAGTGGATTGGAAAGTGACTATATCCTGGTTTCCCTTCTAAATCTTGTTGTTGTACTTGAATAAAACCATCAGGTGAGAGTGCATACCAATCACCTATACCACTTGCTCCATGATTAAAATAATTCCCACTAACCGCCATACCAGCTATTTTCGCACGACCATCAGACCACTCAAGAAATTGATTATTTATTCCTTGTTTTTCTTCTTCTGTATAGACTTTCGCCAAATTTTTATTATCGCTTGAAGAATTAGAATTTTCTTTTTTCTTATCTATTTCATTTGATGAATCAGTTACTTTAGACTCATTTTCCGATTCATTAGATACTGATTCATCTGCAGTGGAATTACTTTTGCTGTCTTCCTTATTTTCCGATGTTTTTGCTTTTTCAGATCCTATTTTTTTATCTTGTATACTACTTTTTTCTATGTCTGCTTTATTTTTATTGCTATTACTTTTACCTATAGAAATACTTATTATAAATGCTCCAATTAAAACAATTGCAATTACTATACCTACATACATTAATTGTTTCTTCGTACTGTTTTTTTTCTTTCCCACTCTTGATTTCCCATTTTTTTTCATCAGCAACTTTTCTCCTTTTAATAAATTTTCATATGAACCTAAAAGTATAAGCTTAAAAGAAATACAACTAAATTATACTCTAGTTGTAGGAATTAATCTAATCTTTATTTAAAAATTATAGGTATATTTCTATATTAGTTATTTTTAAAATCCACATTAAATTAATATGAGAAATTTTTCTATTTAATACAATTTATAATCCAATAAAAACAGCAAATGCGGGTACAACAATGACTGTTACAACCCCTACTACTACAACCGCAATACTTGCCATCGCAGCTTCAACTTCACCCAATTCAATTCCAACAGCAACTCCTAGTGCATGTCCACTTGCTCCTAATGCCAAACCTCGTGCAATCGGATTTTTAATATTGAATTTTTCTAATAAAAAACGTCCTAATGCGTAGACAATCACCGCATTGAAAATAACAGCAAAGGACGTAATAGCAGCAATACCTCCAATTGATTCTGATAAAGGGACTGCGATTGCTGTAGTTGAAGCTTCTGGTAATAATGAGGCCATAATTGAATGATCTACATGAATGACACCTGATAAAAGATACACAACAACTACAGAACCAAATGAACCGACAATGATTGCTGAAACAATTTGTACCCAATATTTTTTCAAAACATCTACTTGTTTATATAGAGGGATTGCAAAGGCGATGGTTGCAGGCTCTAAAAAGAAACTGATCATTTTTCCTCCGCTGCTATACTCTTCATAACTAAAATGACCTACTTTTAAAAAGAGAATCCCTAACACCATTGCTACAAATAATGGCGTAAATAAGAAGAAACCTTTTGATTTTTTAAATAAAAAAGTACCTATTCCAAATGCAACCATTGAGACAATAATACCAAAATAAGGAGTCATCCTAATTCACCTCTTCTAATTTTTTAGAGTGTTTCTTAACGGAAAGACGCCGTTTCAATCCATTCCAAGAAAATGTTTGTTTCTTTTTTAAATTCAATAACGCAGTTGCTGTCCAACCAGTAATGGCTAATAAAATCGTAGTTGCAATAATAATAATCAAAACAATCTGTAGTCCATATTGACCCATAATTCCCAAAGAATTTATAACAGAAATACCAGATGGAACAAACAAAAAGCTAATCAATCCAGTTAAACTAGTTCCTAATGCCTCTACTTGTTCTAATTTAACAATTTTTAAACAGAGTGCAATAAATAATAAAATTAACCCCATGACTGAAGCCGGCATTGGAAATGGTAACACTCCCACAATAAAGTTGGCTAGTAACATAATAAGTGCAAAAACAAAAGCTTGTTGTAAAAATGAATAAAGTTTCTTAGTTTCCATATCTTATCGCTCCCTCAAGTTCTTTTGATAGGTTTATTATACTAATTTTCAAGGTTTGTGTACGCTTTCAACGCTGAAATGACAGTATGTTAAGCTGAGTTACCAAAATCACTAGCTGACTGACCGTAAACAAAAAAGAGAAGTCCATTTGACTTCTCTTTTGATTTAACTTAATCCAATTTGCTCCTTAAGCTGTTTAACATAAGATCGACTTACGGGAATCTTATCCCCATTCTTAACCGTAATCTGATACGTATGATTAAACCATGGTTGAATTTCTTGAATAGCTTCACGATTTACAATAAAGCTACGATGCGTTTTAAAGAAACGATTGGAGTCCAATCTGTTGGCCAAATGAGTCAATGTTTCACTTGTATCATACTGTTGATCTGTTGTAAAAATATGGCTAGCCCCATTGTCTACACTTATATATAAAATATCTGCAACGGTCAGGATAAAAATACGCTCATCTACCTGTACAGCTATCGTTTCCCTCCCCTCTTTTTCCTGTAAATGTGTTGTTTCTTTTGTAGAATTGGTTAATTTTAAACACGCCTTTTCTACTGCCTGCTTCACACGTTCCGCTTCAAACGGTTTTAAAATATAATCAATCGCATCTACTTCAAACGCTTTTAATGCATACTCATCATATGCTGTTGCAAAAACTATTTGTGGAGGATGCTGCATTCTTTTGAATTTTTCAGCCAAGTCAAATCCACTTTCATCTGTCAAATGAATATCAAGAAAAACTAAGTCCGGTTTTTGATTGACCATCTTTTCTAAAGCTTCTTCAATAGATTCTGCTTTGTCAATTGATTCTACATGACCGTGTAGTTCAACTAAGTAGGCTAACTCATCGCGAGCTAATGGTTCATCATCAACAATTAATATACGCATCTTTTTACCGCTCCTCTTCAATTGGAATAGTTAATAAAACTGTCGTACCACCTGTTTCATTTTGAAAAAAATGCAACTGTGATGCTGAACCAAATAAGCCAACCAAACGTTTATTTAAGTTGTCTAAAGCAGTTCCAGTTCCCTTTTCTGACTCGATTGCCTCTTTCCCAATTTTTTCTAAACGATCTGGTGAAATTCCAATCCCATTATCGCGAACTTCGATTGCCACAATATGGACTTGCTTTGTTAACTGCACCACTATTTGATTATCTACTTTTCGATTTCCAAATGCATGACGAATCGCATTTTCGACTAAAACTTGAAGTAAAAATGGAGGCAATAACAAGGCATCTAAATCAGAATCAATCTTAAAATTTACTTGGTAGCGTTGTGGAAAACGTGCTTGTTCTAGTGATAGATAGGCTTCTACATGTTTTAATTCAGCGGTTAAGGGAATTAACACTTGTCTAGCTCCTTGTAAATTCGCTCTAAAATAAGTGCTTAATTGAAGTAGTAAGATCCGAGCCTGTTCTGAATTTTGTCTCATTAGAGCTGAAATCGTATTCATGGCATTAAAGAAAAAGTGTGGGTTCACTTGTGCTTGTAATGATTTAATTTCAGCATCTTTTAATAATTTTGATTGAATTTCTGCTTCACCTAGCTCCAATTGACTTGAAAAAATAGCACCTAGCCCTTCTGCCAACTGTTCTTCCACATGAGTTAACTTTGTTACATCGGTAAAATACATTTTTAATGTGCCTACAACCTCTTTTTTTGAAGTTAATGGAATAACAATCGCTGCACTTAACTGACAACTTGGATTGCTACACCCTATTTGAATTTTTGATTTTGCAATGGCCAGTTGGCCAGTTTTTAAAACATCTCTTGAAAGTTCGGTGATCACTTCTAATTCAGGAATATGGTGATCACTTCCAGCACCTACATGAGCTAAAATTTGATGTGTATCCGTCATACTAATGGCGGCTACTTTTGTGTATTTTTTTATAATTTTGGCTACTTCACGACACGAATTTTCTGTTAGCCCCTCTCTAAAATAAGGGAGCGTCTTTGCTGCCAATTCGAGAACATCATGGGTTTGAACTGCCCTCATCTGCTCTTCTTGTTTAAGTGTTGAGGTAATAATAGATAAGAAAATAAAGGTTCCTATGCTGTTTAACAAAACCATTGGAAAGGCAATAAATTTTACTAATAACCAACCTTCAGCAAATGTTCCGCTAAAAATAAAAACAAAGAGCATCTGAACTAACTCCATTAGTGCTCCAATCCCCGCTGCTTGTATAGGAGAAGGAAATTGATTTTTCCTTGCGAAACGATCACCCACTAAGCCGGAAAAAATACCAACTAAACTAGATGAGAACAAATAAAATAAGGAAGTTCCCCCACCCTGTATGACGCGATGCATCCCTGCAAGCAATCCGACTCCTATTCCAACAACAGGCCCTCCAATCAAGCCGGAAACGCCAATCGCTAATGTTCGAGTATTGGCAATGGAAGCATTATCCGATAGAACAGTTAAAAAATCAGTAGAAATAATTTTATTTTCTGTGATTTCAACACCTGTAAAATTGGAAATAATAGCAAATAAAGTAAAAATTGCCATTAATTGAAACTTAGAACTCAACCATCCTCGATTTAATAAAATTATTTTAAAATAAGAAACATTTACTAATAAATAAGCGAGCAAAATAATTAAACCTACTCGTTCCATCATCATAATAAATAAATTAAACATCGATTACGTCCTTTCATAAAGTATTCTATTTAGTTTATCATGATTTATAATAAATAAGCAATTGTACGATTACTTATATAATTACCTCTTAACTAAAAAGAAGTCCCTACTAAAAACTAGTAGGGACTTTTTTTAATTAACTTAAAGCTTCTGTTAATTGAGGGACAACTTGTTTTTTACGTGATACAACACCTTTTAATAACGCTTTATTATTTTCTAGAGTAACATCAAATGCTTTTTCAACAGCGGAAATAGGCTCCCCAACTGCTAAAATAACCGAATCGCTATCTAAAATATTGGTTACCACTAAGATAAATAAGTCAAAATCTTCCTTTTTCATAGCTGCTTCTAAATCTGCTTGTTTGACAAAAACATCATTGATATCGACTGTATTGACTTGCGCGATACGAACGTTTTTGTCACCCATTGGGAAGCTTTTAGCATCCATATTTAATAAGTCAGCTGCTGATTTATCTGCTAAGTTAGTACCAGCTTTTAATAAATCTAAGCCATAGGTTTCTAAATCGATTTCAGCAATCGTAGCAAGCTCTTTAGCAGCTGCAATATCTTCTTGGGTACAAGTAGGTGATTTAAACAATAAGCTATCTGAAATGATCGCAGAAGCCATTAAACCAGCAATCTCTTTAGGAATAGCGATTTGCTGTTCTTTGTACATTTTTAAAATGATTGTATTGGTACATCCAACTGGCTCAGCACGGTAATACAAAGGATTTGCTGTTTCAAAGTTTGCGATACGGTGATGATCCACTACTGCCAATACTTCAACATCACGAATATCTGAAACGCTTTGTTGAAACTCATTATGATCTACTAACATTACTTGATTGGTTTCATTTGCAACTGTTTCAACTACTCGTGGTGCAGCTACATTAAAATAGTTTAAAGCAAAGGCTGTTTCTTCACTAACATTTCCTAGCGCAACTGCTTCAGCTTCAACCCCTAATTGCTTTTGTAAATACGCAAATGAAATTGCGGATGTGATGGCATCTGTATCTGGATTCAAATGGCCAAAAATTAACACATTACTCATATAAAAAATCTCCTTTAAATTCATTAATAGCACTACTTCTTAAATTTAACCGATTAGTCCTCTGATTTCAAGCGTGAATTGTAATCAGATTCAATTAAGTGGGCATCAAAACTGCTTAAAAAGTTTTCAATACGTGGAATTTGATCCTTATCACTTCGATAAACAAAAGCCATTTTAAATTTAATCGCAGGATCAAAAGGGATGGCTTGAAGCTCTGCCTCACGCTCATGAGCTTTAACGTAAGAATTTGGTAAGGCTGTGTAACATTCAGTCGCATTACTAAATTTATAAAGCTGAGAAGGTGTTGTGTATTGACCCGCAACTTCAGGTAAATCAGCTAATTGGTTTTTGTAACTTTCTTTAATGACTTCATTCATGTAGTAAGATTCAGGATAGGTCACCCAACGATTTCCTGTTGTATCTTTCATTTTGATTTTTTTCTTTTTAGAAAGAGCTTCATCATGGTGTAAGAAAAGGATTTCTTCTTCCATAATTTTCTTAGATTTATAAGGTTTCCAATTTTTAATACTCTCATCAGGTAAGTACATAATTGCTAAATCAATTTTGTTGTTCTCTAATTTTTCCCATATCTCTTTACGAGACAACATTAATAGTGTCACTTCAACATCTGGATTTTCATGATAGTAGTCAATAATAAAATTAGTAAATACTTTATCTTCAATGGATGACAATAAGCCAATTCTGATTTTCCCGATGGTTGCACTTGTTGTCTGTTGAATCTCATCCGTTGCGGCGTTTAAGATATCATATACTTCATGTGTCGTGCGTAACATGGTTTTACCAGCATCCGATAGATGTAATTTTTTCCCAACTGAATAAAATAGAGGTGCTCCAGCGATGCGTTCTAATTTTTTAATCTGTTGCGTTAAGGCAGGTTGAGTAATTCCAAGTAATTGAGCTGCTTGCGTATAGTTCATTGTTTCAGCAAGCTGTAAAAAGTAATTTAAAGTTTTGGATGAAAAAATATTATCCGACTTTGTTTTCATAAGGTGTTCTCCTTTAAAATTAATTATAATAACTAATTCTATGATAATCAAAAAAAAGAAAAAGAGCAACAAAAAGTTGCTCTCTTCATTATTTTTTTCTTATATATTAATTTAAATAACCTGTATAGTCCGCTGTCTGCAAAATTTTCTTCGCATTTTCTACACGTTCTGTCGTAGGCGTTTCAATTCCTTCTAAGGGATAAGGAATACCCATTTCTTGATACTTATATAATCCCATTGTGTGATAAGGCAATACTTCAACTTTTTGAACATTTGAAAGTGTTTTAATAAAATCAGATAAACGAATTAAATACTCATCATAATCGGTTCTTTGCGGAACCAAAACGTGTCTGATCCAAACAGGTTGATTAATTTCAGATAGATACTTCGCCATTTCTAAGATGTTAGAATTTCCTAAACTAGTTAGCACTTTATGTTGTTCATCGTCAATATGCTTAATATCAAATAAAATTAAATCAGTATACTTCATCAGTTCTTCAAACTGGCTAAAGAAAGGTTCTTCACGGGTAAAAGGTTTTCCGCATGAATCAAGGGTTGTATGCACACCAGCTGCTTTGGCTTTTTTAAACAAATCAATTAAAAATTCCATTTGCAATAACGGTTCTCCACCACTGACTGTTATACCGCCATCTTTTCCCCAGTACGTTTTATAACGTAAAGCTTCTGCAAGAATATCGTCTGTCGAACGTTCTTTGCCACCGCCAATTTTCCAAGTATCCGGATTGTGACAAAATTGACAACGCATCCGACACCCTTGTGTAAAGACGATAAAACGAACACCAGGTCCATCCACCGTACCAAAATTTTCAGTTGAATGAATACTACCTATTACAGCTTGTGTCATAACTGCTCCTCATTTCTTTGAATAAAAAGAGATGACAATTGCCACCTCTTTTTATCTAATTTTAATTATAAATGATCGTGTGATGTTCTTGCAATAACATCTGCTTGTTGTTCTGGAGTTAAGTCACGGAATTTAACCGCATAACCAGATACACGAATGGTTAAGTTTGGATATTTTTCTGGATGCGCTTGAGCATCTAATAATAATTCATTTGTAAATACGTTCACGTTTAAGTGGTATCCGCTGTTGTCGAAGTAACCATCCATTACGTTACGTAAGTTGTCAATTCTAGTTTCTTCATCTTTACCTAAACCAGTTGGGTTGATTGTTTGAGTATTCGAAATACCATCTAATGCACAACCATAGTTTAAGCGAGCTGTTGAATTAAGTGAAGCTAATAATCCGTTCTTTTCACCTAAGAATGCACCATCTTGATAAGATGGGTTTGCTCCTGGTGCTAAAGGTTTACCAGCACGACGTCCATCTGGAGTGTTCCCAGTAGCTTTACCATAAACAACGTTTGAAGTAATTGTTAACAATGATGTTGTTGGTGTTGAGTTACGGTAAGTGTGTTGACGTTTGATTTGTGTCATGAAGTAATCAAGAATCCAGTTAGCTGTTGCATCTGCTTCTTCTTGATCGTTTCCGTAAGTTGGGAACTCTTGAGTTGGTTTGTAATCAATTGCTAACCCATTTTCGTCACGGATAACTTCAACATTACCATGTTTAATTGCCATTAAGCTATCAGCAGCATGAGAAATACCTGCAATACCAGTTGCAAAAGTACGTTTCAAGTTGCTATCCATTAAAGCTAGTTGAGGTGCTTCATAAGCATATTTATCATGCATGTAGTGGATAACGTTTAATGTATTTACATACAATTCTGCTAACCAATCCATAATATCTTTATAACGATCAATAAATTCGTTGTAGTCTAATTTATCACCAGTCATTGGTCTAAATTTAGGTCCAACTTGTGCTTTAGTCATTTCATCTACGCCACCATTGATTGCGTAAAGAACCGCTTTAGCTAAGTTCGCACGCGCTCCAAAGAATTGCATGTCTTTACCAACAACTGTTGCAGATACACAACATGCGATTGCACAGTCATCTGATCCCCAGTTTGCACGTAACAAGTCATCATTTTCAAATTGGATTGAAGAGCTTTCTTTCGCAATTTTAGCTGCAAATGTTCTGAAACCAACTGGTTCTTTAGAAGAATACAAAACAGTTAAGTTAGGTTCTGGAGAAGGTCCCATATTTGTTAATGTATGAAGAATACGGAAGTCATTTTTAGTAACTAATGAACGGCCATCTAATCCCATACCAGCAATTGATAATGTTGCCCAGATTGGGTAACCAGAGAACAATTGGTTGTAATCAGGTGTACGAGCAAATTTAACCATACGTAATTTCATAATTAAGTGGTCAATTAATTCTTGTGCTTCAAATTCAGTAATTAAGCCAGCTTCTAAATCACGTTGGATATAGATATCTAAGAATGCTGAGATACGTCCAATTGACATTGCTGCTCCATTTTGAGATTTGATTGCTGCAAGGTAACCAAAGTATAACCATTGGATGGCTTCTCTAGCATTTTTTGCTGGTTTAGAAATGTCAAAACCATATGATGCTGCCATTTCTTTAAGTTGACCTAATGCTCTGTATTGTTCTGAAATTTCTTCACGTAAACGAATAACGTCATCAGTCATTACTTTATTCCCAGTATTTGCATGATCCTTAGCTTTTTCTTTCATTAAGAAATCAATACCGTATAAAGCGATACGACGGTAGTCACCGATGATACGGCCACGGCCATAAGCATCTGGTAAACCCGTAATGATTTTGTTTTTACGAGCTGCACGCATTTCAGGAGTGTAAGCATCAAAAACACCTTGGTTATGTGTTTTACGCCAGTCAGTAAAGATATTTGTCATTTCATCATCAACTTCGTAACCGTTAGCAGTTAATGCGTTGTTGGCCATGTTGATTCCGCCAAAAGGCATGAATGCTTGTTTCAATGGTACATCTGTTTGTAATCCAACGATTTTTTCTTCTTCTTTAATTAAATAGCCTGGTTTGTGTGAGGTAATTGTTGCAGGAATATTGCGATCCATGTCGTAAACGCCATTTTTTTCATGTTGCACATCGAATAATTCTTGCAGTTTAGTCCATAGTTTGTCAGTACTTGGTGCGATTGGCTCTAAAAATGAATCGTCGCCTGTGTACTCTGTGTAGTTTGCTTGGATGAAATCTCTTGTGTTAACCGATGTTCTCCATTTTTCGCCTTTAAATCCATTCCATTGTTCCATAATAAAATGAGCCTCCTATGATAACTGTTTTTTGTTTTTTAATGAACTTTTAACTAAATGTAACAGTTCTTACAAAGACAGTATAACACGTCGATTTAAAAAAACAAGGTTTTTATGCGTATTTATTTTACAAACTTTCGTTTTATTGAAATATTACACTTATAAACATTGATTTAACAACATATTAAGTATGTGAAATAGTTATTTAACTTCCCTTTTTTTCTATATTTTTTCCGTTTTCTGTTACACTTGAAACACCCTATCTGTACTATAATACAGATCTTTTTTCATCTTATAATAAATAAAAAATAATACAGATAGTTCAATCAAGTTCACTTTTGAACGAATTAGTTTACAAAAAAAGTGTCAAACTAAGAATTTCTTCTTAATTTGACACTTTCTATTTTTATTTTGGCGCATCTTTTGATACTACTGGATATGGTAAGACTACTTGAACTAACACAGGCTCCCCATCAACTGATTCATCTAAAACGAATGAGCCATTTGAGTAGCGATCACTTACTTGATAGTTTTGACTACTTAATAAAATTTCTTTATCTTTTGTAGTCAGGATAACAATTTCAGTTTCTTTCGTTACTTCAACCATTGCAACAAGACGATGCGGCATTTTTTTAAGTTCTCTTAGAACCATCAGCCCACGTTTTGCTCGACCTAATGTGTCAAAGTCGCTAAGATTCATTTTCTTCACACTGCCACGTTGAGTAATCATCATGACATCGGTTTTAGCTTGATTACGATTAATCAGCAATCCGCCTATTACGCTGTCTCCGTCTTTAAGATTAATGGCTTTAACCCCCGCTGCTTTTGCACCTACAACAGGAACTTCAGTAACTGGGTATCTTAAACCAAAACCACGGTTCGTTGCTAGGAAGACATCTTGATTTGCAGTATCCGTTGAGTAAATAACATTCACTAACTCATCTGTTGCTTGTTTTAACTTAATCGCAACGGAAGCTTTCGTTTTATAACCACGCCCAGCAATAAAATCTTTGGCTGCAGTTTGTTTGATCATTCCATCTTTGGTAATAAAAGTAAAGGTTGCTTCTGGAAGGAAGTCCACTAATCCAACGGTTTTAACGATGGTTTCGTCAACCGCTAAACCAATTGTTTGAGAAATATGCTCCCCAATATCTTTCCAACGTAAATCTGTGATTTCATGGACTGGACGATAAATCAAGTTTCCTTTGCTTGTAAACATTAAAACATGATTTAAGGTATTCATTTGCTTCACAAAGATAGGGAAGTCAGTATCCTTAATACCTAGTTCTTCTGGCTTCGAAGCGCTGTAAGAACGTAAACTACTGCGTTTTAAATAGCCTTCTTTTGTAACAGAGACCATCACTTCTTCTTGCGCCACTAAAACTTCGGTATCAATTTTCAATTCTTCAATTTCATTTTGAATAACCGTTTTTCTTGGGTTGGCAAATTTTGTTTTGATTTCTGTTAACTCTTCTTTCATCACACGAGCCATTTCAGAAGGATCTTTTAAAATTTTTGTCAATTGGCTAATAGTTGTTGCTAATTCTTTCGCTTCTTTTTCAAGTGCAGTAATATCTGTATTCGTCAAACGATATAACTGCAAGGAAACAATCGCTTCAGCTTGTAATTCTGAAAAATCAAAAGCTGTGATTAAATTTTCTTTCGCATTTTTTTTATCCGTACTGCTACGAATCGTTTCAATTACTTTATCTAGAATTGAAAGAGCTTTGATTAAACCTTCAACAATGTGTTGTCTTGATTGAGCTTTATTTAAATTAAAAGTCGTTCTTCTAGTTAAGACTTCAATTTGATGATCAATATACGCTGTAAGCATACGAACAATTCCCACTTGTTGCGGGCGTTTTTTATCGATTGCTACCATATTAAAATTATACGAAACTTGTAAATCGGTATTTTTTAAGAGATAGTTTAAAATTCCCTCAGCATTTGCTTCTTTTTTTAATTCAACAACAATTTGCAAGCCTGTTCGATCGGATTCATCACGAACTTCTGCAATGCCATCAATTTTTTTATTTAAACGAATTTCGTCCATTTTTTTCACAAGGACAGCTTTATTCACTTCATAAGGGATTTCGCTAATGACAATTTGTTGTTTGCCACCACGCAAATCTTCAAAATGCGTTTTAGAACGCACAATCACTTTGCCTTTCCCCGTTTCATAAGCTTGTTTGATACCATCCAAACCTTGTAAAATTCCACCAGTTGCAAAATCAGGGCCTTTTAAATACTTCATTAAATCTGCCACACTTGCTGAGCGATTATCAATCAAATGAATAGTTGCGTCAATTACTTCACCTAAGTTGTGAGAAGGAATATCGGTTGCATATCCAGCTGAAATACCAGTAGCTCCATTTACCAAAAGGTTTGGGTAACGAGCCGGTAAAACAGTTGGCTCTTCGTCAGTGTCATCAAAGTTTAATACAAAATCTACTGTTTCTTTGTCAATATCTTTTAAAAGTTCCGCCGAAATTTTAGAAAGACGGGCTTCTGTATAACGCATTGCAGCTGGAGGATCGCCATCCATACTTCCGTTATTCCCGTGCATTTCAATTAAAACTTCTCGTAATTTCCAATCTTGACTTAAGCGAACCATTGCTTCATAAACACTAGAATCTCCATGTGGATGATAATTCCCAATAACATTTCCGACTGTTTTAGCAGATTTTCTAAACCCTTTTTCTGCAGTATTGCCTTCAACATTCATCGCGTATAAAATTCGTCTTTGAACGGGTTTTAAACCGTCACGAATGTCTGGGAGTGCACGTTCTTGGATAATATATTTAGAGTACCTACCAAAACGATCCCCCATCACTTCTTCCAGGGTTAATTCCTGAATATCCGATCTAATCTCCATTTTCGCCACTTCCTTCTAGCTCATCTAATAATTCAACTTGCTCAATTTCCGGTTCAAGTGAATCCATCATTTGATTATTTTCTAAGATACTTCCGCCTTCTTCTAATGAGAATTCAACGTGGGATTCAATCCACTTACGACGTGGTTCTACTTTGTCTCCCATCAAGGTGGAAACACGACGTTCTGCTTGAGCAGCATCGTCAATTCGAACACGAATTAAAGTTCTTGTTTCTGGATCCATCGTCGTTTCCCATAATTGGTCGGCGTTCATTTCACCAAGTCCTTTGTAACGTTGTAAAATATATCCTTTACCAAAGGTTTTTGTTTTAGCTTCTAATTCTTCATCTGTCCAAGCGTATTCAATCACTTCTTTTTTACCGGTTCCTTTTGACAATTTGTATAAAGGCGGTAATGCGATATAGACTTTTCCAGCTTCAATCAACGGTTTCATATAACGATAAAAGAATGTCAATAACAGCACTTGAATATGGGCACCATCGGTATCCGCATCAGTCATAATGATGACTTTGTCATAGTTACAGTCTGCTAAATCAAATTCAGGACCAACACCTGCACCGATTGTATAAATCATGGTATTGATTTCTTCATTTTTTAGAATATCTTGTAGCTTCGCTTTTTCTGTATTAATTACTTTTCCGCGTAAAGGTAAAATCGCTTGAAATTTACGATCACGGCCTTGTTTAGCAGAACCTCCGGCTGAATCTCCTTCGACTAGATAGATTTCATTCCGTTTTGGATTTTTGCTTTGTGCAGGCGTTAATTTCCCTGATAAAAGCGATTCATTCTTTTTACGTTTTTTCCCGTTACGACTTTCTTCTCTGGCTTTTCTAGCCGCGTCTCTAGCTTCTCTCGCCTTAATGGCTTTACGAACCAACATTTGACTGACTTCGCCATTTTCAATTAAATAGAAACCAAGTTGTTCCCCAATAACAGCATCAACAGCAGCTCTAGCTTGCGGAGTACCTAGCTTGCCCTTTGTTTGTCCTTCAAATTGAAGAAGATCTTCAGGGATACGCACAGAAATGATTGCAGCTAATCCTTCTCTAAAGTCGCTTCCTTCTAAATTTTTATCTTTTTCTTTTAATAAACTTACTTTGCGAGCATATTCATTAAAGGCTTTTGTTAAAGACGCTTTCATACCCGATTCGTGTGTACCACCATCTTTTGTTCGCACATTATTAACGAAGGACAAGATATTTTCTGAATAGCCATCATTGTATTGAAAAGCAAATTCAACTTCGATTTGGTTGTTTTCGCCAGAAAAATAAGCAACTGGATTTAATGTATCTTTTTCTTCATTTAAATACTCAACAAATTCTTTGATGCCTTCTTCGTAATGGAAAATCTCTTGTTTTTCAGTTCGCTCATCAATTAGCTCAATTTTTAAACCCTTTAATAAGAAAGCAGATTCTCTTAAACGTTCAGATAAAATATCGTATGAATACTTAACTGTCGAGAAAATAGTTTCATCTGGTTTAAAGTGCACGATTGTTCCATTTTTTTCTTTTGTGGTTTTAACTTTTTTTAATGTATCAGCGGGAATTCCGCCATTTTTAAATTTTTGTTGATACATTACACCATCACGAACGATGGTAACAGTTAGCCATTCTGATAGAGCATTTACAACGCTGGCACCAACACCGTGAAGTCCACCTGACGTTTTATAACCACCTTGTCCAAACTTTCCTCCCGCATGTAACACAGTAAAGATTACTTGTACGGTTGGAATTCCTGAAGCATGCATCCCAACTGGCATCCCACGTCCATTATCCTTAACGCTTACACTATTATCCTTGTGTAAAGTTACAGTGATTTCAGTTCCATAACCGGATAAAGCTTCGTCTACTGAATTGTCTACAATTTCATAGACTAAGTGATGCAACCCTCTACTATCGGTTGAACCGATGTACATTCCTGGGCGTTTTCTGACAGCTTCCAGTCCTTCTAGAACTTGGATTGCTTCATCGTTGTATTCCATATTTATTTTTTTTGGCATTCTCAAAACTCCTTAGACCATAGAAAATAGGCGCATATTACTTGTATAACTGGCGCATCTACACAATGATACTCTATCTTTCAAGTAATGGAAAGCGAAAATCATCTTTTTTACTAAACTATCGAAAATACGTTCGCTTTATTTGAGAAAACTTTTATTTTCAGTTTTTATGTAATTTGATTTAAATTCACATTACTAAATAAGGTTAAAGCACAGTGTTTTTATACGTTCATCTAACATGAACTGCTTCTTTAATCTAACGCATTCTTTTGAAAAAAGCAAATCTAAATCGTGAATTTCAGTAATTTAACTAGTAAAGACTACGCTAAAATGCTAAAATATTGCGAGTGAAGGATATTTTGAAGTTATAAGGAGCGAATTCATTTGCTGAAAATCATAATTATGTTTGTTATCGCCTATTTATTAGGATCGATTCCGTCTGGTGTCTGGATTGGAAAATTATTTTATAAAAAAGACATTCGCCAATTTGGTAGTGGCAATTCTGGAACAACGAATACGTACCGTGTTTTAGGAAAAACAGCTGGAACCATTGTTTTAGCGATGGATATTTTAAAAGGAACGTTGGCTGCAAGTTTGCCTTATTTCTTTCATAGTGACATTAACCCATTGATTATTGGACTAGGCGCCATTATTGGTCATACATTTCCAATTTTTGCTGAATTTAAAGGTGGCAAAGCCGTTGCGACAAGTGCTGGGACATTGCTAGCTTATAATCCACAATATTTCATTATCTGCGCTTGCCTATTTGTCACACTGATTTACCTGACTCGAATGGTGAGCCTATCAAGTATGTTAGGAATGTTGATTATTGCCCCACTTAGTCTCGTATATCACGATTGGATTTTAACAACCATTGCTTTTATTTTATTATTTTTCATTACGTATCGTCATAAAGACAATATTAAGCGCATTAAAAATGGCACTGAAAATAAAGTACCTTTTGGCTTAGGCTATAAGAAAACAACTAAAAACTAGCAAAAACCTCTTATGGATTGAACAATTCAATCCATAAGAGGTTTTTTATTAATTTACAGTTATTTCAAAAGCTGCTTCAAATGATTTTTGAGGGGCCAATGTTTGAATACCTAATTTTTCTTCAATCTTGCCGGTAGCATTCATATCATCTGCAATTCCAAACCATGGTTCGATGCAAACAAAAGGAGCGTCCGTTTGGGGTGGCGACCAAATGCCCACATACGGAAAGTCAACGAATCGAACAGCTACAGAATGTTCTGTTTTTTCAGATTTAATGGTAAAAATATTTTCACCTTTCGTTTCATAAATCATTGCATCATTATCGAATAAACTACGGGTCAAAGCAATATCTGTATTTGTTTGAGCCAATGTTTTACATGGTGTATTTAAATACGCTCCTGACAACGGAATCGTTGTTCTGGTTTTTCTTGGTGAAAAAGAAAAATAGTAGTCTTCAAACGTCGTATCAGTTGTCAACGGAATATTAAATCCAGGGTGTGCGCCAATTGAAAAATAAAGTGGCTCATCAGAAGCTGGATTTTCAACATGATAGGCTGTTGTCACAGTATTCCCAGTTAAAGTATACGTAATCAGCAAATGAAACGCATATGGGTAGCGCTCTTTAGTACTTGGACTATCTGATAATTTCAATGTCACGGTGCTATCTGTTTGATGCATTATTTCAAATTCACAATCTCGTGCAAATCCGTGCTGACCCATTGGGTATGTTTTTCCAGCCACTTCGTAGCGGTCTTCTTTTAAACGTCCGACAAATGGGAAAAGAACAGGAGCATGTCTCCCCCAGTATTTGGGATCTGCTTGCCATAAATACTCAATCTTGTTGTCTTTTCTTTTAATACTGGTAAGTTCTGCGCCTTTAGTTAAAATAGTAACGGTTAATGTATCATTTTCAAGTTTGATCATAATCCTTTCCCTCCTTTTAATGCATTCAATAAAATTGATTATATCATAGTTTAACTCTTTATTTGAAACCATTTTCAGCTTTTAGGTAAATTTAAATAAAAAATGATTTCGATAAACTTTATCGAAATCATTTTTGTTTAATAAACAGATTCTTTAGCAAGGGCTTCTATAAATTTTGGATTATTTACCCGAATATAGGTCCCTTTCATTCCAAGTGAACGAGATTCAATAATCCCACCTGATTCAAGTTTTCTTAATGCGTTAACAATAACTGAACGAGTGATGCCAATTTTATCAGCAATACTAGATGCCGTTAGACGTCCTTCTAAGCCATCTAGTTCATTAAATATGGCTTTAACGGCTTTTAGTTCACTATAAGAAAGTGTTTTAATCGCCATTTGAACAATCGCCAAACTTCTTGTTTCTTCTTCGATTTGATTTGATTTGTGGTATAAAATTTCCATTCCCACCACAGTTGCACTGTATTCTGCTAAAATTAAATCTCCATCATCAAACGCCGAATGCAAACGTGCTAATATAATCGTTCCTAATCGTTCGCCAGCAGCACGAATGGGGACAATCGTTGTTAGCCCTTCAGCAAATAGGTCACGATTTTCAATTGGAAAAGCTGTATAGTCACTTTCTACACCTATATTCGATTTTGTTTCAGTAATACCTAACATGTTAGCTGTATAATCTGCTGGGAATTTTTCATCAACAAGCATTTGTTTCACTCGCTCATTGTTAATCCCGTGTTTTTCATTGTATCCAAGTAATACTCCGTTCTCACTAATCAAGTAGGTATTCGCATCTAGAGTATCTCCTAATATCTCTGCCATATTGTTAAATGGCAAACGATCAGAAACCGACGCTACACCGCCTTTTTGTTGCAGCATACTGCTGATTTTACGCATTTTAAGAAGTAAATTGTTCACTCGTTTTTCCTCCAGCTCTTATAAGATATAACGACTTAAGTCTTTATCTTGGACAATATAGTCAATTTTATCGTTCACATAGTTTTCTGTAATTGTAATTTCTCCCATATGCATATCTGGAGCTTCAAATAATAAATCTTCTAATAATTTTTCTAAAATTGTATGCAGACGGCGTGCGCCAATATTATCGGTTTCGTGATTCACCTTAAAGGCAATCTCTGCTAAACACTCAATCGCTTCAAAGGTAAAGGTTACTTTGATATTTTCCGTTCCAAGCATTGCAATGTATTGTTTAATCAATGCGTTATTAGGTTCTGTTAAAATCTTAACAAAATCACTTGCATCTAAATCATTCAGTTCTACACGAATTGGAAAACGTCCTTGCAATTCTGGAATCAAATCGCTTGGTTTAGAAACATGGAATGCTCCTGAAGCGATAAATAAGATATGATCTGTTTGGATCGTGCCATATTTTGTATTGACTTGTGATCCTTCAACAATGGGTAAGATATCACGCTGCACACCCTCACGAGAAACTTCTCCAGACTGACTTGCTTTAGAAGTTATTTTATCAATTTCATCAATAAAGATAATCCCTGTATTTTGAGCAAGTTTAATGGCTTGTGAATGAATGTCTTCTGGGTTAACGAGCTTTTCAGATTCTTCTTGGATAAAGATTTTAATTGCTTCTTGAACAGTCACTGTCCGTTTGATTTTGCGTTTTGGAGTTAAGGCTCCTAAGGTATCATTCAAATCAATCCCCATTTGTTCAAGGCCAGCTCCCATAGGAGAATTGACCGGTTTTTTACTCTCATTCACTTCAATTGTTAATTCTCTTTGATCTAGCAAGCCATCCCGAATTTGTTGCTTCATTGTTTCACGATTTGATGAAATCGTTTCGGTCACTTCTTCCTCGACCTCTTCTTGATTAAATTGAGCCATATCAACACCCATATTTTGAAACATATTTTCAAAAGGATTTAAATTAGCAGCCTTTTTCTTTTCCTTTTTAATTCCTGGAACAAGTAATTTGGCTACACGATCAATTGCGCGTTTTTCAGCTTGTGAATAGACATTTGAATATTGTTGCTTTTGAACAATTTGGATACTGACTTCAACTAAGTCACGAACCATCGATTCCACATCACGTCCAACATAGCCTACTTCAGTAAATTTTGTTGCTTCTACTTTGATAAAAGGCGCATTGACGATTTTTGCTAAACGACGTGCAATTTCCGTTTTACCTACGCCAGTAGGCCCAATCATTAACATATTTTTGGGCGTAATTTCTTGTTGCATTTCTTCTTCTAACTGTAGGCGACGGTAACGATTACGTAAAGCTACCGCAACTGATTTTTTAGCTTCATTTTGTCCAATAATGTATTTATCAAGTTCTTGAACGATTTCTCTAGGAGTCATATTAATAGTTGTATTCATTGTAGACACTTCCTTTTAAAGTTTTTCCACGATAATATTATGATTGGTAAAGACACAGATATCTGCTGCTACCGTTAAGCTCTCTTTGGCAATTTCACTTGCACTTAAATGTTGACCGTGTTTTTTTAATGCTCGGCCTGCTGAAAGTGCATAATTCCCACCAGAGCCAATCGCTAAGATACCATCATCCGGTTCAATCACTTCACCACCGCCACTCACCATTAGCATTTCATCTTTATTCATGACAATTAATAATGCTTCAAGTTTTTGCATTGCACGATCTGTACGCCATTCTTGAGCTAGCTCTACTGCAGCTCGTTTTAAATTGCCTTTGTATTCATTTAATTTAGCTTCAAATTTTTCTTCTAATGTAAAAGCATCTGCTACACTTCCAGCAAATCCAACTAGCACTTCACCGTTATAAATACGACGAACTTTACGTGCTGTGCCTTTCATGATAACAGATTCTCCCATCGTTACCTGACCATCGCCAGCCATTGCACATTCCCCGTTATGACTCACTGCAAAAATCGTTGTTGCGTGAAAAGTTGTTGTCATTGTTTATTCCTCCTATTAATTCATTTCTTCTTAAAGCATTACGCTCTTGGATGAAATTGTCGGTAATTTTTTTGTAAATGCTCTTTCGTTACATGAGCATAAATTTGTGTCGAAGAAAGACTTGCATGACCTAATAATTCCTGAACAGTTCGCATATCTGCACCATTATTCAATAAATGAGTAGCAAATGTATGGCGCAACATGTGAGGATGAATATTAGAGGTTAAACTGCTTTTTTTTATTACTTGGTTTAATACATATTCAATTCCAGTTGACGTTATCTGATCGCCATAATGATTTACAAATAAATAGGGATGTTCTTTATGGTATTTTGTCATTAAAGGTGTTCGGCATTTTTCAAGGTACTCTTTAATCGCAATTGCTGCATAATGCCCAAATGGAACGTAACGTTCTTTGTTGCCTTTCCCATGAACTAGCAGCACCCCTAATTCAAAATCTAAGTCTTTGATTTGGATATTGCTACACTCGCTAACTCGAATACCAGTACCATACAATACTTCTAATAAAGCTTCATTCCGAAAATCTAACAATCTATCTCCTTTTACGGCTGTAAACAGGGCTTCCATTTCCTTTTCATAAAAAAAGCGTGGCAATCTTAGTGATTTTTTTTTCAAATGAATATATGAAAAAGGATTGTCTTCTACTAGTTGGTCTTTCAATAAAAATTGATAGAACGCTCGCATACTTGATATTTTTCTTGAAACTGAGTTGCGACTTAACTGTTTTTCATTTAATAAACCTAAATAAATTCGAACGTCAGAAAGCGTAACTGCTTTGAAAGAAGCTTCACCAGTTTCTTCAAGAAATTTTTTAAACTCTAGAATATCTTCTTCATAGGCTTTTTTTGTTAATTCAGAGTAATGTCTTTCAATCATTAAATACTGTAAAAAAATAGAAATCCATTGTGACTCATCCAAAAAAATCCCCCCTGTTGATACGACAAAGATACTTTATCATATCAACAAAGAGAATTCAATCTATTCAGACCTCTATTGAGAGAATTTTCTTTAAATTTAAAATACTTTCTAATGCCCGATTTGCATACGCTTCATTTCGAAGTTTTTTATCTCTAATTTTTTCTGGTAAGGGTGGAAACAAACCAAAATTTGCATTCATTGGTTGAAAATAGTTGCTATCGGCATGGGTAATATAATAAGCCATACTGCCAAGCGTAGTTTCTATAGGAAAAGTTACTAATTCTTCTCCTAAAACTAGCTTAGCTGCATTCATTCCCGCAATTAAACCACTTGCGGCACTTTCTACATATCCTTCTACGCCGGTCATTTGTCCAGCAAAAAACAAATCTGAACGTTTTTTTGACTGATAGGTTGCTTTTAATAAGTCAGGAGATTTAATAAACGTATTTCGATGCATAACTCCATATCGAACAATTTCGGCTTGTTCTAAACCTGGAATCAATTGCAAAATCCGTTTTTGCTCTCCCCATTTTAAATGCGTCTGGAAACCAACTAAATTATAAAGAGACCCTGCCGCATTATCTTGCCGTAATTGTACAACTGCAAATGGCCGCTTATCTGTCTTAGGATCTTCTAAGCCAACGGGTTTTAACGGGCCAAATAGCAATGTCTTACGTCCACGTTTGGCCATCACTTCAACAGGCATACAGCCTTCAAAGAATTTTTCCTTTTCAAACGATTTTAACGGTGCTACTTCAGCTCCAATTAATTCATCATAAAAGCGATTAAACTCTTCTTCATTCATTGGACAATTTAAATAGGCAGCCTCACCGTTATCATATCTGGACTTTAAATATACTTTATCAAAATCAATGCTATTTTTATCAATAATTGGTGCAGCCGCATCATAGAAATATAGTCCATCTGATTCGGTAAATTCTGCAATCTCTTTTGCTAGAGCAACAGATGTTAACGGGCCTGTTGCAACAACAGTCGGTCCCTTCGGTAATGTTTTGATTTCCTCAGAAAAAATTTTTATCAATGGATGCTTTTTAATTCTTTCCGTTACACCTTGCGAAAATTTATCTCGATCAACAGCTAATGCTCCGCCTGCAGGAATTGCATTTTGATCTGCTTCACTAATGATAAGCGAATTAAATTGTCGCATCTCTTCTTTTAATAAACCCGCTGCATTCGTTAGCTGGTTCGCTCTCAATGAGTTGCTACAAACTAACTCAGCAAAATCTGACGTATGATGAGCTTCTGTATTTTTTACTGGACGCATTTCATAAAGATGAACCTCAATTCCTCTTTCAGCAATCTGAAAAGCCGCCTCACTTCCTGCTAATCCGGCTCCGATAACGTTTACAAAACTTGTTTCAACCAATAATATTACCTTCTTTCATCTTATTCCATTAAAAGATTAAAGAAAAAAAGAAGCAAAAACTTCTTTTTTCCCTAAATAAATTATTTTTGAACCGCTTCTTGGTAATCACAATTGCTACAAACAACTTGCTTGCCGCCTTTTAATTTTTTCTCAACTAAATAATGCTCGCACTTAGGACAATCACGTCCAACTGGTTTATCCCATGATACAAATTCGCACTCTGGGTACTTGTCACACCCATAGAACAAACGATTTTTCTTCGATTTACGTTCTATGACATTACCTTTTTTACAAGTAGGGCATGTTACGCCAATTTCTTTTACAATGGCTTTTGTATTTCGACATTCAGGAAAATTACTACAAGCATAAAATTTACCGTATCTGCCTAATTTGATTACCATCGGATGGCCACATAATTCACAATCAAATCCTGCTGGCTCATCTTTGATTTGAATTTTTTCAATTCCTTCTTCTGCTTTTTCAACTTCAATCGCAAAAGGTTTATAGAATCGATCAATTACACCAACCCAGTTTTCTTTGCCTTCTTCCACATGATCAAGCTGTTGTTCCATTTCAGCAGTGAAATGAATGTCAACAATTTGTGGGAAAAACTCCACAATCATGGTATTTACGATATCGCCTAGTTCTGTTGGCTCAAAACGTTTGCTTTGTAATTTTACATAGTAGCGACGTTGAATCGTCTCTAATGTAGGTGCATATGTGGAAGGTCTCCCTACGCCATTTTCTTCAAGAGAACGAATTAAGGTCGCTTCAGTAAAACGAGCAGGTGGTTGAGTAAAGTGTTGTTTAGGTTCAATATCAACTGATTTAACAGTATCCCCTTTTTCCATCTCAGGAAGAATATTGTCCTTTTCTTCTTTACCTTCGTCATTGCCTTCAATATAAACTTTAGTGAATCCTGCAAATTTAATTTTTTGACCATTTGCTCTAAATAAGACATCATTTTGAACCAAATCAACTTTCATTGTGTCAAAAACTGCTGGTGTCATTTGACTAGCTACAAATCGCGACCAAATTAACTTATAAAGTTTTAATTGATCTTTTGATAGATGCTTTTCTAATTCTGTAGGTGTTCTAAGCACACTTGAAGGACGAATCGCTTCATGGGCATCTTGCGCACCTTGAGCATTTTTTGATTTTTTAAATTTGGTTGCAGAATATTCCTCACCATATTCTTTTACGATAAATTCAGCTGCTTCAGCTTTAGCGCTATCTGCAATTCGAGTTGAATCGGTTCTCATATAAGTAATCAAACCAACTGCGCCGCCACGTCCAAGTGAAATTCCTTCGTATAATTGTTGGGCAACCATCATCGTTTTCCTTGTTCTAAAGTTTAATTTACGTGCAGCTTCTTGTTGTAAGCTACTTGTTGTAAAAGGAAGAGCTGCATTTCGTTTGCGTTCTTTTTTTGTAACATTAGTAACTTCAAAATCAGGACCATCTAATCTTTTAATAACTTCTTGTACTTCTTCAGTATTTTTCAAGGCAACTTTTTTGTTTTTTAAGCCATAAAAATTCGCTTTAAACTTTTTCGTTCCTTTTTTGAAATTTCCACCAATCGTCCAGTACTCTTCTGGTTTAAAAGCGATAATTTCTTTTTCACGGTCAATAATCAATTTTAATGCAACGGATTGAACGCGACCTGCACTAAGTCCTTTTTTTACTTTTTTCCATAAAATAGGGCTGATTGTATAACCTACTAATCGATCTAAGATACGTCTAGCTTGTTGTGAATCGACTAAATCCATATTAATCGAACGAGGTTCTTTAAATGCTCCTTTAACAGCCTCTTTAGTAATTTCATTGAAAACCACTCTATTTTTATCTTCAATATCCAGATTCAGTAAGTGTGAAAGGTGCCATGCGATAGCTTCCCCTTCTCTATCTGGATCGGCTGCGAGATAAACTTTGTCTGCTTTTTTAGCAAACTTTTTTAATTCCTTAATTAAGTCACCTTTACCTCGAATTGAGATATAGTGAGGTTCATAGTTATTTTCAACGTCAACACCCATTTTACTTTTTGGAAGATCTCTAATATGTCCTAGACTAGCGACTACTTTATAATTTTTCCCTAGGTATTTTTCAATAGTTTTTGCTTTTGCGGGTGATTCAACAATCACCAAATATTTATAGGCCACAAAGTTGCTCCTTTCGAATGAGCTTTTATTTAATGATAAATTAAAAACTGAAATCGTTTATCATCTTATGCCATCTAGTAGCACTTTGTCAACTAACTGTTCTAAAATTTTGTATTTATATAGTAGGAAAAATTAAAAATAAAGAGGTTCTAATAGATAACAACGTTGATATTAAGGTGTTTCCAGCCCTTATTTAATTTTTTAAAAATTTTTTTATTATTTTTACAAATCTTCTAAGATTTGTTCGGCATCTACAACACATTTTGCTCCATTTAAAAGAAGTTCATTGGTTCCTTTTGAATAAGAGCTTAAAATACTTCCAGGAACTGAAAAAACTTCGCGCCCTTCTTGTAAAGCTAAATTAGCAGTAATTAAGCTACCACTTCTTTTTTTAGCTTCAACAACTAATGTCCCTAAGCTTATACCTGCTATAATACGATTTCTTAATGGAAAATGATGTCTTTCTGGAGCTGATCCCATGGGATATTCTGATACCAATAGATGATTTTTCGCAATTTCCAGTTGCAAATCCTTATTGCTTTTTGGGTAAGCTAAGTCTAAACCCGTTCCGACTATTGCAATGGTTTTGCCTTTTAAGTTAATTGTTTTTTCATGAACTTCAGCATCGATTCCCTTAGCTAATCCACTTACAGTAACAATTTGATGTTTAAGCAATTTCGGTAAAAATAAATTTAAAACGGCACTTCCATATGCTGTTTTTAAACGTGAACCTACAATTGCTAATAAATTTTCTTTTAATAAGTCTTTATCTCCTTGATAAAAAAGTAGGGCGGGTGGATTGTAAATTTCTTTTAAATAGCTTGGATAATCGTCGTCTAAGATAGTAATCCAATTAATATTTTTTTCTTTATAATAATTAAGAGCCGCTTGACGATCTATTTTTTCGTAGCTTTCATAAAATAACTTCGTGTTTTTTGAACTTAAATTAGCACTAAATGCTAACTCAAATAATGACAAGGATGGATTCTCCATTAATTCTGCAACCATTCGAATGCTGCTACTTGCTCCAACTCCATGACAATGTGCCAGATGAAACAACCATTCATTTAATTCTGTTACATTCATATGCGTATCTCCTTTTTTAATAGTGTATATTCTTACTATTCGCCAAAAAGAGTCCATTCATTTAAAAAAAGAAAGACAAAGAGAATTTCTCTTTATCTTTCTTTCAATAATTGATTTTTAACTGGAGCAAAGGTTTTCCGATGAATCGGGGTAACTCCATACTTTTCTAAACCTTCTAAATGCACTTTTGTTCCATAACCCGCATTTTTATCAAATCCGTATCCAGGATATTGCTCGTCATAATCTTTCATCATTCGATCTCTGGTCACTTTTGCTACAATGCTTGCAGCTGCAATTGACAAACTTCTAGCATCTCCTTTAATAATACTTGTTTGTGGAATAGGGAGATCTAATTGCATCGCATCAATCAATAGATGTTGAGGATCAATTGTTAAGTTTTCAACTGCTTCAATCATCGCCAATTTAGTAGCTTGATAGATATTTACTTGATCAATAGTGGACTCGTCTTTAATCCCAACTCCAATCGCCAATGCTTCATCCTTAATTTTTTCAAATAAAGCATCACGTTTCGCTTCAGATAATTGTTTGGAATCATTGATTTCTAATACATGAAAATTTTTAGGTAAAATAACTGCTGCTGCGACAACTGGACCAGCTAATGGACCACGGCCGACTTCGTCAATACCTGCAATATGAAGACAATTTTTTTGCCATAATTCTTCTTCAAACTGCAACATTTCTTGATGTTTTTCCTCTAGCTTAAGTGCATCGGCTTGTTTTTTATGCCAGGCTTTAATCGCGATTTGAACACCTTTACGCTCATCATTAGTTAAACGTTCAAATAACGGATCATTTGTCGTATTAATCGTTTTTAATAGTTCTTTCACTTCTAGAATAGTCAATTTTTTATCCATACTTACGCCTCTTCTATTGTTTCAAAATGAACTGGCGCATGATCCAATGTATAGCGTCCCACTTTACCACTTCGAATTTCATAGACAATCATTTCACTTGCTCTAGAGTAATCATCTCTAAAACCCCTTTTTTCACTAATTAGCATCAATAATTCTGGTAAATCTAAAGCTAATTCTTCTTGGTTGATTTTAAAACGCTTCATCAATTGTTGTGGGTAATAAGTTCTCATAATATTTAAGCCGTATAGAGCAATATCATCCATTTGTAATAGATTGTCTTTAATTGCTCCCGTTAAAGCTAATTTTTTTCCGATTTCAGGATCTTCAAATTTGGGCCATAGAATTCCTGGGGTGTCTAACAATTCCAATTCTTTGCCTAATTTCAACCATTGTTGCCCTTTTGTGACCCCAGGCTTATTCCCGGTTTTAGCAATATTTTTTTTGATAAAACGATTGATTAACGTTGATTTCCCAACGTTTGGAATTCCAATACTCATAGCACGAATCGCTCGTGGATTAATCCCCTTGCTTTTCATACGATCAAATTTTTCTTTTAATAGCAATTTCGCTTCAGCCATTACTTTTTGCATGCCTTTGCCTTCTTGCGCAATAATTGGAACAGCAGAAATTCCTTGCTCTTTAAAATATAAAACCCATGCTTTAGTCTGTCTTTCATCAGCTAAATCACTTTTGTTCAAAATAATAACACGCGGTTTTTGTCCAATTAATTCATCCAAGATTGGATTTCGACTTGAAAGTGGTAGTCTAGCATCTACTAGTTCAAAAACGACGTCTACTAATTTTAATTTTTCGGATACTTCTCTTCTTGCTTTGGCCATATGACCAGGAAACCATTGGATTGTCATGTTGTTGCTCCTCTATACTTAAAATTTATCGGTTAGCGAACATCAGTAAAAGAAATGACCTAAAAGCTGTCATTTCATTCACTAAATTATTCAGTTTTTAGTGTTCCAAAATGAGTAAACGGCCAAATGCGAAGATCTGTCGTTCCAGAAATCGTATCAATATGCACAAACCCAAAAATACGACTATCTTTTGAATTACCTCGATTATCTCCCATTACAAAATATTCATTTTCTGGGACTTTAGCAACACCCGTTTTCCCCATTAAGGTAAAGTCACCAGTTAATAGTTGCCCTTTTTCTTTCAATTTCTTTTTGTATTGATCTAGATAAGGCTCTTGAACCGCTTTGCCATTCAAATACAAAACATCGTCTTGCATCGAAATTTCATCCCCTGGCAAACCAATCACACGTTTAATATATTCTTTGTCTGGTGCGTCAGGTGCTGGGAAAACAATAATATCGAACCGATCCACTTTTTTTATTTTGTTTAAAATCAAGCGGTCATGGTTTTCTAGCGTTGGCATCATTGACTCTCCATCTACACTTACTGGTGCAAATAAAAACTGACGAATCAACAAACATATCGCTAATGCCACGACAATATAAACAAAGGTACTTAGAATTTCATTTTTTTTGCCTTTTTTTGACCTTTTTTTTCTTGTTTTAGAATGATGTGCCTTACTACGAGGCTCAAAAATTTCTGCAGATTCATCTCGTCCATCTGAATAATTCGTTCTACTCATATCATTTCCTACTTTCTTTTATCAGCATTAATAAACACTTATTCTATTAAACGGAAAATACACTAAAATCGTTTTCCCAATAATCTCATCTTTGGCAATCGATCCAAAAACACGACTGTCATTGCTTGACCTACGATTGTCCCCTAAAACAAAATACTCATTTTCAGGAACTTTTTTCTCACCTGTCAATTGCTGTAATTCAAAATCAGATGTCCACGTTTCTCCAGCCTGCGTTACTAGTTTATTTTTTAAAAAAGGCTCGTTGATTTTATGATTATTAATATAAAGTTGATCATTACGATAGGCAATCGATTCACCCGGTAGTCCAATAATTCTTTTCACTAAGGTTCGATTAGACGCATCCTTAAAAACAATAATATCAAAACGTTTGATTTTTGAAAATGATTCAACGACCATTTGATCTCCTTGATGCAGTGTTGGAATCATAGATGATCCTTGTACATTCATTGGAATAAAAATAAAATTTCTTAAAATAGCAGTGAGGACAATCGCTAAGACAGCGGCTTTAAACCAATCCCATAAATGATCTCTCCAAGTTTTTTTCATGTCCTTTCGCTCCAAACTTGTAAACTTTACTACCTTCTATCATACAAGAAAATGACTGAAATAACTATTATTTTACTACATTTCATTTTTTTTTTTTTAATCCTTCAAAAAAAGACCCTATTTCCTAATTAAATTTTAGAAAATAGAGTTCTTTTTTTATTATTTTGTTTGTAAATAAGAAACAGCTTTTTCATATTGCGTGTCATTTTGTTTCATTAGTTCTCGTAATGCTTCGATTAATGCGGTAGATGTTTTATCTGTCACAATGCCATCAGAAGGTAAATTATGGGCAGTTTGAAAGGCCTTAACCGCTTCGGTTGTTCCTGTTCCAAAGTAACCATTTGCGTCATTAGAAGTAAAACCTAATGCGTTTAAAACACTTTGCAAGTTCTTCACTTCATCTGACACATCATTTTGTTGATAGGTTTTCTTTGGATCAATTAGTAATAATTTTGTATAAGTTGGCAAATCAATGGCAATTGTGGGTTCGATGCCTTTTTTATTAATCCATTGACCAGATGGTGTTAACCATTTAGCAATTGTCATTTTCAATTCACTCTTATCATCAAAAGTTGCTACTGTTTGAACCGTTCCTTTACCAAAGGTTTTCGTACCAATGATGGTCGTGTTCGCTGACTCTTTTAAAGCACCTGCTAAAATTTCAGAAGCACTGGCGCTCCCTTCATCTACTAACAATGTGATAGGTTCTGTTACTTTAAAGTCGCCTAACGTTGCATCAGCTTTCATAATATCTGCTTTTTTGTCTCGTTCTTTCGTTTGCATCAAGACTTTGCCATCCTCTACAAACATGTTAGAAATTTTTAATGCTTGATCTAATAAACCACCTGGATTTCCACGAACATCTAGTATAAAGGATTTTGCACCTTTTCCACGTAAATCTTTGACTGCTTTTTCAACTTCAGAAGCAGTTGGTTGTGAAAAATTCGTAATTTGGATATATCCAATTGTTGGATCTTTTTCATCCAGACGACTTTTTACTGTTTCAACTGGAATCGTATCACGTTTTAACGTTACATCAAAGGTAGTTGTTCCTCTTTGGATTTTCAAGACAACGTCGGTCCCTTTTTCACCACGAATATACGAAACTGCTTTATTTAAAGTCAGACCTGCCATCTCATGATCGTCTACTTTTAAAATAACATCATTTGGCAAAAGTCCTGCTTTTTCAGCTGGCGAACCCGCAATTGGAGAAACAATGGTGATGGCGTCATTTTGATTCATTACTTCCGCACCAATTCCTTCAAAAGAAGCTGAAATCGTGCTGTCTAAATCCGTTGCCTCTGCAACATCTAGGTATTGCGTATAAGGATCCCCTGTCGCATTTACCATGCCAGACAAGGCTCCTTCTAATAATTTAGTGCTGTCGACTTTTTTGTAAAATTGAGTCGATAACTTCGAATAGACTTCTTGTAATTTATTGAAATTCTGATCTACTTTAGCCGCATTTGAAGAATCAACGGCTACTTGATTTTGGTTTTTTTCAGTTAGGAAATAAGTTCCACCCACCGCTAATACCGCGACCAAGATAAGAGATGTGACATACACACTTAAAGTAACGTTCTTTTTAGTTTTCTTAGGTTTTAAATCATTCGGTTCTTGATTCAAAGGAACACCTCCACTATTTTATTGTTTTTGTCTAAGAGCTGTTTCCAATGCTACAATCATCATGTCACTAAATGTACGTTCACGCTCATCTGAAGAAGTTTCTTCACCTGTGAAAATATGGTCACTAATCGTTAGAATCGCTAAAGCTTTACGGTTATATTTTGCTGCTAGTGTGTATAAGCCAGCTGCTTCCATTTCAACAGCTAAAATGCCGTAATCCGCTAATTTTACTTTATCAAGTTCTGCGTTATAAAAACGATCTGCTGATAAAATATTTCCAACTTTAACTGATAATCCTTTTTCAATACTAATATCGTAAGCAGTTTTTAAAAGATCAAAATTAGCTAAAGGAGCAAAATCTACTTTCCCATCAAATGCTTGTCGGTTAATAAAAGAATCCGTTGTTGCCCCTTGTCCTAAAACGATATCTCGTACTTTAACGTCTGCTTGCATTCCACCTGCCGTGCCTACACGGATTAGATTTTGAACATTGTAACTATTCATTAGCTCATCAGCATAAATCATCATCGACGGAATGCCCATTCCCGTACCTTGAACAGAAATACGCTCGCCTTTGTATAAACCTGTATAACCAAACATATTTCTAACGCGGTTGTATTGTTCAACATCTGTTAAAAAAGTTTCAGCAATATATTTTGCTCGTAATGGATCCCCTGGCAATAATACCGTTTCTGCAATTTGTCCTTGTGATGCTTCAATATGAATACTCATTTTGTTATTTCCTCCCTAATTTGAACTGCTTAATGTTTGGTTCCGTTCAAGATATCGCTCCCACGCGTTGTCAAAGACACTCATTGAACTTAAATAGTCCCCATAAAACTCTAAATAATCACTTATTTCTTGATAATTTTCTGATTGTTTTGGAAAGCTGACATCCAGGTAAACATCATTAGCAAACTTTGTGACTTCATCATTTTTATGAGGGTCTCGTTCTGTCATTAAAAAATGAAAGAAAGACTGCCTCATTTTAATTCAGCTCCTTTATTCAATTGATAGGATTGTCGTTCATTTTGTTCTGCTTGGTATCGCGCTGGATTCTTTTTATAAAAATCTTGATGCGTATCTTCAGCAGGGTAAAAAGTCGCTACTGGTTGAATTTGTGTGACAATAGGTTTCGAATACATCTTACTTTCAACTAAACGTTGCTTAGAAGCTTCTGCTATTTTACGTTGTTTGCCATCCTTCACAAATATCACAGGTCGATAATTATCACCTCGGTCTTGAAATTGCCCCATGGCATCGGTTGGATCTGTTTGATTCCAGTAAATATCCACCAATTCTTCATAACTAATCAGGTCTGGATCAAAAGTAATTTCAACAGCTTCCGTATGACCCGTTGTTTTTGTTAGAACTTCTTCATACGTTGGATTTTCTACGTGCCCTCCCGTGTATCCGGAAATCACTTTTTCAATCCCTTTCATCTGATCAAAAGGCGCTACCATGCACCAAAAGCAGCCGCCGGCAAAAATCGCTGTCTCCTTCATTAACAGTCCCCCTTATTTCTTAACAAGTTCTTCTAATGGCAAATAGACACTAAATCGAATGTCGTCATTTTTCAAATCGAATTTTTTAGCTTTTATTTTCAAGCCATTTTCTAACTTATACTCATCCAAGTTTAAAACAATTAATTGTTTTTTACTATCGATTTGTACCCATTTAGGCAAGTTATATTGTTTGGAAATCAAATTCATCACGTACCCGATCGGTAAATTTAACTTTCCAATGCTTAAATTCGTTGCTTTTAACTGAACATTGCCGTTTTCCATTACAAAGGGATCTAAATATAGATAAAAATGAACATCATGATTAAAGAGTTTAAACGTGCCGATTACTTCAGCTTGTTCATTGAACACTAACTGATATTGGATGTCTCCTTTTTTTATAAAGCGATCAATCCCATGAGCAACGATTTCATTGACTTCTTTTTTATGAGTACTCACTTCAAATGAAACATCTTCTGTTTTCTGCACTTTTTTTTGCTCAGTTACAGTATTAACAGGTACAAAAATTTTCGTTCCACCCCAAATACCGATTCCTAATAATATAGCTATTAAAATTAAAAATGCCCATTTCCATGGATTAATAGGATGTTTGAATTGTTTTCTTTGTTTGGTTTCTTCTACCATTTCCTCACTGCTTTCTCTATTTACTTTTTACGGAAGCCATTCTGTTTTTGTTTTCTGCATATTTTCGTAAAGTGCTTTTGCCATTATGTCATAGCCTTCCTCATTAGGATGGAAACTGTCTTCTTCAAATAATAAATCATTGACAATTTCAGCCTTTTGATGAGAAGAAGTAGATGAGGTATCTTCATTTTCAGTAGACTCAACTTGGTTTCCTTTAGAAAGTAAGTCGTTGATTGGAATAAAGTGTGCTTTATTTTGCTCATCAACAACGGATTTCGTTGCATCATTCCATGAATCTACCACTGTCTGCATTTCAGGAACATCTGAAAAGTATAGATAGAAAGGATTGTAAATACCATAAACATAAATCGGCGCTTGTTTATTTAACTTTCGAATTTCTGAAAAAATAGTTTCTACTCGTTGTTTATATGCTGCTTCTGGCTTTGCAAAACTGTCTTCTGTTACTTTTAATAGTTGGGATTTAATCACTTTCATTAAATCATTCCCACCAAAAGTTAAAACAATGACATCTGCGTCTTTCAAAGAATCTTGAATATCTGTTTTCGTTTGAATTCGTTTTAGAATTTGCGTACTTGTATTGCCTGATATCCCATAATTAGCCGTTGTAATATCGTTGATTTTTTTATCTGTTGCGTATAAGTCAGCAATTCTTGAAACGTACCCTTCAGTTGAGGTCCCGTCGCCAATGCCTTCTGTTAAAGAATCTCCTACTGCAACAATGGAAATATCTTTTTTTTGTACTTTATTCGTAATCTTTGTAACTGCCTTTTGAGTTGCTGTCTCATTGCCACTTAAAAAATTCAGCACTTGAAAAACAACAAATGTCGCTACTGCTAAAAAAAGGAGTACGCCTATTAGTGATTTTAACTGTTTCATTTATTTTTCCTTTCTTAATTTAAAAAGAACAGTTCTACTTATAGTAGAATCTGTCCATAAATAATTATGCAGGATACTTACTAATCGGTATAGTACATGACTGCAAAAGCACCTTTACCAGCATGGGTTGAAATAATTGGGCTGGTTAATCTAACGCGCATTGGTACGTCAGGTAATGCTGCTTGAAATTGATTTTTAATTTCTTCGCAAGCCTCTTCATCGTCTGCATATGAAAATGATATTTCACGAATATTAGGTGTTTCTTTTAATTTCTCTTGTAATTCAACAAGCCACTTATTAACTGGTTTCATTCCGCGTCCACGAACACGTAATTCTAATTGTCCTTTTACTTGCTCCATCATCACTTTTACATTTAAAAAGCTTGACAATGCTCCTGCCAGACGACCAATTCTACCACCTTTTACAAGATTTTCTAATGTCACAACACAAATATATAATTTAGTATTGGCTCTCACTTCGTCAATTCGTTTTAAAATAGCTTCTTTATCGGCGTTCGCTAAAGCCATTCTGGCTGCTTCAATTACTTGGAAAGACAAGCCGCGATCCGTAAAATCACTATCGATAACCGTAACTTCTGTTGTCGATAATTGCGCTGCTTGACGAGCGGTATTAACGGTTCCACTAAGATTTTCTGTCATGTGAATAGAAATAACCTCACTGCCATCTTTTCCTAATTCATCATACAGTTCGACAAATTGTCCAATTGGTGGCTGACTTGTTTTTGGTAAAGCTTTTGCTTGTTGCATTTTTTCCATAAATTCTTCTTTTTGCAATGTGACCCCGTCAACATATACAACATCATCGATCATCACTGTTAAAGGCAAAACATGAATCGCTAATTCTTTAATTTCATCTGGTCCTAACTCAGCGGATGAATCTGTTACAATTTTAAATTTCTTCATTTTTTATTAATCCCACTCTTTCTTCTGCAAAAATAGATAGGTTCATGTTATAATGATTAAAACAAATAAGTGAATCACTTAAAAGTGACCTAGCGCTATTTTATTCTTATTAAAATAGTATAACAGATTCTCATATTTTCGTACACTAGGGAAACGTGAGATTTTTTAAAGTTTTAACTTATCGGGGGGATTTAATTGAAGGAAACAACAAACACAACACAACATTTTTCTAAAAGTTACTTAATTGTCAACGAAGTTTTCAATGCGATTACTCATGGAATCGGAGTTGGTTTAAGCATTGCTGGTTTAGTTTTATTATTAATCAAAGGAACCCAAAATGGTTCAGCACTAGAAGTTGTCTCTTACGCAATTTACGGAACAACGTTGATTTTACTTTACCTTGCGTCCACTCTTTTTCATAGCCTAATGTTCACAAAAGCAAAAAAGATTTTTCAAATTTTTGATCATAGCAGTATTTACCTTTTAATTGCTGGAACCTATACTCCTTACTGTTTGGTTACTGTTGGCGGTCCACTAGGTTGGTCATTGTTCGGTGTGATTTGGTTGATGGCTATTCTAGGGGTGGTTTACAAATGCATTTGGTTAGGAAAATATCAAAATGCATCAACGGTCATTTATATTATTATGGGATGGCTATGCTTGATTGCAATGAAACCTTTGTATAGCGGTTTAGGCCCGATTGGTTTTTGGTTATTAGTAGCAGGCGGCGTTTCATTTACCGTCGGAGCTCTGGTTTACAGCATGCGCTCCGTTCGATTTATGCATGTTTTATGGCATCTATTCGTGATGCTTGGCACAGGATTTATGTATTTTTCAATTCTGTTGTATGCTTAAAAAATAAAATTGATAAAAAATGGCAACTTCAAATTGAAGTTGCCATTTTTTTATTTTCTAACATATGTTTCAAAAACATGAGGATAACGGTTTTTTTCGTCTAAAATACCTGGAGTTGCTTCTATGATTTTCCATTCTTGCCAATTTAAAGGTGGAAATTGAGTATCTCCTTTAAATTCACCTTTAATGATTGTGCGATACAAAACATCAGCATCCTCCAAAAAATCTTTAAATACTCCTGTACCACCAGTGATAAACGTATCTTTTTCATAGGTTTTAGCAAAATCCAGTACTTCTTGGCGACTGTGCATCACAGTCACACCAGTTGCTTCATAAGTCGGATCTGTAGTTAAAATAATGTTTATGCGATTTGGTAATGGACGTTTCCCCATTCCTTCAAAGGTTTTTCTGCCCATCACAACTGCATTATGAATTGTTTTTTCTTTAAAAAATTTTAGATCATTCGGCAAACGCCAAGGTAACGTGCCTTGATACCCAATTGTACCATTTTCATCTTGTGCCCATAAATACGCAATCATGAGTTTTCCCCTCTTTTCTATTGATTAAACAGCAATCGGTGCTTTAATTGCTGGATGTGGGTTGTAATCTTCAATTTGAATATCCGCTACATCAAAATCAAAAATACTTGTTTTTTCTTGATTTAATTGTAACGTTGGAAATTCGCGAATACTTCGAGTCAATTGCAGGTTCATTTGATCCATATGGTTCGAGTATAGATGTGCATCCCCAATTGTGTGCACAAAATCCCCCACTTTTAAGCCTACTTCATGGGCAATCAAGTGTGTTAACAACGCATAACTCGCAATGTTGAAAGGAACTCCTAGAAAGATATCTCCACTTCGTTGATACAATTGACAACTTAATTTTCCGTCTGCTACATAAAATTGAAACATCGAATGACATGGAGGCAATGCCATTGATGGAACATCTTCTGGATTCCAAGCGGAAACAATCAAACGTCTTGAATCAGGCGTTTCTTTGATCATTTGAATCACATCTTTTAATTGATCAATGGTTTCTCCTTGAGTTGTTTTCCAATGACGCCACTGAGAACCATAAATATTTCCCAGTTCACCATATGTTTTAGCAAAGTCATCATCTGTTAAAACGCGTTCGCAGAATTTTTTTAATTCTACTTGATAGATTTCATTAAAATCGGCATCTGTAACTGCACGACGACCAAAATTTGTCATATCCGGTCCTGAATAATCTGCACTTTTTACAAAGCGTTCAAATGCCCATTCATCCCAAATATGGTTATTATGCTCTAGTAGATAACGAATATTGGTATCGCCTTTAATAAACCATAATAATTCACTTTTTATTAATCCAAAAGGAACCCTTTTAGTTGTAAGCAGTGGAAAGCCTTTTGACAGATCAAAACGCATTTGATGGCCAAAGATGCTCTTTGTGCCAGTTCCTGTACGATCTGTTTTTACATTTCCAGTTTCCAATACTCTTTTTCCTAATGCTAAATACTCTTTTTCCACATGAACGCCTCCAGTTAATCGATCTTTCTTTTTTATGCAAATTGACTTAAAAATTCCCAACGGTCCATTTTAGCTTCAAGCTCTTCCTCTAAATGAGTGACATTTTCTTGTAATTCTTGTAGTTTTGTAAAGTCGCTATTTGATTGTGCCATTGCTTCTTTTAACTCTTCAATCTCTTTTTCTATTTTAGCAATATCGTCTTCAATCGTGTCCCATTCTTTTTGTTCTACAAAGGTTAATTTCTTTTTTTCTTTGGTTTCACTCTCTACTAAATTGACTTGATTGATAGTTTTTGTTGGCACAACTGCCTCCACTTTTAACGTTCGATTTTCTTTTAAAAATTCAGTGATACTTCCGTAGTAAGGTGTAACTTGCCCGTTGCCTTCAAACATCAGTAATTTATTCGTTGATTTATCTAAAAAGTAACGATCGTGAGAAACAGAAATCACAGCACCAGGGAAGGTTTCAATATAATCTTCCAAGACTGTTAATGTTGCAATATCCAAATCATTTGTTGGTTCATCTAATAATAACACATTTGGGCGCTCCATCAATAATTTCAATAGATACAAACGACGTTTTTCGCCACCTGATAATTTTCCAATTAACGCACCATGCATGTGACGTTCAAATAAGAATTGCTCTAACAGCTCAGTAACACTTACTCTTTCTCCATTGGTAGTTTCAATTTCTTCTCCTACTTCTTGAAGGTACTGAACTAGGCGCTTGTTAGGATCCATGTCTTCTGTCATTTGAGTATAATAAGCAATTTTAACCGTTTCGCCAACTACTAATTTCCCACTATCCAGAATCATTCTGCCAGCTAGCACATTCAATAAAGTTGATTTCCCCGCACCATTTAGTCCACTGATTCCAATTCGATCTTTGGTTTGCACTAATAAATTAAAGTTATTTAAAATAACATGATTTTCAAGAGTTAACCCCGCATCTACTAATTCAAAAACACGTTTTCCTAAGCGACTTCCATCCATTACAATCTCAACAGACCCATCTGTTTTAGCTTGATTTAAATTTCCTTCTAAATCGTGGAATCGATCAATTCTAGCTTGTTGTTTGGTGGTTCTTGCTTTTGCTCCAGCTCGCATCCAATCTAGTTCTTTTAGGTACATTTGTTTTCTCTTTTGATCTTGCTTTTCCATTTCAAGCATTCGCTCTGCGCGTTCTTTAACATAAACTTCATAGTTTCCTGTATACGTAGTGATTTTACCGTGAGCTAATTCAATCATGCGATTCACAACACGATCTAAAAAATAACGATCATGTGTTACAAGTAGCAACGAGCCTTTGTAATTACTTAAATATTTCTCTAGCCAAGTAATCGTTTCAAAATCAAGATGGTTAGTTGGTTCATCTAAAATCAATAAGTCTGGTGCTTGAATCAATACTTGAGCTAATCCAACACGTTTCTTTTGTCCACCAGAAAGCGTTGCAACTTTTTGTTCTAAATCATGAATACCCAATTGATTTAAAATCGTTTTAGCATTTGTATCCGCTGTCCACGCATCTTCACGATTCATTTCTTGTTCAGCATTTGAATAGGCTCTTTGATAGGCTTCATTCATTGAATCTAACGTTAAATTTTCTAAAGCTATTTCATAGTGACGAAGGGCTTTTAATATCGGAGTATCGCCTTCAAAAACTGCATCAAATACTGATTGTTCTGGATTTAATTGTGTTTGTTGTTCCAAATAGCCAATTCGATAATCTTTTGGCATTTGAATTTCTCCTGCTTCACTGCCGTCTCGTTCTGTCAGTACTCGCAATAAGCTTGATTTTCCAGTTCCGTTCGTTCCAATCAATCCTACGCGGTCTCCCTCTTTTATAGTAAAGGAAATATCGTCAAAGAGAACTTTTTCTCCATAGGTTTTCGTTAAGCCAATTACTTTTAAATCTTTCATTTCTATTCGCCACTTCCTTTATTCATTTCCAAAATTCAGTCTTTCTCATTCTAACATGGATCTTCATCGGTAAATAGTCTAAATCGAATTGATGAAGACTTCCTTAATGAATCAGCCTTTTAAATGTTGTTAAATCTTCCATTATCAGCGACTGCAACTGGCGGTTATAAAAAATAGCAGCAGGATGAAACGTTGAAAAGACTCGATAGTTTTTTTCTGTCCATATAAACTGGTTTGAATTTAACGATTGTAATTTTTGAATGGGTCCCGTATAGAGTTGGCCATGAAGCTCTGTAACCGTCCCTACATTCCCAAGGATTCTTTTTAATCCGATATTCCCCATAGTCAAAATAATCGGTGGATTTACAGTTTGAATTTCTGCATCTAACAATGGGGCGTGCGCAATGATTTCTTTTTTTGTTGGAGGACGATTGTATTTTCGGATTGTTTTTTCTCCTGTTTTCACACTCACTTTTTGTTTAATTTTATAAGGTCTACTTCGCACGGTACTCGTTATATAAACATCTTCTCTTGAAACTTCTAACCTATCAAAAAATTTCATTAATTCTTTCCCTGCACGCCCACTAAACGGAATTAAATTTCCAATTTCAGTTTCACCAGGTGCTTCACCAATCAACATAAACAATGGATGTAACGATCCTTGTCCTGGTACAAAACCTTCAACTGGTAAATTCTTAACACGCTCTTTTCCTAATCTTATTAGCTCTTTCGTCAATGCTGTTTCCATTCTTTTCACTCCTGACCTAAAAAAGATATGAGACATCGTTACGTCCCATACCTCTATTTTTTAGAATAAACCCGAAACTTTCCCCTCAGCATCAACATCCATATTTAAAGCTGCTGGGCTTTTAGGTAAGCCTGGCATCGTCATAACATCTCCTGTTAACGCAACGATAAAGCCAGCTCCTAGTTTAGGTACAAATTCTCGAATCGTCACATCAAAATCAGTTGGTCTACCCAAAAGAGAAGGATCATCTGATAATGAATATTGTGTTTTTGCCATACAAACAGGTAATTTTTCCCATCCATAAGTTTTAAATGTTTTTAACTGTGTCAACGCTTTTTTAGAAAATAAAACCCTACTTCCACCATAAATTTGTTGAACAATTTTAGTGACTTTTTCTTCAATTGACGTTTCTTCTGCATTATACAATGGTTGGAATCCTTCTGAACTTGATTCAATCGCCATTAAAACAGCGTTGGCTAGCTCTACACCACCGTTTGAACCTTTTTCCCAGACAGCTGTCAACGCTGCCTCAACGCCTAATTTACGGCATAATTCTTTAACTAATTGTGTTTCATTTTTTGTATCGCTGCTGAATTCATTAATCGCTACAACTACAGGCAAACCATAAGACTGCATATTCTCAATATGTTTTTGTAAATTACTAAACCCCACTTTTACAGCTTCAACATTTTCAGTAGATAATTGATCCTTAGAAATACCACCATGCATCTTTAGTGCGCGAATTGTTGCGACAACAACAATTGCATCTGGTGCTTTTTCAAGCTGCGGAACTTTAATATCTAAAAACTTCTCAGCACCTAAATCCGCACCAAATCCTGCTTCAGTAACCGTGTAATCAGCTAATTTCATAGCTGTTTGCGTGGCTAATACGCTGTTGCAACCATGAGCGATATTGGCAAAAGGACCGCCATGAACCAGAGCCGGCGTGTGTTCAATTGATTGTACGAGATTTGGTTTTAACGCATCTTTTAATAACAACGTTAACGCGCCTTCTACTTTTAAGTCCGCAACCGTCACAGGGTGTTTTTGAAAGGTGTAGCCTATTACAATTCGAGCTAAGCGTTTTTTTAAATCTGTTAAACTTGTTGCTAAACATAAAATCGCCATAATTTCACTTGCAACCGTAATATCAAATCCGTCTTCTCTTGGAACGCCTTGCATTGGTCCACCTAAACCAATCGTCACATGACGCAACGCGCGATCATTTAAATCAACAACGCGTTTCCATATCACTCTTCTTGAATCGATTTGTAAGAGATTCCCTTGAAATAAATGATTATCAATAAAAGCTGATAACGCATTATTTGCTGTTGTAATAGCGTGCATATCCCCTGTAAAATGCAAGTTAATATCTTCCATTGGAATCACTTGAGCATATCCACCACCACAAGCCCCTCCTTTTACGCCCATTGTAGGCCCTAGCGACGGTTCACGTAAAGCTATCATTGTTTTCTTCCCTAAAGATGAAAGCGCATCTGCTAATCCAATCGTTACAGTTGATTTCCCTTCACCAGCTGGAGTTGGGTTGATTGCTGTTACCAAGATTAACTTGCCATTTTTTTGACCAGCAAGACGTTTTGTTGTAGTAAAGTCTATTTTTGCTTTATATTTACCGTATAGTTCTAAGTCATCTGAATCTAATTTTACTTTTTGTGCAATTTCTTGAATTGGTTTTAGTTCAGCTGCTTGCGCAATTTCAATGTCTGTTAATGTCAATTTATGAATTCCTCCCTATTATATCCGAACATTAAATCAATTAATGTTTAATTCGTTCTTATCTCACTTTAATTATACAACAATTGTGACCGAAAAAGAAACTTAATTTTTATAAGTTAACGTTATTTTAGCTATTTATATTTGACGGATTCATAGAATATTTCTATAATAAGAATAAGCCATATATTAATTTTGGTGACGTTGGATTCTAAACTAGAGGGGGACGTTACATATGGAAACTGGGACTGTAAAATGGTTTAGTAATGACAAAGGATACGGATTTATTGAATACAATGATGGGGAAGATATTTTCGTACACTTCACTGGAATTGAAGGCGATGGATTTAAAACATTAACTGAAGGACAAACAGTCGTCTTTACGATTGTTGAAGGAACTAGAGGTCCTCAAGCTACTAAAGTAACGATTGAATAAAAAAACGATACCCTTTATCAGGTATCGTTTTTTAAATCACTTAATCTCTTTGATCGTTTTGAAAGACCGATGTATCCAAATACGTTGGGGTTTTAATAAATTCTTCAGATAAAGGAATCGCTGGATAATCCGTTACGAAATGGTGATAAAATTGCGTTTTTATTTTTTTATTAAAGAAATAAAACCAAAACTTCGGACGTTCTGTTTTAAAATCAATTTGTTGACTTAAATGATGCCCCTTAATTTTTTTAATCGATTCAAGTGGAATACTTTCTTTTTTCATACCTCTTAAATATGAAAATTCCATATTCGTATGATTGATCGTTAGATAAGATCCTAGTCCAATGTAGGCTGTTAAAATAAAAATAATTGCTGCAAGAATACTTACTACATTTACCCGTTGAATCTCTAAAATACCTATTAAACTAATAAAAAAAGTAGTCCAACTAATAGACCAATAAATAATTTGATAAGCAGGCTCCAAAGAAAGACGATACCTTATTGTTGCTTCGTTCTTCAACCAGGATTCCTCCTTTTATTGTTAGGATGATTCTATAGTATCATAGATTAATTTGGGAAGCTATTAAGAAACTTATAAAATTGAAAAGGAGACTCTTTTTGTCATGCTTAAAATTTATACAGATGCTGCAACAAAAGGCAATCCCGGTCCAAGCGGCGTTGGCATTGTCATTTCTGGCCCCAAACAATTGTACCAACAATTAGCCATCCCCTTACAAGAAAACTGTAGCAACCACGAAGCTGAATTCCAGGCTCTTTTAATTGCCTTACAACATATAGAAAAACAACATCTTTTAACTGAAACGGTCATGATTTATACCGATAGTAAAATCGTAGCGAATTCGGTTGAACGTAATTATGCTAAAAATGATCAATTCGCGACGTATTTAAAACCCATTCATCATATTTTAAATCAAATAGAACTGTCCTTTATTAATTGGATTCCTGAAGCACAAAATAAAGGCGCTGACCACTTAGCTAGACAAGCTCTACAATTAAAGCTAAAAGAAAAAGCTTAGTAGATAACTACTAAGCTTTACAATACATGTGCCTGTTTACGAATAAACCACTCCATTAATAATGGTTTGAGTTACGTTAAATTGATCATCTAACATTACTAAGTCAGCAACGTAGCCCTCTTTAATTTCCCCAATAGAATTGAGCCCTAGTATATTTGCTGGCGTAGTGGATGCCATTTTAATACTATCAGAAAGCGGAATGCCAAAATCACTACTTAGTTTTAATGAGCGGTTCATTGTAATGGTACTAGAAGCTAGCGTTCCATCTTGAAGTCTGGCAATGCCCTCTTTAACGGATACTTGATGTCCGCCGAATACATAATCACCATCTCCCACACCCATTGCTTGTAAGGCATCTGTAGTCAACACGATTTTATTGGGCCCTTTGATTTTATGCATCAAGCGAATAATACCTGGATGTAAATGTACTCCATCAACTATGGCTTGCAAACTAACACCATCATTTTCTAAAGCGGCTGCTACCAATCCTGGGGCACGATGATGAATTACGGGCATTGCATTGAAACAATGAGTAATATGACTAGCACCTTCTTCAAAAGCTTGCGTTGCTTCTTCATAAGTCGCATTTGAGTGAGCAATTGCCACCACTACATTGCGCTTTGTTAAATAGTGGATCAAGTCAATTCCTCCTGGCAATTCTGGAGCGATGGTTACCATTTTAATTAAGTCTCCTGCTTCTTTAAAAATAAGATCCATTTCTTCAAAATTAGGATGGCGGAGATACTTTTCATTTTGCATGCCTTTTTTTAATACATTTAAATAGGGACCTTCTAGATGGATTCCAGCAATTTTAGCACCTTCTTCTTTTCCAATCACTTCTTTAGTACTACGAATCATCTTAAGAAGAGATTCTAGTGAGGAACTAACTGAAGTAACTAAAAAACTGGTACAGCCTGTCTCGGCACATTTTTTCGAAACTACCTGAATGCTTTCGGTTGTGCCATCCATCATATCAAAATTATTGGCACCATGAATATGAACGTCCACCATTCCAGGAATAAGAAGTTGATTTTTAGCATCTATAATAACTGTATCTTCCAAATATTCAATGTTTTCGGTAGTAATTTGCTTAATACATTGGTGTTCAATTTCAATGGTTACTTTTTTTCTTGTTCCCTCTTCAATAATATGAGCATTTTTTATTAGTAGATTCAACAAGCTCACTCCTCTGTAATGATTATTTGAATGTTATGATCTTCTAGTTTATTTTTTAGTTCTTTTGAAAACGGTCGATTTGAAATAATCAAGTCAATTCCGCTAAATGCTAATTTGAAAGAAGTTTCAACAGCCATTTTTGAAGAATCAACGACTAAACATACTTTTTTAGCATTTTTTATAATGGCCTTCTTCATTTGAATATCAGTTAACTCCGAATAAAAGACACCGTTAGTGGAAATCCCTGCAGCACCAATAAAGGCACAATCAAATAAAAAAGTAAACAATTGTTCAATGGTTGCTTCTCCATAAATCAAGTGCGACTGAGCATCAAATAATCCACCCAGTAAAAAAACATCATTGGTTTTATTTTTTTTGGAAAGAACGAAAGCATTGTCAACCGATTGAGTGACAATCATTAATTGCTCATGGTTTAAGTGCTCTGCAATCATTTGAACAGTGGTGGAGACATCAAAAAAAAGAACTTGATGTGGTTTTATTTCCTCAATCGCTTTTAAGGCAATTGCATTTTTTGCTTTAGCATTTGCAATCATTCTATCGGTATACGTTTGAATTTTTTCTTTCATAACGGGTAAAGAAATACCTCCCCGATAGCGCTCAACTAATTCTTGATTGAGTAAAACTAAAATATCACGTCGAATGGTATCTTTTGAAACGGCCAATTCTTCTATCAGCTCTTCTGTTGAGAGTTCTTTTCTTTCTTCTAATAACTCAAGAATAGTTTTCAAACGATCTTTTTGATTCATTTATACCACCTCTTTTTAAGTTTAACTAAGTTTTTCATTATTATTTTTAAGTTATTTTAAGTTTAATCTTTTTTTAAAAGAAAGTCAATGCTAATATTGTTAAAAAAAAGATACTAAGAATCATCGATTCTTAGTATCTTCTACTTAATAATCATAAACCATTTGGTAAATTCTATCTTGCAATTCTAGTAAATAGCGAGGATTTAAGGCTTCTCCTGTTGCTTCTAAAATCAATTCATTCGGCTCTTTAAAGGCACCATATTGATGGATGTGCGCCGTTAACCACTGACGGATGGGTTCATAGTCGCCAGTTTTATAAATTGCTTCTAAATCAATTTCTTTTGCCATAGTATGTTGCAATTGCGCTGCATACATAAAGCCTAGAGCATAGGATGGGAAATAACCAAAGCTACCGCCACTCCAATGGACATCTTGTAAAATCCCTTCAGAATCATTGGTTGGTGTTACTCCAAGGTACTCCTGATATTTTTGATTCCAAATTTGAGGCAAGTCCTTCACATCAACCTCCTCATTAAAAATCATTTTTTCAATTTCATAACGAATAATAATGTGAATTGGGTACGTTAATGTATCAGCTTCAATTCGAATCAAGGAAGATTTAGTTTCATGCAATCCCTTGTAAAATGTTTCAAAATCAACATCATCTAGCTCGCCGTCTGCATAGCTTTGCAACAATGAGTAGTTATCTAACCAGAATCGTTTATCGCTACCCATAACAATCTCATAAAACAAGGATTGTGATTCATGAATTCCCATTGAAACACCACCACTCAACGGCGTGTAATCATATTTTTCAGAAATATTTTGTTCATAAATTCCATGTCCGGCTTCATGAATAATACCAAAAATTGCCATTTTATAATTATGTTCATCCCACCGAGTTGTAATTCGAGCATCTTTGCGATTCATACTTTGCATAAACGGATGAATTGTATCATCAAGTCTTCCAGCTTCAAAACGGTACCCCATTTTTTTTACGACTGCTGTAGAAAAAGCCTTTTGATTTTCTTTACTCATAAAACGAGTTAAAAAATCAGTTTTAGGGGGTGTCCCATTTTCCTTGATTTTGGCTAAAATTGCTAGAATTCCTTGTCTTAGTTCAAAAAATAATTTATCTAACTTGGCAACCGTCATGCCTGGTTCATATTGGTTTAATAAAACATCGTAATTTGTTGCTTCGTCTTTTTTCCAATAGGTAATAAATTTCTTTTCATAAGCAATAATTTTTTCTAACGATGGCAAGAATACCTTAAAATCTTGGGTTTCTCTTGCTTTTTTCCAGGTCGCATCCGCTTCACTCGTTACTTTGATGAAATCTTTGTATTCATTTTGTGGAATTTTATGATTTAAATCATATTCTTTTTGAACTTTTTCCACCATTTTTTTTAACTCATTAGACAGTTCACTTTGATTTTTGTGAAGTTCACTTAAATAATGAGCCATTTCAGTGGAAGTTGATTTTTCAAATGCTTGACTCGCCAGATAACTTACCAATTCACCACGATAAGAACTGCTTTCTTCAGGCATTCCAGTTAATGAGTCCCACTCTAACAGCGCAACTGCTTCATTTAGTAAAGCAATTTCTTTAGTTAATTCTAAAAAACCTTTTTCTTGTTCCCCCATCTAAATTCACTCCTTTAAGTTCTTGGTGCTCTTGGTGGACGTTCGCCCCAATACTGGAAGAAATCGGTACGAAGTGCGCCATTATAAAGCTTACGTTTTTTCGTTGCTCGTTCTCCATAGTAACTTTCAAATGTTAAATCGCTTGTTAAAATATATTTACTCCATGTTTTTAACGGACGATAGGTTGTACCCATTTGTTTGTATAGCGTTTGAACAGCTTCTTCTTCTCCTAAACGCTCACCGTATGGTGGATTTGCTATAATTACACCATATTCTTTATCTGTGGTAAAATCACTTAATTGCATTTGTTTAAAGGTAATGCTGTCTCCTAGACCTGCTTCAATCGCATTTTCTTTTGCAAATTCAATCATTTTCCCATCAATATCGCTTCCCACAATATCTAACTCAATATCGTAATCTGCTAAAGATTCAGCTTCTGTACGAACTTCTTTAAAAATCTCCTCGTCAAACCAATCCCATTCTTCACAAGCAAAACTGCGATTGAATCCTGGTGCAATGTTATGACCAATTAACGCTGCTTCGATTGGAATTGTACCACTCCCACATACAGGATCATAAAATGGACGGTCTTTTCTCCAAGATGTTAATAATACTAAAGCTGCAGCCATATTTTCTTTTAGCGGTGCGCCACCTTTTGAAGTACGGTATCCTCGTTTAAATAAACTTGGTCCAGTTGTATCTAATGTAATTGTTACTTTATCTTTTAATAAAGCCACTTCTAACTGATACAATGCACCTGTTTCTGGTAAACGTGTATTACGATGATACACGTCACTTAGTCGGTTTACAATTGCTTTTTTTACGATAGCTTGGCAATCTGAAACGCTATACAATTTAGATTTGATTGATTTACCAGCAACTGGGAAACAGGCATCCATTGGCAATAAGTCTTCCCACGGCAATGCTTTTGTTTTTTCAAACAACTCATCAAACTCATAGGCATTAAATTCACCAACGATAATTTTCACACGATCGGCCGTACGCAACCATAAGTTGGTTTTAGCAATATCACGCATGCCACCTTCAAAAAATACTTTCCCGTTTTCCACTTGACATTCATACCCTAAATCTTTGATCTCTCTGCCTACTAAAGCTTCGATTCCACTAGCTGCAGTCGCAACAAGTTGAAAATTTTTCATTCTATTTCCTCACTTCTATTTATTAGTTTTGAACAGTCTCTATATTTTAAACGAACCTTAAAAAATAGTCTTTTTTAGTATACCATTAAATCCTTTAATTTTCATAAAAATACAGATCGTCTGTTAAATTTTTTATTTAAATAATAAAAAAATTCCACCTTCAAATGAAGATGGAATTCTTACCTGAATTTGTAAATTTCTGTAAGCCATGTTCTGTCAGGGAATGCGAGTCAGGTGACTGCACACTCCCGAGGTAATTATCTGTCTGCAATTACTTGCCTCTTTCTCTCGTTCATTTCCTTAGAAAGAGTGCCCCTACCAAAGTTTGGGTTGCTCGCTCGAGGGGTTTACCGCGTTCCACCCATTACGTTTCCATAATGGCTTCGTCACTGTGGCACTTTTCAGGAATACTCAAGCATAGTTTTACAACCTTAGCTATTTTTTCCGCCGTTACTTTATCATTTGATAAAGGCCTTAGCTTATGGTTTCGCTAAGCACGAACACTACAAGCATCTCAGCTTGTGCGAGCATGGACTTTCCTCAGCCTAGTCAAGCTAGACCGCAATTACCCAAAATTTACAAATAGTTTCTATCTAAGCTTAGACTTCTTCATTTTCATCTAATTTTGAACCAAACACATGTCGTTCTAGATTAGATAAACGTTTCAGAATGTCAAAGTTTGTTACAGTATTGTTAGGTTGTGAAGAATATGCTGGTTTTGCAATTGTTGCTTGTTTTGTCAACTCATCTACTTTACTTAAAAGACGTTCATGCTCAGCTTTTAACTGCGTGATTTCTTTATTGTAAGATTCATAATCTCGAATCACATTATCCAAAAATTCATCGACTTCTGCCGGACTATAGCCACGCATGCTTGTTTTAAATTCTTTTTGTAAGATATCTTTAGTTGTTAAGTTTCTATTTGCCATGGTTACACCTCATTTTTATACTGTCGCTATTTCATTATAGCATAAATTCAATACTTTTTCCTATTGTATCAAAAATTATCGAAAAAAAAAACTAATTTCTTTATTCAAATGTCTGATTTTGCAATTGATCGAAGTCGATTAACAAACATTCATACGTTGTTTTTTCTTGTTTTCTTTGGATTGCTTCATATAAGTATTTTGTTTTCCCTTCAAATTCAGGGTCGTAAACAAGTAACGCTAACTCACTATGATCTAATAAAAATTGCTGGTGATTTTTTAATTGCGCTGGATTTTCATATGGTTTATGAGAGGTACTGTCAGTATAATCAGCTGCTTGTTTGATTTTTTGCAATTTTAATTGATTTGCTTCATTCCAATTTGATCCGAATTCATAAAACGGAAAAATAACGCTATATTTTATTTGAGGATAGTCTTTTTTTAATTCCTGTACAACTTCTGCTGCCCATTGTTCAACACCTGATTGTCCCCCAATCAGAATCCATTCAACTTGATTATTTTCAACTAACTGTGTAATTTCTTGTGATAAACATTTTTTTATAACTGCAATTTTAGGATCGTCTTCTTTAAAAACACCTAATTCAAAAGAACGATAACCGCTAATTACTAAATTTGCCATAAGCATGCTCCTTTCTACTTTCCAATCGCCTAGTTTATTTGATATAATAAGCTACTAGGAGTGTGATGACTATTGGCAATTGGATATCCAAATGGTAAAAGCTATTCTCATAGTGCCGAAAATAACAAAAAAAATCAAGTAAAAAAGACAGTCCATTCTTTTTCCAAAAGAGGAATGTCTTTAGAAGATGACATTAACGCCAGTAATGAAACTTATTTATCTCGAAACAAAGCGGTCATCCATAAAAAACCAACGCCCGTCCAAATTGTACAAGTTGATTACCCAAGACGAAGTGCCGCAGTTATTAAAGAAGCCTATTTCAGACAAGCTTCTACTACGGATTATAATGGTGTTTATCAAGGTTTCTACTTAGATTTCGAGGCAAAAGAAACACAAAACAAACGCTCTTTTCCATTAAAAAACTTTCATGAACACCAAATTTTGCACATGAAGCAATGTTTAGCTCAACAGGCTATTTGTTTTGTAATTATGAGATTTACCAGCGTTAATCGGCTTTTTTTATTAGAAGCTCGCGTTTTGATTGACTATTGGGATTTAAAAAACAATGAAGGTAGAAAGTCAATTCCATTAGAAGAACTTGAAAAAAATGGTTATGAACTGTATTATGGATTATCACCACGTATTCCATTTTTAGATGTGGTAGATGTTTTAATAGAAAAAAGCTTTTCAAAGGAGTCGAACAATCATGACAAGCGATAATGAAGAAATGTCACGTGTTGCAAATAAAAAACCAAAAAAAGGTGGAAAAATGAAATTATGGAAAAAAATCCTACTTTCACTAATTGGAATTGGCGTTCTTGTGCTATTAGTAGGAATCGGATTATTTGCCTATTATGCTTCTTCTGCACCTAATTTAACAGAAAAAGAACTAAACGGTTCCTTTTCATCTAAAATTTTAGATAGTAAAGGGAATATCTTTAAAGAAATCGGTGGCGAAAATAGAGAAATCGTAGAAGGAGAGCAAATTCCACAATCGTTAAAAGACGCAGTCATTTCAATTGAAGACCGACGCTTCTATAAACATATCGGAATCGATCCAATTCGTATTGGTGGTGCGGTCCTTGCTAACCTAAAAGGCGGTTTTGCCTCACAAGGTGGGAGTACTTTAACCCAACAATTAGTAAAACTTTCTGTCTTCTCAACAAAATCCTCCGATCAAACGTTGAAAAGAAAAGCTCAAGAAGCATGGTTATCACTAAAATTAGAGCGTAAATACTCAAAAGAACAAATTTTAGAATTCTATATCAATAAAGTTTACTTGGCGAATAATGTTTATGGTGTTGGAAAAGCCAGTCAATATTATTTTGGTAAACCCTTGAATGAAATCAGTCTCTCTCAAGCAGCGCTACTTGCTGGGATGCCTCAAGCTCCAAACAGTTACAATCCTTATACAAATCCAGATGAAGCGTTAGCTCGTCGAAATATGGTACTGGATGCTATGGCAAGTAATGAAAAAATCACTGCAGCAGAACGAGATGCTGCTAAAGCAGAACCTATTAATAGCGGTTTAGTAGATCACACGGAAGAAAGTGCTGATAATCTAGTAATTGATGCTTATTTGAAAGAAGTTATTGAAGAAGTATCAAAGAAAACTGATGTAGATATTTATACCGACGGCGTCACTGTTCATACCAATCTTGATATGGATGCACAACAACATTTATATGATACCTTAAATACTGAAAACTATGTTAAATACCCCGATGATCAAATTCAAGCGGGTGTTTCAATGGTTGACGTCAATACTGGCCAAATCAAAGCTCTTGGCGGAAGTCGTAAACAAACTGCGCAGCTTGGACTTAATCGCGCAACTGACTTGCAACGAAGTATCGGCTCAACAATGAAACCTCTAGCAGATTATGCTCCAGCAATTGAAAATCTGAATTATTCAACTTACCAACAAGTAGTTGACGCGCCATACACCTACTCAGATGGGAAAACACAAATCAAAAACTATGACAAAGCTTATAAAGGTCAGATGTCCATTCGAGAAGCAATTACTGATTCTCGTAACATTCCAGCTTTAAAAACATTGCAAACAGTTGGTTTAGATAAATCCAATGAATTTTTGAAAAAAGTTGGCATCAACATCAAACAACCTGATGGCTATGAGGGGCTTGTTGAATCAAATGCAATTGGTGGCGATGTAACACCTGTTCAATTGTCTGCTTCTTATGCAGCTTTTGCAAATGGTGGTACCTATTATCAACCATATGCTGTCAACAAAGTTGTTTTACGAAACAATCAAGAAATTGATTTAACGTCAAAAGGTGAAACAGCCATGAAGGATTCTACTGCTTATATGATGACGGACATGTTAAAAGACGTTATTAAAAAAGGAACGGGTACAACTGCTGAAATCCCAGGCTTAGCTCAAGCTGGTAAAACTGGTACAACGAATTATGATGATAAAATCGCAGATAAGTTTCCTAGTACTTCCTCACCAGACGCTTGGTTTAGTGGGTATACAACGAACTACTCTATCTCTGTATGGGTTGGATATGATGATCCAAATGCAGATAATCATGATTTAAATCCAAATTCTCAAAAATTACCTGCTCGTATTTATAAAGAATTAATGACTCATGTTTCAAAAGATATTGAAACAAAAGACTGGAAGAAACCTGCAACCGTTGTTTCTTCACCTGTCTTAAACGGAAGTAATCCTGCTGCTAAACCTGGTCCAAATGTTCCAAGTAGTAATATTGTAACTGAATTATTTGTAAAAGGAACAGCACCGACAAATACATCAAATGGTACTGGCAACACACCTGAAACATTACCTGCTCCGACTGGTTTAACTGCAAGTTACAACAAAGAAACAGATGCTATCTCAATCTCTTGGGATAGTTATAAATCTTCAAGTAAAAATGCTAAAGTGAGTTATCTATTAAATGTTAATGGACAAACTTATGAAACAAGTGATCTCTCCTACACGGTTCAAAAACCAACGAGTGGTACAAACTCTATTTCATTGGTTGCTTCTGTTAGTGGGCAAAGAAGTGCAACAGCTTCAACTAGTGTTCAGGTAGATTCAAAGGAAGCTGAAAGCTCCAGTGAGTCTGTAATAGATTCTACTGAACCACCTGCTAGTAGTGAAGCTAGCTCTGAAATCGTTCCACCTGAATCAAGTAGTAGTGAAACAAGTTCCAGTACACCTCCACCAGACACTAGTTCTGGCGGAAATGGTTCTGATTCTTCTTCGACAGTTGTTCCTCGAAGCACCCGAAGTAAGAATTTTAGTTCTCTAGGGAAATTTTTATGGATTTTCAATCTAAAGTAATACAAATAAAAGAGCGATTTAAGAATGAGTTATTCTTAAATCGTTCTTTTTAATTTGATATTTATAGTCCCATACGTTGTTTTCCTTCTCTACATTGAGCTAATAATGGACAGATATCACATTTTGGACTTCTTGCAGTACAATGGTAGCGCCCAAAAAAAATCAATCGATGGTGGGCATCTACCCACATTTTTGCAGGCAGTTTTTCCATCATCGTTTCTTCTACTTGCAGCACGCTATCCTTAATTCGGCAAATACCTAAACGCTTTGTCACTCGTTCAACATGAGTGTCTACAGCAATTGCCGGAATCCCAAATGCATCTCCTAAAACCACATTAGCCGTCTTTCGACCAACTCCAGGTAAACTCATCAGTTCTTCTCTCGTTTGAGGTACTGCTCCATTAAATTCTTCAATTAATTTTCGACAACAGCCTTGAATATGTTTAGCCTTATTTCGATACAGACCAATCGTTTTAATGTCATTCATTAGTTCTTCTACAGGAACAGATAAAAAATCAGCTGGGGTATGATATTTTTTAAAAAGGTTTGGTGTAACCTTATTCACTGAAATATCCGTTGCTTGAGCACTTAGCATCACTGCAATCAGCAAGTGAAATGCATTGTCATGTACCAATTCACATTTTGCATTTGGAAACATCTCCCCCATCACATCAATTGCGCGAATGGTTTTTATTTTTGAGTACAAACGGTATCCTCCTTTTTATTTCTAAAATGAGTCGTTATTCAACCAATTGTGCAACGGTACTTTTGTTGTATTTTTTGCAGATTCATTGGTTGGATTTTGGCTTTGTTTAACTTGACTTTGTCGATGTTTTGTAGATTCTTTTACTACTTGATCTTTTGTTCGAATATTTTTTCGTTCCCAATTTAAAAGAATTCGATCAACATATTTTAAATTGTACACTTGGCTGAGGACGGCTTCTCGAAGAGCCAGCTCAATTAAATCGATTGGATAATGATCCTCATCAAGCCACATGCCGATTGTTTCAATTTCAATAGGGGATAAAGGTCTGCCAAATTCGGATTCAAATTGCTGAAACAACTCTTTTTCATTTTGAACTTCTTCAACTTTGACAGTTTCTGTTTCCGTCTTTATAAGTAGCAATGCTAATTTATCCCAAAGTTGCGTTAAACTATACGCATCTTGTGTTTTTCCATCAGCTGTTTTGTCTGTCTCAATGGCGAGAACTTTCTTTTGAATCAGTTGATGAATCCCATGAAAAACGCCATCTGTGGACTCATTCATGCGCATTGCGATTTCTTGTGTGTCTGGAAATAAAATCCCTTCATCCATTAATGATTTTAATTGAATGACTAAAATTAGTTCATTATTCGTTAAACCAATTTTATGATAGTGCTTTAATAAGAGATTCGAAATAGACGTATTTCCCGCCTTTAACCAACTCTGTAAAATATGATTATCCATGATGTTATCAATCTCCTTACGTCACTTATTATAGTACGCTATTTTTTTAAGGAAGACAATCCTAAATCAATCAATAAAAATAGCAATTTCCAACACTTCTTATGGAAGCCTGAAAATTGCTAGATTTATTTTTTAGATTAAGGGTAGATGCGGTTTAATAGACGTGGGAATGGAATAGATTCACGAATATGCTCTGTACCACAAATCCAAGTTACTGCTCTTTCTAAGCCTAAGCCAAAACCAGAGTGAGGAACTGTTCCATATTTACGTAAATCTAAATACCAAGAGTAATCTTCTTCTGCTAAACCAAATTTTTTGATAGCTTCTTGAAGTTTATCAAAATCAACTTCACGTTCACTACCACCAATAATCTCACCATAACCTTCTGGAGCGATCATATCTGCACATAAAACAACATCATCACGATCTGGATGTGGTTTCATGTAGAATGGTTTAATTGCTTTTGGATAGTTTAAAATGAAGACAGGTTTGTCAAATGAGCTAGCGATAAAAGTTTCATGAGGCGATCCAAAATCATCTCCCCATTCAATGTCTTCAAATCCATTTTCTTTTAATAAAACGACAGCATCGTCATAAGAGATACGTGGGAATGGCAGTTCAGTATATTTTTTCAATAAGTCAACGTCACGATCTAAGACATGCAATGCGTGTTCACAGTTATCTAACACTCTTTGAACTAAGAAAGCTACATATTGTTCTTGAACTTCAAGACTTTGATCTTGGTCCATAAAGGCCATTTCTGGTTCAATCATCCAAAACTCAATTAAATGACGTCGTGTTTTTGATTTTTCTGCTCTAAAAGTTGGTCCAAATGAGAAGACTTTCCCAAAGGCCATTGCTGCAGCTTCCATATACAATTGGCCACTTTGAGAAAGAAATGCATCTTGATCAAAGTATTCAGTATGGAATAGCTCTGTTGTGTCTTCAGCAGCATTTGCCGTTAAAATAGGTGGATCAATTTTGATAAATCCATTGTCATTAAAGAAGACATAAGTCGCAAGGATGATTTCGTTACGAATTTGCATAATGGCGTGTTGTTTAGATGAACGCAACCATAAATGACGATGATCCATTAAGAATTCAGTTCCATGTTCTTTTGGTGTAATTGGGTAATCTTGACTTTCTCCAACAACTTCCACTTCTGTAACCGTCATTTCATAACCAAATTTTGAACGGCTGTCTTCTTGGATAACCCCTCTTACTAAAATCGATGTTTCTTGGTTTAGTCCTTTTGCTAGTTGGAACATATCATCTCCAACTTCACTTTTTACGACAACTCCTTGAAAATAGGCAGATCCATCACGTAATTGTAAAAACGCAATTTTACCGCTTGAACGTTTGTTGGCAACCCATGCGCCAATTTCAACTGTTTCTCCAACATGGTGTTTGGCTTCGTTAATTGTAATTCTTTTCACGTTTTGTATACTCCTTTTAGTTAAACTATAGTTTAGTTATTCATTTTTTTTAGTACATATTGATGAATTCTTGCAATTCCCGTTTTAAGTGTTTCTAAATCCGCTGCATAGCTGATTCTAAAATTATCTTTTGCGCCAAATCCAGATCCTTGAACAACGGCTACATGGGCTTCTTCTAAAATACCGTCAACAAAAGCATCTACTGAATCAAAACCACACGCTGTTGCTGCTTTTTTAACATTTGGAAACAGATAAAAAGCTCCTTGGGGCTTAATCACTTCAAATCCTGGAATGGCTGCTAATAAAGGATACGCAATATTTAAACGTTCTTCAAAAGCAAGACGCATTGTTTCGACAATTTCTTGATTGCCATTTAAGGCTTCGATTGCGGCATATTGGCTGGCTGCAGTTGGGTTACTGGTAGAATGACTTGCAACATCAATCATGCCTTTGATAATATCTCTGTCTCCTAGAGCATAACCAATTCGCCACCCTGTCATTGCATACGTTTTAGAAACGCCGTTAATCAAAATAGTTTGTCGCTTGATTTCATCAGATAAAGTCGCAATTGAAATGAACTCATGTCCATTATAAATGAGTTTACCATAAATTTCATCAGAAATAATAAGAATTTTATGTTTTACTGCCCAATTGCCAATTTCTAGCAGTTCTTCTCTCGTGTAAATCATCCCTGTAGGATTTGAAGGAGAATTTAAAATAAGTGCTTTTGTCTGATTTGTTCTCTTTTCTTCTAACTCTGAAACTGTGATTTTATAGTCTTTTTCAGGTCGTCCATTGACCAAAACGGGAGTTCCTTCTGCTAACTTGACTTGTTCCGTATAGCTCACCCAGAACGGCGCGAGAACCAACACTTCATCTTTAGGATTGAGGATAGATTGAAATAGATTATAAAGTGCATTTTTTGCTCCATCCGTTACAATAACTTCTGCATCAGAATAAACCAATCCAGTATCTAGTAACGTTCGCTCTATAACTGCATCTCGTAATGTAGGCAAACCCGCTGTGGGTGTATAATAACTTGCCCGTCCATTTTGAATGGCTTCAATTGCCGCTGCTTTAATCGTATCAGCTGTTTGAAAATCAGGCTCCCCTACTCCTAAACCAATGATGTCAATGCCTTGAGCAATCAATTTTTTAGACTTTGCTGATGTTGCTAACGTAATGGATTCGGAAATATGCTCCATTCTTTTAGCTAATTTGCTCATATCAATTCCCCCCTAGTTAAATATTGCCGATATCACGAATGTACTCGCCATCTTCTAAGGTTATCACATGATAGCCTAGTCTACCATTTTTTTCTTGATAAGCTACTTCCCAAATTGGGACTTTTTTATCCATTCCAATTCGTGATTCTAATATTTTTTCTGGATTTTTAGCTTCTCTTGTCATGCTTCGAGCTTGTCCTTCAGAAATTGCTTTATCTGCATCGATTACCGTTGTTTTTCCACCTTTTTTTGCAATAATCACAATAATCGATTTATTTTTATTCGTTTTACCCGTTACTGTAAAATAGGTTTCCTTGCCATTGTACCAGTAGAAGTTATCCACTTCCTTTAAGTCTGTTTCACTTTTAGCAATATCGATTGCTTCTGATTTTGCCTTTGACATGGGATGATTCCCTTGATAATAAATCGTTGCAGCGCCAACTACAATCGTTGCCATTATAATGGTTAAAATTAACACAAACCATTTTTTCATTTTTTCACCTACTTTACATTAGAAGATCTTTCTTCAGTCGTCTTATTATACCAAACTTTTTTACTTTTGCGGTTTGAAAATGCTAAAAAATTCTTTAATTTAGCTTAAGAAATCTTGAATTTCAGTTACGATTTCAGTCATAGGGAGTTCTTTTTTAGGCAAGTCTGTCGGCAATGAGTGCAACATTTGTTTGCCGTAGTTTGTTTTAAATAAGCGGTCATCTAAAACCAACATTATTCCTCTGTCGGTTTCTGAACGAATCAAACGACCTAATCCTTGTCTTAGACGTAACGTAGCTTTGGGCAATGCTTCAACTGAAAAAGGATTTTCACCTAATGTTTCAAGGTAATGGTATTTTGATTTTACAAAGGGTTGTTCTGGTGAATCAAAAGGCAATCGGGTCACAATGATGATTCTTAATGATTTCCCTGGCAAGTCCACGCCTTCCCAAAAACTATCTGCACCTAATAAAATGCCGCCATTCGCATGAAAGAAGCGTTTTAAAATTCGTTCTCGGCTTCCTGAAATTCCTTGAGCTAAAATTTCACGTTGATTAAATAAATGGTTTTGTTGTAACAAGCGATACACATCATGCAAAGGTTCAAAGGCATTAAATAAAACCATAATATTTTCTTGGCTATTTTCAATCAATTGAATTAATTGTGCTACAATCGATTCTACGTAATGCTTCTTCGACATTGATTTAATGCTTCCCATTTCAGTGGGTAAATAGAGTCTCGCTTGGTTTTTGTAATCGTAAGGGGATGCTAATATTAACGTATCTAACTCTTTTTCACCAATTTGTTCCTCAAAATAATCGAATGTTCCTCTGATTTCCAGTGTTGCTCCTGTATAGACAATCTGTTTGGCCTGTTCAACCAAATGTTCTTTTAAAAATTCCGAACTATTAATAGTAGAGCGTTTGATTTTAAAACTATTTTTAGGACTCTTTTCCTTATAAGAAAACCAAGTAACTGCATAGGGATTTTCATTGTTAAAAATAGTTTTAAACATTGTCCCCTGTTGCTCTATACTAGTTAACAACACATTGAAATCTTCAACAAAATAACTTTCTGTTAAACTTAATGTTTCTGGCTCACGTATTAGCTGCTGAACCAATTCAAAACCAAGCTGACAAATTTCCGTAAATTGTGCACTAATTTTTTTTATTTTTCGTTTATTTTCAAGAGACCACTGGATTGTGTCACTCAGCATTACATTAATTTCTTCACTTTTATCCAATTTTTTTGTAGCCATTTGATGACAAATCAATAACAACTCATCTAAAAATTCCGCTAGTTCTTCACTTAAAGACAACCCGCTCATTTCTATATTACTTAATTGATACGCATAAATACTTTTTACTTTTTTTGACAAACTTTCAAATTGATTTAAGTAACTATCTTCACTATCAATACGCCCAATCAACTTCAAAGCGTGGTGCACTTGGTAGTAGCTAAACGTCTCACTAGAAGCAGCAACTGCTACATCCGATAAATGATGCGCTTCATCAATAATAAATCGATCTACTTCAGGAAGTTCCGGTACCTCTCGTTTAAAATCATGGCATAAAAAAGCATGATTAGTGATAATAATGCTCGCCTGTTGCACGACTTTTTTGGCAAATAAATAAAAATCTTCATTATACCAAGGATCCTCTCTAGGATCGTTTAACCAGCCATGGTGACAAACTTTCTTCCAAAAGGTTCCGTTAAAGTTGGTCATATTTAGTTCATCTAAATCGCCAGTTACTGTTTGTGTTAACCAAGTTAGTAAACGCATTTTTAAAAGAGCGTCATTCTTGTTTAAGGTTTCTGATTTTATTTCCTCAGCAAAACGTGATAAATGAAGGTAATGATTTTTACTTTTCAAAATAGCTGCATTTACGTTAAAAGGCACTAACTTATTTAATTGAACAATATCTTTTTCAATCAGTTGTTTTTGCAACAATGTCGTATACGTGCTAATCACAACTGGTTTTTTTTTATTGGCTAAATACGCTAATGGAATTAGATAACCTAACGTTTTCCCCACGCCAGTAGCGGCTTCAATTGCTAGATGTGCATTCGAATCTTTTTGGAAAGTATCGTAAACTCGATCCATCATAGTCACTTGGCTTTCACGAATAACCAAATGATCGGCAAATAATTGCTCCTTTTCTACTAATGAAAGTGGATAGTTTTTTGTTTCTCCCCAGTTGCCAACTTGTTCCAATTGAATCTCTTTTTTTTGAAGTGCTAAACCATCCTTAATCATCAAAGCGTCCGGTAAAGGAGGAATTTCACTGCGTACTTTTTCAAGACAATCAACAAAAAATTCATTTGTATTCATTGAACAAAAAAGAGCTAATTCCACCATTTTTTCCAATGTAACCAAGGGCAAATTCATCGCTATTTGCTGCAACATTAAAAATAACTCTCCCGTCACATAAGCATCACTATCTGCTTGATGAGGATTACTGTGTTGAAAATGAAATTGATTCGCTAAATCGGTTAACCTAAAACTAGGAGCTGTAGGCAATAAGATTTGAGCTAGTTCAACTGTATCCATTCCTTTTAGCGTTAGCGGAGGATAACCCGCTTGTTTAAATTCATTATTTAAAAATTGATAATCAAATTGAATATTATGAGCAATAAAAATACAACCTTCTAATAAATTGTAAATCGTTGTTGCAACATCTTCAAAATACGGCGCATTTGCTACCTGTTTTGTTGTAATTCCAGTTAAATGCTCAATTTGTTTTGGGATGCGAATCAAGGGATTAATATCTGTTGCAAATTGTTGAACAATTTTTCCATCTTCTATTAAAACGCAGCCAAATTGGATAATTTTATCTCCATTTAAGGCATTTCCACCAGTTGTTTCAATGTCCACAACTGCATATGTTGTCTTCGTTTTCACTTTTTTCACCTAATTCTTGATTCGTTATGTTTTCGTCATCTCTCATCATACTATGAAGCGAAGAAAATTACAAAAATGCGTTCACTTTAAAACAAAAAAACAACTAAGCTTTTCAGCTTAGTTGCGAATACAGGATTAAAGTTTATCAGAATAAATTTCTTTTGCTGTTTTAGTTGGATCAATCACAACATATAAATTTTTATTTGCAATAAATGCACTTTGGAATTCATTGTCATTTCCATCCACGTCTTTTGCTTTATATGGGAAATAGACACGGTCTGTTGCGACGATAACATTTGATAATGGGTGATCAGCATCTTTATATAAGATGTCCATCATTTCAATATCAGGGTACTGTGTTGCACGCTCGAACATGCCTAATTCCAAACCACCTAAGTTGATATCATCTGTATGAACGTGATCGGCTTCTTGAGCAATTTCAATTCTTAATGATTCACAAGGATGAATTTCTTGGAAATCACTGTCTCCAATACGTCCAAAACTTGTTGTAATTTGTTTGATCCAAAGATCCCCAATGTGTTGCTTTTCAATTGTCCAAGTTTCACCATTGCGGAAAATAAATTTAAGTGCTGTTACTTCTTTTTTCATAAGTCTGATCTCCTTTGCTTTCCAGCTAGAATTAGAGTGTTAGCGTTAACGAATTAAGCTTCCTCACATTATTATTTTAACATACCTTCATGAAAATTGCTTCAGTAAAAACAATTCATGAATAAATACAAAAAAACACCTTCATAATAATTCTGTTATGAAGGTGTTTGAAAAATCATTTATTAGTTAAATACACGGAAACGTGCTGCATCATCCATATATTCTTTTTCGCCAGCGGCTTGTTCAATTGAACCAAATGGCATTTGCGCTCTTAAGTTCCATGAAGCTGGTAAATCAAATTCAGCTCTAACAGCGTCATCGATTAATGGGTTGTAATGTTGCAAGCTAGCACCAATGTTTTCTACTGCTAATGCAGTCCAAACTGAATGTTGTGCAATTCCGCTTGCTTGTTCAGACCATACTGGGAAGTTATCCGCATATAATGCAAATTGTTCTTGTAGATTTTTAACAATATCCATATCTTCAAAATAAAGAATCGTTCCTTTTCCGGCACGGAATGAAGCTAATTTATTTGCAGTCGCTTCAAAGGCATCTGCTGGTACTTCTTTGCGAAGTGCTGCTTCAACGATATCCCATAATTTATCATGAGATTCATTAAATAAAACAACCACTCGTGAAGTTTGTGAGTTAAATGAAGATGGACTTTCTTTTACTGCTTCTTTTACTAATGAAACAATGTTGTCATTTGATAATGAAACATTTTTACCTAATCCATAAATTGAACGACGATTTTTTAATAATTCTGTGTATTGGTTTGACATAATTTGTTTCCTCCTCTTAGTTACTTACAAACAATATGTTAACATCTTTCTTTTAGTAAGTAAAGACTTTTTACTTATTTTTTGTAATTAAATTTTCAAAAAAAATGAAACCCTTGTTACTACAAAGAAAATACCTAGTTATTTAGCAATAAAAAAAAGAGTTGGCTGTTAAAAGAACAACCAACTCTTTTTTTAATTAAATTTAAATTTTTTTCATAAAAAGCTGTTTATTTACGATAGCGCGAATATGAGTTCCAGTTGCAATAACATCCTCACCAACAGTTGCTTTTATCTCAAAAAATAAAATTGATTTTTTTATTTCTGTCAGCTTTGCAAAGCACACAACTTCTTTTCCAACTGCTGTAGCTTTTAAATGTTTTAAGTTCATTTCGATGCCAACTGTTGTCTCATCAACTTTCAGAAGCTCTAAAGGCATTTCTTTTGCTGTGTTTTCTAACATTGCAATTAAACGTGGCGTGGCTAAGACAGGTAAATCTCCCGATCCAAAAGCCAAAGCAGTATCTTCATTTTTCACTAAAAATCGTTTACTTTGTTCTTCCATCATCATGCTTCTTCTCCTTTTACAGCCTCTAAAGCCCATTCAAGAATCGCTTGTTGTTGGTTTGGAATGGCCCCAATTAATAATTGATACTCAATTTTTGCTAACAATTCTCCTAACCAAGGACCAGCAGGTCGTTTTAAGGCTGTTATTAAGTCGCTCCCACTCACGTTCATCTCTTGACGCTCTTTAATTGGCAAAGCCTCATATAGCTCTTGAACAGTCTCTAATTGGCTTTCTTGCTGAAAACCGTCAACTAAGGTTTCAACTTCCAATGCAATGTCAAGACCTGCTTGATACAATCGCTCTTTATTCCAAAAAGATTCTAGCCTTTGATCAAAGGCAATCCGTTCTTTGATTATATGCTTAATTTCTTTTTTAGAGCATTTCCAATTTCTTAAAAAGTTCTCAATTTCTGAAACCGGTAATTCAATAAAATAAGTTAATAAGGTCCAAGCACTAGTTGACGTCACTAATCGCGTTTCAAATTTTGCAAAAGAGGTTAATCCCACTTTTTTAGACGCTAATCCTGGACAAAATTGATACAACTCTGTTTCAATCATTTTTCTTAACCCAATTTGTCGACCCTGTCCCAATAATAATTTGACAAATTCAACTTGGATACGTTCAACTGCAATTTTTTCTAAAAGAGCATGGTGCTCTTTTATAGCCAATTCGGTTTTAGTTTCCATTGAAAAATTTAATTGACTAACAAAGCGAACGCCTCGCATCATTCGTAACGCATCTTCATGGAAACGCTCCGAAGCAGATCCGACCGCTTTGATTATTTTTTTTTCAATATCTTTCAAACCGCCAAAATAATCAATTAGCTCTCCTTCACTATTCATGGCTAACGCATTTACCGTAAAGTCTCTACGTTTTAAATCTTCTTCTAATGAACGAACAAAGGTAACCGTATCTGGTCGTCGATAATCTTGGTAAGTCGACTCTGTTCTAAACGTGGTGACTTCATAGCCTTCGCCTTCAAATAGAACCATCACCGTACCATGTTCAATCCCAACATCTACCGTTCTAGGAAAAATTTCTTTGACTTCCATAGGAAATGCACTTGTTGCAATATCCACATCAGCAATTGGCTTTTTTAAAATCCTATCCCGCACACTTCCGCCTACAAAATACGCTTCATATCCTGCTTCTTGAATTTTTTGGATAACAGGCAAAGCCTTCATAAATTCAGAATCTAATTTTCTCATAAAAGATTTTCCAACCCATAAACTAACTGATCCAATTCCATCACTTTTTCACAACCTAATGCAACACCTGTCATAAAGGACGCGCGGTCATAGGAATCATGGCGAATCGTTAACCCTTCACCTGCACTACCGAATTGAACTTGTTGATGTGCTACTAAGCCTGGTAAGCGAACACTATGAATTTTCATGCCTTCAAAATCTGCTCCACGTGCTCCTTTAATTAATTCTTTTTCAGCTGGATTTCCTTGTTGATGGTACCCTCGAACTTCAGCTATCATTTCTGCTGTTTTAATCGCTGTTCCACTTGGGGCATCTAATTTTTGGTCGTGGTGTAGTTCCATAATCTCAACATCTGGAAAGTATTCTGCTGCTTTTGCTGCAAACTGCATCATTAAAATGGCTCCAATGGCAAAATTAGGGGCGATTAATCCACCTAGCTGTTGCTCTTTTGTTTGTGTAATCAACCCTGCTACTTGGCTTTCAGTAAAACCTGTTGTTCCTACAACTGGTCGAATGCCATTCTCAACAGCAAATAAAGTGTGCTGATACGCTACTTTAGGAATGGTAAAATCAATCCAAACGTCTGGCTTCACTTGTTTTACAAGCTCTTCTTTTTGATGAAACACAGGGATATCCAATTGAACAAACTCTGGTAATTCATTTAAATTCGCTTCCGTTGCCATTGGATCTAAGACGCCTACTAATTCAAATTTCTCATTTTCTATTACCATCTTAGTGGCTGTCAATCCCATTTTCCCTTTGAAACCTGCTACTACTATTTTAATCATCCTAATTTTCTTTCCTTTCAAAACGGTTTTTATCCCGTTGATTAAATTTTTCCATCACTTGATTGAATGAATGCGTTAAATCAATGTCTAATGAATTAGCCATTGAAATGGTGACAAATAATAAATCGCCCAGTTCTTCTGCAATTTCTTTCGCTTCTTCACTCGCTTTTTTTGGTTTCTCACCATAATAATGATTGACCTCTCTTGCCAATTCACCAACTTCTTCAGTCAATCTTGCCATTTGACCTAGTGGCGAAAAATAGCCAGTCTTAAATTGAGTAATGTACCCATCAACCTCATCTTGCATTTGTTTTAATGTTTTATCAACCATCATAATCACCTCAATTTAGTATGTTGCTACTCTTTTATAGTAACAAACTATTTCATGTTTTCAAAGACTAAAAAACTATCTAGCAAACTTCCCAAAAGGCGCGTTGGCTAGATAGTTTTGCTTGTAAGATTAAAAACGACTGATTTCTTTTTCAAGTGAATTTAATGCAGCAGATAATTCTATAAACTCTTCTTTATTTTGACTTTCTAGCGCATCGTCAATTTTTTTTAACAATTCTGTTTTTTGCTTGGCTAACGTCAAACTAAAGAGTGCTTCTTCAACCTCCGCTTTTATTTGGTCGCTAATTGTGTCATTCCAACGATGGAATGGATTATCTTCCAAAACAGCTAAATATTCTGGTACATGCCATTGATCTTGAAAAAACAATTCGACATATAAATCGTCATTCCAATTCAAGCGGACTTCATGAAAAGCTTGCTCGGGGTCATTAAAAATTGTTCCTTCTTTATAAAATTGAAAAGGCGCTTCTTGCATTCCAATAGTAGATAATGCCATTCCTCTAGGAGTTGTTTCAACAGCTTCAACAAAATGCACCCGACTTAAAATAACATCATGATTGAGTAAATAGTTGATGATCCACATAGATTCTCTTCTCTTCAACTGATAGCGATCTAAAAATAAACTTAAAAAAGCTTTTTTGGTTTCTAGTGATACTTTTGTACTCATCTTGGGCGTCCCCCTATTCTTAGCAATCGCATAGGATAGTCATTGCTTGATTCCATTTATTATAACGTATTTGATTAATATTCGCTATTGATTTCATCTAAGAGTAAGATCATTTCTTCATCGGTTGGTTCAAGTGCAAGGTATTCAGATAATACTGTTTTTGTTAACTTCAGATTGCCTTCTTCTCTCAAGAAAAGCGCATAGGCTTTAAGAAAATCTTTATTGTGTTTAAATGCTTCATAGGCTTTTTGATACGCTTCATTCGCAGCATCGTACTCTTCAAGGTTTTCATAGGCAATCGCTAAGTTCCAGTAAAATTGTGGATCTGCTTCTTCGTTAATCAACGCTTTTTGAATAGCTAGAACACTCTCTTCAAAGCGCTCTTGTTTGATAAACAAATTAGTCAAAGCAAGTTGAATCACTTCGCTCTCAGGTTCAAGAGCCAAGGCTTCTTCTAAATAAGTTTCTGCTTGCTCTTCGTTGTCTAATTTTAAGAAGATTTGAGCAGCATAGTAGAAAAGTTCATGATTAAATTGGTCTACTCGTAAACCTTCTCGAATTACTTCTGAAGCTTTATCTAACTGATTTTCTTCTTCTAAACTTTTAGCTAAATACGGATAAAGCGAGGTATAACTCGGATCTAATTCTTTTAACTTAAATAAAGTTTCACTTGCTCGACGAAATTCTTTATTTTGCAAATAAGTGAAACCCAGTTCAAATAATAAATCGGTGGATTCATTCTCTTCAACACCTGTTTCTAAATAAGGAATCGCCTGTTCAAAATCGCCTACCGCGCTGTAGGCACTTCCACAACGAGCAGATAGATTAATTCCTGTCATATCGTCAATTCCTTGCGCTAATAACTCTTCATAACCATGAATTGCTTGCGCATATTTCCCCATTGTAAAATAAAGCTCCGCTAGGGCAAATGTTAAAATAGGCTCCTCAGGAAGGATTTCCTTTGCTTGTAAGAGCTTTTGCTCACTAACTTCATATAAACCTTGAACTTGATATAAATCAGCAGAGACAAGTAATGCTTGCGGATATGCTGGACTGTCTTCTTCAATTTCTAACAGCCAATCCATTGCTTCATCAATCTCATCTGATTCAATTGAAATTTCAGCTAAACCGATTTTTAATTCATCGTCTGTTGGGAATTCTTTTAATAGTTGTTCATAGATTGCTTTTGTTTCATCTAAAAATCCCAATTCGTATAATGTATCTGCTAGAATATACAACTCATCTGGTAAATCCTTTGCCAAGGCTTCTTGAAAATAGTCTTGTGCTTCCATTAACTGATTGTCTTGTAGTGCCGCAATCATTTGTTCTCCATAACTCATCTATAAAAACTCCTTTTTGATAATTCTTGGTACTTCATGATTATTGTTAATAACTCTGATTTTTGAAACTCTTCCCTTGTCAATTTCCCATCTTTTGACAGTACATAAAACTGAGCAGAATGCTGATGTAGATTTTCAACGATATCCGTTACAAACCAATTTTCCGGTAAATCTAGTTGATAACCCAGACATTGAATTTGTTTAAGCCAAATTTCTAGTTCTGCTGAAAATCCATTTCGTTGCTGAGATGCAATGAATCCTAATGTTATTCCAATAATTGTATCACTATTTGTTGTCAATCGTTTTTCGCCATTAAAGGTCGTTAATGCCTTTTGAAAATCTAGCCCTAACAATTTCATTGATGCTTTTTTTTGATGAAGCTCATTCACTGTAGCTAGATATGTCGATAAATAAGGAATCATACTATTCTCTTGTAAATCCTTTGAATCGTTAAAGCCTTTTAGTAATTGAGCGTACAAAGCTTTGTTGTGACTAATTGCTACTTGTAACCAACTAGCAAAACCTCTTTGAGCTTCTTCCAGATCATCTATTGAGAGCAAACGACCATCTAAAAAAATAGTAGAAATGGTTTGATTAACTAGACCAGTCACTTTCCCTTCTTGAGTTAGGTAAGCTTCTCCACTGATACTTCCACTAAGTGCTTCTAAACTCGTTGGAATGGCTACTAGTGGATATTTTTTAAAATAAAGATGAGCAAAAAAATTCCCTAATTGAATAACGGGTTCAGTACCGATAGCTACAATCAAAGATTGTTCATTCAAATCAACTTCATCACAATAAGTCATCAAGGCTAAAAGTTCTTTAAAACTTTTAGCCTCTAAAGAATTCGGGCAAATGTACCAAAGTAATTCTTGCTGTTTAAAAAGTAGCGTTAGCTTCTCATAATAACGTTCATATGTGGTTTGGTTCGTAATAATCAGTAGTTGCTCAATGTTTTTAAATCGTGGCATGTAATCAACAACCAATTTATTTAGCGTTTCTGCAAAAAAAATCGTGGAGACACCATCGACTTGATGAATCTGCTGCTGCAAATGACACCCATCCTCTCACTTCTTTAATAATTTTACAACTATGTATAACAAAAAATAGAATAAAAGGCTACCGTACAAGTACAGTAACCTTTCACTTTTAGTCTTATTTAACTGCATCTTTAAGAGCTTTACCTGGTTTGAATGCAGGTACTTTGCTTGCAGCGATTTGGATTTCTTCCCCTGTTTGAGGGTTACGACCTTTACGTGCAGCACGTTCGCGCACTTCAAAGTTACCAAAACCGATTAATTGAACTTTTTCACCCGCACTTAGAGTAGATTGGATAGTTTCAAATACTGCATCAACTGCTGCAGTTGCATCTTTTTTAGTTAAACCTGTAGAAGTTGCAACGCTTTCGATTAATTCTGCTTTGTTAGCCATGTGTATTTCACCTCCCTCGAAAAGAAGAATAAATGCTTTGTTTAATATAAGCAAATATACATCGATAATACCAAAATTGAGTGGTCCAAAATTGGCTTGAAAGAAATTATTGAACTGAAATTCAGAAACAACATTTCTTCTAAAAAGATATCATACAAATGCTGATACTGCAATGATTTTTACTATTTTAAGCGCATTTTTTAATCATTTCTTCCATTTTTTTCAAATTATTTGAAATGACGTCTCGAATGTGTTAAAATGCTTATTTTCTTTGTCTAGCAATGATTCTAATTGGTGTTCCTTCAAAGGTGAAGGCATCACGAATACGGTTTTCTAAGAAACGTGAATATGAAAAATGAAGCATTTCAGGTTCATTAACAAAAATGACAAAAGTAGGTGGTTTTACAGCAACCTGAGTTGCATAATAAATCTTCAAACGTTTGCCTTTATCTGTTGGCGTCGGATTCATTGCAACAGCATCCATAATAACATCATTTAGGACTGCTGATTGAATACGCAAGTTTTGACTCATGCTAACGCGTTCAATAACTTCTGGCAATGTATGCAGACGTTGTTTTGTTTTAGCAGAAACATAAACGATTGGTGCATAGCTTAGGTAAGCAAATGATTCACGAATATCTTCTTCGAATTTTTTCATTGTGCTGTTGTCTTTTTCTAGGGTATCCCATTTATTTACAACAATAATAACCCCTTTACCCGCTTCATGGGCAAATCCTGCTACCTTCTTGTCCTGCTCTCTAATGCCTTCTTCTGCGTCTAACACACAAAGAACCACATCTGAACGTTCAATCGCTCTCAACGCACGTAACACACTGTATTTTTCAGTCGATTCATAAACTTTCCCACGTTTACGCATACCTGCTGTATCGATCATGACAAATTCTGTTCCATCAGCTGATTCAAATTTTGTATCAATCGCATCACGGGTAGTTCCAGCAACGTCAGATACAATCACACGCTCTTCACCAAGAATAGCATTAACAAGTGATGATTTACCTACATTTGGTCGACCAATGAAACTGAATTTAATAACAGATTCATCATATTCTTCTTCTTCTTCTGTTGGAAAATGGCTGATTGCCGCATCTAGTAAATCCCCGATGCCTAAACCATGGCTTCCTGAGATTGGATAAGGATCGCCTAATCCTAATGAATAAAAGTCAAAAATATCATTTCTCATTTCAGGGTTATCCACTTTGTTAACAGCTAATAACACTGGTTTGTGAGTACGATATAAAATTTTTGCAACATTTTCATCTGCATCGGTTGCGCCTTCTCTACCGCTTGTAATAAAAATAATAACATCGGCTTCGTCAATTGCAATTTCTGCTTGTTGTTTAATTTGTTCTAAAAATGGTTCGTCTCCAATATCGATTCCACCTGTATCAATAATATTAAACTCTTTACCTAACCATTCTCCTTGCGAATAAATACGGTCACGAGTCACTCCTGATACATCTTCTACGATTGAAATACGTTCACCTACGATACGATTAAAGATTGTTGATTTTCCTACATTTGGACGACCCACAATGGCGATAACTGGTTTTGCCATAGATTTAGCCTCCTTCTTTTTCTTTTATTTTATTGGATCAAAATGAGTGCTAAGCAATTATTTAATGTTCCCTTGTTTCCCACATGTCCATTGAAAGACACTTTTTAAAAGTACGAATTCTCTTTCAAGGATAAACTTCTAGCTTAGTTTTTTTACTGTTCCATCTAGTAGTTTATAGAATAACCCTTCAACATGCAAGCTTTTCTTATAGGAAGTACTCGCTTCATTAGAACTTTTCCATTAAAAAAAAGAGAAGCGCTTTTTAACGCTTCTCTTTTTTTATTATTGATCGTCTTCAGTTGTCATATCAGAAAGTTGTTCCCCTAGAATATCTCCTAAAGTAAAACCTGTATCTTCTTCTGGCAATTCATAATCTACTACTTCTTCTTTTTCTTTAAGTCCAGCTGGTTTTTCTTGCAACGCTTTAATGCTTAAAGATAAACGTTGATCACCAGGGTTAACATCTAAGACCTTCACTTTAATTTCATCACCTTCATGTAACACTTCATGCGGTGTTGCAATATGGTTGTGAGAAATTTGTGAGATATGAACCAGACCTTCAACACCAGGATATACTTCAACAAATGCACCAAAACTTGTCAAACGTTTCACTGTTCCTGTTAGAGTTGTTCCAACTGCTGCACGTTCTTCAATATTATCCCAAGGTCCTGGTTGTGTATCTTTGATTGACAATGAGATGCGTCCAGTTTCAGTATCAATTGAAAGGATTTTCACTTCGACTGAATCGCCAACAGTTAATACATCTGCTGGATTTTTAACGTGGTCGTAAGAGATTTGTGAGATATGAACCAAACCGTCTACGCCACCTAAATCAATAAAAGCACCAAAGTTTGTTAAGCGTGCAACCGTTCCGGTCACAGTATCGCCTTCAACTAATTTAGCTAATACTTCTTTTTTAGCAACTTCTTTTTCAGCTTCAACAACTGCTTTATGAGATAAAATCAAACGATTTTCACTTGGTTCAATTTCAACGATTTTGAAACGTAAGGTTTGACCTTTATATACTGAAAAATCATCAACAAAGTGTGCATCTACCATTGAAGCTGGGACAAATCCACGTACGCCAGCGTCCACTACTAGTCCACCCTTAACTGCATCTGTAACGGGTGCTTCGATAATTGTTCCATTTTCAAAGTCTTTTTGGATGTCTTCCCATACTTTTTTAGCGTCAATGCGGCGTTTAGAAAGTAAAAAGCTTCCATTCTCTTTGTCCATGATTGGTTTAATAACAACTAAATCAACAACATCCCCAACATTCACAATATCTGTTACATTTTCAAATGGTGAAGCTGATAATTCGTTGAAAGGAATTACGCCTTCAACGCCTCCTCCAATAATCCCAACAATTGCTTGTTTATTATCTTGGATTTTTAGGATTTCACCTTTTACGATATCCCCAATATTAACTTCTTGGACACTATTCATTGCATCCATCATTGTTTCTGTTGCTTCTACTTCTTGTTTTTCTACATGTTCTGTCATCATTAAATCCTCCTAACAGCTATTAAAGTCCTTCTTACCTATTTTAACGAATATTTTAAAATAATGCCACTAAAACATCACTATTTTAAAGCAATTCTTTTGATATTATTGCTGTTTTGCGATAATCTCTTTGATTTTAGCAACGACTCCATCTATTGACAGGCTTGTTGTGTCGACTAAAAAGGCATCTTCTGCCTGAATTAAAGGCGAAACGGCTCTCGTTGAATCTTTGTAATCGCGTTCTGCAATTTCTTTTTCGATAGTTTCAAGAGGGGTCATAATGCCTTTTTCAGTGTTTTCTTTAAACCGACGTTCTGCTCGTTCGGAAACACTTGCAACCATAAATATTTTCACTTCAGCATCAGGTAAAACCGCCGTTCCAATATCGCGTCCATCCATTACGATACCTCCGTCAGCTGCAATAAGTTGTTGGTACTTAACTAATTGTTTTCGAACTTCTCCATGAGCTGAAACGGCTGAAACATTATTCGTCACATCTGGTTGTCGAATAGCCTCTGTTACTTCTTCATTGTTGATAAATACTTTTTGGATGGCTGTACTTGGATCGAAACGTAGCTTCATTTTTTTTAATAGTTCAACAAGCCCTGCTTCATCTTCTGGCGTGATACCATTTTGTAACGCATAGTAAGTCAACGCACGATACATCGCTCCAGTATCGCAATAAACATAGCCTAAATCTTTTGCCACTATTTTAGCAACGGTACTCTTCCCAGCAGAAGCAGGACCGTCAATTGCAATTCGTAATTTTTTTGGATTCATAATGTGCCTTCTTTCTCTTAAAAATCAACTTTTTCACAAAATTAAAGCCGCCATATCTGACGGCTTTAAGCAATTAATTTAGTTTTAAAACTGTTCCAACTGGAACGTTATCTGAACTTAAACCATTTAATGTTTTTAATTGCGCCACAGTTAATCCATTGTTAGTAGCAATACGATATAATGTATCGCCTACTTGAACTGTGTGGGTTTTTGACGTTTCTGTTGCAGGTGGTTCTTCACTTGCTGGAGGTGGAGTTGATTCCTCTGGCGGAGTCACTTCTTCTGATGAAGACTCAGCTGGTGGCTGCTCTTGTGAAACAGCTTCCTCACTTGAAGATACCTCTTCTTTAGAACTTTCTTCTTTTGAAGAAGAGCTTTCTTTTTTACTGCTTTCACTGCTACTGCTCATCGTTACTTGATCATCATTGGATTTTGGATCTTCAGATGAAGCTGCATTTGTATACCACCAATAAGTTGCAATTGGCAGAATAATTAATAAGGCCAAAAATACACATAAAGTAGTTAGGATTGGAGAAATTCCACCCTTAGATTTTTTACGCGCCGTTCTAGAATAATTGCCTTCAGTCGTTCCTTCTTCTTCACTGAATTTACGCGACCACGCTTCTTTTGATGGGTCATTTGATTTATTTTTACTCATTTAGACTTCCTCCTAAAAATAGTTCGCTTTTATTGTACCATAGTTCAGTTAGTCTTGTCTTTTAAAAGTTTCTAACGAAAACATCTCTTGCAAAATTTTTTCCCAAGAATCAACACTGGAAAACGCTCTGTTTTCAAGGTTTTTTTCATCTATCTCATAAATTTCTTCATCAATGCCACAATTGCTACAACAATTTTCTACCGTTTTATTAAGTTTTTCTTCAAAATAGTGTAGAAGCACTCTTCTTTTGCATTCTTTTGTTTCTGCATAAGTAATCATATAACGCAACTGTTCTTCTTTACGAATCACTCTGGCTCTTAACTGCTGTTTAGCCTGAGCAAGTGGGATTTTTGAAGCTAAATAATTTTCTAACAGCCTTTGCTGACTAACACTGCAACTTCCTTCAAGCACGATATTCTTTCGATAAACATACTCTAACATCGCTTCTGTTGGCAAATCATTTTCTTGTAATCGCACTTGTATATATCCATCACCGGGCTCATAGAGCAAGATGGCAACACTAGGCTTTCCATCACGACCACAACGCCCGATTTCTTGTAAATAAGCTTCGACGCTTGCTGGCATATGATAATGGATTACAAAACGAATATTTTTTTTATTAATACCCATACCAAATGCATTTGTCGCACATATCACATCAATTTCATCATAAATAAACTGTTGTTGCAACAAAATCCGATCGGCGGTTTCTAAATCAGAGTGGTAACTAGCAACACGAATTGCTAAGCTTTTCCTTAAAAAATCAGCCATGTCATCAGCCATTTTTTTACTTGAAAAATAAATAATTCCCGGTTTTTTTAATTTCTTAACTTGCTTGAGCAATTGCTCTTTTTTGTCTTTATCACACGTAATTGTTACAAGAGCAATATTTTTTCGATCAACAGAATGTACGATTTGAGTTGTTTGAAGTGGATCTAATTTTAAACAGGCTAAAATATCTTCTTTAACTTGACGATTAGCCGTCGCAGTCAATGCCATCGTAAGAGGATTCCCTAATACTGCTCTGATTTTTCCAAGTTCCAAATAATCAGGTCTAAAATCCATGCCCCACTGTGAAATACAGTGAGCCTCATCAATTGTAAATAACGAAATCTTTAGTTGTTTCAATGCTGCTAGAATACGTTCATTTTGTAACATTTCAGGAGATAGAAATAAAAATTTATACTCATTTAAGTGACGGATAATGAATTCTTTTTCTGAATAATCTAGCAAACTATTTAATGCAGCCACTCTTTTTTCTTTTAATAATTGCAATTGCTCCACTTGATCTTGCATCAATGAAAGTAGTGGTGAAACAATGACAACAGTGCCTTCTAATAAATAACCGGTTAACTGGTAACAAATTGATTTTCCTGTTCCTGTTGGCAATAACACCAATGTATCTTGTCCTTTTAATGCGGCAGTAATCGTTTCTTCTTGTCCATCTCTAAATGAATCGTAACCAAAATAGGCTTTCAATGTTTTTTTCAAGATTATTGGCTCAACCATTTGTTCGCCTTCTTTCAATTTGAAGTAAACGATAGATGTAAAAGGGAATTTGGTAACCTTGTTCTTCTATCTCATAATAACCAATTGTTGGATTTAGTTCAAATAATCCCATTATTTGTCGATAGTCACGCTCAGGTATTAGTTCTTTAATTGGGTAAGTTTCATCAAGAATTGCTAATTCAATTAAATGCTCAGAAACGGTACTGAGTTTCAACCCACGTTTTGTCGCAACTTCATCAAGAGAGCTTCCTTCGTCAATTAATTTTTTAGTCTCTAGCGTACTTTGATTGAATAAACTGATTTTACGAATACTTTCTAGATAAAGTTCTAAGAAAAGCGGGAACTCATTTGATTCTTTGATGTATTTAATACACTGAAACAAGCCATCTGTTAAAATTACTTGGATTTCATCTAATTCCCGTTCTAAAAGAATTGAAATTTGTTTTGCTGTTTTTCCATAGGTTTTGTAGCCCGTCAGTTTCAAGCTAATAACCGTTGCTCCAATGGGTTCTATCATTGCTAACAACGCCATCCATTCTTTTGCAAAACTTTGACTTAACATTTCTTTTGAAAGCATCTTTTTTTGCATTTGCAACCAACTCTTTAACCAGATTTGCTGTTTCCATTCTTTTTCAATTGGCAAGTAACGAACATTCTCATGGCTCATTTCAGAAAGTACTTGAGTGACAAAGGTTAATAACCTCCAAAATGATTTTAAACTTCTTCCCTCTAATAAACCGTTAAAATGGGTAGGATAATAATGATTTTCAAAAAAAATAACGACCGCCTTTTCACCTTTTTCAGTCAAATAGACAAGGTTGTCTGATGTTGTCTTTAATTCATTTCTTTCGATTAGGATATCCATTTTTTTGAGGTATTCCTCTTTTTTCAAGTGACGAAAACAACTAAAAAAATGCTTTAATTGATAGCTTTCTGCTACATATAAGATTGATGCCGTGCGCTTTCCAGTCAGAATATGAAAGACAGATATCGGTTTTCTTGCTTCTTTTCTTGAAAATAAACTTAAGAAGAGGTACTCTAAATAAAGTGATGATTCCAATTGGTTCATTCCTTCCAAGTAAAATAAAAAGAGGTTAAATTATGTATTATACAAAAGTGGATCAAGAGAAATGCATTGCTTGTGGCTTGTGTCAAATCAAAGCACCACAAGTATTTAATTATAACGAAGAGGGTATTGCTTATACAATTTCAGATAATAATAAAGGAGCTCTCCCTTTAGGCAAAGAGGACGTGGAATCTTTTAAAGCAGCCTACCTAGCTTGTCCAACTGGCGCAATCGTTAGAAGCACTACACCATTTTCTATAGACTAGTCCCTCTATTTCATAGTAGTAAAAACTGGTATAGAAGTCAATTTGCTGTGTTTATTTGAATTTCATAAAAATAGAAATGTTGTTAAATGGATTAAATTTAACAACATTTCTTTAGTAGATTAATAATTTCGTAATTGATTTCTTAAAATAAAGGGTTTTAATTTTGCAAATAGTCCAATAAAGACAATTCCCACCACTAGTCCTTTTAAAATGTTAAAAGGCACTACGCCATATAAAACAATCTCTTTTACTGGCCCTAAATTAAAGCCCATGATTGTAATATACAATGGTGTAATAACAAACCAATTTGCAATTGATAAAACTGTAGTTAAAGAAACAGTTCCAACAATATTAGCCATTACTAGCGTTTTCATATCATAACGCTGTTGCTTAGTGACAATAAAATAAATTGGCATTGCATAGGCTAAACTCGCAATAAAACTCGCAATATCGCCAATTGGATACCCCATATCTCCACCTGTTTGAATATAGTGAAGGACGGTTCTAATTAGCGCCACTAGTACACCTCCAATAGGTCCGTATAAAAACATCCCCATTAAGACTGGCACGTCACTAAAATCGACTTTCATAAAACTGGCACTTGGTAAGATTGGAAAAGCAAAAAACATCAGCACAAAGGCAATTGCCCCTAGCATTGCGATCCCGACTAACCTTTTGGTATTACTGGTTTTCATAAAAAATCCTCCTAAAAGGATTCATCTAGAGCGATTATGGAATAGTTGAGAAAAATAAAAAACCCGCCTAACTTTTTCTTCAGAAAAAAAGTTAAACAGAGCCATTGAATTCACTCAAATAAGCCCCATCTTCTTTATCCAGACTTTACTGTCGGTATTGGAATTACACCAATTCAACCAATTGCCGAAACAATCAGTTCGTGGACTTTACCACCGGTCGGGAATTTCACCCTGCCCCTGAAGACGAATCATTGTATTATTTTATACACTCTCATGTACAAGTAACATTATACACAATTTTAATTTAATTAGCAACAGAAATGCTAACAAATAGTAAGCAAAAAAACAATCCCTACTTATTTTTAGGAATTGTTTTTTTATTATTCGTGTTTGTCTTGTTCATCCAAGTAAGGCAAGTGAATGATAAAACGTGTCTTAGTATTAACTTCACTTTGAACTTCCATATAGCCATCATGTTCTTCAACGATATTTTTAACGATTGATAAGCCAATTCCAGTTCCCGTTTGATTTTGTTTATTCATCACTCGGGCCTTATCAGCTTTGTAAAAACGTTCAAAGATAAAGGGCAAATCTTGTTTTGGAATTCCAGTTCCATTATCGATAATTTCAATTAACAATTCGTCCATAACTTCATCTAAATGAATCAATAATTTAACATAACGTATTCCATCAATTGGTTCAGCTAAACTTGTGTGGCGAATGGCATTATTGATTAAATTAAATAAAACTTGATTCATTTTATCTTCATCCATCCAATAACTCGTCATGCCATCTTGGATATCTAATTCAAGACGGACATGATTAGATTCCGCTAATTGGCTAAATCTCGTCAAGAGGTCTTTAAAAAATTCGTATAAATCGACCTCTGTTTTTGTTAACTCAATATAGCCTGCTTCCATTCTTGATAGATCTAACATCTCGTTAACCATCCGACTCATTCGTTCTGATTCTTCCCAGATAATTTTTGCCATTTCATGTTTTTCTTCATTTGTTTCAGCAACATCATCTAGTATTGCTTCGCTATAACCTCTTATCATCACTAAGGGTGTTCTTAATTCATGAGACACATTGTTAATAAAATCCACTCTCATCGTGTCTAATCGACGTTCTTTTGTCATGTTTTGAATCGTAATCAACACACCACGAACAATACAAGGCGCTTCACTAAAAAGGGGTACTAAGTTTAAAGTAAAATAAGCATCATCAATCTCTAATTCGAAACTCAATCCATTTCTTTTTTCGATTACTTCGTCTATTTTCCCATCTAAGACATACGGAAGAATTTCACTTTCATGATATTGACCATTTAAGCGCCAACGATTTAAAAATTCATCTCCTGTTGGATTGGAAGTTAAAAGTGTTTTATCTCGATTGTAATACAAAATACCCGTTGTCATGGAAGACACAATATGAGCTAATAATTCTTTTTCTTGTTTGGTAGACATTCCAATGGCTTCCAATGATTTCCCCATTTTATTCATCGCTAGTGCTAACTGTGACAACTCATCTTTGGAGTTAACAGGCACTTGATGTGAAAAGTCATTTTTGGCGTATTCAAAAGCAATATCACGCATTTTTGCTAACGGAGTACCAATTCTATATTTAAGGAATTGATAAAACAGCACAGATAATATGAGGAGCATCACAAAAATAAAAGCCGTCCACTCCGTCATTTTTTTATCAATCTTTGTTAAGAAAGATAAATCACCGTACGAATAGAGAACGCCACGCTTACCATCGTGTTCAAAGAAATTTATTTTTAGAATAAAAGAACCATTTTTACTTTCTTTATCGCTTTCCTCTTCTAACAACACACTGTCTTTACCAGAATGAATAATTTCTTTTACATCTTTACGATTCAATAATTGCGTCAAATAATTTTTAGGTAGTTCGTTATAGAAATCATTATAAAAAACTGCTTTTTGATCATCATATTCAAGATAAAAAAACAAATGTGAATCATAAGAAGTAAATTTATCTGTATTTTCTAAAACAAAAAGCGGATCATCGATTACCCGCTTTTCAATACTTTTAATGGCGTCTTTAAAATCACTTAAATAGATTTCTTGAACGTGTTTTTGATAAATGTATGAATAAATTACTGTACTAGAAATCAAACAGAATGCAACAATTGCCATCGTCACTAGCCACGTTCGAAACACAATGCTGTTTAGTTTAGTCATAAGGTTACTACTCCTTATTCTCGTAGTGAGAATTAAACTTATAACCTAAGCCCCAGACAGTCACAATCATTTTAGAGGCTACTTCTGATTGTTGTGCTAGTTTTTCACGCAACCGTTTTACATGAGTATCCACTGTTCTTAAATCACCAAAAAACTCATATTTCCAAACTTCTCTAAGCAATTGTTCTCTGCCAAAAATCTGATCAGGAGCTTGTGCTAAATAAAGAAGTAAGTCGTATTCTTTCGGTGTTAAATTGACAGGTTTTCCATCAGATAAAACGCGATGAGCCTGATTGTCAATTTCTAGATGAGGAAAAATAATTAAATCTGGATTTTCTTGTTTTTTAGGTTTTGCTAATTGTGTTCGTTTCAAAATTGCGGCTACTCGTAAGACAACTTCTCTTGGACTAAACGGCTTTACAATATAATCATCTGCACCAACTTCAAAGCCTTGAACCCGATTCGTTTCTTCACCTTTTGCTGTCAACATCATAATTGGCGTTTCTTTTTTTTCACGTAGTTGTTTAGCAACCTCAATACCGTCCATTTTAGGAAGCATCAAATCAAGTAAAATTAAGTCATAATCATTTTCAAGAGCTAGAAAAAGAGCATCTTCTCCATTGTCTGTTTCAGTAATGATAAAGTTTTCTCGCTCTAAATACATTTTTAATAAACGACGAATTCGATCTTCATCATCAACAACCAGTATATTCATTGCATCATTATTCATTTGATAAACACCTCTTTCTCCAACCCTATCTAAAAATTGTTATTATATCACTAATTATACACAACAACTGTTTCATTTATCAACCAAAAGGGGCTGATCTTATTTTTTATTTTGTTGACTTTCTTTAGCAAGAACACGAAGTTGATTCACTTCAAAACCTTTTAATTCACGCCATTCTCCTGGTTTTAAACCTTCTAAAGTTAAACCACCATATGTTTCACGTTTTAATTTTTGAACAGGATGATTGATTGCCATAAACATATTTTTCACTTGATGATTACGTCCCTCAAAAATAGTAATTTCAACAATTGAAGTCTGCTTTACTTTATCGACTGAAATAATTCTTGTTTGTGCAGGAGACGTTTTTTTGCCATCAATGACAATTCCTTTGTCTAGCTTTCTCGTGTCAGTTGGATAAATAACACCTTTTACTTTAGCGACATAGGTTTTTGCAACATGGTATTTAGGATGCATCAACATTTGAGAAAGTTCTCCGTCATTTGTCATAAGCAATAATCCTGTCGTATCATAATCTAAACGTCCAACTGGATAAATACGTTGTTTTACGGAACCAAAAAAGTCCGTTACAACAGGTCGATCTTTATCATCGCTCACGGCAGAAATCACATTTCTTGGTTTGTACAATAAAAAGTAAACTGGTTCTTCACGGTCGATTGGAACACCATCTACTTCAATATTATCTGAGTTTCCAACTTGAACCCCCATATCTGTTACAACTTTTCCATTCACTTTTACGTGACCTTTTGCAATTAATTCTTCTGCTTTTCTTCGAGAAGCTACACCTGCGTGTGCCATTACTTTTTGTAAACGTTCCATTATTTAATCCCCTTTATTCTTCATTTAGTTGAAATTGTTGATTAAATTTTTCAAAGAATAAATCTGATTCGCTTTCATCAGGACTTTGTTCTAATTCATCAATTGTTGGTAATTCTTTTATATCTTTTAAGCCAAAATAATCCATAAAATAAGCGGATGTTCCATATAAAATAGCTCTACCTGGCCCATTAACTCGCCCTTTATCTTCAATTAATCCTCTTAAAAGAAGTTTTTGCAAAGCACCACTTGTTTGCACGCCTCTAATTTCATCAATTTCCATCCGGGTTAACGGTTGTTTGTAGGCAATAATCGCAAGCGTTTCTAATGCGGCCTGTGATAAATTCGTGGATAACGGCGAGACTGCATATTTTTTAATTAAATTAGCGTATTCTTTTTTAGTAGCCAATTGATAATGATTGCCTACTTCAAGTAGCATTAGTCCATTTGTTTTAGATTCAATGTACCGTTGTTGCAACTGCATTAATAATTGATACGTAAATTGTGTAGATGTATCTAGTAATGACGCCATCTCTTCTAATGATAAGCCCTCATCACCTGATACAAAAAGCAATGCTTCAATCGCTGCTATTTCATTCATTCTTACCTTCTCCTTGATTGACGGACTCTTGATTTTCAAACACTAAAATATCTCCACAAATTTCTTCTTGATTGATTCTAATGGTTCCTTCTTTGATCAATTCTAGTAACGCCATAAAAGTTGTGACTAGTTCTGATTTAGTTGTAGCGTCAAAAAATTCTTCAAATAACAAACCATTACGACTTTGATGACTGTTTAATTTATTTAATATCAGTTTCATTTTATCGTCAATCGTAATTTCTTCTGCTTTGATTTTTGTTTGCATTGGAATTTTACGATTCTTTTTTGTTAGCATTTCATGAAAAGCCATAAACAAATCAATTGTTGTAATTTGTTCTGATTTTAAAGGAACTTCTGTTTGTAAATGCTGTAAATTTGTTGGTGTTTTCGTATAATACTGGCTTCGTTCTTCTTCTTTATCTTTTAATACTGTCGCTGCATATTTGTATTTACGATATTCTAATAGTTGTTCAACAAGAGCATCCCGCGGATCTTCTCCATCTTCATAAAACGACTCATCTTCGTCATCTAAAATAAGTTCTTGTTTAGGCAGCAACATCTTGCTTTTAATGGCCATTAAAGTAGCTGCCATGACTAGATAATCTCCTGCAATATCCAGCTCTAGTTCTTTCATTGTATGAAGATAAGCTAGGTATTGTGCTGTGACTTCAGCCATTGGAATATCGTAAATATCCAACTCTAATTGTTGAATTAAATGAAGCAACAAATCAAGCGGCCCTTCAAACACATCAATTTTCACATTAATTTCAGCCATTCATTGATTCGCTCCTTCAACCTAGTTTCTATTCACTTCTTTGTTGCTCCCATTTTGCTACAATTGGAGCTGTTTCTAACGTACCAATTATTTTTTTATCTGGTGCTTTTTTTTCAAGTTCATTAATAATTTGATAGCTAATCCCTTCTTTACGATACGAAGGATTGATTGAAATATGACGAAGTAAGACCATTTCCTCACTTATTTCTACACCTACAACTGCAATAATGTCTGTACTTTCCTCACTACGCCATAAATATAATTGCCGATTTTCATCCGCTTCATACCATTCGATTTCCGATTTCAAGCGACTCACGTCTTTTAAATCAGGAATAAAGGATAGTAGCCCCATCATGATTTTTTCGTAATCGTTTTTATAATTAATTAGCATTGATGAACCTCCATTCGTGTCTATTCTGTTGGAAAAGGAATATCAAGTTGCATCACGTCTGCATATGTTTCACGTCGAATTGCTAAAAAGTCAGCACTATTTTCAACGAAAACAACTGCTGGACGAGGAATACGATTGTAGTTACTCGCCATTGAATAGCCGTATGCGCCTGTACTAAAGACAGCTAAAAGGTTAGCTTCTTGTACTTTAGGCAGTGGCAAGTCCCAAATCAACATATCTCCTGACTCACAACATTTCCCTGCAATTGAATAGGTTTCTGTTGGCTGTTCGGTCACCCGATTTGCTAATACTCCAGTGTATTTTGCATCATAAAGTGCTGGTCGAATGTTATCGGACATTCCCCCATCAACAGCCAAATAGTTCCGCACATTTGGAACTTCTTTTTGTGAGCCCGTTTCATATAAAGTAGTTCCAGCATCACCAACCAAGCTTCGGCCTGGTTCTAGCCAGATTTCAGGCATTTCAACGCCCAATTCTGTTGTTTTCAAAATAACTTCGTCGATAATCGACTCCATCAGTTCAGGAATAGCTAACGGTTGATCCTCTTCCGTGTAACGAATGCCAAATCCACCACCTAAATTTAACACACTTAGTTTAAAGCCAAAAGTATTTTGCCAGTCAATTGTTTTTGACAATAACTTATCAATTGCCATTAAAAAACCATCCGATTCAAAAATTTGTGATCCAATATGGCTATGAAGACCAATTAAGTCAACATTTGACATTTCTATTGCCTGAATCGCTGCTTGTTCAGCTTGACCATTCATTAAATCAAACCCAAATTTTGAATCTTCTTGTCCAGTTGAAATATAATCATGTGTATGTGCCTCTACGCCAGGCGTTACACGAAGTAAAATTTTGACAATGACTTCTTTTTTACTTGCTAACTGATTCAACAAGTTTAATTCATTGAAATTATCTACAACAAAGCAGCCAATTTGATAATCTAAGGCGGCGTTGATTTCTGTCATTGTTTTATTATTTCCATGAAAATGGATTTTCTCGCTTGGAAAACCTGCTTGAATAGCCGTATACAATTCTCCACCTGAAACTACGTCAAGAGACATTCCTTCTTGAGCCATCAATTGATAAATCGCTAAACATGAAAAGGCTTTGCTAGCATAAGCTACTTGTGCATTGATTTGTTTACGTTCGAAAGTTTCTTTAAACTCTCGACAACGTTCTCGAATTAAAGCGATATCGTAAACAAATAATGGCGTCTGGTACTTATCAGCAAGTAAAACTGTGTCAATTCCTCCAATCGTTAGATGATCTTCAGTATTGATTGTCATTGTACCTGGTAGTTTAGTTAAATTCATTTATTTTCCCCATTTCAATCCCCGTAAATTGCTCATTTAACTTTACCATAATCTTGACATTTTCACAATCTAACTAGCTAAAAGAATGTTCTATTTTCAACGATTTTTTATTTTTATGCCCTCGGATGATAGGTTTTGTATACAGACGTCATCCGTTGCTTGGTGATATGCGTGTAGATTTGAGTAGTTGAAATATCTGCATGTCCTAATAACTCTTGAACAACTCGTAAGTCAGCTCCGTTTTCTAACAAGTGGGTTGCAAATGAATGTCGTAAAGTATGAGGAGTTACCTCTTTTTCAATTCCTGCTTTTTTCACAATCGCTTTTAAATTTTTCCAAACGCCTTGTCTCGTTAAACCTTTGCCATGATGATTTAAAAATAGATTTAGTTCACGTTTTCCAGGTTTTTCAAGCTTAACTCGGCTATATTTCATGTATTTTTCAATCCATTCAATCGCCAAATCACCAAGTGGAATAATCCGTTCCTTGTCCCCTTTTCCAATTGTCTGAATTAACCCTAGCGATAAATGTAAATCACTTAGTTTTAGCTCTGTCAATTCGCTGACCCGTAATCCAGTTGCATACATCACCTCTAACATCGCTCGATCTCTTAACCCTAAAGTAGTATTCGTGTCCGGTGTTTCAATCAAGCATTCGACTTCTTTCATTGACAGTGTTTTAGGCAAAGTTTGAGCTTTTTTAGGCGTATCGATGTGCAACATGGGGTCTGTATCACATAGTCTCTCTTGTTTTAAAAATTGATGGAATCTTCTTAAACTAGATACCATTCGAATCACAGTACCAGCTGCTTTTTCTTCGTCTTTTAATTGCTGTAAAAAAGTAAGAACTAAATAACGATCAACTTCCGACCAATTTTTGACTTGATTCATAGTCAAAAATTCAATATAGCTTATTAAATCACGACGATAACTTTCTATTGTATTTTTGGAAAGACCTCTTTCAATCGTTAAATAATGCAGATACTCTGTTAAATCGTTCTCCACTTTCGTCACCTCCAACAGTGTTTTGTTAAGAAAAAAAGAAACAACCAACAAAGTCAATTGTTTCTCTCATTTTTAATTGTTGCTCAGTGTTTCCCTTTTTCTTGACATTCTTGACAAATCCCATGAAAAGTTAAACGATGATCTTTTACGATAAAATGGAAACGACTTTCAACAATTGGTTCAATTTCTTCAAGTAAATCTTCATGAACTTCTTCAATATTTCCACACTCAATGCATAATAAATGATGGTGGAAATGTTTTGCGCCTTCTTTACGAACGTCATAACGAGCTAGACCATCGTTAAAACTGATTTTATTGACAATATTTAATTCTGTTAAAATTTCTAGTGTCCGGTAAACTGTCGCTAAACCAATGTCTGGACTTTTTTCTTTAACAAGCATGTAAACTTCTTCAGCGCTTAAATGGTCTTTTTCTTTTTCAAGTAAAACCGCTACTGTTGCTTCCCGTTGTGGCGTTAATTTGAAACCTGCTTCATGTAATTGATTTTTGATTTTTAGTAAAGGAGATTCTGTTGTTTTCAAAGTAATAGCCTCTCTTATTTATAATCTTTATAATCTGACTTCTACATTCTTCTCTTCTAGTTTATAAAAATTACAATCTAATTGCAATCAATTTAAGTGTTATTGAACATTTTTATGAGACTTTACTCACTTTCATTCTCAATTGGCGATTCAACTAAGCGAGTTTCACCATCTATTTGAATGATTTTGCGTTGTCTCATTAGATTTCCTAACGCACGTTTAAATTGACCTTTACTGATTCCAAAACGTTCTTTAATTTCTTCTGGATCGCTTTTATCTGTGTAAGGGAAACTGCCTGTACGGGTTCGTTCTAAAATCGCTAGTAACATACCAGCATCGTCTTCAATTGCTTCGTGAGCACGAGGCATCAACGAAATATTTAAAATCCCATCTTCACGAACTCCAATAACACGGCCTTCAACGACCTCACCTAAACGCGGCTCATCTTTTCGCTCACTAAGGTGTACAAAACCTAAATAATCTTCTTCCATGATTAAATAAGTGCCCACTACCTTCAAACGGAACGCAGTACCTTTAATATTTTTATTTTTTAACGCTTCTTCGTCTGTCGCTTTTTTAGCGATTGAGTAGTAAAATTCTTCTGGCGCTAAAGTTCCCCACATACGGTCTTTTGCATCAACATGAATGCCAATCAATAACTGATCGCCTTTTTTAGGCCATAAATGTTTTTCAGTTGGAAGTTCATCTAAAGAAACGACCATTTCCTTGTCTGGCAAACCAATGTCTACAAAGACACCTAAGTCTTTTCTCGTATCTATAACAATTCCCCAAGCAAACTTTCCAACTTGAACATTAGGAATCGTCTGTGTCATAACAAAGTCTTTATTCATTGAAATGTATACAAAACCTTCTACTGGGTCACCTAATTCATAGTTTGTTTCTTCTGTTTTAGCTAATTTGTATGTTACACCATCTTTTTGGATAAAATAAGATTTATCATTTTCATCTGTTACGATTCCCGTAACAACTGTACCTAAGGATTGATTCATTATTGTGCCTCCATCATTTTCTTCTTGTTCTATTATAGCGTAGAATGGCTCTCTTGCCTATCGAATCCTTTTAAAATCTGAGTCATTACTTCGTAAAAGGCAAAATTTGTAAAATACAATAGGTCAAACCTGCCGCAATAACAGGTCCTGCTGCAACACCTTTTAACAAAACAACTCCCATGATGGTTCCAAACACCAAGGCAATTGTTACTTCTGGACTAGCAGACAGTAAGCCCACTCCTTTGCTTGATAGTAATGATACTCCGATTCCACAAAGGATTGCTACCCAACCCACGGGGGATTTAAACGCTTCAAGTAAATCTTTAAATCCTATTTGACCTGTTGCAATTGGGACTAGTATAGAAGCGGTAATAATCGTAACTCCCCAATTTATCCCTTTCAATTGAACCATTTCTAATAATTTATCTGTTTGAGGAATTAATTTAATTAGTAAAATAAATGCTGTAGCAATAATCAACGATTGATTTTTTGCAATTAATGCAATGATTAAAATAATACCTAAAAATAGCCAACTTTCTAACAACGCTCTCACTCCTTTATTCTCTCTAACTAGTTTAACGAAAAAATCGAAAGAAGGAAAGAAAAATAATTAGTTTACCATAATTTTATTATGTAAATAAAAAAACTCATAAATCAGAAATACCTGATTTATGAGTTTTTAACTTTTTTAAAATTTAGATAGCTGTTGTAGCACCACGGTAAATGATTCCACGACGAGAATCAACAGTGATTAATTCATCATTTTTAATTAATGATGTTGCATTTGTTGCGCCAACGATAACCGGAATGCTCATAGCAATTCCAACTACTGCAGCATGGCTAGTTAAGCCACCTTCTTCAACTACGATAGCAGCTGATTTTTCAATTGCAGGAAGGTAATCTTTGTCAGTTGTTTTAACAACTAAGATTCCGCCATCAATTGCATTTTTGTTTGCTTCTTCAGCAGAAGTTGCTACAACTGCTTTCGCAATAACTGAAGTCGTACCAACACCGTGGCCAGTAGCTAATTTAGAACCAATTAATTGGATCTTCATTAAGTTCGTTGTTCCACGTTCACCCACTGGAACACCAGCAGTGATAATGATTAAGTCGCCTTCTTTAGCAAATCCTGATTCTTGAGAAACACGAGTTGCAAGGTTGAACATATCATCTGTTGAGCTTGGTTTTTCAGCTACTTGAGGATAAACACCCCATGAAAGAGCTAAACCGCGCATTTGACGTTCTGTAAATGTAATTGCAACAATATGTGATTTAGGACGGTATTTAGAAATCATACGTGCAGTGTGACCAGATTCAGTAGCAGCTACAATTGTTTGAATTCCTAAGTTACGTGCAGTGTGACCAACTGATTGACCAATTGCTTCCGTCATATCTGTTTTGCTATATGCTTTTAATGCAAATGCATCTTGATTTACTAATGCTTCTTCCGTACGGATTGCAATGCGGTTCATTGTTTGAACGGCTTCAACTGGGTAATCCCCAGCAGCTGTTTCACCTGAAAGCATGATAGCATCTGTTCCATCAAAAATCGCATTGGCAACATCACTGGCTTCAGCACGTGTTGGACGTGGATTTTTTTGCATAGAATCAAGCATTTGAGTTGCAGTAATAACTGGTTTACCTAAAGCGTTACATTTTGAAATCAATAATTTTTGAGCAATTGGAACTTCCTCAGTTGGGATTTCAACTCCAAGATCTCCACGAGCAACCATTAAACCATCAGAAATTTTTAGAATTTCATCAATGTTGTCCACACCTTCTTGGTTTTCAATCTTAGGAATGATTTGAATGTGTGTTGCATTGTTTTCTTCTAAAATTTGAGTGATTTCTAAAACGTCACTTGGACGACGTACAAAGCTTGCTGCGATAAAATCAACATCGTTTTCAATACCGAAACGGATATCTGCTGCATCTTTTTCAGTGATTCCTGGTAAATTGATTGATACGTTTGGTACATTCACACCTTTTTTATTTTTCAATGTTCCAGCATTTTTAACAACTGTTACGATTTCATTTGCTGCTTTATCGATATCTGTTACTTCTAAATCGATTAAACCATCATCTAACAAAATGTGTGACCCTGGGTTTACATCGTTGATTAATTCTGGGTATGAAATTGAAAATTTTTCTTTTGTTCCTTCGATTTGCGTCATTGCAAGACGAACAACATCGCCAGTTGAAAAATCAATTTTTCCATCTTTCATGTCATGCGTACGGATTTCAGGACCTTTTGTATCTAAAAGAATCGCAACCATTTTACCCGTGATTTTTGATGCTTCACGAATGTTTTTGATACGGTTTCCGTGCTCTTCAAAATCACCATGTGAAAAGTTTAAACGACAAACGTTCATGCCTGATTCAATCAATTTCACCAATGTTTCTACTGATTCACTTGCAGGTCCAATCGTACATACTATTTTTGTTTTTTTCATAATTTAATTATCTCTCCCAAAATTTATTTTTAACCGCCTAGGATTAGTAAGAGGTTAGAAGTTATGCTTCGCTTAATAAGAAATTTCTTGATTTAATTGGTATAAAGATAAATCGGCTTTATGTTTGCCATTTTCAAGGACGTCGATAATGTCATTTTCCACAAGTTTGTTGTCGCGAATTCCAACACAAAGTCCACCTTTTCCAGATTTCAATAAATCAACAGCATGTGCACCAAAAGTACTAGCAAGTACACGGTCACGAGCGCTTGGTGCTCCACCACGTTGAACATGTCCTAAAACTGTTACACGTGCATGATAATCGCCATGTTTTGCTAATTCATCAGCAAACTCATTGCCACCCATTACGCCTTCTGCAACCACGATTAAACTGTGTTTTTTACCACGATCGCGGCCTTTTTGAATTGTTTTAGCAACTTCTGCCATATCAAAATCTTTTTCAGGGATAATGATTTGTTCTGCTCCACCAGCAACACCAGCCCAAAGAGCGATATCCCCAGCATCACGTCCCATTACTTCAATAATAAAAGTACGAACATGACTTGTTGCAGTATCACGAATACGGTCAATTGATTCTAAAACCGTGTTTGTGGCTGTGTCAAATCCAATACAAAAATCAGTTCCTGGAATATCATTATCGATTGTGCCTGGTAAACCAATTGCTGGGTAACCATGTTTTGTTAAAGCCATCGCTCCATGATAAGAACCATCGCCACCAATCACAACTAATCCTTCAATACCAAATTTTTTCAATTGCTCGATCCCTTTTAATTGGCCTTCCTCAGTGGCAAATTCAGGATAACGTGCAGAATATAGGAATGTTCCTCCTCGTTGGATCATATCTCCTACATCACTAATTGATAGTTTACGAATGTCGCCTGCTACTAAGCCAGCAAAACCATAATTGATTCCATAAACTTCCATACCTTCGTAGATTCCTTTACGAACAACCGCGCGAACGGCAGCGTTCATACCAGGAGCGTCTCCACCACTTGTTAAAACAGCGATACGTTTCATATACCTCTCACCTCATACGTTATTATTGTAAAAAATAATCCCTAAACAGTCATGTTATTTTTTACGGCTTCCTAAACCTTTTCATTTGTCATTGAGTTGCCAAAACGTGTTGTTTCATGACAAACTTAAAAGCTCACATCAACATTCTAACACTTTTCTTAGCAATTGTCTTTTCAAAATGAGCAATTTTCAAAAAAAGTCCGTTTTTTCTTTGTTTGAACCGTTTTCTTTGAAAATTAAGTTCCTTTTTGCCAAACAATATTTTGTTTTCCTAGTAATTCTTCTAATCGAGACAATAAGCCTTCTGAAATAGTTACCCATTCAGTGTCATTTAAAACGATTTTTTTATTGGATTCAACATAATATAAAATAACAGGTACATTCCCAGTTTCAGCTTTTAAAATTTGATGCATTTCATTCAACGTTTCCGTTTCTTCTTTATCTGATTGAACACGTATAAAGAGCTTATCGAAACTACTTTTCTTACTTAACTCACTCGCATCTTCTATTTTATTAACGATTAATTGTTTTTCTTCTTGCAAACCTTCCTCAGCCTTGCCTTCAATATAAAGAATGTTGTTTTTCTCTAAATATTTCGCGTACTGACGATAGGTTTTTGGAAAAAGTGTGATCGAGCATTCCCCTGATTGATCGTTAATCACCACAAATGCCATTTGCTCGCCTTTTTTAGTTCGAATCAAACGACTGCTTTTCACAGCACCTATAATTTTAGCCAGTTGGTTGCTTTGCAAATCTTTAATATAGCCTGCTTGTTTTAAAAAACGAACATTTTCAAAACGCTCAACCGGATGCCCTGAAAGATAGGCACCTAAAAATTCTTCCTCTTTTTCTAAGCGTGTATCTAATGTCAGATCTGGTGCTACTTCATATTTTGGCTCTAACGATTTTATCAGAGTTTCGTTGTTGCCACTAATTTTAATGTTATCAATAATCCCTTCCAAAGACGCAATTAACACGCCTCTAGGGTACTCAAATGAATCAAAAGCGCCTGCATAAATAAAAGGTTCAATCAACTCAAATTTCAACCACTTCGGATCAATTTTTCGTAAAAAGTCAATTAAATCACGATAAGGTCCATATTCTTTTCTTAAGCGAATCACTTCTAAAATCATATCGCGTCGCACACCTTTAATACTGCCTAACCCAAATTGAATCGCGCCATTTTTTAATGAGAAAACATAAAAGCTTTTATTGATATCTGGAGCGAAAACGTCAATTTTACGTTTTTTTGCTTCTAGTAGATATTCTTTAATTTTTGTTGGATTATTCATAGCCGAATTTAATAAGGCGGCAAAAAAGGCATGAGGGTAATGTGCTTTTAAATACGCAAGTTGATAGGCAATAAAAGCATATCCTACTGCATGTGAACGGTTGAAACCATAGTTCGCAAAGCGTTCAATATATTGATAGACGGTTGCCGCTGTTTCTTCACTATAGCCTTTCGCCAAAGCACCTTCAATAAAATGTCCTCGTTCTCTGTCAATTACTGATTTTTCTTTTTTACTCATGGCTCTTCTTAAAATATCTGCTTGCCCAAGAGTAAAACCACCCATTTTCGAAGCGACTTGCATCACTTGTTCTTGATAGACCATCACGCCATACGTGACTCCTAAAATATCCTTTAAACTATCATCTGGATAAGCAATCGCGACTTTGCCTTTTTTACGGTCAATAAACAGGTCGATTTGTTCCATAGGACCTGGACGGTATAAAGCATTTACAGCGGCAATATCTTCAAGGGATGTTGGCCCTAGTTTTCGAAGGACATTTTTAATACCTGTCGATTCAAATTGAAATACACCTGATGTATCTGCTTTTCTAAAGATAGTTAAGGTCTCTTCGTCATCCATTGGGATTTGATGTAAATCAATCACTATCCCCTTTTCTTGCTTGACTAATTGAATAGCGTTGTCTAGGATTTGAAGGTTTCGTAAACCCAAAAAATCCATTTTTAACAGGCCAATTTCTTCGACATTTCCCATCGCGTACTGTGTTAAATGAATTTCTCCACTTCCTAATTGCAAAGGGATTAGTGAAACGAGTGGTTGATCGCTAATAACTACACCAGCCGCATGAGTTGAGATGTGGCGAGGTAAACCTTCTATTCTTTTTGCTGTATCAAAAAGCAATTTATTTTTGTCATTTTCTGCAACGAGTTGTTGGAGTGATTTGGATTGTTTGTAGGCTGATTCTAACGTAATTCCTAAAACTTTCGGGATTGCTTTTGACCAAACATTGGCTTCATTTTGGTTTAAACCAAAAACACGTGCCACATCTCGCAAGGCCATTTTAGCAGCTAAGGTTCCAAATGTGGCAATTTGTGCGACATGATCTTGTCCGTATTTATTTTTAACATATTGAAGCATTTCTTCTCGACGATTATCAGGAAAATCTAGGTCAATATCAGGCATTGTATAACGTTCTTCATTCAAGAAACGCTCAAATAATAAATCAAATTCGATTGGATCGACGTCGGTGATTTCCAGCACATAAGAAACCAAGGAGCCCGCTGCTGAACCACGACCAGCACCTGTGATAATCTTCGAACGGTGGGCGTATGCCATTAAATCCCAAACAATCAGAAAGTAATCTTCAAATCCCATTTTATGGATGATTGTCAATTCATGCTCTAATTGTTTTTGATAACGTTCATCTGCTGCTGGAACGCGTTTTTTTAACCCTTCAAAACAACGTTCTCGTAAAAAACCAGCCGTTTCTTGCCCCTCTTTTAATGGGAATTTTGGTAATAAGTGTTGATGTAGTGGAATCTCGACTTGAATGGTATTGGCAATTTTTTCTGTTTCTTGCGCCGCTTCTGTCAACCCGGCTTCACTAAATTTCGCTTCGATGGTCTCAACGGTTGGCAAATAATAAGGGCCACTTGTTGAAGTGATGCTTAAATCTAATTTGATGCCTTCGTCAACTGCACGTAAAACTTTTGTGCTAAAATCATCATTTGGTGATAAATAACGCACATCGTGCATGGCAACCGTTTTGATTTGATGTTGTTGTGCTAGTCCTTGCAGTTCCTCATTAATATCCCTTAACGTTTGATGAAGTTGAACGCCAAGATAAAATTGATCTTTAGCAAAAATAGCTAACCAGTTGGATACCATTTGCTGGGCATCTTCAAGGTGGTGATTTAAAAGGGCTTGCTCGATTTCACCCGTTTCTCCTGGGGTGATTGCAATCAAGTCTTCTGAATAGTCTTTTAATAGTTGATATTCCAAAACTTGATGATCTGTTACTAGCATTTTTTTGGTTGATAAAGCCATTAAATTTTGGTAGCCCTGGTAATTTTTTGCCAATAAAACTATTGGATACGTTGTTTCTGGGTGCATTGCACCGGTTACTTCTATCGTTAAACCAATAATAGGTTTGATTTCATGTTTTAAACAAGCTTTATAAAAATCAACAACGCCGTATAAGACATTATAATCGGTTAGGGCGATTGCTTGGTAGCCATTTTTTTTCGCACAAATAACAAGCTGTTCAATAGAAGTGGTACTTTTTAATAAACTGTATGCGCTAATTACTTGTAACTGTACAAAAGACATTTTTTTCACTCCTATTCGCTTTTCTCTTGTTTATTATACCCTGTAATAGGAAGGATTCGCAATCGAACATCTTCTTTTTTCCAACTTTGAGATAATTCTTTACAATTAGGGAGAATGTGATAAAATGAAGGCGAATGAAAAGAGGTGCAAAACTATGAAATATTTAACCACTTTTTTCTGGGCTTTCGCTGTTGGACAAGCTGTCAACTACATCGGTAGTGCGCTTGTAAATGGTACCTATGATTTCAAAACAGCTACAATCATTGGTTTGATTGCTGGACTGATTTGTCTTGGAATCGGTGCGGTTGTCAACGAATCTGCCCCTGCTAAAACTGAGAATTAACAAAAAAGACCTAGAGCAAATTCCTCTAGGTCTTTTTAATTTAACTATTTTCTGAAAATTCTTCATCACTTAAAGCAATGTTTTCAAAAACCAAATGATTGTCTAACAAACTTACAATGACTTTGGTTTTTGGTAAAACGCGACCTGCGATGATTTCTTTTGCAAGCGGCGTCTCCACTTCTTTGGTTAAGAAGCGTTTCAATGGTCTTGCGCCATAGATTGGGTCATAGGCATTTTCTGCTATCCATGTTTGAGCTTCTTCAGAAACTTCTAATAAAATTTCTTGATCCGCTAAACGTTGGCTTAATGTTTTCGTCATTTTAACGATGATGCCCTTCACATTTTCTAGGCTAAGTGGCGTAAATAAGACGGTATCGTCAATTCGATTTAAAAATTCTGGTTTGAAGGAGCCTTTTAATAAGGTCATTACTTCATCTTCCACCGCTGGTTCAATGTGACCCTCTGCATCAGTTCCTTCTAATAATAAGTTAGAACCGATATTGCTTGTCATAATTAAAACAGTATTTTTAAAATCAACGACGCGTCCTTTCGAATCTGTTAAGCGACCATCATCTAATACTTGTAATAAAATATTGAAAACATCGGGATGAGCTTTTTCAATTTCATCTAATAGAACGATAGTGTAAGGACTTCTACGAACTGCTTCTGTTAATTGTCCGCCTTCTTCATACCCTACATAACCAGGAGGCGCACCAACTAAACGGGAAACGCTGTGTTTTTCCATATACTCACTCATATCAATTCGAACCATGTGGTCTTCTGAATCAAACAAGTTTTCTGCTAAAGCTTTAGCTAATTCTGTTTTCCCAACACCTGTTGGTCCTAAAAATAGGAACGAACCTAACGGACGACTAGGGTCTTGTAAGCCTGCACGGGCACGAATAACCGCGTCTGTTACGCTATCAACAGCTTCGTTTTGACCAATCACGCGTTTATGCAAGGTTTCACCTAGTTGCAATAGTTTTTCTCGTTCGCCTTCAACTAGTTTAGAAACTGGAATACCGGTCATTCTGCCGATTACTTCTGCAATTTCATTTTCAGTGACTGATTCTTGTACTAAACGGCTATTTTCTTGTTTGTAGCTAGCACCTTCTTGTTCGATTTCAGCTAGCTCTTTTTCTAGAGCGGGAATTTGACCGTGTCTTAAGACTGCAGCACGTTCCAAATCGTAGCTACTTTCTGCATCTTCAAGTTCGCGACGTGCTTGGTCTAGTTCGGCACGTTTATCACGTAATTTAGACACTTCTTCTTTTTCGGTTTCCCATTTCATTTTCAATTGGTTGGCTTGTTCTCTTAAATCTGCCAATTCTTCTTGTAACAAGTTTAAACGTTTCTTACTTGCATCGTCATTTTCTTTTTTCAAAGCCGCTTCTTCAATTTCTAGTTGCATTAAACGTCTTGTCACTTGATCTAGTTCCGTTGGCATTGAATTCATTTCAACTCGAATTGTTGCGCAAGCCTCATCAACTAAATCAATCGCTTTATCTGGTAAATAACGATCTGTGATGTAACGAGTTGATAAAGTAGCGGCTGCAACTAAGGCGTTATCATGGATATTCACACTGTGATGGATTTCAAAGCGTTCTTTTAACCCACGTAAAATACTAATTGTATCTTCAACGGTTGGTTCATTTACTAAGACCTTTTGGAAACGACGTTCTAAGGCTTTGTCTTTTTCCATGTACTCACGGTACTCGTCCAATGTTGTTGCTCCAATACAGTGCAACTCACCACGAGCCAGCATTGGTTTTAATAGGTTCCCAGCGTCCATACTACCTTCTGTTTTACCAGCGCCTACGATTGTATGAATTTCATCAATAAAGAGAATAATACGACCATCGCTTTTTTTCACTTCTTTTAAAACCGCTTTTAAACGCTCTTCAAATTCACCGCGGAATTTAGCACCTGCAATTAATGCGCCCATATCTAATGAAAAAATCGTTTTATCTTTTAAGTTTTCCGGCACGTCTTTTCGAACGATTCGTTGCGCTAAGCCTTCAACAATCGCGGTTTTACCAACCCCAGGTTCTCCAATCAAGACTGGGTTATTTTTTGTTTTACGAGATAGAATCCGAATAACGTCTCGAATTTCCTCATCACGTCCAATAACAGGATCTTGTTTCCCTGATTTTACGGCTTGAACTAAGTCTGTTCCATATTTTTCTAGTGCTTGGTATTGTTCTTCTTGATTTTGAGATGTCACACGCTCTCCTCCTCTCATTTTTTCGATTTCTTCTTTTAAAGCTTTTTCAGTAATTCCTTGTTCTTTCAAATATTTTGTCAAAGAATAATTTTTTAATTTCATTAAACCAAGGACTACTGTTTCAGTAGATGTGTATTCATCTTTAAAGCTTTCTCTGATTTTATCTGCTTCAATTAGTAAATTGTATAAATTTTGGCTAAGACCTTGTCCATATTGAACATTTCCGCCTTCAATCGATGGGTAACGATCTAACTCTGCATCAACTTTTTGTTCAAATTGGTTCATATTTAAACCAAGATCTTGATACAATCCTCTTGCAAAATGATCAGGTGTTAAAAAGATTTTCCATAGATGAACAATGTCGATATCTTGATTGTGTCTTGTAATCGCAATTTCTCTAGCGTCTCCTAAAGCTTGTTGCATCGTTGATGTTAATTTTTCTAAATCCATACGTTTGTAACCTCCCTTAAATTTATCTTTGAGTCAATTATACACCTATTGGTCAAAAAAGGTCAATAAATAACCCTTAAAAAATCTAAAAATTTTTTTACAAAAAAAACCTGATTTAAAAGGATCGTCTTCTCTTAAATCAAGTTTCTTATTTTTTTATATTTGCCTAAAATTACCGACTAGGTCTGTTGTTTGTTGCACATTTACAAAGGCCTTAGAATCTGCTTCTTGAACGAGTGCTTCCAAATAAAACAATTCATATTTTGAGACAACAGTAATGTACATTTTTACAGGTTCTTTTGTATATAAGCCATAACCATGATCAATAACTGTCACCCCGTGAATAAACTTCGAAGTCAGCGCCTCTTCTAATTCTTCTGATTTTTTCGTAATAATCGTCACGGTCATTTTTTGTTGTCGTGTATGGAAAAAATCAACCATATGTGCATTAACATAGATGGCAATAATACTATATAAGGCTAATTCCCAACCGTATAAAAAGCCTGCTACAATCAAAATCATCCCATTAACTAGAAAGCCTAATTGCCCGACTTTACGACCTGTTGCTAGCTGAATGACAACCGCTATAATATCAACGCCACCTGTTGAAAGTCCATATCGCAAACAAATTCCAACACCCATTCCACACAATCCACCACCAAAAATTGCGGCGACTAATGGATTTGTGGTAATCGTCATAACAGGAACGATCTTCAAAAAGATGGAAGAGGCAATCACCGAAATCAAACTATAACAAGTAAAACTACTGCCTAATTTTTTCCATGAAAGAAATACTAAGGGTAAATTTAATAAGAGGATTAATGTTGAAATAGATAAATTCAAGTGGATATAATCTGTTAAAATTTTTGATAATAATTGCGCTAAACCGGTGATTCCACTTGAATAGACTTTAGCGGGTACTAAGAAAAAATTAATTCCAATACTTGCTAGCATTCCATATAAAATAGCTGCTCCAATACGACGAATTGATGTTGCTTTAAAATCTGGTTTTTCAGTTGCTTCTTTTCCTTTTAACATACATGCGCTCCCATTTGATGGATTTCTACATTTCTTAAGCTTGCGTTTATTATAACACTTTCCTTCTATATTAAAAGGAATTATCAGCGGTTTTAACAGCGTTCTTTAAAAATACTTATGAATCGATTACAAAAACATGATAATCCTTTTATTTTCCTTGAACTGCAACAAAAAAAGCATGGAAATGACTCCCATGCTAAAAGATTTATTCGACATCTCCAGTATTGATAACCGGTTGCGTTCCTTTATCCGTAATAATAGACACTAATAAATTGTTAACTAATTGCAGGCGACGTTCATCCGTTAATTTTAAGACAGACTGCTCTTCTAATTGGGCAATGGCTAGTTGTGTCATGCCTACCGCTCCCTCAACAATAATTTGACGGGCACTTAAAATGGCCTTTGCCTGTTGACGTTGTAGCATGGCACTAGCAATCTCAGTTGAGTACGCTAAATGTGTTAAACGTGCTTCAATAATTTCAACACCCGCCACTTCTAATCGATTTTGCAATTCTTGGGCTAGTTCTTCCGATACTTCAGAAGCATTTCCTCGCAATGTAATGTCTTGATCGGTAAATGAATCATAAGGATATTTTGTCGCTACATGGCGAATTGCCGTTTCACTTTGGATTTCAATAAAATTTTCATAGAAATCAACATCAAAAGAAGCTTTGGCAGTGTCTACTACTTTAAAAACGACCACTGCTGCTATTTCAATGGGATTTCCATCCACATCATTCACCTTAAGCTTGGCGCTATTGAAATTACGAACACGTAACGAAATCATTGCTTTTTGAGTTAAAGGAACTGTGATAAATAAGCCATTTGCTCGAATGGTTCCTAGGTATTTTCCAAAAAAGGTAATGACTTTGGCTTGATTGGGTGCTACGATCGTTAGCGATGTGAAAAATAAATACGCAATAATTAAAAATAAAGCTCCTGCTACAATTAAGCCGATATTTTCATTGACAACTCCATTAAATCCTAAAAATGCTCCAAACAAACCTAGTAAAATGAGTAAAACAATGCCTAAGTAACCGTTTAAATAAAATGTTTTCTTTTCTTGCATTTCTTTTCCCCCTTGTGAATGTATTCGTTTTACATTCACATTATACCATGATTTGGTTGTTCAACAGATTCTTTTTAAAGATTCTAAATTGAAAACTTAATAATACAATTAGCAGTCATGCAAAAAAGCTGTAATTGTTGACTAAGTTAATTTGTAGCTCTTTTATTTTGGACAGTTTTTTTCAAAATGACATTTACGAGAGTTTTAGAACTCTTCAACATTTTCCGTTTTTTATCAGACTTCTTCCTATTGAAAATATCCGCTTCTCGAAGCTTGACAACCGCAAAAAAACATAAGAGTACTTTTTCTTTTATCTTTTTAAGGATTAACAGAAAAATAATTGTCAATATACGTTTTGATTTTTTCAAAATCCTTTTCCATAAATAAGATTGCTGGTACTTCGATTATTGGGAGATTATTTTCATTATCAAACGGCGTAAAGGGTTTAGGAACGATCAAATAATCAACTGCGTCTTTATCCCTAATATAGTTAATTGAAACGTCGTAATACTTAGAAAAATACTCTTTCAAATCATCGTGATTCTTGATAAGTGGTACAGAAAATATTGAACCATAATTTATTCCAGTGCTGACTGTTAATACAAAGCCGATTTTTTTCATGATGAACCTCCTTTTACATTAATATTAATCTACACGACTCTCTTTTGTAAAGCGGTTTCAAAAAAATATTAGAAATACTAACGAATCTTAATAATAAGAGAAAGAGATAAGCTTTAAGTTCATCAAATATAAAAATTTAGCTAATATGCTTCCTCGCTATTGTACCAATCGAACTTATCTAAGCTCTTTAGTTTAGGGTAAATATTAAGTTTTTGGCATTCAGCTACAAATTCTTTTTCTGTTTCAAAAGAAACTACTTGTTGATTTGTCTTTTTCACGATATAGTACCGATATTTTTTATTAAAAAAACTATAAAAATTATCAGAAACCGACCTAATTATTATATAAGTTTTATCTGAATTCACCTGATTGACCTGTTCAACAATATTAGGAATAGAGCTTGCTGTGCCGGTCTTGTAATACAAGCTTGAAGTTATTGCACTCGTCGTATTTATCGTGTACTCCTCATCAATTCTGATAAAATTTCCAGTTGCTGACGTTCCATGCTCACGGTAACTATCTGGTGGATCAAAAAATAATGGAGAATTTAAAATAGTGTAGATCGTTACTATTACTAGAGTTGTTAATAGACTGGTTAGACTAATTAATTTTATATTTTTCAATGCAGTGTCCTCCAAACCATTTGCTTGCTTAACCAATTTTATTTTTCAAAAAAACTCTTTCACTAACAACTAAGTGTTAGTGAAAGAGTTTTTTGACACTACAGAAGGATTAATCTTCAATTAAATTATCTAATCCCCAACGCAATCCGTGCATAACGGCTCATTCTATCCGTTGTCCACGCAGGATACCAAACCAACTGCACTTCTGATTTGGTTACTTCTGGTACGTCTTTTAAGGCTGTCATAATTTGATCGGTGATAACGTCTGCTAATGGGCATCCCATTGTCGTTAACGTCATTTTTACAATACAGTGACCGTTATTTTCTAATTCTACTTCATAAACCAAGCCTAGGTTCACAATATCAATTCCTAGCTCTGGATCGATTACTTGTTCTAATGCTTGAATAATTCGTTCTTTGATTCCATCTATTTCTTCTTGCGACCAATTTTTATTTTCATCTGTCATAAACGTCACCTCCACGTAAGTTCCACACTATCATACCGTGTTTCAGAAAAAAAGTAAATCTCTCAATAAGATAATTCTTAAAGGCGTTTCGCAAAGAATGTCGCCATTTCAACTGAGCTTTCATACGGTACTTTATGGCCTGCACCTTTTGTGGAGGTAAAGCTAACATGTTTTGCTGCTTCAGGCTGCTCATTGATCACTCTTTCGTAAAAATCAAGGGTTGGTTGGTATGGAACGGTATTGTCTGCTGTTCCATGCCAAAAATGCAAGTATCGACCGGCTATCTTTTCTGGCTGTAAGCTTAAATCAATCGGCTTTAATTGCTCCAATTCTGCTTGATAGTTCGCTTCGTCAATATTTAAACCCTCCGCCCATGAAGAGTTTAATAACCATCTTGAAAATAAAACGGGTGCCGGGCTGCCCATCAAACAAACGGCTGTTTTGATGGAAGGATATTGTGTGAGTAAAGCACAGGTTGTAATGCCTCCCATTGATAAACCCGTTACACCTATTCGATTAGGGTCTGTTAAACCTTTTGAAATATAATAATCAGTTAACGTTGGGAATTCTTCGATACTATGTGCCACAACTTGCCAAAATTCCATATACGCTTCCTCATTCAAGGTGCCTTCTTTTCGTTCACCATGTAAATACGCTTCTGGTAATACCGCGCGAAATCCATGTTTTGCCAGTTCATACCCATTTACCATCGCACTTTCCTTACAGCTTCCCCAACCATGATAAAACAAGACAGTTGGGAGCTTTTGGTGGTCGATATCAGATTCAACCATTTCTAACAAAGGAATTTCTGCTACAACGACATGTTTTACTACAATCATTTTCTTTTCCTCTTTTCTTTTATGAAAGTACGTCACAAATGTTTTCATTTTATGGTACACTATTAGTAGTTCTCTTAGTTGATTTTAACATAAGAGTACTCTTTTTTGTGAAAATTAATCTTCTGGAGGTATGTATGACTAAAAAATTAATTACCATCGATTTAGATGGCACGACACTAAACAACGAATCAAAAATTACCCCTAAAACAATCGAAGTCTTTAAAAAAGCTCAACATGCAGGACATATGATTTCAATTGTAACAGGTCGTCCGTACCGTATTAGTAAACAATATTACCAACAATTAGGCTTAGATACACCGATTGTCAATTTCAATGGTGCGCTTTGTCACATGCCACATGAATTAGAATGGGCTGCTCAATACCATAAAACGCTCCATCGTGATATCGCTTTAGACATGCTTTCGCTAAAAAAACATATGGAAATTGACATGATTGCAGCTGAAGTAAAAGACAGTGTTTATGCGGATCAATTTTATATGCCTAACAAAGATTTTTTCCCAGATGGAAAAAAAGGAACGAACACATTAACAGCTAAGAATTTAAAAGATGATCCAACTTCTGTTTGTGTCTTTACTAAAAAAGAAAACCAAGCTTCCATCACCAATGAATTAATTACTCGCTATGGCGATTCGATTGAGATTCGAACTTGGGGCGGCGACACACCTTGTTTAGAGATTGTTTCTGCTGGTGTTCAAAAGGCTCTTGGGGTTGAGTGTATCGCTGATGCATACGGATTTAAACAGCAAGATATCATCGCTTTTGGAGATGAGGACAACGATTATGAAATGATTCAATATGCTGGACATGGCGTTGTCATGAAAAATGGAATTGATGCATTAAAATCGATTGCGAATGATATCACTCAAAAAACAAATAATGAAGATGGTCTTGCCTCTTATTTAGAAAATTACTTACACTTAGCTTAAATTTAGAAGTGTCACATAAAAAAAGGTTCAAAGGAAAATTCCTTTGAACCTTTTTAATTTATAATTGCTCTTTTTGACGTTTTTGCTGATCTGTATCCCAAAATTCGCCAATCAATTTATTCGTTTGTAAAATATTAACAAAAGCACTTGTATCGGTTTCTTTAACTGCAATTTCTAGATCGTACAATTCATAACGCGTAATAACGATCATTAAAACGGCACTATCGTCTCCAGTATAGCCGCCTTTAGCTGGTATCACTGTAATGCCACGAATTAATTTATCATTAATGGCTTTGATCATTTCGTCGCTGTGTTTTGTGACAATCATGGCTGTTACTTTTTGATGGCTCGTATGAATCGTATCGACAACTTTAGTCATCACATAGATGGATAGTAATGTATACAATGCATATTCCCATCCATAAACAAAACCGGCTGTTGAAATGATGATTAAATTAATGCCAAACATTAAACTTCCAATCGAGCGTCCAGTTGTTTTAGACAATACCATTGAAATGATATCCATTCCGCCTGTTGAAAATCCGTACTTCAACGCACAACCAATCCCCACGCCACTCATTACGCCACCTGCAACGGCATTCATAATAGGATCTGGAGTTAATTCAATAATGGGAAAAATCATTGAAAAAATCGACATTAACGCAACCGTCATAAAGCTATACAGCGTAAAATCACGTCCAATTTTGTACCAACCGAGTAAAGCAATTGGTGCATTGAACAAGATAATTAAAAGTCCTGTACTGACATGAATATGAGCAAAGTCAAAAAGAGACGAGGAAATCAACTGTGAAACCCCATTTAAACCAGCGCCATACACTCTTGCTGGGATCAAAAAATTATTTAACGCAATTGCATTTGTTAGTGCTGCAAAGAAAATAAAGAACATTTTTTTTGAAAACTCTGCCCACATATTGGGAACTTTTAATTTTGCCACTAAAGAAACCTCCAATCGATTTATCAGATTAAAATATAACAAGTTTTTCAACATAAAGAAAGAAAAATTTACTGAGTTTTTTCGTTTTCTTAGCTTCTTCACATTTTGACTGTAAAATGGTAGAATGTAAGCGTTCAATGAATTGTGAAATAAAGGAAGGAAGTGACTTTTTAGTGGCAAAAGAAGCTAGTTTTGATATTGTATCGGAAATCAACCAAGAAGAAGTAAAAAATGCAATTGCACTTGCAAAAAAAGAAATTACCAATCGCTTTGATTTTAAAGGGTCTATTAGCGAAATTAAACTGGAAAAAAATCAATTAGTTCTTGTCTCTGAAGATGAGTATAAGATTGGTCAAGTTAAAGATATTTTAACGAGTAAATTAATTAAACGTGATGTCCCAACTAAAAATATTCATTATGGTGAAAGCGAAAAAGCCTTTGGCGGAAATGTTCGTCAACATGCTGATTTAATTAGTGGGATTGATAAAGAAAATGCAAAAAAAATCAATACCTTGATTAAACAATCTGGCATTAAAGTTAAAAGCACCATTCAAGATGACCAAATTCGCGTCACAGGTAAAAGTCGTGACGATTTGCAACAAGTCATTTCATTACTTAGAGATGCTGATTTAAAAGTTGAGTTGCAATTTACGAACTTCCGCTAAGCAAAATACAAAATAGCACCTAAACCGTTAAAGGATTTAGGTGCTATTTTTATGGAGTCGTTGTGGCCATTACAGTGACTGTTTGACTGCCCTTCATCAGTTTAGAAATGGGACATCGCTGATCGGCTAATTCAACTATTTCTTGAATTTCAGGTTGACTAAGAGATTCAATAAATACTTTTGCTGTTACATTAAAATGATACCCGATTGTTTCAGGAATCAGTGCAATCGTTACTTTGACTGAGCTTTTTTTAGGCTGTTGTTGCTCTTTTAAAATTGTTTCAACCGTTGCATTCAAACAGGTGCTATATGCCAATGCTAGCAATTCTTCTGGGTTCGTCCCAGGCTCTTTACTGACTGGACTAGACACGTTTACTTTCCAGCCCTCACTGCCTTCAATATACGCAACACCAGCAACTCCAGTTTCATTAATGGCTGTTGTTTGATAAATACTTTTTTCGTTTTGATTCACTGAGATGCCCCCCCCCTAAACTAAGCCGAATTTTAATTCCCTCATCAAATCACTTAATAGCGAAGAACCTACTAATAAAATTTCATAAAGTGGTAAAATCTCTTCTCCTGTTCGACCTTCAAATAATAAAGAAACTTCTCCCTCATTTGTTAAAACTAAACGATAATAAGAGGTTTTTTCTTGGTTTAATTGATTGATTAACGCTACTAGTTGAAGACGATTGTCTTCATTAGAACACGCTATTAATTGATGATAAGTGATTGTAACATCCGTTTGTTTTGTCGCTTCTTTGAAGACAATGTCAAAAAGGATTTCATTTTCAGGGCTTGCTTGAAAACTCCCACTATAAGAAGTCTCATTGGAATTTTCTGTTGATTTAACTAATGGGATTTGTTTTGCTCTAAGTAATTCTTCAAATGCTCGGATAGCAGTCATTGTTAAACTCCTTTTTATAGTCAATTATTTAAGAAAAAAAGGAACATTTGTTAAAATAACGAAATGTTCACTCTCTATTTTTAACCTTTAAGTGTTTCTTCTTTTAAAAGTTGTACATGCTCTAATTCAGTAAACCATTTTTTAATCGTTTCAATCTTGTTCATTTTTTCTTTGTCTCGTCCTTCAACGAAACTGATTGCAACAATGGTTTCATACTCTTTATGTTCAGGATATTGCCATTCTTCGCCGTATAAATTCTGTTTAATCAACATTTGGTCAGCGTACTTTCCTGAATAATTAATACAGCTTCCTAATAGGTGATCGCCATGCTTATTGAACTCTAATTTAAAGCGTTCTTCTAAGTCATTTTCTACCACTGAAACACATTTTGAACTACCGTATTCCAAAAAATAATAATTTCTCATTTTTACTAGACCCCTTCATTCATAAAAAGCTGTTCTTTCATAAAGAATTTAAAACTATTATAGCACCGACCTTGGATAAAAACTAGGGTTCTGTTTATTTCTTTGAATTTTAAGTTATTTTTTCCCTTCATTCCCTTAAAGATATTGGTTTATACTTTATTTGTAAGTATTTTTTTAGGGATTAAAACTGTTAAAAAATTAGATTATTAAAATAAAAAATATATGTTTTTTTATCTTGACAATAAATAACTGTAGGTATATGATTAATATAAATAATTCACTCAGGTGAATATAAAAGGGGATTTTGAAATGAAAAAAATTAAATTATTAATTATTGGATTAAGTTTATTTTCAGCATTCGTATTTACCCGCACAGCAACTGCTCAAGAAACAACGATTGAAAGGGACGCATTGCACCCTAGTACTAGAATCACAACCGATGTTAAAATGGTTACTCTTGAAAATGGAGAATCCTATAATTTAAAAAAAAGCTTATTTAAAGATAAAAAACATTCTACTCTTTTAGCCTTCCAAGTAAAAACACAAGAAGATACCACTGAAGCAGTAGTTAAGACAATAAGATATGATGATGGACAAGATTTTGTGCCACCATATGTAGGTACTGTAGGTTACGTATCATCACAATTTTTAAAAAATTTAGATCCGAAGCATCGGCTTGGTTTTAATACAATCAATATTAGCCTTACCAATATGTCTGGGGGAACAGTCACTTATAGAGTTGCTTATAACTCAAAAGTTGTCGAAAATACTTCTATAACAGGAGATACAAATGATGACTATTTAGACATCATGACATGGAATCCTTATTTTAACTTCGAATAATACAAAAAATAATTTTTTCTAGCCTCCATAATTAGTGGGGGTTTCTTTTTTTACATTTAAATAATTCATCCATTGTCCGTTTCTTTAAGTTCAAACTAGATGGTACGTCAATGCTTTTTCAATACAAAAGGCCAATTCTTGAATAGGAAGTTCTTTTTGAGGATCAAGGAGGATTCCCCGATTTTTAGAAAATTCAAACGTACCGTTAAATAAAGGTCTGAACTCTTCAATTAAGGTTGTTTGGCAATGAATAAAAAGTGCTATCTGATGTTCACCAAATCGATCAATTCGAATCGGCGTGCCTGATTTTGTTTGATTGGTTGCGTAGCTCGGTTGGTTCCATTTTAAACTCTCTTCAATTTCGCCAACTTCTGCTATACCATCAGCTGTATCAAAAATAAGCTGCCTTATTTCTAATAATGGTGTACGATAAATTTTTGGATACTTTTTAAAAACAGCAGCAACCTCTATATTTCTAATTGGTTTCATAGGTATTTTTCCCCTTTTCTAATTAAATAATTTCTTTTCAATATCAATGTAACCCACAAATGATGACAAGTAGCTGTCATCGTTCAATTACTTGAATACGCTTTTTGTAAGTGAATGATTGCTGCTTGATGTTGTTTTTTTAAAGATAGTGGTGTTATCACTTGTACTCCATTTCCAAACATAAGTAAAAATGGAATTAAATGCTTTTGATATTCTGAAAAAAAAGTTACCTCAACGTGATTATCTACTACTCGAATTTCATCTTGGGTGTAATAATCGTAAAGTTTTCCTAGCTCATCCTTTTTAAAATATAATTTGACCCACTCACCTGTGAGAAGTTCTTTTTTTGTAGGTGGTATTTGTAGGTCAAAGTGTTGATCCAAAATAGTCATTTTCCGTATTCTTGTCACTTTAAAGTGTCTAAATGCTGCTCTTTTTTCACAATACGCATGCACGTACCAACTGCCATTTAGCAGCATCAATTCATAAGGATGGATTGTTCGTTCAGTTCCTTCGCCTTGGTTGCTGACATACTCAATTGTCAGCTTCAAATAGTTGTGTAAGGCATTGGTTAATTGAGTATTTTTTTGCTTTGTTTCCTCTTCTATTTCAGCACGATGAAGAGTTGGAGACGCAAATGAAATAAGTGGACTCGTGATTTCCTTTGATGGATGCAATTGCATTAGATGAATTTTTTCTTTAATTGTATGTTGTTTATCTGTTGGTTCGATAAATCGTTCTTTCATTTGCAAAGCGCTTAAAATATCCTGTTTTTCAGCATCTGTATAGGTATATGTACGAAGTTTAAATGAATTTAATAAAGAATAGCCACCCTTTCTCCCAGTAAATGAAACAATCGGAAAGCCTGCCATTTCAATTGTTTCAATATCTCTAAAAATGGTGCGCTTGGTTACATTGAAGCGCGTAGCTAGTTGTGTAGCTGGTATGACTTCATTTTCTAACAGCAATACAATGATTGAGAGAATGCGTTCAATTTTTTTCATATTCTGCTCCTTTCTTTTCTTCCTATTTATCGTAGCATCCTAATCACTATTCAGCAAGTTTTTGGACAACAAAAAAACCCTTGAATACTCAAGGGTCTCAACACTCATCTTAACGACGAGCTTCTTTGATACGAGCTGCTTTACCATGTAATGCACGTAAGTAGTACAATTTAGCACGACGTACTTTACCATGACGAATAACTTCGATTTGTGCAACACGTGGAGTGTGAACTGGGAATGTACGCTCAACACCAACACCGCCAGAAATTTTACGAACGGTATAAGTTTCGCTGATTCCAGCACCACGACGTTTAATTACTACGCCTTCGAATAATTGGATACGTTCTCTAGTACCCTCAACTACGCGTGCGTGTACACGAACTGTATCTCCAGGACGGAACGTTGGGATATCAGAACGTAATTGTTCGTTTGTGATTGATTCCATTAATTGACTCATGTTTTTTTCTCCTTCCAACAACCATTCATAAGCCTCCAATTGGGCTTAGCGGAATACCGTTTATCGAGTAAAGTTTCTCTTTACTCACCTCAAATAGTTTATCATATCTCTACTTTAGTGTAAAGGGGTTTTCCTTGATAATTTTATTTTTGACTTTATTCAATAATCAACATGTCTTGATCATCAAATTTCCAGCTATCAGCATAGGCAACTTCCCAATAATAACCATCTAAGTCTTTAAAGTAACCGCTATAACCGCCCCAGAATACTTTTTCAGGAGGCTTAACGATTTCCCCGCCTAATGTAGCCGCTTTTTGAATCAATTCATCCACTTCTGCTTCATGTTTTACATTGATTGCGAAAGTGATGCCGTTGAAAGCATTACTTTCTTTAGCAGGTGGCTCTGGAAGGTTCATATCTTTGGCTAATTCTGCAATCGGGAATAATTCTAATTTCGTTCCTTTGTTATTAAAAAACACAATCTGTGGATCTTCTGATTTTTCAGGCGTTTGAAAACCTAGCTCTTTGTAAAAATGCAATGATGCTTTTAAATTAGTAACTCCTAGACAAATTAAATTGATTCGATTCATAATGATTCTCCTTTTTTATAGTAAGTTTAAAAAATGATTTTCCCAAATTGCTTCGTGATGAGCGATGATGACTGGCGCTGTTAATAATGGACTGTCCACTGTCGTATGCAAGTCACTTTTCATCCAGCAGTGATAGGCCTAAACTGTGGGCAACTCGAATAGTCGTATCTACGCAATATTCTGTTTGCGCCCCACAAAATTCAATTGATTCTACTCCTAATTCAGTTAACGTTGCTTGTAGGTTTGTTTGGAAAAAAGAGTTGGCGTGGGTTTTCAATAGGTAATAATCTGTTGGCTGATTGTCTAGTTCCTTCATTTTAAGTATTTATCAGAATAAAGGCGCATCAATTTAAATAAATCTGACAAATCAAGTGGCTGGTTAGGTTCATCCGACCAGATTCCTTGCATATTCCCAATAGTAGCAAGTGGACCTTTGGCTCCTTTAACCATCGAAGCTTCTAAATGCGTGATACCTTCTACTGCTTGGTTAAAGTTATAATACCCATCTGCTATTGTCTTTCTCCCAATCACCCAATACCATTCGTCATTTGTATTTAAAATTGGATGCCCTTTTTCCACTAGATATTCAGGCATAGCAACATCGTAATTTTCCCAACCAGATGTCCAGTAAGCAATTATAAAGTCCTTATCAAAACGACCAAAAGTATCGTCATTATTGTAATAGACGCCATCATTGAAGATCATGGGTTTCATTTTATAGGTTTTAGCCATTAGGGCTAATTCATTGGCATAAGCTATAAATTTTTGATACGTACCTTGTTTTTGAATGGCTACCCAGCCGCCATCTTCCACGACATCGTTGGCGTATTCGTCACATCCAAAATTAATGATTTCAGCATAAGTTGAAAAATAAGCCACATAGTTTTTTACAATCGCTTTGGTAAAGGCCACAGCTAAGTCGTTGTCTAAATCAATCGTACTTTTTGACGATTTAAATGCTGGATTTAAAATCTTTAATTCCTTCATAATCGCTATGATTGTATCCATATGACCGGGACTGTTAATGACAGGGATGATTTCAATCTTTTTTTCTAATGCAAACTGCAGCAACTCATCCATTTCAGCTTGAGTTAACGCATTTCCATTTGGGTCATCGTAGTAGTGTCGATTCCCCTTAAGAAGAGCTTTCCTTACTTCATCACTTTTGTATACCTTTTCATTTATTGTGACTGTCATATCATCTAACAAAAAACGCAAACCGTTATTCCCCACGATAAGCTCCATACCTGTATATCCCAATAAATTGGCTTGATTGATGATTTTCTTTAACTCAGCTTTAGAAATATATTTTCGTCCTGCATCAATAGAAATGATTTTTTTCTTATTGCTAACATGGGTATCTTGCTGTTTTGATTGACCATACAACTTATTTTTACTCTTTTCCATTCACATTCCCCCCTGTGATGTTTTTTATGTCCATTTTCTATCCTTCAATTTTTATCATTTCTTTTGATTGAATATCTATCTCTAGATTAACATAAAACTCCTTAAATCCCCTCCCTTTTGATTCACTTTTTTACCAATTAAAAAAAGACAACTAATCCAGCTAGTTGTCTTCATTCATTACTTTTCTTCTTCTTTAATTTCAGCTAACCATTGTTCTTGCTCTTTTGTTAAGTCTAATACTGCCAACATATCCGGGCGGCGCAAATACGTTCGACGTAACGATTCTTTTTCCTGCCATTCGTGAATCAATTTGTGATTGCCGTTAGTTAAAACTTCAGGAACTTTCATTCCTCTAAAATCGGCAGGTCTTGTGTATTGAGGGTGCTCTAATAAGCCTGTGGAATGAGAATCTGTTTGAGCAGATAAGTTATTCCCTAGCACATCTGGCAATAAGCGTACAGTCGCGTCTATCATCACCATAGCACCTAGTTCTCCTCCAGTTAACACATAGTCCCCTAATGAGATTTCATCTGTTACAAGCGTCCGGATACGTTCATCATAGCCTTCGTAATGCCCACAAATAAAAATCAGATGCTCTTCATTTGCTAGTTCTTCTGCGACCGATTGGGTAAAAGGGACTCCAGCTGGATCTAACAGAATCACTCTTTTTTTAGTCGTTGGCGTTTCTGCTTCAATCGCTTCGATTCCGCTAAAAATAGGTTGAGCAGTCAGCAACATCCCTGCACCACCACCATATGGGTAATCGTCAACATTTTGATGTTTATTTTCAGAAAAATCGCGAAAATTAGCAACATTAACTTCTAACAGTTTTTTTTCAATCGCTTTTCCTAAAATTGACTCTGTTAACGGACCTTCAAACATTTTAGGAAATAGCGTCAAGACATCGATTCTCATTAATCCAACAATCCTTCCATTAAATGAACGATCACCAATTGTTTTTCTAAATCGACTTTAACTACAACATCCTCAATGTACGGTACTAGTAAATCTTTTCCTTTTGGACGTTGAATCACCCAAACGTCATTAGCTCCTGGTGATAAAATTTCTTTGATTTTGCCAAGTTCATTTTCTTCTTCATCTATGACAGTTAAGCCAATAATTTCATGATAATAAAATTCATGCTCCGGTAATTCTTGTAATTGTTCCGATGTAATTTTTAAAATAGCATCGCGGTATTTTTCTACATCGTTGATATTGTGATGGTCAACAAATGAAATAATATCAAAATTCTTATGTTTACGATGACTGTTAACCGTCATTTCTAATGGTGCTTTATTGTCTTGACAAAGCAATAATTTTGCTCCTTTTTTATAGCGTTCTTCTGGAAAATCCGTTCTTGAAATCACTCGAACGTCTCCTTTTAACCCTTGTGTATTGACGATTTTACCTACGTTATATAATTCAGACACATTAATTCCCTCATTTTCATTTATTTGATCTTATTTATTGTACCATATTCTAGCATTATTTCTGTCATTTTCAATGATTTCTTTGGAAATAGTGGGAAAATAAAAAACCATCTCAGTTGAAATGGTTTTTTCGTTATTATTTTGGATTTACTATTCGACAATCGATAATCGCACACGTTTAGGTCCATTGACCCTCACACTGTACACGATCGTACGAATTGATTTAGCTACGCGACCTTGTTTGCCAATTACTCTACCAATATCATCTGGATGAACCGATAATTGATACTCAAGATACTCATTAGATTCCTCAATCACAATATCCAATTCTTCCGGATGGGTGACTAAAGGACGAACAACTGTAAGAATTAATTCTTTCATGTCAGCCATAGAAAACATCCTTTTTATTTAACGTTTTTTGAATCATGGAATTTTTTCATAATACCTTCTTTTGAAAGGATGTTACGAACTGTATCAGAAGGTTGTGCGCCTGTAGCTAACCAGCTTAATACTTTTTCTTCTTCCACTTTAACTTCTGCAGGGCTTACAACTGGGTTGTATGTTCCTACTACTTCGATGTAACGTCCGTCACGTGGAGAACGTGAATCAGCGACTACCATACGATAAAATGGGTTTCTTTTAGATCCCATACGTTTTAAACGAATTTTTACTGCCATGTCTCTTTACACCTCCAATAACTATCTCACATTTATATATATTACCAGTAAATCACTCCCCTGTAAAGTGTTTTTTCTTTACAGGGTGATTTTTTTTTCAAATCAGAGTGAAACACTTTGGTTGCAAGCTTTTTAACGCTTATTTTTTGCGCTTATTTTTCTTTTTCTTTTTGTTTTTTTTCACCATTTGGTTCATGGCCATTTTGCCTAGCTTGCCTTTAATACCACTACCAAACATATTATCCATGCCATTAAAATTGCCTTTTGACATTTGATTCATCATTTTTTTAGATTCATTAAACTGTTTGATCATGCGATTTACTTCGGCAATTGGGCGACCTGAGCCACGAGCGATACGACGACGGCGACTTTGAGATAAAATATCCGGATTTTCGCGTTCTTGTGGTGTCATTGATAAAACAACGGCCTTCATACGAGCGGTATCTTTTGGATCGATTTTAATTTGATCTAAGCCTGGTGCGTTGCTCATACCAGGAATCATTTTTAAAATATCTTCTAATGGTCCCATGTTATTTAACTGATCCATTTGATCGATAAAGTCGTTAAAATCAAAGCTATTTTCTTTTAATTTTTTCGTCATTTCTTCGGCTTTTTGTTCGTCAAAGTCAAGTTGCGCTTTTTCAATCAGCGTCAACATGTCTCCCATGCCTAGAATACGACTTGCCATCCGTTCTGGATAGAAGGGTTCTAAAGCGTCTAACTTCTCACCTTGTCCAGTAAATTTAATTGGTTTTCCTGTCACTGAACGGATAGAAAGGGCTGCCCCACCACGAGTATCGCCGTCTAATTTAGTTAAGATGACTCCTGTGATGTCTAATTGTTCATTAAAGGATTCCGCTACATTAACGGCATCTTGCCCTGTCATTGCATCTACTACTAAGAAGATTTCGGTAGGGTTGGCCAATGCTTTAATATCAGTTAATTCAGTCATTAAGGTTTCATCGATATGCAAACGACCGGCTGTATCGATAATAACAAAATCGCGGTGCTCTTCTTTTGCTTTTTCAATCCCTTTTTGTGCAATTTCAACGGGGCTAACTTGATTGCCCATTGAAAACACAGGAATATCCAATTGTTCCCCAATCGTTTCTAATTGTTGGATTGCGGCAGGACGATAAATATCCGCTGCTACAAGCATTGGTCGACGGTTTTGGTTTTTTCTTAGATAGTTAGCTAATTTCCCAGCTGTTGTTGTTTTACCTGCCCCTTGTAACCCAACCATCATAATAACAGTTGGTGACTTTGGTGCCGTTTGAATCGTTGATTGTTCTCCGCCCATTAAAGCAGTTAATTCTTCGTTTACAATCTTAATCACTTGTTGAGAAGGAGATAGACTTTCCAACACTTCTTCCCCAATAGATCGCTCACTGACCGTTTTTACAAACTCTTTTACTACTTTAAAGTTTACATCGGCTTCTAGTAATGCAAGTCGAACTTCACGCATCATTTCTTTTACGTCTGCTTCAGAAATCTTCCCTTTGCGACGCATTTTATTCATTGCTGCTTGGAGACGTTCTGATAATCCTTCAAATGCCATATAAATTCACCTTTTCCTTATTTTTCATCTTTTTCATCTTGAAGTTGCTGGATAAGTGTTGTTAACTTTTTATCAGTTGAGTAGTTGGCTTCCACATAGCTTGCCAATTCTTCTACAATCTGTTCCGTGCGTTTAAAATCAGCTACGATATGCAATTTTTTTTCATATTCTAACAAGATATGTTCGGTTCTTTTGATGTTGTCATACACTGCTTGACGGCTGACACCAAATTCTTCAGCTATTTCGCCTAATGAAAAATCATCTGCATAATACAACTGCATGTAATTTTGTTGTTTTTCAGTTAGTAAGGACTCATAAAATTCAAACAAGCCATTGATACGATTTGTTTTTTCAATTTCCATTTCTGATCCTTCTTTCTTATTAGACGTTCTGTCAAGTGATTTTAGTTTACACACTTCACTAGCGTACCTATTTTTCAGTCTTTAGTCAATAGTTATTCGTTATAAAATAGGAATTTATCAAAAAAGAATAGGTTGCTTTGGTAAAGGTTGAAATTGCCTCTCTTCTTTAAAATGAAAAATAAAGCTCTAAATAAATTTAGAGCTTTACTTTTTTTACTTTTCTTCATTTTTTAGTAATAACTGACTAAACAAACCGTAAACGTATTCGCTTGGATCGAATTCTTGTAAATCATCCATTCCTTCGCCAAGTCCGACTAATTTAACTGGAATGTGCAGTTCGTTACGGATTGCTAAAACAATTCCGCCTTTTGCTGTACCGTCTAATTTTGTTAAAACAAGACCTGTGACGTCAGTTGTTTCTTTAAATTGTTTTGCTTGAATCATTGCGTTTTGACCTGTTGTCGCATCTAGTACCAGTAATACTTCATGAGGTGCTCCTGGGACTTCTCGTTCAATAATGCGCTTCATTTTTTCAAGCTCGTTCATTAAATTGACTTTATTTTGTAAGCGACCGGCTGTATCTACCATTAAGATATCCGCATGCTCGCTTTTAGCCTGTTTTACTGCGTCGTAAACGACTGCTGCTGGATCTCCACCTGGTACGCCATGAACAACATCTACCCCCACACGCTCGCCCCAAACGACCAACTGATCGATGGCGCCTGCTCTAAAGGTATCCCCTGCAGCTAATAATACTTTTTTGCCTTCTGCTTGGTATTGGTGGGCTAACTTTCCAATTGTAGTTGTTTTTCCTACTCCGTTTACGCCAACAAAAAGCATAATCGTTAAACCATCAGGATTTAAGTTGATTTCTGGTTTTTCAGGTTCGCCTTTTTCATAAATTTCGACTAATTTTTCAATAATCGCTTCTTGAACGGCTCCTTGATTTTTAGCATTTCTTAATTTTACTTCTTGACGTAGGGCATCAGTAATTTCCATTGTGGTATCAAAGCCTACATCCGCGCCTATTAAAACCTCTTCTAGTTCGTCAAAGAAGTCTTCATCCACGGTTCTAAAGTTGGCAAATAATTCATTCATTCGTTCTGAAAAGCTTTTACGTGTTTTTTCTAAGCCCTTTTCGTATTTCTCGGTGACTTCTGTTGTTTCGACTTCTTCACCTGTAAAAGCTTTTTTTATTTTATCAAAAAATCCCATATTATTTCCTCATTTCATTGCTTTCTTTGTTCTTATTGTAACACAATTTCAAACTAGATTCTGTTAGATATTCTCCAGTGTTTTTCCAGCAAGAACGAATTCTTCAACAGCGTAGGCAACGCCTTCTTCTTCGTTTGTTTTTGTGACAAATTGGGCTGCTTTTTTGACTTCATCTGTCGCATTCCCCATTGCAATACCTAACCCTGCGAATTCAATCATTGCCAAATCATTTTCTTCATCGCCTAAGGTCATTACTTCATTGGCGTCAATATTTAGCAACTTGCAAAGTGTGGCGATTCCTTGACCCTTGTCAACACCTTGTGGCAATAGTTCTAGTAAAAATGGTCTTGATTTCATGATGGTATATTTTTCAGTTAAGCTAGCTGGAATTCTGGTAATGGCTTCGTCTAAAATTACTTGATCGAAACAAAAAACAGCTTTGTTAACCGCAATGTCTGCTGGCACTTCTTCCATCACAACGGAAACCATTGGCAAAGCTTTCATCACGGTGCCATATAAAGAAGCGCGATTTTCAGGATGTGGCAAAGCATACACCTGTTTTAAATCGATAAAATTCATCGGCAATTCAAGGGCTTGACTCAATTGGTAAAGCTCTTCAATATGGTGTTTGGTCAGCGTTTTTTGAGCTAAGATTTCGCCATTATTAGTTTTTTGAACTAAACCGCCATTATACGTGATTCCAAAGTCACCTTCGTCGCGTAATCCTAGTTCATCTAAATAGTGAACCATTCCCAGCAATGGGCGCCCTGTACATAAAACAACTTTAACACCTTTTTCTTTAGCACGTTGCAAAGCAAGCTTGGTTCGTGGTGTAATTTGTTTTTCATTATTTAATAGTGTTCCATCTAAATCGATTGCAATTAATTTTATCATTCGTTTGCTCCTTCTTATCTGTCTACTCTTTTAGTATACGTGTTCTTGAAAGTATTGTGAATCAAAAAAAGCAAAAAGACGGAAAACTTCTTGTCTTTTTGCTTTTTTCGTTAACTCGTCGTTGTAATTTCGCCTGTTTCTGCAATTTCTTCTAAGCGAACGGAAACAATTCTGGAAACTCCTGATTCTTGCATCGTAACTCCATACAAAACATCGGCTTCTTCCATTGTTCCTTTGCGATGCGTAATGACAATAAACTGCGTATCCCCTTCAAATTGATTTAAGTAACGTCCAAATCGCGCAACATTGGCTTCGTCTAACGCGGCTTCAACTTCATCCAAAATACAAAATGGAACGGGACGCACTTGAATAATTGAAAACAACAATGCAATTGCTGTAAAGGCGCGTTCTCCACCAGAGAGTAAACTTAAATTTTGTAATTTTTTCCCTGGCGGCTGAGCAATAATCTCGATTCCGGTATTTAGTAAGTCTGACGGATCGCTTAACCTTAATTCTGCATATCCGCCGCCAAACATTTTTGGAAATACATCGGAAAATTTTTCACGAATCGCTTCAAACACTTCAGAAAAACGTTTTTTCACTTCTTCATCCATCTCATCCATCGTTTCAAATAGACTTGATTTTGCCGTTAATAAATCGTCTCGTTGCTCGGTTAAAAATGTAAAACGCTCATTCACACGGTCAAATTCTTCAATTGCACCTAGATTCACAGAGCCTAGTTCTTCAATTCCTAATTTCAATAACTTCACTTTTTGACGTGCTTCTTCAAGTGTTATCGTCAAAGAATGGTTCGCTTTTGCAAATTCAAAGCTCAATCCATATTCTTCACTTAAATGATTTAAGCGATTTTCGATTTCGACGTCTTGACGATTCATCGTTACTTCCGCTTTTGATTTTTGCTCTAACACAATATGTTGTTGATTATTCTGTTCTGCAATTGAGCGGTCAAGCTCATCAATTTCTGCTTCCATAATGCTACGCTTTTCTTTGCCTGCAAGCATTTGACCTTCAAGCGTTTCTTTTTCTGAAAGCAACGACGCTACTTTCACTTCTAATTCTTCTTTTGTCAATTGATGGTTGCCATTGTTTTCGTCAATTGCTTGGATTTGTAACTGAATCCCATTCACATTTTCTTCTTCTTGTTGGATGGCTTCCAATAAATTGGCTTGTTCTTTTCTTGAGCCTGCAAGTTGCTCTTTAACGACGGCAACAGTAGCTGTCAATTGTTGAACTTTTTCACTGGCTTCTTTTTGTAAGAGTGTTCGTTTCTCGTTTTCGGAAGAAAGCATGTCAATTTGATGATTAATTTTTTTCATTTCGTCTTCAATTAGGAGCATTTCAGCTTTAATTTCGGCTGTCCTTGAATGATAATGATCGGCTTCTTCTTTTGCTTCCTGAAATTCAAAGCTATGAGCTTTTAATTCACGAGATAAACGATGTTCTTTTTCGCTGTATAACTCGCAATCATTTTTTAATTGCTGTTCTTCCAAGCGTTTTTGTTCGCCTGCCATGCGGAGCTCTTCTAAGTGATGCTCAGCTTTTTTTAAAGCTTGTTTTAAACTTCGTACTTCAATCTCTTTTTCGTTTAATGTTTTTTCCATTGCTTCTATCTGTTGATTTAAGGTAGCAAGCTCATTTTTTCTAGCAAAAATACTGCCTTGATTGCCTTTTTTACTAGCTCCACCTGTCATTGATCCGCCAGCATTCATAACGTCACCGTCTAACGTTACAACACGGTATTTGAATTGAATAAGACGTGCAATTGCATTCGCTGAGGTTAAATCTTCCGCGATAATCGTGGTCCCTAATAGGTTTTGAATGACTGTTGCTACTTCTGCTGGATAGTCGACTAATTCACTAGCAATTCCAATAAAGCCAGCATTGTTGCGAACCGTTGCTTCTACACTACTTGGCAATTGCCTTGGCTTAATAGTTGTAAGTGGTAAGAAAGTGGCGCGACCTAAACGTTTTTGTTTGAGGTAGGTAATTCCTTTTCGTCCACTTTCTTCATCTTTTACGATGACATTTTGGCTCTGAGCACCAAGAGCGATATCAATGGCTAATTCCGTTTGCTTTGGAACGTTGATGACTTCCGCAACTGCACCAATAACTCCGCCAATCTCGGTTTTACGTTTTAAAACTTCTCGAACACCTTGATAGAATCCAGCATAATCTTCGTTTAAATCAGATAAGCTGTCTCTTTTTGCTTTGGCTTGTTGAACTAAACGCATTGCATCAAACATATTTCGTTCGTAGATTTCTAACGTTCCTTGATTTTTTTGATATTCAGTTTGTAACTCTTGATGATTTAATAATTTAGTAGCCAAATCTTGTTGAATGGTTTTTAATTGTTCTGTGACAGCTGCTTTTTTAGCGATGGCTTCGGTTAATTCTTCTTCCAATCGTTTGCCGGCTTCGTCGGATTGTTTGTTTTTTTGTGAACTATGAAGAAAACTTTTTTCTAAGTAACTTTGTTCATTTCTTAGTGTGGTTTGTTTTTGCATCCATTCCACATAGTCATCTCGTAAAGTTTCTATGGTATAAGCGCTGTCTTCTAAAAGCATATTTCGTTCTTTTTCTGCTTGAAGTAAGTCTGCTTTTAGTTTTTTTTCTTCCTCTTGTTTAACGGCAATCCGTTCTTTAATTTCTTCGTGTTGCTGATTTAATTGGCTTATTTTTGCTTCAATTTTTGCTTTGTTTTGTTGGAATTGTTCTAGATTTTCTTTTGTGTTTTTACTTCGTTCACTTAAAACTTTCTTTGAGGCTTCTGTTTGTTCGTATTGTTGAATAATCGTGACAAGTAACGCTTGCGTTCGATCTAACTCGCTATCTAATTGTTGACGCTTTTCTCGTAGTTCACCAACTGATTGTTCATTATGCTTAAGCAGATCTCGAATTGTTGCTAATTCACGTTGATACTGGGAAAGTTCTTTTTGGCTTGCTTGCCATTTTTCTTTCAATAAGTCGATTTCAACAACGGTTAGAGCAATTTCAACTTCACTTAATTGTTCTTTTTGGGATAAATAATCTTTGGCAATACTACTTTGTTCTCGCAAAGGCTCGACTTGATCTTCTAGTTCGTACACAATGTCTTGAACGCGATTCAAATTATCTTCTGTTTCAAATAATTTTTGCTCCGCTTTTTTCTTACGTGTTTTGTACTTTAAAACCCCTGCTGCTTCTTCAAAAATAGAGCGTCGATCTTCTGGTTTACTATTGAAGATGGCTTCTACTTTCCCTTGAGAAATGATGGAAAACGATTCTTTTCCTAATCCTGAATCCATAAACAAATCAACGATATCTTTTAATCTACAGCTTTGCTTGTTCAAGTAAAAATCACTATCTCCATTGCGATTTAAGCGTCTTGTAATGCTGATTTCACTAAAATCTAGCGGTAAAAAATGATCTTCATTTTCTAAGACAAGAGTCACTTCAGCGAAGTTTAAAGGCTTTCTAGATTCAGAACCTGCAAAAATCACATCGTTCATTCTGCCACCACGCAAACTTTTAGCTGAAGTTTCACCTAGTACCCAACGGATAGCTTCTGTAATGTTACTTTTCCCACTACCATTAGGACCAACGACTGCAGTAACGCCATCTACAAATTCAATGGTCGTTTTATCTGCAAAGGATTTAAATCCAGTAATGTCAATTCTTTTTAAATGCACTGTAGTCGTGGCTCCTTTCTTATCTTGATTGAATTGTTTTTAAAGCATTTTCAGCAGCAGATTGTTCTGCTGCTTTTTTCGTTTTTCCACTTCCTGAGCCTAACACTTTTCCTTTTGCACTGACTTCTACAATAAATTCTTTTTCATGGGCTGGACCAACTTCGTCAATTAAACGATATTCAATGATGATTTCACCGTCTTGTTGGAGCCACTCTTGTAAGTTTGTTTTGTGATCCATCACATGTGAGAAAGCACCGGTTGCAATTTTAGGGAACATGGTTTGTCTTAGAAAGTCTAAAACAGCCTCAATTCCTTGATCCAAATAAAGCGCTCCGATAAAAGATTCGTATAAATCGCAAAGTAGCGCGGGTCTATTTCTGCCATTCATTCTTTCTTCTCCACGGCCTAAACGAATGTATTTATCAAATCCATATTCTTTAGCAAATAAACTTAAACTGGCTTCGCAGACAATTGTTGCACGCAGTTTAGTTAACTTTCCTTCAGGTAATTCTGGATAATGATCGAATAAATAGCGAGAAACTGTTAATTCTAAAACGGCATCTCCTAAAAATTCAATTCGTTCGTTGTCTTGAATTTTGCAATCCCTGTGCTCATTCACATATGATGAATGGGTAAATGCTTCTTGTAAAAAAGCTAAGTTTTTAAACGTGATGCCAAATTTTTCTTTCAGTTCGTTTAAAAATAATTCATTCATTTCGACACTCCTTTTTAAGTATAACAAGTTAAACCTATTCTATTATACTTGGTTTTTCTGTAAAAATAAAATTTTTCCGCTGAAAAAAAAGGTTTTCTTAATAATAATGGGGTTTTCATCTTTTAACTCTCATTTTCCACTATAAAAACCCAGTCTGTAAAATCTAAAAAGATCCTACAAGCTGGGTTTTGTTGAATTTATTCATTATTATTGAAGATGAGCGTCGATGTATTTCACTGCATCGCCAACGGTTTCGATTTGTTCGGCATCTTCGTCGGAAATTTCAGTACCGAAAACATCTTCCAATTCCATTACAAGTTCAACGATGTCTAATGAATCTGCTCCCAAATCGTCTTTAAAAGTCAATTCACTAGTGACTTTTTCATTGTCCACGCCAAAACGTTCTACAATAATTTTTGCAACTTTTTCAAAAGTTTCATTTTGAGACAACTGCTCCACCTCCATCTACTTACTGGATCATTTTGTTTGATAGTCTTTAACGTATGTTCCATTTGTATCACAATTATTTTACTGATAAAGAATGCTTTTGTCTAGTATTTTTTTATTTTATACTAAATTTAATCTTCAATTGGTGTCTCTTTTGTTTCAAAATACGTCACTAAATCGTCGATCACATGTGATTCTAGCATTTCGTGAATTTGCTTGATGGTAAAATAAACAGATTCTTTTTCAGTAGAACCATGTGTTTTTACAACAGGTGCCTTTACTCCAAATAAAACAGCTCCGCCATATCTTGAATAGTCTAATTTTTCTTTCATATCCATTAAACCATTTTTTAATAGCGCGCCTCCAATTTTTTCTTTCACACCATTGTCATAAATTGCTGCTTTTAACAATTTCATCATGGACATTGCGGTTCCTTCAATTGTTTTTAACACAGCATTTCCAGTAAAACCATCCGTAACCACCACATCGGCAACGCCATTTAATAATTCACGCGCCTCAACATTTCCAATAAAGTCAATTTCTGGTTCTGCGGCTAACAATGCATAGGCACGTTTTGTCACATCATTGCCTTTATTTTCTTCTGTTCCGTTATTTAAAAGTCCAACAGTTGGTTTTTTAACACCTCGAACAAATTTTGCATAATAGCTAGCTAAAATGGCATACTGATGAATGTTTTCAGGTTTTGTATCTGCATTAGCACCTACATCCATTAAGTTAAAGACTCGTTCATCATTTCCTACAACAGGTAATGTCGGCATCAAGCCTGGACGATCAATTCCTTTAATTCTACCAATGATTAATAAGCCCGCTGTTAACAATGCACCCGTATTCCCTGCTGAAAAAAGAGCATCGGCTTCTTTATTTTTAACGGCTTGCGCAGCTAAAACCATGGAAGCATTTTTTTTTCTTCTAACAGAACGAACAGGGTCGTCATCACTTGCGATTTTTTCATCGGTATGAACAATCTTAATATTTGTTTCATCCGTCATATATTTACGAATCGCATCTTCTTTTCCATATAATATAAATTCAATATCGTTAAATTCTTTTGCTGCCATTACAACACCTTCTACAATGGCCTTAGGAGCGTTGTCGCCTCCCATTGCGTCTACTGCAATTCTCAAAAGTTACCCTCCTTAATTGGTACCCTAAAACTATGTTACTTGTCTATTATCTCATATTTTTTTTAGATGGCAACTGAATTTAATTAATTCCCTGGATTCTTTCGGTTAATCAAAGCCAAGGGAATCCATATTTTCAATCCCAATTTCACGACGCAAACTTTGATAGTCAGGTGAAACGTAAAATTCTTCTTGGTTAACTAAAAGAGCCGCTTCATTTCTAGCTGCTTCTAACGCACCAAAGTCACCGATAATATCGCCGACTTTAAATTCTGGAGCACCTGACTGTTTTGACCCGAATAAATCACCGGCACCACGTAATTCTAAATCTTTTTCGCTTAAAACAAAGCCATCTGTCGTTTCTGTCATGATTTTCATCCGTTCGATGCCGGTATCATTTTTAGGATTTGCCACTAAAATACAATAAGATTCTTTCGTTCCACGTCCAACACGTCCGCGTAATTGGTGTAGTTGTGATAATCCAAAACGATCGGCATCATAGATAACCATTGTAGTCGCATTTGGCACGTTTACACCAACTTCAATAACGGTTGTTGAAACTAAAACTTGCAATTGGTTCTTTTTGAAGCGCTCCATTACAGCTTCTTTTTCAGCAGGTTTCATTTTCCCATGTAACAATCCTACTTGAAAATTAGGTTCGTAATACGCTTGTAGCTTTTCATAAATATCGGTAGCATTTTTTACATCTAAGCTTTCTGATTCTTCAATTAAAGGACAAATCACATAAGCTTGTGAACCTTTTCTTAACTGAGTTTCAATAAAATGCAAGGTATGTTCAAAGTTTTTCGGTCGGGTCCAAGTTGTTTCAATAGGTATTCGACCGGCTGGAAGTTCATCAATAATCGACACATCCATTTCGCCATATGCTGTAATTGCAAGGGTTCTGGGAATAGGTGTCGCAGTCATAAAGAGAACATCAGGGTGATCTCCCTTTTCTCTTAAAATTTTCCGTTGATTCACACCAAAGCGATGCTGCTCATCCGTAATAACTAAACCTAAATTGTGAAAGGAAACATCTTCTTGAATTAACGCATGGGTTCCTATTAGAACATCCAATTCCCCATTTGCTAATTCAGTTAAGATTTCACGACGCATTTTAGTTTTTGTGGAGCCTGTCAACAGGGCAATTCGCACTTCTAATGGATCAAAAAGCTGTACCAAACTTTCCATATGTTGTTCTGCTAGAATTTCAGTTGGTACCATTAGAGCGGATTGAAAGCCTGCGTTGCTTGTTGCAAAGAGAGCAATGGCAGCTACGATGGTCTTTCCACTCCCTACATCTCCTTGTAATAAACGATGCATATGTAGGGATTTTCGAAGATCTCCGCAAATTTCATTGACAACTCTTTTTTGAGCATTTGTTAATTCAAAGGGTAATGAGGCAATAAAACGTCTTAAATCTGCAACGTTGTATGTCAATTCTGTCCCTTTGCCAACCGCTTTTTCTTGTTTTCTTAACACTTGCATTTTCATTTGAAAAACAAAAAATTCTTCAAAAACAACTTCACGTCTCGCTTGTTTCGTTTGTTCTTCGCTTGTTGGAAAATGCATCGCGTAGATGGCATCTCGATGACTGATTAATCGGTATTTTTCTTTTAAATAGGCTGGGATAATCTCTGGAATCAATGCTTCATAACGAGCAAAGGCTTCGGTTACTAGATTTAAAATGGTTTTTTGCTTAATTCCTTTATTTGCGCTATAAATTGATTCAAAACCGGCTTCTTCTTGTTCTATCTGTGCCCCAAGAATTTTCATTCCAGTTAAACTTTTTCGTTTGTCGTCCCATTTTCCGAAAACCGCAATTTCCTCGCCTGCATGAATTTTACTTTTTAAGTAGGGTTGGTTAAAGAAAGTAACCGCAATTACAGCGTGATCGATTGCCATGCGAAAAACAAGACGATTTTTTTTTGGTCCAAATCTAGTTAAAACAGCTTCTGAAACAACATCGCCTTTTAAAGTTACTTTTTCTTGGTCTTCAATTTCTGATAAGTCTTTGACTTGAATGTCTTCATAACGGAAAGGATAGTGAGAAAGTAAGTCTAGTACGGTAAAAATACCAAGCTGATGGAGTGCCTCCAAGCGTTTAGCGCCAACTTGAGGAAGCACGGTTACTGGATCATAGATTGATTTCCCCATATTTTATGCAGGATTGCCAAAAATACGCATTTTAATTTCACGTCCTGTTGGCGTATCTGCCAACCCTCCCTCTGCAGTTTCTTTGAAAATAGACGGCATTTGACGTCCTACTTTATACATTGCTTCAATGACTTCATCCGTTGGAATCACACTTGTAATTCCAGCTAAGGCCATATCTGCTGAAATCATGGCTTGTGCTGCACCTAAGGCGTTCCGTTTGACACAAGGAACCTCAACTAAACCTGCAACAGGATCACAAATTAAGCCCATCATGTTTTTCAACGTCATAGCAATCGCGGCACTACACATCTCTGGCGTGCCTCCACTAGCATCAACTAAAGCCGCACTGGCAATGGCACTAGCACTTCCAATCTCAGCTTGGCAGCCACCTTCTGCGCCACTGATGGAAGCATTATTGGCAATTACTAACCCGAATGCCCCTGCAGTAAATAAAAAACGTACCATCGCTTCTCTATTCATGTTTAAACGATCTTTAGCAGCAAATAGCACACCTGGAACTACGCCAGCACTTCCTGCTGTTGGTGTTGCACATACTAACCCCATTGCAGCATTGACTTCATTCGTAGCAACAGCATTACGAACAGCAGTCAAAATGGTTTCTCCACTTAAAAAATTACCCCTTTCGATGTATTCTTTTAATTTGGTCGCGTCTCCGCCTGTCAAACCAGTTGCTGAAGAGACACCATTGACACCTTTTTCAACAGCATTTTCCATTACTGTCAACTGCTGTTCCATTTTTTTTAAAATTTCGGTGCGCGGCATGCGTGTGGTTTCCATTTCTAGTGCAATCATTACTTCAAAGACACTGCCTAATTGGTTGGCTTGTTCTACTAACTCACTTACATTTTGAAACATAATTGAAATCCCCTTAAATTAAAATAATTAACAGAAAAGCTGAACAAATACTACTTGTTCAGCTTTTCTAACGTATCTATTTGAAAAAGCTCACTTGCATAATATGCGGAACTTCTTTTAATTCTTTTAGTGTTTCGCCAACTTCAAACTGATCGACTTCGATTATCATAATGGCTTGCTTGCCTTTTGATTCTCTCGAAACAGTCATCGTTCCAATATTAATCGCTTGTTCTGCTAGAATATTAGAAACTTTTGCAATCATACCTGGGACATCTTGATGAACGATTAAGAAAGTTGGTTGATTTTCTTCCAACTGAATTTTAAACCCGTTCACTTCAGAAATTTGAATTTTACCGCCACCGATTGAAGCCCCTACGACAGATAATGATTTCGTTTCATTAGAAACGACCATTTTAACTGAATTTGGGTGGTCTGCTTCATCATTTGTTGGAATAAAAACTACTTTCATCCCATTTTCGTTTGCAATTTCAATTGAATCAGCCAAATGTTCATCATCTGGATCCATTCCTAATAAGCCGCCAACTAACGCAATATCCGTTCCATGTCCACGATACGTTTTGGCAAATGATTCATACAAATAAATATCGACTTGTGTTGGCATTGAACCAAAAATTTTTCTTACTACCTTACCAATTCTAGCAGCTCCTGCAGTATGAGAACTGCTAGGACCTACCATAATTGGACCGATAATATCAAACACGCTGTGAAAGCGATTTGCCATAACTATCCCTACTTTACTAAACCCTTCTACTCAACAGAAAGAATGTATGGGTAAACAGGTTGATTTCCTTCATGGATTTCTACTTCAACATCTTCAAAATCGGCTTCAATTGCTGCAGCAATATTTTCTGCTTCTGCTAATTCAGCATCCTCACCAAGAATAATCGTCACGATTTCGCTATCTTCTGAAATCATTTGTCTCAATGTTTCCACTGTTACTTCTTCACGACTTGGTTTAGCAATTTTAATTTTGCCTTCGATAATCCCCATGTAATCGTCTTTACTAATTGAAACACCGTCAATTGCGGTATCTCTAACAGCGACAGTTACTTGACCACTAACAACGTTTTCAAGTTCATTCGTCATTTCTTCTTTATTTGTTGCTAAATCATTCATTTCATTGAAGGCTAACATTGCTGTCATTCCTTGTGAAATGGTTTTACTTGGTACGACAACAACTGGCGTTTCGCTTACTTCTGCAGCTTGATCGGCAGCCATAAAGATGTTTTTATTGTTTGGTAAGATGATCACTTTTTCAGCATTTACTGCTGCTACTGCTTTTAAAATGTCTTCTGTACTTGGATTCATTGTTTGGCCGCCACTAATAATATAGTGAGCCCCTAAACTCTTGAATAAGTTTTGCACGCCTTCACCTGCTGCGATTGCAATAATGCCATAAGGAATTTTTTTAGCAGGCGCTGCTGGTGTTTCTTTTTCGTGTTCTAAAATGGTTTCATGTTGTAAACGCATATTGTCTACTTTGATCTTCATTAATGAACCGAATTTTTGACCATAATTCATGACTTCGCCTGGACGTTCTGTATGAACATGAACTTTAATAATTTCGTCATCAGCAACAACTAATAAAGAATCGCCAATTTCATTTAAATGATTTCGGAAAGTGTCATAATCAAATTCGCTGTCGACTGTTTCGCCTTCGCCAATTTTAACCATGATTTCAGTACAGTAACCAAATTTGATTTCTTCTGTCGCAATATGGTTTGATACGCTACGGTGATGTTCTGCATTCACCATTTCGGTCATCTCTTTTTGGTTTGGTTGATGGTAGTCTTCTTCGACAACATTTCCTGATAAAACTTCTAGGAAACCTTCATAAATAAAGAGTAAACCTTGACCACCACTATCTACAACACCCACTTCTTTTAAGACGGGTAATAAATCCGGCGTTTTAGCTAATGATTTTTTTGCGCCACGAACAACGGCTTCCATCACTTCGATGACATCAGTTGTGTCTTTTGCTTTACGCTCACCCGCTTTTGCTGATTCACGAGCTACTGTTAAAATGGTACCTTCAACGGGCTTCATAACTGCTTTATAAGCTGTTTCAACACCATTTGTAAAGGCTGCTGCAAATTCACTGGCTGTTAATGTTTCTTTTCCAACGATTGCTTTTGAAAACCCTCTAAATAATTGCGACAAAATAACACCAGAGTTTCCTCTAGCTCCCATTAATAATCCCTTTGATAAAGCTTCAGCTAATTCTCCAATACTTTCAGAAGTTGAAGAGTTGACAGCTTTTGCACCACTTGTCATTGATAAATTCATATTTGTTCCTGTATCTCCATCTGGAACTGGAAAAACATTTAATGAATTGACAAACTCAGCATTTTTATTTAGACGATTCGCGCCAATTGCGACCATTGCCTGAAATTGTTTACCTTCTAATTTTGTTACTTCCACCGATATTATCCTCCTTTGTCACTCTTATTTTAATGAGTGACATTGACCATTTGTTATTAGTCTTTCATTACACGAACGCCTTGAACATATACGTTCACTGCATTTGCTGATACGCCTAACATTGTTTCTAAATTATACTTCACTTTTTCTTGTACGTTACGACAAACTTCAGAAATTTTTGTTCCGTAACTTACGATGATAAAGACATCTACAGCTACTCCATTTTCTTCTTGTTTGACTACAACGCCACGTGAATAGTTTTCTTTTTTTAGAATATCATTTAAGTTGTCACGAATTTGGTTTTTACTTGCCATACCCACGATTCCATAGATATCTGTTGCCGCACCACCAACTACAGTTGCAATAACTTCATTAGTAATGTCGATTGTTCCAAATTGTGTTTTGATTTTAACTGCCATGTTAAAAATCCTCCCTTTGGCTAAATAAGCCATAAATTACTATTCTATATTTTAGCATAGCTCCCTCGATTTTAAAAGGTTTATCCGATAAACTCTTATAAACATGCCATTTACTTAAAACAATATAACTAATTTTTTAGACTTTGACAATCAAAATAAACAATTTCTCACTACTATTTTACTCTTTTATAGGTTCAATTAAGTGTCAAGTAAAAATACTTGAAAGAAAACTATTGCAAAGCATCGCTAATTATGATAAATTATTGAGGTATGAATTATTGAAGCTTTGCTTCGAGATATCGGCAAAGGAGGAAAGAATAATGGCAAAAGTTTGTGTAATTACTGGACGCAAGAGTAAAAGTGGTAACCGTCGCTCTCACGCGATGAATGCTAACAAACGTACTTGGAAAGCTAACTTACAAAAAGTTCGTATTTTAGTTGACGGCAAACCTAAAAAAGTTTGGGTTTCAGCTCGTGCACTTAAATCAGGTAAAGTTGAACGTGTTTAATTTAAAGCATTGAAGAACCTGCTCTTATCAGAGATAGGTTCTTTTTTTATCTAAAAAATCCCAGCTAACGACGTGTTAGCTGGGATTTTTTCTCAGTCTTTACTTTGGATGACTGCAATGATTCCTGACTCAAAAGAAAATTCACCCGTCTCTTTTAAGAATTCATTACTTCCTAATGATGTTGGATACGCAAAATCAGCTTGATCTAATTGATATTTTTCATCAAATAAAGACAACTTTGTAACAGGTGTCAGACACGTAAAACCTAAATATTTTTTATCTGGCTCTTTTGTCAGTTGATAATGTCCTGGTAGATAATAACGAATGGAATTGTTTTGATCGACTAATTGAATTTTAGCTGCATTTTTTTTGAAACGTGGCTGTAAGACCATCCACAGATTGGAAAGGAAATGATCTAAACGACCTCCTGTTGCTCCTAATAAAATGACTTTTGTAGCTTCTAGTTCATCTAACGCTACTGATAAAGCCAACTCTGCATCTGTTTCATCTTTTTCAGACTGGCATCGTCGAACATCTTTTACATGCTCTTGAATAAGTTCGTAATCCGTTGCTGTAATGGAATCGAAGTCGCCTAACGCAATTAATTGATTGATGCCAGCTTTTACTAAGCGTAATGAGCCACGATCGACACCAATCCAACCATCTACTTTTTTTGACCACTCCATAAGATCAGGAACTGATTCTAATGGTCCACCTAGCAAAATAGCGATTACTTTCGAACTCATTTAGCAAGAGCCTCCTTCAAATGTTGAATTTGTTTTTGAGGATCTTCAGCATTGTAAACGTAAGAACCTGCTACAAAAACATCTGCCCCCGCTTGCTTACATTGTTTTGCTGTTTCTGGCACAATGCCACCGTCAACTTCAATTTCATAATGATAGTGGTTTGCTTCTTTTAATTGCTTTAGCTTTTCAATTTTTTTCAATGTTTCTGGAATAAAACTTTGGCCACCAAAACCAGGATTAACGGTCATGACTAAAACCATGTCACATTCTGAAAGAACGTATTCAACAGCTGCTACTGGTGTTCCCGGATTTAATACAACACCCGCTCTAACCCCTGCATTTTTAATCATTTGAATAGCACGATGAATGTGTGGTGTACTTTCAACGTGAACCGTAATAATATCTGCACCCGCTTTTGCAAAATTTTCAATGTATTTTTCTGGATTTTCAATCATTAAATGGCAATCTAAAGGAAGTTTGGTTACTGGACGAATCGCTGAAACGATGTTTGGTCCAAGGGTAATATTTGGCACAAAATGACCATCCATTACGTCCACATGAATATAATCTGCGCCTCCTTCTTCGACAATACGGATATCTCTTTCTAAATTAGCAAAATCGGCACTTAAAATAGATGGTGAAATTTTCATAGTGATGCTCCTTTTTAATGTTTTTTTGTGTATTTAGGTTTGCGATTTTCAATTTCTTCTAAAAATTGCAAGTAATGTTGGTAACGATACGCTTCAATTTCTCCAGTTGCCAATTCTTCTTGAACTTTACAGCCAGGTTCTTTACGATGCATACAGCCTCTAAAACGACATTCTGCTTGAACCTCAACAAATTCAGGGAAAAGTTCTGGAAGTTCTTCTGATTCGATTTCAGCAAATTCAATTGAACCAAAACCGGGTGTATCTGCTACAAGTCCACCAAATAGTGGCAGTAGTTCGACGTGCCTTGTAGTATGCTTTCCACGGCCTAAGGCGTTTGAAATGACACCTGTTTCTAAATCAAGTTCTGGCGCGATTTGATTGAGTAGCGTTGACTTTCCTGCTCCTGATTGTCCCATAAAAACGGTTAACTTATCTTTAAACGCAGCAGTCAGTTCCTCAACAGCTTGGGTAGGTTCTTTGGGATTAGGTAAAATAACTGAATAACCAATTTTTTGGTAGGCTTTTTTAAAGGCGACCATTTCTTGGTAGGCTGTTTCATCAAGTAAATCTGTTTTAGTAATGTATATCAAGCCTTTGATTTTTTTACTTTCCAGCGTGACTAAAAAACGATCTAATAAATTGGTTGAAAAAGTTGGTTCAATCGCTGACATTACTACAACGCCTAAATCAACATTGGCAACAGCTGGTCGAATCAGTTCATTTTTTCGAGGCAAAAGCTTTTTTAAAATTCCATCTGTTACGTTGTCACTTTCAAAAAGGACCTCATCACCAACTAGTGGGATTAGATTTTGATTTCTAAAATTTCCTCTTCCTCTTGTTTGATAAGTTTCGCCCTCATGATAGACATAATAAAACCCACTTAATGCTTTTCGAATTTGACCAATTGTCAAAAAATCCACTCCTTTTATTGAATAAAAGTTCTCTTATTTTACTCTACTGAAAGAACGCTTAGATTGCAACTATTTTCTGATGATTTTAGAGATATTTAAAAAGCCAATTCATTTAGTAAAAATGAATTGGCTTTTAACTTATTTCACAACGTTGTTATCTTCTAGAATGGTAACCCCATCACGTACTACTTTATATTTCCCTGCTGTTCCTTCTTTTAATTTAAAGGTCAAGTCAATAACGGTGTCTTTCGTAATCGTCAGTTTTTGGTAAACTGTTCCGTAACTATGTTCATCGTCTTCAATATAAATTTCAATTGTATTTGGTGTAAGTGTACTGCTTGAAGATGCTGAATTTTGTGAACTGCTGCTATCGCTTGAACTGCTGTCGCTGCTTACTGCACTATCCATTGTCTGAGATGCTTTGTAAGGGACTGTAATTGATTTAGTAAAGGTGTTGACTGGAACTTCTTTTGGACCTTTTGAAATAACAGCTGAAATAGAGTTACCACTATAAACGGTTGAACCGGCTTTTGGTTCTTGAGAGATTACTTGTCCATTGGTGATTTCATCTGAAAACTCTTCTGTAAATGTTACTTTTAGACCTAAGCTAGTTGCATAATCTTGAACACCTTTTTTCGAATAACCTGCAAAATCAATCAAGGTTTGTCCTTTTTCTCCAGAACTGACTACAAAACTAACTGTTGTTTCACTTGGAATCACTTCTGAACCTGAGTCAAGATCTTGGCTAATAATTGACCCTGAGGTTACAGAATCGCTACTCTCTTCAGTAAATTCTACTTTGTATCCTTGACGTACTAATTTTGCTTTGACTTCTTGGTAGTCATCGCCAACATAATTCCCAAACTTCACTGTTTTTTTACCTGAACTGATAAATAAGTCTACAGCTGAGTTTTCTTTTACTTCCTTCTCTTCTTTAGGATCTGTTCGAATCACTTTGCCTTCTGCAATTTTTTCATTGGCTTCCTCTGTTACTTTTCCTACCTTCAACTTAAGCTTAGCCAATTCACGTTCTGCTTGTGATTCTGTCATTCCTGATAAATCAGGAATCGTTACTTCTTTTGGGGCGCTTAAGGCAATGGCAAAAAAGCCAATCACTGCTAGTAGTAAGATGCCTAAAATTGAGAAGAAAATTAGTTTTTTCTTTTTCTTTTTTTTCTTTTTTTGATTATCTTGTGTTACTTCTTCTTTAATTGGAGAAGCGGATTTTTCCTCAACAGGTGGTTCAACAGGTAGCTGTTCGTGAATTCTAGTCACTTCTAACATGCTAGCTGGCTCAAATTTAGGTTCATCAAGTCGTTGTGGTGACAAAGATGTTGCTAAATCACTCGCCATTTCTTCTGCTGAAGTATAACGATCTGTTGCTTCTTTAGCAGTCGCTTTTAAAACGACATTTTCCAAGGCTTGTGGAATTCTCGTATCAAAGTCTTTTACCGATGGAACCGTTTCTTGGAAATGTTTTAACGCAATCGAGACAGCTGATTCGCCTTCAAAGGGAACGGTGCCTGTTAACATCTCATACAAGATAATCCCCATGGCATAAATATCCGATTGTTTCGTCGCCATGCTGCCTCTTGCTTGTTCTGGTGATAAATAATGAACAGAGCCTAATAAGGAATTTGTTTGTGTAATGGAAGTTTCAGATAGTGCAACCGCAATTCCGAAATCAGTAATTTTTACGACACCATTTTCATCAACTAAAATATTTTGTGGTTTTAAATCACGATGAATAATCCGATTGTGATGGGCATCAGCCACGGCGGATAGAATTTGTTCCATCATATCAATCACTTTTTGATACGGTATTGGAAAATAGTTATGGATGTATTTTTTTAAATCCGTCCCTTTAACATATTCCATCACAATATATTGCGAATTATCTTCTTCACCCACATCATAAACGCTCACGATATTTGGATGAACCAATTCTGTTGCGGAAAGGGCTTCTCTTTGGAAACGGCGGATAACATCTTGGTCTTCTCTAAAATCATAACGCAATACTTTAACAGCAACATCACGATCTAAAATTAAATCATGTGCAAGATAGACATTTGCCATCCCACCGCCACCAACAGTACCAATGATTTTATATCTTCCACTTAACTTTTTTCCTATTTCCATGGATATTATTGCTCCTCTCTTGTGGCAAAATCAGCTAATAATACGGTTATATTATCAATTCCACCTCGTTCATTAGCTAATGATACTAATTTTTCAACTTTTAAATCAACTGAAATTGGCTCTTTTAGGATCTCTTTGATTTCATTATCTGATAACATATTCGTTAAACCATCTGAACAAAGTAATAAACTATTTTCAACTCCAACAGGGAAAATCGCAATATCGATATCAATTTCTGCTGAAACACCCAACGAACGAGTTAACACGTTTTTTCTTGGGTGGTTAACGGCTGCTTCGGATGAAATTTCACCACTTTTTAATAGTTCATTTACTAGCGAATGGTCTTCTGTTAGTTGCAACATTTTGTCATTTCCATATAAATAACCACGACTATCACCAATATTGGCAATCACGATTTCTGAATCGAATAATGCAGCTGCGACTAATGTCGTTCCCATGCCATCTAAATCAGAATACTGGTTAGATTTCCCTACAATGCGCTCATTTTCGATACTAATATGTTTTAACATCCATTTTGTTACTTCCTCAGAAGTCGTTAGCTGACTTTCTTCCCAAGCATGACCTAAGTGAGAAACTGCCATTTCACTGGCAACATCACCAGCTTTATGCCCACCCATACCATCACAAACAACAGCTAAAGTGATGCCTTTTTTATTTTTAAAATGTCCAGCGTAGTCTTGATTATTTTTTCTTATTTTTCCAATATCACTATGAAATACAATTTGCATTTCTCCACCTCGTTTATGTCTTCATGATTGATTATTCTGCTATTTTTTTGATGCAACTAATAAAAAATCCATCTGTTTCAAAATCATGAGGATAAATTTGTACAAAGCCATCTGCAGTTACACAAGGCTGTAATTTTTCGCCAACGGCTACTTCAATTTTCTCAAATTCTGGATGATTTTTCAAAAATGCTTCAACGGTTTCAGTATTTTCTTGTTTCGTAATCGTACAAGTACTATAAACCATTATACCGTAAAGTTTCAACTTTGGCGCTACACTTTCTAAGATTTCTAATTGAATTTTTTGTAAATTTTTGAAGTCTGCTGCTTTTTTAGTGTATTTAATGTCTGGCTTGCGACGCATTAAACCTAAACCTGAGCATGGAGCGTCAACTAAAATACGATCAAATAATCCATCTTCAAATACCTCATCAACTTTTCTAGCATCTAACGTACGGCCTTCTACGACTTCTGAAACGTGTAAACGAGCTGCATTTTCTTCTACTAGTTTAACTTTATGGGCATGTAAATCTAAAGCAATTACTTTTCCACCTGCTTCTTTATCCAGATAAGATGCAATATGAGTCGTTTTTCCACCTGGAGCTGAACAGGCATCTAAAACTAAATGATGGGGTTCGATTTGAAGCGCAGGTGCGACAAGCATTGAGCTTTCATCTTGAATGGTTAATTGACCGGATGAGAATAACGGCGAAGAAGCAAAATGTCCACCATTGCTAATGATGCCCACAGGTGATACTTCACTTTTACGAACGTCAAAGCCTTCTTCTTCCATTGCTTCAATCGCTTCATCAACGGTTAAAAAGCGTTCATTTACTCGAGCGCTCGCATGACTTGGTTGTAATAAGGAAAGTCCCATCGCTTTTGTTTCTTCTAATCCAAGTTCTGCAACAAAATTTTCTACCAACCATTCTGGCATGCTGATTTCAAGACTAAGACGTTTGATATCGTCTTTGATGTCTGCAATATTTTTAAAGCCACGGCGTTCAGCGTTACGCAAAACTCCATTGACAAATTTACTAACTCCAACGTGTCCTTTTTTCTTTGCAATTTCTGCGGCTTCAAAAAGAATCGCGTGTTGTGGAATTTTGTCTAAGTAAATCATTTGATAGATCGACAAACGCAATAGATTTTGCACCCATGTATCCACTTTTTTTGCAGAGTCAATAAAATCTGACAGATAGAAATCCAAGGTGATTTTACGTTGTAAAACGCCGTAAACAAGCTCAGTTAATAACCCTGCATCTGGTCCACTCAGTTTGTTTTTTTCAATTGCATCATTTAGCAATAAATTTGAATAGGCATTATTTTTTTCAGTCTTATCTAAGATAGACATTGCAATGTAACGGCTTGTTTTTTTAGTATTGCGTTTCTCTTTTTTCACTTCGTTAGTCATTCGTTCCCACCATTTCTCCAACTTCAAGTTTATGGCCAACACCGCGTAGGTATTCTTCTACTGATAATCGTCCTTTTCCTGCTGGTTGAATTTCATTTAATTCTAAAACTGTATTTGCGCCACAAGCAACAGCGATACTTGTCGGTTCAATTGTAATAATCGTTCCTGGTTCAGCCTTTGTTTCTTTTTTAGTCGGGGTTACTGCCCATATTTTAAGACGATTCCCACCAAGTGTTGTATACGCTCCTGGCCACGGACGCATGCCTCTTACTTGGCAATCGATTTCAGTAGCGTTTTTATTCCAATCAATCACTTCTTCTTCACGGGTAATATTAGGTGAATACGTTACTTTTTCTTCATCTTGCTTAATCGGTTGGATATTTCCTGCAATGAGTTCTGGAATGGTTTCTAATAGTAAATCACGACCTAGTACGCTCAAACGGTCAAATAACGTCCCTACATCATCGGCTCTTGTAATTGGTAAGGAACGCTGATTTAAAATATCTCCTGCATCCATTTTCTTTTCCATATACATAATTGAAACACCGGTTTCTTTTTCGCCTTTTATTAATGAATAATGTACTGGAGCGCCACCACGGTATTTTGGCAATAATGAAGCATGGACATTAATCGCACGATATTTAGGCACTTCTAATAATTTAGTTGGTAGAAATTGACCAAAGGCAGCTGTCACAATTAAATCTGGTGCTAACTCGATGATTTCTGCCATTTCAGGAGAACCACTGATTTTTTCAGGTTGTAAAACTTTTAAATGATGCTTCAATGCCGCTTCTTTGACTGGCGGAGGAGTTAAGATTTTTTTACGACCGACTGGGCGGTCTGGTTGCGTAACCACTGCAAGAATTTCATAGTTTTCCTCAATTAAAGCTTCTAATATTGGAACTGAAAATGCAGGTGTTCCCATAAAAACGATTTTTGTCATATTACTCTTCTCCTTCCATATAGGCTTCCAAGTCTTCAGGGGCTATTGGATCAATAATTTTATCGGTAAATAATTTGCCATCTAAATGTTCGATTTCATGTTGAAAAGCTCTTGCGAGATAATCATCGGCTTCAACTTCGTATTCTTCACCTGTGCGGTCAAAGTAACGAACGACAACGCGTTCAGCTCGCTCGACAGTTCCATAGACTTCTGGAAAGCTTAAGCAACCCTCCACATCAATACTGCTACCAGATGATTCAATGATTTCTGGGTTGATCATTTCAAATAAGCCAGTATCTTCGTCTAATTCGACAATAGCAATTCTAAGATCTTGATTGACCTGAGGTGCTGCAATGCCTATGCCATCATGTTGAATCATTGTGTCGTACATATCTTCAAGTAGTTGGATGATTTCATCTGTAATTTCTTTGACTTTCTTAGTAGGGGTTTCTAAAATTTCATCTGGGTATTTCACTACTGGTAAAACGGCCATTATAGATTCCTTCTTTCTGCTAATTCGCCTTAAATAAAGTGCATGGGTTCAGAATCAATACTGACTTGCAAACCTTTTGCCATTTCTCGTTGCGATTGATTTAAAATTTCATGTAAAGTTGTAAACAGTTGGGGTTCATTTTTATATTTGATAATCGTTTGATAATAGTAGCGATTATTAACACGAGCCACTGCTTTGGGTGTTGGTCCTAAAAGAATTGTCTCGGGCTTTATAACAGGTTTAATCACCTGAATAATGTCTTGCATTTTTTTGGCTGCCTTTAGCTCTTCTTCATGACTTGTGGTAATTAGAATTGTAAAATAGTAAGGCGGATAGCCACCACGATGTCTTAAAAGCATTTCATGTTGATAAAAATGATCGTAGTCATGTTCTTTTGCTAGTTGTATTGCATAGTGTTCTGGATTGTAGGTTTGGACAATGACTTCACCAGTCAGTTCAGCACGTCCCGCTCTCCCACTAACTTGAGTGAGGAGTTGGAAAGTTCGTTCACTTGCTCTAAAATCGGGTAACCCTAGTGCTGTATCAGCATTGATAACACCCACTAAGGTAATGTTAGGAAAGTCGAGTCCCTTTGCAATCATTTGTGTACCCAATAAAACATCTGCTTCGCCATTGCCAAAGGCCGTTAAAAGCTTTTCATGAGCCCCTTTTTTTCTAGTTGTGTCGACATCCATTCGAATCACAGAAGCTTCTGGAATCAGCGTTAGTAACTCTTCTTCAATTTTTTGAGTACCTGTGCCATAATAACGGATTTTGTGCCCTTTACAACTTGGACAAGTATGGGGAATTCCTTCTTCATGCCCGCAATAATGGCATTTCATTGTCTTCGTGTCCATGTGAAGCGTTAATGAAATATCACAATTTGGACAAGGCAATACAAAGCCACAATCGCGACACATCACAAAGGAAGAATAGCCGCGTCTGTTCAACAATAACACGATTTGTTCTTTTTTGGCAATGCGTTCTCGGATTTTTTCTTGTAAAACTAATGAAAAGCTACTACGATTTTGTTTTTTAACTTCTTCTCGCATATCCACAACTTCAACTTCCGGCAGTGCTTTTTTATTTGCTCGCTCAGTTAGTTCAAGCAATGTGTATACTTTTTTTTGCGCTCTAGCACGTGATTCTAAGGAGGGCGTCGCACTTCCTAAGATTACTGGGCAGTGATGATACTCACTACGCCACAACGCGATATCTCGTGCATGGTAACGAGGGCTTTCATCTTGCTTATAGGTTGCTTCATGTTCTTCATCAATTATAATGACTCCGATGTTTTCAACTGGAGCAAAAATAGACGATCTTGCCCCTACTACAACCTTTGCTTCGCCTCGTTCAATCTTACGCCATTCGTCGTACTTTTCACCAACTGATAATCCGCTATGCAAAACAGCTACCGCTTCGCCAAAACGACCTTTGAAATGATTGACCATTTGCGGAGTCAATGCAATTTCAGGTACTAACATTAAGGCACTCTTGCCTCTTTTAAGTGTTTCAGCAATGGTTTGTAAGTAGACCTCTGTCTTGCCACTACCTGTAACGCCTTTTAAAAGGAAGGTTTCATTGCGATCTTCTGTAACAGCTTTTAAAATGGGGGCTAACGCTACTGCTTGACTTGACGTTAACGTAAATGCTTCTGTTTGTGCAAACTCTTTATCTTTAAATGGATCACGGTACACTTCAGTTTCAAAAATTTCTATCCATTTTTTATTAGCGCCTTCTCTTAAAACAGCAGAAGTCAACTCTGTTAATTGAGTAATTTCTTCCACACTGGTTGTTTCCTCACCTAAAGTTTCAAGAAAATCTAGTAATTGATGTTGTTTAGGTCCTCTTTTCCCGAGAGAATCATGGGCTTCTTTGATTTCAGTGAATGTTAATAAATTTTTGACCATCCGCTTCTTCTTCGTTCGGGCTTGATTTTTTACAACATAAATCACTTCAACGAGTTGTTGTTGTTTTAATTTCATTAGAGGAACTAGCAACTCTTTTTCTTCGGCTTCTTCCCAGCTGATTTCTAGGTTGTCTTTAAAGAATTTTTGAATGTCTGGATCGATTGATTCTGAGACTAGACGAATTTTTTTCTCGTATTTCGCCTTCATCACGCTTGGCAGCATCGTTTGCAGACAGGTAATTTGAAACGCAAACGTAGTGGCTGCCATATAGGTGCCTAGGGATAGCATTTCTTCGTTCAAAACGGGTGTTAAGTCCATCACGTTGTCAATAAACTTAAGGATGCCTTCATAATCTGTTGAGTGTTGGATTTCCACTACAAACCCTTGAACTTTTCTGCCACCTTTACCAAATGGAACTTCTACTCGCATTCCACGTTTTAATTGACTTTCAAATGCTTCTGGAATGCCATAATCATAAGGTCGATTTGTTTGCATTGTTGGCACGTCAACAATCACTTTTGCAATGGAAACCATGTTTTCTCACACCCTTTATTTCTTGATTTTTGATAATGCCACTTGTAGAATTTCGTCAGCAATTAAATCTTTACTGCGGACAGACACATGAATAGGTTCTTGATCATTCGTGAAAATGGTCACTTCATTGGTATCTGAATTAAATCCCGTGTCACTTTTTGAGACATCATTTGCAACAATCATATCGGCTTTCTTTTTAGCTAACTTTCCTTTAGCGTATTCTGCTAAATTAGTTGTTTCTGCCGCAAAGCCAATTAGTAATTGATGGTCTTTCATTTTGCCTAGCGTCGCTAAAATATCGGTTGTCTTTTCTAATTCTAAAGTAAGCAAGGACTCTGTTTTTTTTATTTTTTCTTTCGCTTCTTGAATTGGTCGATAATCTGAAACGGCAGCTGCCATAATTACGATATCGCTTGTTGCAAATCGTTCTAGGACGGCTTGCTCCATTTCCTGTGAGGATTCAACGATGACTCTCGTCACATTAACGGGTAAGGGCAAATTGCTCATTGTGCTGATTAAGGTTACGTCAGCACCTAATAAGCTCGCTGATTTTGCTAAGCTGTATCCCATTTTCCCTGAGGAATCATTGGTAATAAAGCGAACTGGATCAATTCGTTCTTTTGTCCCACCAGCTGTGATGATGACTTTTTTAGTTGATAATGGCAAATCAATTTGTTGTTCCAATAATCCAGCTTCAATAAATGCTAAAATTTCATCTGGTTCAGGTAGGCGACCTTTTCCAACATAGCCTTCTGCTAAAAAACCAGTATTTGGTTCAATAATCATTCGTCCATCGACTTGTAATGTAGTTAAATTGCGGACAGTTGCCGGATTTTCAAACATGTGTTGATTCATTGCAGGTGCGATAAAAATTGGGGCTGTTGTCGCTAAAAGAGCGGTTGAAACGAAATCATCTGCAATTCCGTTCGCCATTTTGGCAATGATATTAGCGGTTGCCGGAGCTACGACAGCTAAATCACACCAATCAGCCAAGTGAATATGCGCGACTTCTGAACTCACCTTTTCATCAAAAGTATCTAGGTAAACATCATTTTTACTTAACACTTGAAAAGTCAATGGTGTGACAAATTCAGTGGCAGAAGCAGTCATTGCTACTTTTACATCTGCTCCTGCTTTAATAAATTTCCGCACCAAATCACAAACTTTATAAACAGCAATGCCACCTGTAACATAAACGGCAATTTTTTTGTTTTTTAACATACCCAACAACTCCCTTGTTTGAAATCATTCTTTTCTATTTTACTAAAAAAAAGTCGTTTTGTCTTTGGAATTCAGTTAAAGTCTTGGTTAAACTTTTTTAGCATGGATTTAGAATAGAAAAGAAGCAAAAGCGCACAAACTCGCCTTTGCTTCTTCTCGTTGAATTTCTTTATTTAATCGTTTATTCTTCTGGTCCAACAGTTGTTGGATCAATGACTAAGTCTCCTGCTTCTACTTCTTCCAAAGCGCGGCCGACATTTTTATAAGATTGGTACTCTTCTAACATTGGCATTGCGTTGTCATGTAACTCATGAGCGCGTTTGCTGGCTAAAATCACCAATGAATATTTTGAATCGATTTTTTCTAGTAAGCTATCAATAGACGGATGTAACATCATAATTTCCTACAACTCCTCAATCATTTTTTTATAGCGGTGAAGCACTCGTGAAACTTTTAAGTGTTCACTTTCAATAATTTGTTTGATATTGCGTACGGCATTTTCCACTTCGTCGTTTACAACGGCATAATCGTATAAACGCATCATTTCAATTTCTTCTACCGCTTTTTTCATACGTTCTTCGATCACAGACATCTCATCTGTTCCTCGTCCCACGATTCTAGACTTTAATTCGACTAAGTCTGGTGGCGTTAAAAAGATAAAAACACCTTCTGGCATTTTTTCTCGAACTTGCAACGCTCCTTGAACTTCAATCTCTAAAAAGACATCTTTTCCACTTGCTAATGTTTCTTCAACATATGAAAGTGGAGTCCCATAATAATTGCCGACATACTCAGCATACTCTAATAAGCCGCCATTTTCAATCAAAGTTTCAAATTCTGCTCTTGTTCGAAAGAAATAATCAGTTGCATCAACTTCGCCAGCACGTTTATTTCGCGTTGTCATGGAAATTGAATATTCAAAATTGTTGTCTTCATTTTCAAAAATTGCTTGTCTTACTGTTCCTTTACCAACACCTGATGGTCCTGATAAAACAATTAACAAACCGCGTTCTGTCATAATGTCTCCCACTCCATTGTCTCATTTAATTCGTTTATATTATTCAATGTTTTGTACTTGTTCTCTAATTTTTTCAAGTTGTGTCTTCATTTGAATGACCGCATCCGTCAATTGAATTTGAGTTGCTTTTGAGCCAATTGTATTTACTTCACGGTTCATCTCTTGAATCAGAAAATCAAGCTCACGTCCAATAGGAGTATCTTTTTCTAATAATACACGCAATTGAGCAAGATGGCTATCAAGTCGCTCTAATTCTTCATGAATGTCGGCTTTTTCTAATAATAAGGCTAATTCAGTTAACAGTCTTGGTTCATCAACTAATCCTCCAGCAACTTCCATTAATTTGGTACTCAAACGTTTTTGATAATAGGCTTCAAAGCTCTCCGTATGGGTGGCAACTTCTTGAACTCCTTTTTCAAATTCAAACAAGTGATTCGTTAAGTGTTGCTTTAATCGCTCGCCTTCAGCTTTACGACTAGTGACCAATTCAATTAACGCTTGGTCCATAGCTTCTTGAATCAAGTTCATCAAATCATCGTTGGCTATTTTCTTCTCTTCAATCGCTAAAAAATCACCTGTGGCAATTAATTGAGTTAAGCTAGGTGTAAAATCAATTCCTTGTTCTTGGTATTTTTTATTCGCTTCTGAAACAAATCCAACAGCTTCTTCAATCAAGGACCAATTAACTTGGAGTTGTTTTTGATTTTCTGCGGTTTGTTTTAGATTGATGTAAACTTCAACACGCCCTCGTTTCAAAGTAGCTGTAATTTGTTTACGAATCTCACTTTCAAACGCATTTAATTCTTTTGGAAAACGACTAATGACTTCTAAAAATCGATGATTGATGGATTTAATTTCAATATCAATTTGGTAAGCAGCTGAGTGGATTGAATGCCTGCCAAATCCTGTCATACTTTTCATAAAGAACCTTCTTTCTCTTACATATCTTTTAAGTGTTCTTTTAAAACAGTGATTTCTTCGTTGGTTAAGGTCAAGCCTTTTCCCATTTTTTCATGATCTGGTGCCCAGTCACGAATATCAAACTTAGGAGGATTGCCATTCCAACTGACCAAATTAAATTCTTTTCGCCACCCTTTTGCATTTTCAGAAAGTACAGCGATTTCTTCCATGATTTCATATGAAAATTCTTTTGCCATCCTTATCACCTCAATTAAAATCAAGCTTTATTACAGTTTCCTTGAATTTGAAACTCACCAAATAGTGTACCATAAAATCAATGCTGGTGACAGTTCTTTTTTAGTTGATAAAGGTAGACTGCCATTAAGAACGCAATTGGTTTGCGCTCAATTAAAAATTGTTTGCGTTTTGACTGTAGCAAGCTGGCTTGATGTTGTTCTAATTGTTCCAAAAAGTAAACGGTCATTTTGACATTCGAAATAAAGGGCAACATTTCAGAATAAGCTGCTAGCCATTCGTCTCCACTATAAATACGATTGCTTTCGTCTAGCTCAAAGAGTGTTGTGGAATCGATTTGACTCGCAATTTTTTCAAATTTAGTGATTACGGCTTGGTTAAACTCGTCAAAAGAATAAATCTTGACGGGATTAATGCGTAGCATTTTACCTGTTAATTCGTGAATGGCAAAGCTTAGCTCACGTTTACCTACTCGCCCTTTAAAACTTAACCGTAATTTTTTTAATAAGAAGCGTTGGGTATCTTTATCAGTAAGATACGATGTTAAAAAAGATTCTTTGTCGCTGTGTATTAGTTTACGCGTTGTTTCGTAAAAAATTTTCTGGTGGGCCTTGAAAGAGTCATTCTCAAATGAGTACCAACTACCTTGTAGTTTGCCATAGGCTTTCAACGTTTCTAGATAGCCTAATCCAATATTCAGCTCAGAACGAGCGCCATCAAAAAGCAAGATTGTTCCTAATGACCATTTACTAGACAATTCGCATACTGTTGCACCAGTTGGAACTTTCACCCTTCTAGTTATCCCTGGTCCTTTGACATCGACTACAATAAAATCTGTTGCACCTTTTTTAATCGCTAAATCAATTGGAATATTGTCATGATACCCGCCATCAACATAGCTTTTAGTTCCAATTTTAGTAGGTTGCATCATTGGAAAAAATGAGGCGCTTCCTAATAAATAGAGATTGACGAATCCTTTAGGAATTTCATCCAAAAAGAATGAAGCTGAACGCATCGTTGGAAACTCCGTCATTGCAATGCCGAATTCAATGCCTCGATGGCGCATCCGCTCTTCATCTAATAAAGGATCAATAATATTGGTTTTCAAGGGATTCGCACTAATGCCTTTGTTTCTAAAGGCATCTAATAAAAATTGACTAACCACTTTACGGTACCCCTTAAAATCAACAATATTTCCTGAAAAATCAATGTCTAGTACATGATTGGTTTCAATAGCTTCCCACATTTCACGAGCCGCTTCGTAATCTCCTTGAACAATCAGTCCGCCGTTTAAAGCTCCAACTGAAGTACCTGTCACCACCTGAAAATCGATCCCTAATTCCAACAAGCCTTGCCAAACACCAATTTGATAAGATCCTCTCGCACCACCGCCACCTAAAACCAGTGCTGTTTTTCGATTCTCTTGGCTTTGCATTTTCATTAGTTTCTCTCCTTTCTTAACTACTTTCACCCTATAATCGTGGTTTCTTCCGGGTATCTAATTTTCCCAGTGTAGGTTGTATCTTTTTTGATAAGCGATAATAAGATTGTGAAAATACCCACTCGACCAATAAACATCAATCCCATAACCAAAAATTTCCCAATAGCAGTCAATTCTGATGTTAATCCTAGTGTTACCCCCACCGTTCCAAAAGCAGAGAAAACTTCGAAAATAATGTATTCAATTCCCACATTTTCTGGCAAGGTTTCTGTAATACTCAACAATACAATGGCCGTTGTGATGATTGACATTGTTGTAAAAAGCAGAACAAACGATCGATTGACGGTTTTAATATTAATCGTACGTCCTAAAAATTGCGTTTCTTCTTTTCCTTTAAAAATCGAGAGGGCATGAATAACCAACACACCAAAAGTGGATGTTTTAAGTCCGCCTGCGGTTGAACCAGATGAGCCACCGATATACATAAAAAAGCAAGTTAATAAAATACTCGCGTAACTTAGATCATTATAAGAAATACTGTTAAAACCAGCTGTTCTAGGTGTAATGGCTAGAAATAACGTATTCATCATACGGTCGAACCAATTTAATGAGCTCATTTGACCTAAATTGCCTTCTATTAATAAAAATAAAACAAAGCCACTAATAAGCAACAACGATGTTACGATTAGTGTTAATTTAGTGTGAAAGGAAAAGCGCTTATTTTTTTTGTAGGTCAACAAGTCACGCCAGACAATAAAACCTAGTCCACCTGCCACAATTAATAAACTTAAGACCAGTAATACATAGGGATTTTTTTGAAAGGATTCCAAACTGTTGCCAAATAAATCAAATCCCGCATTACAAAATGCCGAAATAGCATGAAAAATGCTATAAAAAATACCTTTTCCAATACCATACTTAGGAATAAAATCTATCATTAAAAGTAGTGCTCCTAATAACTGAACACCAATAGAGAATTTTAAAATATAGATAACTAGATTAATACCACCTGATAATTCATCGATGTTTAACGCTTCTTTCATAATAATGCGCATCTTTAAATTGACTTTTCTTTTTGATAAAAAAAGAATAAAAACGGTGAAGGACATAAACCCTAGACCGCCAATCTCAATTAACAACATGATAATTAACTTACCAGCCAAACTCCAATGAAGTGCGGTGTTTAGTGTAACTAAACCCGTTACACAAACAGCTGATGTCGCGGTAAATAAGGCATCAATTAAATTGGTGGGTTGATGATTACTGGCTGCAAAAGGCAACGACAATAAAAAGCCACCAATCAAAATTGTACTTAAAAAACCTAATGATAAAAATTGAACAGGAGATAATTGCCAATAAGAGTGTTTTAATTTATTTTTTCTTAACATTTAATTGCTCCTTGATTAAAATGATGAACTTAATTATTCGACTCTTTTTGAACCGAATGAAAAAATAGCAACCGAACCAAATCCCGTATGACTTGCAATGGTTGGACCAAAAGAATAGACAAGAACTTCTTTGACGTTCAGACGGTTTACTAATTCTAATTTTACTTGTTCAGCTTCTTCTGGTACACCTACATGACCTACTAGAATCGTTTGCTCAGTTGGGTTTTGAATCCCTTCAACGGTTTTATCAATCAAATAATTCAACGAACGTTTTCGTCCACGAACTTTGCTAATCGGAACCAGACCGCCTGCTTTATTGACGATAATAATCGGCTTTACATTTAATAACGAGCCCATTGTTGCTGCCACCGATGAAATTCGACCCCCTCGTTCTAAATGTTTCAAGTCGTCCACAGTCACCCATGAATGGAGATTCATTTTATTTTCTTCTACCCAACTAGCAACCTCTGCCAAGCTTTTTCCTTGTTCTTTTAATAACGCTGCTTGGTAGACTAATAATCCTTCTCCTAGACAAGCTGCTTTTGTATCGATTACAGTGATATTGACTGTTTGAAACTCTTCTTTCAGCATTTCGACAGCTGCTAATGCGTTATTATAGGACCCACTTAAAGCTGAAGAAAAAGCTAAATATAGAACGTCTTGTTGTTTTTCAACAAATGGTTTAAACATTTCATAGTAGGTTCCAATATTGATTTGAGATGTTGTCGCTATTTTCCCGTTTTTTAAATCTTGAAAAAAAGCATCTTTATCAAACGTTTTGCCTAAATCATCCACTAATTCTTCCCCTTCTAATTGAATGGTCATACTAATAATGGCTATTTGGTGTTCTTCAACAAATGATACTGGCAAGTCTGAACATGAATCGGTTATTAATTGAAAACTCATTTCTCTCACTCCTCTAAACACTTACAAAATTTACCTCTATTATTGCATGTTTTTGCCTAAAATTATACTCTTCAAAAAATAAAAAAGAAAAAGCTTGCAAAAGTGAACGTTTGTTCGTATAATAGATTTAACAAACAAACGTTCGGAGGTTTTAATCATGGAAAACTATTTTGCAACAAGTCAGCTTCGCCCTTTTAGTTTTTTACAAAAGAAAGTCACTGTCGGTCATAAGGAAACTCTTCAAGTTCACTCACAAATGCCACAAGCACAAATTCTTTTTTTCTTAAACCAAGCCTATCAAAAAAGAAAACCGATCGTCATCCAAGTTAATAAAACCAAACACATTCTTGCAATTAATGAACATACAGGTATTCTTCGTTACTCTCCAACGGAGCAACATCGTGCTATCTTAGAGAGCTCAAACCAAAACACAACCTATATGATTGATTTTAAAGACATCCGTCATATACGTATAGCAAATTAAAAACCTGAGATTGAAGTGGGTCATACTAAAAACTAGTACTATAAACTAGCTTTTCGTATCCACATCTTTCTCAGGTTTTTTTATTTAAAATAATGATGTTCTTTTAAAAATTTTTCTGCGACTACACTTGGTTCCATTAAATCATTGTCTACTTGATAATTCAATTTCTGCATCGTTTCAGTGGAAATTTTGCCATCCAATCTTTCTAAAACTGGCGCAAGTTTAGGATATTTTTCTAAAATTTGTTTTGTTGCAACTAAACTGGCATCATATGGTGGGAAAAAGTGCCGATCATCTTCTAAAATCTGTAGATTGTAACTGCCAATTCGGCCATCTGTTGAATAGCCGAGGACAACATCCATTTTACCAGCAGCTAATGCGTCATAAACTAACCCGATTTGCATCGGATACACTCGCTTAAAGTCAAAACCGTATTCTTTTGTAAAGGCAGGATAGCCATCTCCTTCACGTTTTAGCCAAGTGGTATCAACACCTGCTTCTAGTTGGTTCGCCACCGTTTTTAAATCACTAATTGTTTTTAAATGGTATTTTTCAGCGGTCTCTTTAGTGACCATAAAAGAAAAACTATTCGCAAATCCATAAGAAGGAAAGTAAACATGATCATATCGTTTAGCAAATTCTTTTTTTACAATTTGGTAGGCTTTTTTTGGATCTTTTTCAGCAGGGAGTTGCAACAACGTCGTTAAATCTGTTCCTGAGTATCGAGCAGCTGCAATATCTGCATCTCCATTTAATAAGGCTTGATGGTTAATATTTGCGGAACCAAGATTATTGATTAAAATGACCGGTTCCTTTAATTCATGTTCAATCATGCCCCCAACTATACTCGCTAAAATCTGAGATTCCGACGTGACACCACCCGTTACTTTGATAGCCTCTCCATTTTTTCCATTACTAGATAAACCTGGCAAGCCACAACCACCTATTAGCAACATTAATAGTAATAATATACTTATTTTTTGATTCTTTTTCATTGTTTCACCTCCTAAGTTTTCACTCTTTTAATTTCAAAATAAAAAACGAATTCAGATCAGAATGAATCTGGTTCGTTTTTTATCACTATATTTTACTAGTTGCTTGTACGGGATCTAATTTCCGTTCGAAAAATCCTAATACTAAGTCACTAATGATAGCCATAAAGGCAGTTGGCAATGCTCCTGCTAAAATAATGGCCGTTCCATCAGTAGCATTGGTTCCTCTCGTAATGATATCCCCTAAACCACCTGCTCCAATAAATGAACCAATTGCGGTAATTCCGATTGCGACTACGAGTGCATTTCGAATCCCTGCCATAATTACGGATAGCGACAGTGGCAATTCTACCATATAAAGAATTTGGAATTTCGTCATTCCCATTCCTTTTCCTGAATCTAAAATATTACGATCAACGCTTCTCAAACCTGTATAAGCATTCTTGATAATTGGCAATAATGAATATAAAAAGACAGTCACAATAACAGTATTTACTCCCAATCCTAAGCCTAACATCAAAATAGACAACATTGCTAATGAAGGAATCGTTTGAATCACATTTGCCATACCAATGACCCAACTAGCTAATTTCGTATGACGGGCAATCCATATCCCAATTGGTATCCCAATCACGGCTGCAAATAATACACCATAAATGGAGATTAAAAAGTGGCGCATAAATTGGCTGAAAACATAGGAGCCATTTTGATTAAAATAATAAATCAATTGCTCAAATAAATTCATATTTTCCATAATTTTAGTTGTCTCCTTTGCTAAAATAATCGTGTTCTTTTAAGAAGTCTTGCGCAACAACTTCTGGTTCAATCAAGTCATTATCTGCTTTGTAATTTAATTGTTGCATGGTTTTTGTATCAATTTTACCTTCAAGCTTTTCTAAAATCCCGTTTAACTTAGGATAGGCTTTTAAAATAGCATCTGTTGCAACAGGACTGGCATCATAGGGTGGGAAAAATTTTAAGTCATCTTCTAAGACAACTAAATCATAACTTGCAATCCGACCATCTGTTGAATAGCCTAGTACCGCATCCATTTTTCCAGCAGCTAGCGCATCGTAAACTAACCCAATTTGCATTGGATAGACACGTTTAAAATCAAAACCATAATCCTCTTTAAATGCACGATAACCGTCACCCTCTTTTTCTAACCAAGAGCTGTCTACACCTGCATTTAATTGATCGGCAACTTTTTTGAAATCGCTAATTTTTTTCAACTGATATTTTTCAGCAGTTTCTTTCGTGACCATAAAAGCATAGGTATTCGCAAATCCATAAGAAGGGTAATATTTTTGTTTGTAGCGTTCTTCAAATTCTTTTACAACAATGTCCATTGCTTTTTTAGGATCTTTCTCGGCTGTCATTTGCAACGTTGACGTTAAATCCGTTCCCGTATAACGAGCAGCTGAAATATTCGCATCTCCATTTATCATTGCTTGATGGTTAATCGTTGTTGATCCTAAATTATTGATGACTTGAACTGGCTGATCGGTGTAGTGTTCAATCATCCCTTTGACAATACCTGCTAAAATTTGTGTTTCCGTCGTTACGCCACCCGTCACTGTAATGGCATCTTTTCCCGCATCGCCACCTAATCCTGGCAAACTGCAACTACTCAGAACAAGTGCAACCAAGAAAAGTGCCACAATGTTCTTAGATTTTCTCATTGTGTTCATTTTTGGTTTTCCTCCTAGTCATTTGTACGAAGTGAAATGGGTGTAATCCAGTGTTCGAGTTTTCCAAGTAAGAAGTCAGCTAATAAGGCTAAAATTGTTACCGGAATTGTCCCACCGATAATCAGTGCTGGTTTATAAAGATTTAATCCATTGAAGATAAAGTCTCCTAAACCACCTGCTCCAATGTATGAAGCTAACGTTGCCCAAGCAATGACATATACGGCACCTAAACGGATACCTGCCATAATCACAGGTGCTGCTAATGGCAATTCAACCATTCGAATGGACTGAAAATTTGTCATGCCCATTCCTTTAGCAGCATCCTTTAAATTAGGATCAACATTTTTTACTCCTAAATAAGTATTTCTTAAAATAGGAAGCAAGGAATAGATAAAAAGTGCTACAATAGCGGGAAACTTCCCAATCCCAAAAATTGGAATCATTAAGGCTAATAACGCTAGCGATGGTACCGTTTGTAATACACTTGCAATTCCAATAACAACGGAAGCTGTTTTCTTTGTTCTAGTTAACAAGACGCCTAATGGCACTGCTACGATAATGCCTAGCCCGAGAGCCACTGCAGAAATATAAAGATGTTCCCACGTTTTAAGCAACAGCTCTGAGCCATAGGTATTTAAAAATTCAATCATTTTTTAGTTCCCCTTTCTACTCATTGCTTTCCTTAACTTCGACATTCTTTTCATTAACTGGTACCGTTTCTTCCGAATCATCGTCTCCCCAAATAGTATCGTAAACGACATCTACTAGACTTGCTCTTGTAACGATTCCTACTAATTTTCCTGCTTCATCTACAACTGGTACATATTTAAGTCCACGTTTTAAAATACGTTGAACCGTATCACGTAATAAGGAATCTTTGCGAACAAAGAAGACGTTCTTACTCATAATATCCCCTACACTTGTAGCAGTACGATGGTTGTAATCGATACTTTCAATATCAATATACCCTTTTAAGATCCCCGCATCGTCGGTTACCAACAAAGTATCCACTCGTTTATCGCGCATCAAGCGAATGGCTTCTGTTAATGATTTGCCTGGTGTAATGGAGATTGGCGTTTTCAACATCACTTGTTCAACCGTTTGAATATTCGGACGTGCTTGAATCAAACGATCATGCCCAATAAATTCTTCAACAAATTTATCAGCTGGTTCGCGTAAAATATTATCTGGCGTATCAAATTGAACCACTCGACCTTCTCGCATAATCACAATTCTGTCGGCAAGCTTAAGGGCTTCATCCATATCATGGGTTACAAATATAATGGTTCTTCCCATTTCTTGTTGCAACTGTTTGACTAAATCCTGCAAGGCTTCACGGGTAATAGGATCTAGCGCACCAAAAGGTTCATCCATTAAAATAATATCTTGGTCAGCTGCTAATGCACGAACAACTCCAATCCGTTGTTGCTGTCCACCAGATAATTCAGATGGGTAGCGTTCAAGAAAGTCATTTGGTAAATCAACCAGCTTGATTAAACGATCTGCAATCTCTTTACGTTTATCTTCTGGCCATTTTAATAATTTAGGAACAAGAACAATATTTTCACGAATTGTCATATGTGGCATTAATCCGATTTGTTGAATGACGTACCCAATCTTGCGGCGCAATTCCACTGGATCTGTCTTAGCAATATCTTCCCCATTGATTAATATTTGTCCCGATGTTGGTTCAATCATACGGTTGATCATTCTCATCGTAGTTGTTTTCCCACTACCGCTGGTACCGATAAACGCAATAAATTCGCCTTTTTCAAAATTTAAATTGACGTCATCAACTGCTTTTTTTCCACCTTTATAAATTTTTGAAACATTCTTGAATTCTAACAATCGATTCACCCCATTAGTTTTTTATTATTTTTGCATAAATAAACAAAAAGAAATACGTCTTCTCTTCTATTATCCATGAAAAAGTCCTATCTTTCAAATCAGACACACTGAAATCATTAAATTTTATCAAAAAAAACGCATAAATCAACTCTTTTGTGAAGTAAGATTTATACGTTTTCGGTAGAAAATTATGCAATTTTTTATAAGATGGGTGACAATAATCTGGAGAATTCTTGTTTAAATTTCATCCAGCGACTTTGCTGATCTAGTAACTCTTTTGTTAATAAATGACATTTTTCAATGTCTTTTTCGTAAATTTGTTTTAAATCTTGTGCGATTACAGGATCATAAATGAAGGCATTGACTTCAAAGTTTAATTTAAAGCTTCTAAAATCAAGGTTTGCTGTACCAACTGAAGCAATTTCGCCATCAATTACCATTGTCTTCGCATGTAAAAAGCCGTTATCATAAATATACACCTTCGCACCCGCATTTACCATCTCGCCTGCAAAATAAGTGGTTGCTCTGTAAACGAATGGATGATCTGGCTTATTTGGAATCATAATCCGTACATCAATTCCAGACATCGCAGCTATTGTAATAGCATCTAACACACTGTCATCTGGAATAAAATAGGGCGATTGTATATAAATAGATTCTTTTGCCATACTAATCATCTTTAAATAGCCTTTTTTAATTTGTTGCAATTCTGAATCTGGTCCGCTAGAGACAATTTGCATATTGGTTTTTCCGTGATTTTTGCTTAATGGAAAGTACTCTTCTTTGTAATCAAATTTTTGTTTTACAACAGCTGCATTCCAATCCATTAAAAATCGACTTTGTAGAGCCAAAACGGCATTCCCCTCAATTCGAAGATGCGTATCACGCCAATAACCAAATTTTTTCACTTTCCCTAAATATTCATCTCCTATATTGAATCCTCCAATATATCCGACTTTCCCATCAATAATCACAATTTTACGATGATTTCGATAATTCAAACGCAAATTTATAATCGTCCAATGAGAACCAAAGAACGGTTCTGCTTTGCCACCTAATTTTTCTAAGTTCTTAAAAAAGCGATGCTTGGTTGAGCGAGATCCCATCGCATCATAGATAACTAACACTTCAACACCTGCTGCAGCTCGTTCTTCCAATGCTGCTAAAACTCGATTTCCTAGCTCATCTTGATGAAACGTATAATACAACAAATGAACATGGTGTTTCGCTTGTTGGATATCATGAATCAAATGATCAAATTTTTCTTTTCCATCGGTAAAAATCTTCAATTCATTTCCTTTGGTTAAAATCGATTCATCGCTTTCCAAAAATAAACTTGCCATTTCTTTTGTATTTTCATTACTTTGTTTGCTTGACAGCAATTCATCTTCCGCAAGCATTTCTTTTTGAGCCAAAACAAGTTCACTCATTCCAATGCTTTCCTGCGTCTTAATATCAAAAATTTTCTCTCGAGAGATTTTTTTACCAACAAAAAGATACGCAATAAACCCAATTCCCGGTAATAAAACAAGGACGAGCAACCATGCCCACGTGGCTGCAATATCTCGCTTTTCACGAAAAACTGTGATGATAGCTAAAAAAATATTAATCAATGTCACAAGAGCGATAACAAGTAAAATAGTATTCATAAAAGCCTCCTTTAAACGAACTTAATTCTTTATTATCTTACTATGAAGTTTTTCTTTTAGCTACTAAAATCTTATCTCATTTATAAAAATAATTCTTTTTCTAATAAAAAAAGGACCCTGTCAAAGTCCCTTTTTTAAATTCTTATTTTTTTAGCCAACTTGTTTCTTTCGAAAGAAATAAGTCGGGTGCTGTAGCAGCCACAATCACTAAAACAACACTGGTGACAATTCCTGTTGCCAATGCGCTTCCCCCATTCATAATAAAGGAAAACCAAACCGCACTCATTCCCTTTGGAGCATAACTTCCCCAAAAATAAAATCCTGCTACGAAATGCCAAAAGAAGCGGGCGAATGTTCCAATAAAAGTTCCCACTATAATATAGCTCACCATTTTCCCACGTTGCCTAGTCACGATTGATTCTCGTACTTGGCTGGCTACTACGCCTGCAAATCCCGTAAACATAAACGCGATAAAATATTCTATAAAGCCTTGTAGTAAATTTAAAATAGCCACATTTCCAACTAAAAAATGCAGAACGCCCCATAAAAATCCAGCAACAATTCCTGCTGCTACTCCCCTTCTAAAACTAAAAAGAATAAGCGGAATCATTCCTAATGAAATGGTGAAATTTGCTCCGATATTTGTTGGTAAAAATGACAAAACGATTGCAAGTGCCGCACAAATCGTTCCTTCAATCCAGACATTTAACTTTGTTTTGGACATAAAAAAACTCCTCCTTTGAATGTGTCGAACAGTGCCACACAACAAAGGAGGAGCTGAATGATTCTTTTTATCATCGTCGCCCCGTCACAATTCCTACGCTCGTACTAACGAACAGGTTCGAAGGGTTAGAATCCACTTGATTCAATCTCAGCCGCATTTGCAGCACCCCTTTGTGATGGTTGTTCTATTAAATTTTCTTCTCGCTAATTATCGCATTTATATCAATTCTAGTCAATAGTAGCTCGTTAGTTCTTTAATCTATATGCTAGTTTTCAAAGTAATTTTTTTAAATCTAAAATACTTTGAATAGTTCCTAAAACACCCACAATTAAGCTAATAACATTTAATTCTTTATAACCAACAGTCTTTATTCTAAAAAGGCTAGAAATTAATATAACCATATAAGCTATTAAAAACAAAATGGTCACAATCATTTTTGTACGCTTTTTAACTTTTTGTTCCAACAATATTTTTTTTAAATCACCATCTTCTTTGATTAACTCATCCAATGAAAAATTAAATATTTCTGAGATTCTAATGATATTTGCAATATCTGGATACCCTTTTTGTCTTTCCCAATTGGAGATAGCTTGTCCTGAAACATTTAATTTCTCAGCTAATTCTTTTTGAGTTAAGTTATTATTTTTCCTTAAGACTTTAATTTTTTCTCCTATTTTCATTTGTTCAACTCCTTTATTCTTTGATAGCCTTAGCATAGTTCCTAATGATGCATTCGTCACTAAAGGAATGCTTGAACGAGCTAAAGTATTTCTTTACCTCCACTATTCAATCAATTATGCTGTCTTTTTATTTTTCAGATTATACATTTGTTCTTAAACCCAATCGTTATTATTTTAATTGACTTTTATATTGAACTCTAACTGATATCAAAAAAAGTAACGATTGTTATTATTTAAAAAAATAAATTATTATACTTTATCTATGTAGTGATTTCAAAAAGTTGAATTTTAATCGAACTTTTTGAAATCTATTCAAAAAAATTTATCTTAAAAATTAAATTCAACCATTCAATAATCATCCAAAAAATTATTTAAGTAATTTATTTAAAATCTTTTCTATATTGTCTAAATAGATACAGACTCCCTATTAAAACAGCTAAGCTATATTTTATTGAATAAAACTGATACGGCATGTAACTTTTTGGAAAAATTATATCACAAATAATAATTACCACCAATACAACATATGCCAACTTCTTATAATATTCATTTGTTCTTTCATCGGGTTTTCCAATTTTTTTTAATAAATAATAAGACAAGCACATACCAATAAGAATCATAAGCATCGTGAGCCCCACTAAAAAATTCAAATTCGAGGGACTCTGAGAGACCCATTCCTTCAATGGAAAAAATAATGCTTCAGGCAAATCACTTAAAGATTTAATTTTCATTTTTATCTACTCCTTTTTTATATTCAAAAATTTCTCCCACAGTAACTCCAAAAAATTCTGCAATTCTAAATGCTAATAATAAAGTTGGAACATAATTTCCTTTTTCCATCACAAAAATCGTTTGCTTTGATACACCTACGTTATTAGCTAATTCTTGTTGAGATAATCTTGCTAACACTCTAAACTCATACACTTTATTATCAATTGAGTCCTCAAAGTCTTTTTTCATCGTTATCACCTCTTGATAAAACTATAACACTTTTCTTTTTAAAAATAAAATTAAACTTATACAAAATAAAGATATATCATTCATCATAATGCAAAACCCCTTAAACAGATGCCTTGAAATTTTCTTCAAAAAAAAATCTTTCAAAATCATTAGACTCTGAAAGATATTCCGATTATTCAATATTTGTTAATAGATCAGCTAAATAAGCTATTTTTGCAAAATCCTTTTGATTATTTTTCTGATTTCGGTAACTATCTTTAGAAGAAGCTTGATATAGTTGATAATATTGAGTGGCATTTAACAGTCGATAACGTATCCCTTGATCTTCTATTTGCTTAATGTCATCTAAGGCAATTCCTGCAAATTCAGGCAGTGTATCAATAACTGCAAATTCAACTCGCAAGGTTCCTTTTTCAAAAGCATGCTCGTGTAAATCAACCAATGAGAAACCTAATCCTTCAAGTTGTTTTTTTACTTCTTCCCATTGGTAAATGATTTCTTCAACCGGAGCTGACCATCCCCTGCTATCTCCTGGAATATGTATATCAATATCTCCAACATCCCAATTTTTAGTTGTTACAATCTCAAGACCTAGTGAACCCATTAAAACCGGAACAATTCCACATTCATTTAGTTGTTTGGCAACGGATAAAAACACTGAATATTTTGGATTTTCATAACCATACGCTTTCATTCTATCCTCTCCTATTAAATGATTTTTCCCAATTGTTTTTTGCGTTGATACAAGCTTAACAAGGCTATTAAAAACCAATAAATACTTATTAAATAAATACTCGCAACAAATTGCAATTTGCCGTTTACCATGATTGGTTCTATTTTATAGTTGGTAACCGTTACAGCGAAGGCTGTGATACTCATAACAAAATAAAATAAAATCATTCTTTTTTTAATACTCGCTTCATGACCCAGCGCACCTTTCCAACTCGTCATTACACCAAAATAAAAGGAACTAAACAACAATAAAATCCATGTTTCTAAACGATTGGTTTCCGCCCACTGAAAGCCAGTTCCAGTCAGAAATTGATTCATAAGAAATAACCCAATAAACACTAAAAATGAATAGTAGCCATATTGATACCTCAGGTTTTTACGATCTTTTCTCAACAATTCACATCACTCCTTTTATTCAGTATAAGGAAACAGAAAGTAAACTACAACGCGTTTGTTAATAGTTTTATTCGCTACAATGCTAATTCTCATCTTGATAAATAAATGCCTTCACTTGTTTTTGTACCTTTGAATTATCTAACAAGTCACTATGACCTGTTTGTTTGCCAGTAATGATGCTTTCTTGATAGCTTGCCACTTGCTTTTTGATAAATAGCCGACTAGCTAATGCGCTTTGTACAGGAACTACGCCATCACTATGCGTCTCATTTTTTTCTTGATCTCCAGCTATTGCCAAAACCTTTAACGACGAAGGCAATTGCGTTTGTTTTTCAATAAAATTAGTTAATAGATGGCTCGCTTTTTTCACTTCTGTAAAGGCTAGATTATTGTCGTTATACTCGGCTGTTGTATCATTAAATGGCGTTGCAATGGTTATCAGGCGATTCATTTGGGGATTTGAGGTTGTTTGATAGTTCTCTAAATAAGTCGCTAAGACTAATCCTCCATTTGAATGCCCTACAGCATCAAAAGTCGAAAACGGGTATTTCTTTTTGACGTCTAGCACTACGTTTTGAAACCATTTAGCTTCAATATCTACTGCTTTTTCTGTATTGTCTTCAAAACCGACAACGATAAAAGGACGCTCACTACTTTTTTTCAATTGATTTAAATAGTGAATCCCGCCATCTTTTTTAACTTGAATTTTTAGGACTGTGTTGCTAGTCACCTGTTCCTCCATCAACGATTCCGTAAAGCTATTAAAACGTTTATTCGTTGCATTCGTTCCTGGTATCAAAAAAACAGGATTTTTTGCAGTTTGTTCTTCAGTGGGAACTTTAGGAAGTTGCTGTTGTTGATAAAATCGAATTCCAAAATAGCTTGTTGCAAGTAACGTTATAAGGACAAGGGCAAGCCCTTTAAAATTCATCTTCATCCACTAACCACTCCCTTTGGTTTCTGCTAATAATAAATTTTAAGGTATTTTCGTTTTTCCACTTCATCGAAGCCTTCCACCATATCCTTTTCAGTTAGCTGATTGACATCTTTTACAACAATTGAAATGTTATTATTAATTTTGATTTTATTTTTGACTTTTTTAGAAAAAGCTTCTTTATTTTTCTCATTTACTTTAAAATTATCAGGAAACGTCACTGCATGGGTTTTTTCATAGTTTGCAACGCCTGTCTTAAATTCTTCTTGCTTTGATTCTTCTACCAGCGTATCTGCAAAGTCTTCCAAATTGATTTCTGGCTGAACTTCTAAATATTCTTGTGCTTCTTTAATAAAAGTTGATTTTCCAACTAAGCTTTCATCGTCTTTTTTGACAAATTCCGCACAGATATTCACAAAACTTTCTGCTAATAGCGTGTCGTCTAGGACTTTTTCAATGCCTAAAAAATGTTGTTTCCAATACACACTTTCTCCCCTCGTTAAATTGTCTAACGCAACAACGCGGTAGCCATCTTTTTCCTGCAGGTTAAAAACAATACAAGCTTTATCGATGTCTTTTTTAGTGATTCCTTTTTCATACCCAATCGTAACCGATTGCTGATTAAATTCATTTTTTAAGAAAACTTCTTTGTTTTCAACTTTAAAAATTCCAATCGCATCGGTTAATTCCCCTTCAATGATGCATTCGTTTAAATAAATCAACCACAAATCCCCTGATTTGACATTGGGATGGCTAGACGCTTCATACAGTTGCTTTAATAAATCAACCGACCCTTCAAAAAAAGAAGTTTCTTCATTAAAAATTTTACGAATGTAATTGTACGCTTCGTTATAATCTAAGCTTGTTGAGTGTGAAAAATGGTTTGTTGTTTCACTTTTAAAAGGAGATAAAAAAATCTCATTTAACACGGCGGTCATTTCTTCATCCAGTTCTTCAATAATATTATCTGCAATTTCATACCCTTGCTCTTGGGCTTTATTGCCTACAAAATGGACAATTATTTGACGCATTTTGGCATAAGAAAAATCAATCATTTTGTTATACACCTATTTCATTTGGATTCCCATTCGGGTTCAAAACTATTATACTCTATTTTTTTGCAGCTCGCTTCTACTTCATTAAAAAAATCAACTTTCCAACAGAACATAACTGTTAGAAAGTTGATTCTTTAGTGATCGATTTTTAATAATAACGCGTTAAACGCTACTACAACCGTACTCAATGACATTAAGACTGATCCAACGGCTGGACTTAATACAACTCCAATCGGAGCTAGAATCCCCGCAGCTAAAGGAATCGCAATAATATTGTATCCTGCGCCCCACCATAAGTTTTCAATCATTTTTCTAGTAGTATTTTTGGCTAAGGATAGAAAATGTAGGGTATCAAGCGGATCGCTTTTCACTAAAATCACATCTGCTGAATCAATCGCAATATCCGTGCCTGCGCCAATTGCGATGCCAACATCTGCCTTTGCTAAGCTAGGGGCGTCATTTACTCCATCCCCTAACATCATCACCGTTTTCTCTTTTTGTTGATACCTTGCCACCATTTTTTCTTTTTCCTCTGGCAGAAGGTTCGCGTAGAATGTTTGAATTCCAACTTTGTCTGCAACCATTTTTGCTGCTGCTTGGTTATCGCCAGTCAACATTACTGGTTGAATACCTCTATCCAATAGTTCCTTAATAAATTGATAGGCATTTTCTTTGATTTTATCTCCTTGAGCAATTAACCCTATGACTGTTTCTTCAATCATTAAATAACTAACAGAATTTCCCTCCCCAGCTAATTGATTGAACTGTTCTTGATCAAATGCACCTTTTTGTTTCATCAAATAGGATGCAGTCACTATTTTTATGTTTTGGTGATTGATTGTTCCTGATAATCCAACACCTGATATCGCTTGAACTTCACTAGCTGTTGGAAGTTTCACTTTTTCTTCCTCTACTCTTTTTAAAATACCCGTTGCTAAAGGATGACTCGATTTTTGTTCTAAAGCTCCTGCTATTTTTAAAATATCTAGTCTTGAATAGTCTGATTTGAAGGTTTCAATTGCAGTCACGCTAAAATCCCCTTCTGTTAAAGTTCCGGTTTTATCCATTAAGATGACATCCACTTTTTTCGCAGATTCAAGTGCATTTTTATTCCGGATCAATAAACCATTTTTAGCACCAAGTGAAGTGGAACGTGCGGTAACTAAAGGAACTGCTAGTCCTAGCGCATGGGGACAGGCAATCACCAATACCGTCACCATTCGTTCTAAGGGCGTGTTGATTTCTTTCGTAATAAACAACCAACTTACAAATGCTAAAATCCCTACGCTCAGCGCTACATAAAACAACCATTTTGCTACTCGATCAGAAAGCGACTCTACGGCTGATTTTTCTTCTTTTGCACTGCCAACTAAAGCCATTACTTGAGCTAGATAACCAGACTCACCCGTTCCAGTAACACTAATGGTGATCGTCCCTTCACCGTTAACCGAACCGCCAATCACTTTATCTTTCACTTGCTTTTTAACAGACTTCGCTTCCCCAGTAACCATCGCTTCATTAATACTAGTCGTTCCTGCTTCGACAATTCCATCTGCTGGTATTTTTTCGCCTGCCTTCACTTGCAACAAATCTCCGATTGCAACTTCTGATAAGGGAATTTGTTTTGTCTTTAAAGAAGTTGAGTCAATGATCGTCGCTTCATTTGGCAACAATTCCGCCATTTTTTTTAAGGCATCTCCAGCATTACTAATAGCTCGCATTTCTATCCAGTGTCCCAGTAACATAATGACGATTAACGTTGCCAATTCCCAGAAGAAATCCATAACATGTGGCAGATTTGGTAAGAAGTGATTGCTGATAAAAGCATAGACACTATAAAAGTAAGAAACCGAAATTCCTAAAGCAATTAGCGTCATCATTGCCGGACTATGAGCCTTTAGCTCCATTTTAGCTCCACTTAAAAATGGTTTTCCTCCGTAGAAAAAAAGGACAGTCCCTAATAGTAACACAAGCCAATCAGAGCCTTTAAATGTAAATTGAAAAGGTAAATCCATCCCCATCATTGGAGACAATAGGATAATCGGAATAGCTAACAATAGTGAAACTAAAAACTTTTGTTTTAAATTCCCCATGTGTGCCATATGTTCCATCCCACTCATTTCTTCGTGATCCATTCCTTTCATATCGTGTGGGTCCATTGAATGATTCTTCATCGAATCCATAATAATCCCTCCTCTATCTACGACTACATATGTAATCGTTTTGGTTTATCTTTACAATACTGCGCCTTTGATTAAAAGTCAATTCATCCAACTTAAAAAGAAACTTGCTGATGATTAGTAGCAAGTTTCCTTTGTTGTTATAAATCCATTGAATAGATCAATTGAACGCCCAGTTCACCGTTAATTCTTCTTTTAGTATCATAAAATCCTGATTTTAAATAAAGCATCTGTGCCCCTATATTCATGTGATTAACAGCAAGTACAACTTCATTTACTTGTGGAAAGTGTTCATTAATAAAGGGTTTTAAAGTAGACATGGACTCTTTTCCATACCCTTTTCCTTGATAGCGATCATCAATGGAATACGCTCGCAATAAAATGGCATTGGGATTATCAGTGTAAGGCTCCACTCCAATACCAACCTGCAAAATAAAAAAACCAACTAATGCCTCCTCTTTTAAAATCATAATAGGATGCTTTTCAACTTCATACAATGTCTGAGTCATTGCGTCCATTGGCAACGAAGTAAAATGACTGTCTTCTAAGAAATAACTTGCTAGCAACTCTCCATCACTCACCCGTGCTTCCCTTAACCAAACTCCAACTTCCTTTTTCATGCCTTACACCTCTCTCCATACGAATTTCTTTTATTTTAGTATATCATGTTGCCTTAAATTAGAAAATTTTTATGAAAAAAGACTAGAAGAAAAATCTTCTAGTCTCAAAAGTTTACTTGCCTGCCAAACGATAAATTGCCTCCGCGTAAATGTCCATAGCTCCATAGATATCTCGCAAGGACATTTTTTCATTTGCTTCATGAAAAGTAATCGGAGAATCTGGGAAAACCGCACCAAATGCCACACAATTATCCATTGTTCTAGCAAAAGTTGCTCCGCCTGACGTCATTGGATCTGAGAGATCCCCTGTTTTATCACGATATACGCCTAATAATGTTTCAACTAATGTTGATTCTAAAGGCACATAAAGTGACGCTAGATAATCAAATTCTTCATATTTGAGATGATACTTTTTCGCTACTTCCGTAAGTGTTGCAACGATCTCGTCTTTGTTAACAGTCACTGGAATGCGAATATCAATACCAATTACGGACTCGTTTTCATCTACTTTTAAAGAAGCAACGTTGAAGGTCAAAATACCAGAAGCATTATCTTCTACTTCGCCAAATAGCTTGATTCCACGTGCATCTTCCTTGACTTCATTTGCAATAAAATCAATGGCTTCTGATTTTGTAATCATTTGAAGAGCCATTGCTAAACGAGTAACGGCATTGATTCCTTGGTTTGCATCTTTTGAATGAATGGATTTCCCTAAAACCACCACAGTTTCATTTTCCATCTTATAGTTAAATCCTAATTTTTCAAGTTCGGATTTCAAGGCTTCTTTAAGTGGACCTTTGTATCGTGCTTCTGCTGGAACAACGTTTAATGCATCTCCACATGCCACTGCAATACCCTTTGATCCTTTGCCTTTTAGTTTTACTTGTAACAAACCTTTTTCAGCAAATGTTAAAGGAAATTCAGCGTCTGGTGCAAAACCCATTACTGCTTTTTCTTCTTTTTCATTGTATTTATCCATACATCGCCATAAGTTTTCTTCATCCGTTCCAAAGATAAAGCGAATTCGTTTATCAAATTCAACTTCTGCATCAATCAAGGCTTTCATTCCATAAAGAGCTGCCATCGCTGGCCCTTTATCGTCTTGTGAACCACGTCCAAATAAAAAGTCATCACGAATCACACCTTCAAATGCTGGTGTTTCCCATAACTCTTCATTGCCTGGTGGCACAACATCTAAATGACAAAGAACGGCTAAAATTTCTTTTCCATCTCCATAATCTGCATATCCATAATAGCCTTCTGGATCTAGATAGGTTTTAAACCCTAGATCTTGACAAATGTCCAATGTTTTTTCTAATACCTTTTGAATGTCCTTGCCAAATAAGGTGCCTTCAGTATTCGTTTCTCTTAAATAAGATGGGTAACTAATTAATGTTTGAATGGTTTCAATACAAGCTGCTTGGTGTTCTTTTGTAACAAATGATTTCACAATTTAGCCCTTCTTTCCATTATTTTTTAAGATTCGTACTTACATCACTGCTGCAATGCCTAGTACGATACAAGTCAAAATAAACAAGATGACAATTAATTTTACCATAAATTTCAACCAAATCGTCAAGTCAACCCTTGCTAAAGCCAAACCACCCATGACAACCCCTGACGTTGGTGTAATTAAGTTCACAATACCTGAACCTGCTTGATAAGCCGTTACAACCAAATGCTCTGGCACACCAGCAAAATTCCCCATTGGTCCAATAATCCCCATTGTAGCTGCTGCTAAGCCAGAAGTAGAAGGAATTAAGAAAGACATTGGAATATAGAAAATAAAGGTTAGCACAATAAAGACAACTGAAGATAAGCCACTTAGTCCTTGTTCGCCCCAATGTAAAACAGTCGCTGTTATCATTCCGTCGTTCATTACCACTTGAATCCCTCTTGCAATCGCACAAATTAAAGCGACCCCCAGTAATTCCCCTGCACCACTAATAAAAGTTGAAACAAAATCTTCCTCTTTCATACGATAAACAATTCCAATAATAACTGCCATTAAAAACATCAGCATTGTAATTTCAGTAAAATACCACGTTCCAAAAGGAGCGATATCTTTTCCAATTAATGCCCCCAATAATGGAAGGTTCGTTAACCATGTATTAAAAGTTTCAAAAATGGTCCATTTTGGATTAATCGATGACCACGGAATCAGACCAAAAATCATAATAACAAAAGTTAAAATAAAAAGAGTTAATACTTTTTTTTGTTTTGGTGTAATACTTTCCATATTTTCATTGATTTTAAAATGTTCTAAATCAGCTTCTCGTTGATGATACATTAGAGAAGCTTCTGGATTTTTTTCGATTTTTGATGCGTAACGATACACATAAATAATTCCAGCAGACAAGGTCACTACCAATAAAAGAATCCGCCAAATAATGCCATCTCCTGGACTAATTCCTAATGCTTGTGAAGCCACACCTGTTGCAAAGGGGTTTGTTGTTGAGGCCAAACATCCAATTTGTGAACCAATTAACACAATTCCAACCGCTACAATGGAGTCAAAGCCTACTGCAATCATGACTGGAATCAACAACGGATAAAAGGCCATTGTCTCTTCTGCCATTCCAAATGAGGTACCGCCTAATGCAAATAAAATCATTAAAATGGGAATAAGACGTTTTTCACGTCCCTTATTATTTTTTACCACTGAACTAATTCCCGCGTCCAATGCTCCTGTTTTTGTAATAACCCCTAAAAAGCCACCAATTACAATAATAAAAAATGAAATTTCCATTGCGCCTGGCGTTGTTTCAGTTCCTAGCATCCCTCTAATTGGTGCCATAAAAATATCCCATAATCCTTGTGGATGAGAAGCAGTTTGATGATAAGTTCCTGCAATAATATTGCCTGCTTTAGTGGTCTCATAAGCACCCGATGGGATCAACCAAGTTAAAATAGCAATTGCCACAATAATTAAAAATAAAACGGTATACGATGTGGGCATCGTAAATTTTTTCTTATTCACTTGCCTTCCTCCTTTTGTGATTCGGAATTGATTGAATGAGTATGCATGTTCTACTCATGTTTATTGTATCACAACCCACAAAAAAACTAGTTTATTAACCTCGTTTTCTAACTAAAAACCCATCTTATTGTAAGCCTTTACTTTCTATTCTTTTACTGTTTCAACAGACTTATTTAAGTGAACCATTGATGTGTAAAGCTTTTCCAACAGTTGCTTAATCAAAAATAGTTGATATGTATAATCATTCTATTTATTCACTACACTCATAAAATAAAAACTTGCTTCTATCATAATATAGAAACAAGTTAATTCTAGAATTTGCTACTTTTCGCCATTCCATTCTGCAAAAAACTCTTTTAAATAGTTTTCCATATACAAATGTCTTTCATTGGCTAATTTTTTTCCAGTAGTTGTATTCATGGTATCTTTTAACTTTAATAACTTTTCATAAAAATGCATAATCGCCGTGTCTTCGTTAGAGCGATATTCTGCTAACGTCATGTTCGTTCTTGGTTGCTTTGCCGGGTCGTGCATCGGTCGACCATGATGCCCTGAATAAATCATTGTTCTAGCAATCCCTATGGCTCCCATTGCATCCAATCGATCTGCGTCTTGAACAATTTTCCCTTCAATGGTTTCTAACTGTACTTTGTTCGTTCCACCTTTATAAGAAAGGTTTAAGACTATCGTTAAAATAGCTGTTTGATCTACTAACGCTAGCTTTTGACTCTTCAACCAATGTTCCACTCGTTGTTTCCCGATTTCTGGCGTTACGTTAAGTTTTTCATCAGGTATATCATGAAGTAATGCGGCCATTTCACAAACAAAAGCATCTACCTGTCCTGCTTCTTGCTGTGTAATTTGTTTAGTCAAATTTACCACTCGTTGAATATGAAACCAATCATGTCCGCTTTTTTCGTTATTTAGCGTTTGAAAGACAAACTCTTTTGTATCCTCTAAAATTTGTTTTTTCATTTTATTCGTCACGTTTTCTTTCACCTCCACCCTTTATTAAACCCGTCATTCTTTTTTAGAATACAATTTTAATAGTAGAAAAACAACTTTTTCTTTATTAAGGTAAGCGGTTTCTTCGTGAAAATAAAAATTTTTTTAAATTCTTTCTAACGACTACTACAATGCGGATAACCCGACTTTTCAAGCTTTTTTTGAAAACAAATCAGTTTTCATTTTCTTTTATTTAATGTTAGAATAATAGACATGCTTTTTAAATCAGGGCATTTTCAATGTACAAAACAGATTAATTGAAACCGAAATAACAAAAAGAGCTTAATCATTTTGATTTACTGCAGGGAAATACTTCCTTGTCTTCTAGGTCATTGTCATTTCATTTTGTTCGTATCGTGTTTTAATTAAACTACAGTGTTTGATTAAAAAAGGAGGAAATTGTTTTGTCAAAAATTAAAGTTGAACATCTTACCAAAGTATTTGGGAAAAAAAGCGCTAAAGCACTTTCGATGTTAAAAGATGGTCAGTCTAAGAAAGACATCTTAAAAGAAACAGGCGCTACTATCGGGGTTGATAACGTAAGTTTCAACGTTGAAGAAGGCGAGATTTTTGTAATTATGGGATTGTCAGGTAGTGGGAAATCAACCTTGATTCGTCTGCTAAATCGTCTGATTGAACCAACATCTGGCGATATTTATTTAGATGATGTTGATTTAGTCAATATGGATAAAAAGACCTTACGCGAAACTCGTCGTAAAAGTATGAGTATGGTTTTCCAGAATTTCGGCTTGTTTCCAAATCGTACTATTTTAAAAAATACAGAATATGGCTTAGAAATTCAAGATATTGATAAAAGCGAACGCACACAACGTGCCAATGAAGCGTTGGATTTAGTTGGCTTAAATGGCTATGGGGAACAATACCCAGACCAATTATCAGGTGGGATGCAACAACGTGTTGGTCTTGCAAGAGCATTAGCGAATAACCCAGATATTTTATTGATGGATGAAGCCTTCTCTGCCTTAGATCCATTAAACCGAAAAGAAATGCAAAATCAATTGTTAGAATTACAAAGTACTGTTCAAAAAACAATTATTTTTATCACTCATGACTTAAATGAAGCCTTAAGAATCGGCGATCGTATTATGATTATGCGCGATGGTGCTGTTGTTCAAACCGGTACCCCTGAAGATATCTTAACGAGTCCTGAAAACGACTATGTTGAGAAATTTATCGAAGATGTGGATCGCTCTAAAGTCTTTACAGCAAGCAATGTGATGATTCGCCCGTCTACTATTTCAATCGAAAAAGATGGACCTCGTGTTGCCTTAAAACGCATGCGTGAAGAAAGCATCTCAAGTATTTTTGTTGTCAATCGTCATCGTGAGTTAATTGGAATGGTTCATGCTAAAGAAGTCTTAGATTTAATCAATGAAAAGAAATCGTCGCTTGAAGAAATCATTCACCGTGACATCGTAACAACTGAACCAGATACACCTATCGCTGATTTGATGGACACTGTTTCAACTATGGCGGTTCCAATGGCCGTTATTGAAAATAACAAACTTAAAGGAATAATTGTGCGCGGTTCTGTTCTGGCTGCGTTAGCAGGAAATGAGGTACCACAACATGTCTAATATACCAATGATTCCAATCGCTGATTGGATTGATTCACTCGTTGAAAACTTAACAAAATTTGAAGGATTCTTTAATGTAATTTCCGTGATTATCGCAAGCATCGCTAGCGTTTTCCAATGGGTCTTTGATATTTTACCAATTTGGCTGTTTATCGTCCTTGTTGTAGCATGCGTTTACTACGTTAACCGCAACGGAAAAAAATGGGGACTAATTGCCTTTTCATTCTTTGGCTTATTGTTTATTTGGAACTTAGGGTTCTGGCGTGATATGACTCAGACCTTAACGTTAGTCTTAACAAGTAGTTTTGTTGCCTTAGTAATCGGCGTACCTCTTGGTATTTGGATGTCAAAAAGCAGAATTGCTGAAAAAATCATCCGTCCGATTCTTGACTTTATGCAAACAATGCCAGCTTTCGTTTACTTGATTCCTGCTGTTGCCTTCTTTGGTATTGGAATGGTGCCTGGGGTTGTTGCTTCTGTTATTTTTGCAATGCCTCCAACAGTTCGTATGACAAACCTAGGTATTCGTAGTGTCCCAACTGAATTAGATGAAGCTGCAGATTCATTTGGATCAACTGGTTGGCAAAAACTTTTTAAAGTCGAGTTGCCAATCGCAAAATCAACCATTATGGCTGGGATTAACCAAAGTATCATGCTTGCTCTTTCAATGGTTGTTATTGCTTCAATGATTGGAACAATGGGACTTGGAACAAAAGTTTACTTTGCTGTTGGTCGTAATGACGCTGGTAACGGATTTACTGCTGGTTTAGCAATCGTTATTTTAGCTATCATTTTAGACCGTTTGACTCAAGCATTTACAAAAGATAAACGAACTCGCTAAGGAGGAATCAATGATGAAAAAATTAATGACGCTGTTATTAGCTGCCTCCTTTTTGATTCTATTAAGTAGTTGTGCTACTGGTCTTGAACCTTATGATGCAAAAAAACCACTTGGTGAACAAATCAATTACACGATTACAGGAATCGATGCAGGTGGCGGTATTATGTCTGCAACGGATAAAGCGATTGAAGATTACAAATTAACAAATTGGCAATTGCAACCAAGCTCTTCTGCTGCCATGACAAGTACACTTGAAAAAGCAATCAAAGATAAGCGACCAATTGTTGTAACAGGTTGGACGCCTCACTGGATGTTTACTAAATATGATTTAAAATTCTTAAAAGATCCTAAAGAATCTTTCGGTACTGCTGAAAGCATCCATACGATCGTGCGCCAAGGTTTAAAAAAAGATGAACCTTCTGCTTACACGGTGCTAGATCGCTTCCACTGGACGCCAGAAGAGATGTCTGACGTGATGTTAGATGTCAACAATGGGATGGATCCTGAAAAAGCTGCTGAAAAATGGATTAAAGCAAATCCTGATGCAGTCGCTGAATGGACAAAAGGTGTTTCAAAAGTTGACAACCATAAGTTAAAATTAACCTATGTTGCTTGGGATTCTGAAATTGCTTCTACAAATGTGGTCGCTCTAGTCTTAAACCAATTAGGCTATGACACAACGATTCAGGCAATGGAAATTCAACCAATGTGGGCATCTGTTGCAACGGATGCTGCAGATGGTATGGTCGCTGCATGGTTGCCACGTACTTCTGGAGCCTTTTACAAAGATTATAAAGATAAAGTCGATGACTTAGGACCCAATCTTGAAGGGGCGCAACTTGGTTTAGTTGTTCCAACTTATATGGAAAATATCAATTCGATTGAAGATTTAAAAAAATAATAAAAAGCTTGCTGAATTTCAATTAGTTTGAAATTCAGCAAGCTTTTTTGCGTATAATTTAGTCAACTTTCATTTATTTCCTCATTAGTTAACATCTCTTCAAACCATTCTAAATTCACTATATGATGAGACCTAGAATTTTCTAGCATCTTTCTAAAATAGGTTGGCAACTCCTGCTCGGTTTTAAGTGACTGTTCTAATAAATTAATTCTGTTCTTTGTTTCAGTTAGTTGCTCTTTTACAATTTCTTCAAACTTTTCGCTAGGATATTCCTCAACAAATAGCATCGCACCAAAAAATGATAGTTTAACATAATCAGTTTTTGTTCCGTACTTATGCATCAACTTCTCAAACTCTTTCTCGCCTAATTCAGTCATCACATAGTGGTGAGCCTCATGGGTATTTTTCACGGCTATCGGTTCTATCTTATTAATAAGTCCCTTTTCTTCCATTTGTTGCAAATGATAATAAAAAGAGCCTTTAGTATAATTCACGATATATTTATAGTAGCGTAAGTCCATAAGGGCTAAGAGTTCGTAGCCATACGAGCCTGGATTTTGCTTTAATAGACCTAAGATAATTAATGGAATCAAAAAACAGACCCTCCTTTTATTTTCGAAAAAGATTTCCCAACTTCGCTTCAAATTCAGGATAACTAATAGTTCCTAATGCCATCTCCATACTTGCCAAATAAATTTTTTCCCCTTGGGTGTACACTCTTTTGCTTAAATTCCCCAGTCTTTTTTCTTCACCTTCTAGCGGTTCCATTACATGTCGGCTGTTATCAAAGGCCTCGAAGTAACGTAAACCAAAGCGACGTTGTGAAAGAGCGTTGATATGAATTCCATCAGGATTTGCTGTCAGTTCTGCTGCAGTCACAAAGTAACAATATTCCTGTTCAAAAGCAACTTTTTGCAAGGCTTGATCAACAGCATGATGTTTTGTACAACTAATTCCAAAACCACTTTTCCCTAAAAAATCAGGCATACCGCCTATCATTAATGGTAGATTAGCAGCATTAAGCTCTGTTCTAAATGCTTTGATAACATGTAATAACTTTTCATAGTAATCTAGAAAACGCTCTGGAGTGCTATCGCTTTCTCCTTGGTGCCAAAGGATTCCTGTTAGTTGACTATTTTCCATCGCAAATTTTGCTTGGCTAATGGCATGACGAAATAGAATTCCATCTGGATGCCATTCATCTATTATACTGCCGCCTTCAGCGCAAGGAATTAAACCTATTTGATCTTCTTTATTCTTCTCACACCAAGCTTCAGCGAATGAAGCTGCTAGTCCAACTCCAGCAACAGGACGATCATAGTTAATTGGCTCAGTCATCATTTGCCAACGTCCATTACGAAGCATTTGGATTCTTTCATTATAAATAGGTTGTACCTCTTTGATAAATCCTCGTCCAGCCATATTGGATTGTCCCAACATTAAAAATGAGTGTATCATTAGTTAATTCCTTCTTTCAATCATTATATATAGATAGTCTAATTAGACCGTTCCATCTATTATAGTCTAATTAGACTATATAGGTCAAGTTACAAAGAGCAAGGGCTTTAGAGTAGATAAGAGTCTATCCATTCCAAAGCCCTTCATTTTTAAATTGTTTCTGTTTGAGTTTGAGTTCATTTTTTACGCTGAAGCCTCAATTACCCAATCTACACTTCCACTACTATTTTCACATGTTTGAAGGGTAACTCGCTCTCCCCCACCAGTTCCAATCATTCGATCCCAATAATTGACACCATCGGCTATCCCAACTGCGTTTTGTGTGACTTGATAGATACGTTGAATATGGTAGACTGTCGGATGATTTGCAGCATCGGTGACCACAATTGTACTTCCAATTCCTAAATTCCAAATTCCTGAAAAAGCTCCCGGATTATGACCGATAATGTGGGTATTTAATCCATCTGTTCCTGACTGCACGGCAGCACCACCCCAAGTTGATGCATTTCCAGGATTTTCATCGATATAATTTTGCCCACCACTTTGTCCGGCATTCTCATAATGAATCGATTCCCCCATTAAATTCACTGTTTTTGGTTGATACTGTACTTCTTGAGGAACCGGTGATGGTGCTGCTTCGATGTTCTCCTTTTGGTTGACTAGATTTGCTTGATTTGAAGGACGGCTAATAGCTTGATTTTCTTTTGTTTGAGTAATCGTTGCTTGAGGTTCTTTAATTTGAGGAGCTTTATCTTTTACTGTTACTGTTTTAGTAAGAATTGTTTGATTGCCTGATTGATCTTTCACTTCATAATTCACAGGATATTTGCCTGCTTTATTCCAATCAACTTTTCCTGTCTCAGTGACCTTACTAGTTAAATCGCCATCGTAATTATCTTTTGCACTCACTAATGTCATTACGTCTATTGATTCACCTATATTCGTTATTTTATCTTCTGCACTCAAGACTGGAGGGATTTTATCAACTACTTTTATTTCTGTTATTTTATTAATTTTATTTCCGCTTTCGTCATTTGCTGAAATCGTTACATGATTGACACCTATTTTATCTATTTGATAATCAGATATTGTCGATACATTCGTAATATCTCCATCCAAGTTATCTGTAATAGTAATTTTTTTGCCTAGTTGAAAAGGCTGATGAACTTCTACTTCATAAGAATCTTTAGCACTAATTACTGGTGGTGTTTCATCTTTTACAAGAATAGTAACTACCTCTTCATCAATCGTTTTTCCGGATTCTTTCAAAGCAACAGTTACTTTGTAATCACCTATTTTATTCGTATTAACGGTTCCTTTTACAACACTTAATTTTAGATTTTTCTGTGAATGTTCAATTTTTATTTTGTTTAAGTTTAATTTTTGATGGTAAGTGGCTTGGATAGCATTTGAAAGTATTTCAGGATTGGTTAATTCTTTATTTACAATTAAACCTAGACCTCCAACTGAAATTGAACAACTTGTAAGTAAGAGTAAAGCAGTTTGATAAGGCATATCCAACACCTTCCATTCCCATTATTTTTTTATTTAAACAGACCATATTCCCTTTGTTATATAATACCTCTTTTCGTTATTTAATAATAATTTAATGCTCAAAAAAGACAAAAAAAAAACACTAATTCAATTAAATTAGTGTTTTTTTGTCTTATTTTCTTTTTTTATTACGGTAACTTGATTCCATAATAATTGGTAAAATAACTGGTCTACGACGAGTTTTTTCAAATAGATGTTTACTTAGAGCTTCTCTAATCTCTTGTTTCAGACGGCTCCACTCAAATTCTTTACGACTTAAGTTTTCTTCAACAACTGTTCGTACAATTTCATTGCTTTCTTTAATTAAGTCTTCATTAGCTCTTACATATACAAAACCTTTTGTTGTTACATCTGGGCCTGAAATAATCTTGCCTTGTTTACGGCTAATCGTTACAACTGCAACAAAAATACCATCTTCGGATAACAATTTACGATCGCGTAATACGATATTGCCAATGTCGCCAATTCCAATTCCGTCAATCATTGTATTGCCCGCTTCAACTTGTCCAGCCATTCTCATACGTCCATCTTTATATTCCATAACATCGCCTTTACCTGGAATAAAAATGTTTTTATGAGGAATCCCAACTTCATTTGCTAATTCAGCATGAGCTGATAATAAACGGAACTGTCCTTTAACTGGAATGAAATAAGTTGGCTTCATCAAGTTAATCATCAATTGTAAATCTTTTTGTGATCCATGACCTGAAGCTTTTAAATTATCTGAAATTTGTTTTACAGTACCACCCGCGCGGTAAATCATGTCTTCTGTTTTAGCAACAGTCGTTTCCATCGCAGTTGACGTAGTCGTTGTGATATAAATTAAATCGCCTTCTTTAATGTTCACTTGACGATGTCTGCCAAGTGCCATTTTTTGTAAGGATTGAATTGGTTCGCCTAAGTTCCCTGTTTCAAGTACGACAATTTCATTATCTGGATAATTATCGATGTCTTTGACAGGAACGATTAACTCATCACTTGGTAATTCAATTTTATTTAATTTCATTGCTGTTTTAACAATTTCTTCCAAGTCTTTACCGGTAATAAAGACTTTACGTTTTGATTTTTCAGCAGCATTTAAAACTTGCTGAACTCTTAGGATATTACTTGCAACACAGGCTGCAATAATACGACCTTCTGTATTTCTAAAGGTATCTAAAACTTCTCCTGCAATTTTCAAGTCACTTGCGTTTTCGACGGTACTTTCAGCACCTTCGGAATCACTTAGCAAGGCTAAAACATTGTTCTCGCCAATTGAACTGATTTTTGCAAAGTTGGTTTGATACATTGGAATTGCGCTTTGATCAAATTTAAAGTCTCCTGTATAAACGATACTGCCTTCATCTGTTTTAACAGCAATACCGACAGAGTCTGGAATCGTATGAGTTGTTTTAAAGAAACTCACAACTGAATTCCCAAATTCAATCTCTGTATTTTCGTCAATAATATGATAGTCGTCAAAGCCTTTTGAAATATGATCTTTTTCAACAAAGAGTTTTGCTAAGGCAATCGTTAATTCTGTTCCAAAAACAGGGACACTGAATTTTTGTAAGAAATAAGGAAGTGCTCCGATTGCATCGGCATGTCCATGTGTTAAAAAGACACCTACAATACGGTCACTATTTTCTTCCAAATAACTAAAATCAGGAATCACAACGTCAATTCCTAGCAATTCATTTTCAGGGTAGATGAGCCCACAGTCTAAGATGTATATTTCTTCTTCCACTTCAACGATGTATAAATTTTTACCGTTTTCACGAACACCGCCAAGTGCGATTATTTTAATGTCGCTCATTTTTTCACCTCTATTACTTTCTTTTAATTGTTCTTTTTAAATTTCTAATGCATTAAATATAGCTTGCTCTTCTTCCACAGTACAAGGAATTAACGGCAATCTCAGGGAACCTACAGAAATACCCAAATGATTTAAACTTGCTTTAACAGGTGCTGGGGACGAAACGGTAAATAGGCTATTCATTTTAGGAACAAGGTTACGATGAATTCTTGCTGCATCTGCTACTAAACCTTCTTCTAATAAACGATACATCTCTGCCATTTCATTTCCTAAGACATGACTTGCAACCGAAATAATGCCTGTTGCTCCGATACATTTAGCAGGAAACGTTAGATTGTCTTCTCCAGAATAAACTAAGAAATCAACTGGCGCCCCTTCAATAATTTCACTCATAGCATCAAGTCCGGCACATTCCTTTATCCCAATAATTGAATCAAATTGAGCTAATCGAATCGTTGTTTTTGCATCCATTGAAATTCCAGTTCGACCCGGAACGTTGTACATCATAATTGGCAAGTCACTTGCATTCGCAACGGCTTTGAAATGTTCATATAACCCTGCTTGACTTGGTTTGTTATAAAATGGAACCACTACTAAAGCAGCAGCAATGCCTTTTATTTTTGACACTTCTTTGGTAAATGCAACGGTTTCTGCTGTATTATTCGAGCCCGTTCCAGCAATGATTGGCACGCGTCCTGCCACAAATTCAACTGTTTTTTGATAAAGTGTCAATTTTTCATCATGAGTTAACGTAGGAGATTCTCCTGTAGTGCCACCAACGACTAAACCTTGGGTACCATTAGCTAAAAGATAGTCTATCAAAGCTTTTGTCTTTTCATAGTCAATGTCTCCTCTATCGTCAAATGGAGTTACCATTGCTGTCATTATGTTCGCCGTTTTGATTTCCAAAATCAATCATCCTTTCTTTCCGTTAACGAGTTCCCTTTTCTTACATCCTTAATTTAAATTTTAACTAAATCAAGTTTGTGTAAACTTTCAGCGATTTGAATTGAATTCCAAGCAGCACCTTTTAGTAAGTTATCTGATACAACCCACATATGGAAGCCTTTGTCTTCATCTAAATCTTTACGAATTCTGCCTACAAATGTCTCTTTTTTACCAACAGCTGTTAATGGCGTTGGATAAGTTTGCGTGTCTGGATCATCTTGTAAAACCACACCAGGAGCAATCATTAATTCTTGTTGAATCCCAAAGACTGTCGCTAATTCATCCTCTACTTCAAAATAAATCGATTCAGAATGTCCTGAAACAACAGGAATACGAACACAAGTGGCAGCAACTTTAATCGTTTCGTCTGCCATAATTTTTTTCGTTTCATTCATCATTTTCCACTCTTCATAGGTATAACCCGCATCACTAAACACATCAATTTGAGGCAATGCATTAAACGCGATTGGAAAATGTTTTTGATCGCCACTACAAGGTAAAATATTAGCTTCATAGCCTTCTTTATTTAACATGTGTTGCGCTTGGTCTTCCATTTCTTTGATAGCTGAAATTCCTGCTCCACTGACAGCTTGATAAGTAGAGACAATAATTCTTTTTAAACCGTATTTTTTGCGAATAGGTTCTAACGCTACCATCATTTGAATCGTTGAACAATTTGGATTTGCTATAATTCCTTGATGGGTTCTTAACGCTTCTTCATTCACTTCTGGCACAACTAGAGGCACATTTAAATCCATTCGATAAGCACTTGTATTATCAATCACTACTGCTCCACGCTTCACTGCTTCTGGGGCAAATTGTTTTGAGATGCCTCCACCTGCACTAAATAAAGCAATATCAATGCCTTCAAAAGAGTCCGGTGTTGTTTCTTCGATTACTAATTCCATTCCTTTAAAGTTCTTTACTTTTCCAGCAGATCTTTTTGATGCTAGTAATGTTACACTTTCAATTGGAAAAGTTGCTTCTTCTAACATTTCCATCATTTTTGAACCAACGGCTCCAGTTGCACCTACAATCGCAATATGATATCCACTCATACAGACAACTCCCTATTTTTTTGTTTATAGTTTATACATGACTTTTAAAACGTTCTTACTTTTGTCGTTTCTCATTCAAGGAATTAAAACTTGAATCAGACAAATGTAACCACCTCATATTTTACCATAAATGCGCCTTAAATCATACCTAACTTACCTTTTTGTGTTAAAATACAAACAGCTTAATTTAATTTTAAGAATTAATTTTAAAAAGGATGGGAATTTATCATGAAGCGTACAACAAAAATTGGACTAGTTAGCATACTTGTCTTGATTACTCTAACGTTAGGAGGTCTTTTAACACTAAATCTACTAACATACTCCCCTAGCCCACAAGCAGAATCTGCTCTAAAAAGTGATGCTACTGTGAATGTGAAAACAACTTCTAATGCGACTGTTTTTACACCCACTAAACACAAACAAAAAATCAGTGTTTTATTTTATCAAGGTGCTTTAGTAAAAGAAGACAGTTATAGTATTTGGGCTAAAAAACTTGCTGTTGAAGGAGGTTATACTGTTTATCTCATTCACCAACCGTTTCATTTAGCCGTTTTAAAAAGTGAAATTGCTACTGACATTATTCAAGAAAATAGTATTAAAGAGTACGTTATTGGCGGTCATTCACTAGGAGGCGTTATGGCGAGCCGTTTTGCAGAAAGCCACCCTTCAACCAACCTAAAAGGTGTTTTCTTTTTAGCCAGTTATCCTGATGAAAAAGGGTCGCTAGCAAAAACAACTTTACCCGTTCTTTCAATTACCGCAGATCATGACGGTGTCTTGAATTGGGATCGTTATAAAGAGGCAAAAAAAGACTTACCTCCCACAACGACATATCAGACAATCACAGGAGGAAATCACGCTGGCTTTGGCAGCTATGGACCACAAAAAGGAGATACTTCAGCTTTGATCTCCAACAATGAACAGCAAACGATGATCTCAGATTTACTACTTGACTGGCTAGATACAATTACTAAGTAATCCGAAAAACAGGTGACTCAGTCACCTGTTTTTTTTAGAATCAACTCATGGATAGCATAAGCAACTCCATCTTCATCATTTGATTTCGTAATAAAGGTCGCTAGTGCTTTCATTTCTTCTGTGCCATTTTCCATTACGACTGCATGTCCGGCATACTCTAGCATACTCCGATCATTTTCCGCATCTCCAATCGCCATCACTTCATCTACTTGCAATTGCAACGATTCCGCAAGGCTTTGTAGTGCCTTTCCCTTACTGGCTTGTTTATTTAAAAATTCAAAGTTATAAGGTACGCTTCTAACCATATAAAAGTCATCCTTAAACGAAGCTGGAAGTTCTTGAATCAATGTATCAATTTCTGTTGGATTTCCTAAAAACATTCCTTTTGTCACTAAGGTATCTGGCGTTAATTTATCCACATCAAGATACGTTAAATGCGTATGTAGCAATTTAGCATCATCTACTACAAGCTGAGATGGAGTAAGAACTGTGTGGTACATTTCCAACTCATCAAAAAAAGTTAATTGGGCTTTTTGATTGTTCGAAAATTGATAAATGCGCTTCACTTGATCAACTGTTAGAGTTAAGTGATTCAACACTTTTTTTGATTGGGTTTCTTGTACTAAAGCACCGTTTTGTGTAATGGCTATTGTTGTTGAATCGAGTAAATCTAATTTTTCTAAATACGGAGCAATCCCCACAAGCGGTCTGCCTGTACATAATACAATTGTAACTCCACTGTTTTTTGCTAATTGGATTGCCTCACAAACATTTTGAGTTAAGCGATGGTCACTCGTTAAAAGTGTTCCATCAATATCAATAGCTACTAATTTGATCATTTTAAATATCCACCTTTTGATTGTTTACTCTTAGCATACCATAAAATCAACTTATTTAATTCTTGAAATGATTGCATTTATGTAGTTAGAATGCTATTTTAAAAGTAATCAATTTTCAGTTATTAAGAAAGGATGTTTAAATGTCCACGACAAAAGAAAAAGTACTTAGTTTTATTCAAAAAGCGTATCCAAATCCAATTTCTGGTCAATTAATTAGTTCAGAATTAGCGATTTCTAGAACAGCTGTCTGGAAAGCAATTCAGCGATTAAAGGAAGAAGGGTATGAAATTGACTCGATTGGTAGAAGCGGGTATCAATTTAAAGAGCCTCCGATTAGTAAAGCATTACTTCAAGAGCAATTAACAACTTCCCTCATTGGAAAAGAACTTTTAGTTTTCCCTACCATTTCTTCTACAAATACTAAAGCTAAAGAATTGGCAGATCAAAATTTAATTGGGGATGGCGCTGTTTTGATTTCAGAAGAACAAACGGCTGCCAGAGGACGCATTGGTCGGACATGGAATTCACTTAAAGGAAAGACTATCTCTCTTTCCATCGTTTTAAAACCAGATCTTCAACCAGCAAAAGCTAGCTTACTCACTCAGTTAATGGCAGCAGCTTTTATCAATTCATTGCCTGAAAGCTACTCAGTAAAAGTGAAATGGCCAAATGATATTGTGGTGAACGGCAAAAAGCTCTGTGGCATTTTAACAGAAATGAGCTCTGAATTAACAAAAATTCATTATGTGGTTGTTGGCATTGGAATCAATACCAATTTATTAGTCGAAGATTTTCCAGAAGATATTTCAAGCAAAGCTACATCTTTAGCTATTTTACAAAATCAAAAAGTAGAACCGAATCATTTGATTTCTCAATTTTTAAAAGAATTTGAAACCTTATATTTAAATTTTATTGAATCAGAAGATCCAACGCCTTTTTTAGATAGTTGTCGTAAGGCTTCTGCTGTTATCGGGCAAGATATTTATCTTTTAAAAGGAAACGAGCGGCAATTAGCCCATGCTGTTGAAATTGATGATGAGGGACAGCTGTTGGTTCAATTAGCTGGGGAAACTGACTTAACTCCTGTTTTTGCTGGGGAAATTTCAATTAGAGGCTTAGATAGGTATATTTAAAAATAGTAAAAAGCACTGAATTAAAAATTCAGTGCTTTTTTATTAACTATTTTGTTTCTTTATCTGTTGTTTCTTCTTCGTCTTTTTTAAGCAAGGCTTTACGAGAAAGGTTGATACGTCCTTGGTTATCGATTTCAGTAACTTTAACCATTACTTCATCATTTAATGCAAGAATGTCTTCTACTTTTCCAACTCGCTCATTTGCAAGTTCAGAAATATGAACTAAGCCATCTTTTCCTTTAATAATTTCTACAAAAGCACCGAATTTTTCAATACGTTTTACTTTACCATTGAAAATTTCGCCAATTTTAATTTCTCTTGTTAAATCTTCAATAATTGTTTTCGCTTTTTGAATCATAGCGGCATCCGTTGAAGCGATGCTGACATTTCCTTCTTGATCAATATCGATTTTAACGCCAGTTTCTTCAATGATTGCATTGATTTGATCGCCACCACGACCAATAACCACTTTAATTTTTTCTGGTTTAATTTTAATCATTTCAATCTTAGGAGCATATTCGCTAAGCTCTAAGCGTGGTGCAGAAATTGTAGAAGTTAATTCATCTAAAATTTCTAAACGTGCTTTTTTAGCTTGTGTTAAAGCTTCTTCTAAAATTTGTTGAGTAATTCCGTCAATCTTAATATCCATTTGAAGAGCTGTAATTCCAGCAGTCGTTCCAGCAACTTTAAAGTCCATGTCGCCTAAATGATCTTCCAATCCTTGAATATCCGTTAACACTGTATAGTTTTCGCCATCTTTAACAAGTCCCATTGCAATCCCTGCAACTGGTGCCTTAATTGGAACACCTGCATCCATTAATGCTAACGTCCCAGCACAGATACTTGCTTGAGAAGAAGAACCATTTGATTCTAATACTTCAGCAACCAAACGAATAGTGTAAGGGAAGTCCTCTTCACTTGGAATTACTTGAGACAAAGCACGTTCGCCTAAAGCACCATGACCGATTTCACGACGACCAGGACCACGACTTGGCCCTGTACTCCCTACTGAATATTGAGGGAAGTTATAATGATGGATGAAACGTTTGCTCTCTTCAATTCCTAAGCCATCAATAATTTGATGTTCTCCAAGAGGTGCTAATGTTGCAATGGATAAAGCTTGTGTTTGTCCACGAGTAAACAATCCAGAACCATGAGTACGCGGCAACATGCCTACTTCAGAAGCTAAGTGACGAATCTCATCAATTTTACGGCCATCTGGACGAACTTTATCAACTGTGATTAAACGACGTACTTCATTTTTTTCTAAATCTTCCACAATTTGTTTCACTTCTTTAAAAATACGGGCCGCTTCTTCATCTGCAGCATATTTTTCTTCAAAGTGAGCAATCGCTTCTTCTTTTACAGCTTCAATATTTTCTTCACGAGCTAATTTTTCTTCTGTTTGAATAGCGTCAATCATTTTTTGTTTAAAGGCTGCATTTACTTCTGCATCTAGCGCTGCATCAATTTGTAACAATGCTATTTCCATTTTTTCTTTGCCCACTGCTTGAGCAATTTCTTCTTGGAAAGCAACTAATTCTTTAATGGCGTTATGACCAAAAAGTAAAGCGCCTAACATGTCTTCTTCTGAAACTTCTTTAGCGCCACTTTCAACCATGTTGATAGCGTCTTTTGTTCCTGCAACGGTTAAATGAATATCTGATAATTCATTTTGTTCAACTGTTGGGTTAATCACATACTCCCCATTAATACGACCAACATCAACACCTGCAATTGGGCCATTAAATGGGATATCTGATATACAAAGTGCTAATGAAGAACCAAACATTGCAGCGAATTCTGGTGAGCAGTCTTGTTCTACTGACATTACTGTATTCGTAATTTGAACTTCATTACGGAAGCCTTCTGCAAACATTGGACGAATTGGGCGGTCAATCAAACGAGCAGTCAAAGTTGCTCTTTCACTTGGACGTGCTTCACGTTTAATAAATCCTCCTGGAATTTTACCAACTGCATACATTTTTTCATCATAATTCACTGTTAATGGGAAAAAGTCAACATCTTTTGCTTTTTTACTAGCTACTGCGGCCGTTAATACGGCAGTATCTCCATAACGGATTAAAGCAGCTCCATTTGCTTGTTTTGCTAATTGGCCCACTTCTACCTTTAACGTGCGGCCTGCCCACTCTTTTGTAAAAATTTGTTTTTCTGTCATATTTTACAGTTCTCCTTTGTTGTTCAAAGTCGAAAATCTTATTATCAAATAGATACACACAAGCTACTAAACAAATGTGAACACCTAATTTAGTTTAGATACTCGCATTTGCATAGTAGGATACCTTTTTTTTAGACAATCGATTTCTTCTTTGACAAGTTGATTTGATTCCAAACAAAATGAAGCGAGATTCGTATGAACCTCGCTCCAAAAGATACACGAAAATTAACGACGTAAGCCTAGGCTTTGAATTAATTCACGGTAACGAGCTACATCTTTGTTACGTAGGTATGCAAGCAAGTTACGACGGTGACCAATTTTTTTCATTAATCCACGGTATGAATGATGATCTTTTTTGTGAACACGTGCATGCTCATTTAAGTGATTGATTTCTGCAGTTAATACAGCAATTTGTACTTCTGGAGAACCAGTATCTCCTTCGTGAGTTGCATATTGTTTCATGATTACGTTTTTGTCTTCTTTAGAAATTGCCATTTCTAAACACCTCTTCCTATTAGATTTGCCACTTACTGAGTAATCCGTTGGTGACTCGAGAAACCAAGTAAGGGTCATGTGTTATACACAATCTAAACTTTACACGATTTCACTAGAAATTGCAAGAGATTTCAAGTTACTTTTTGCTTCTTTTTAAAGGATTGAAATCCAATATCTTTGCACTATATTTCCGTCATTTTCAACAAATTCATTCTCCATCTGACCACCATTATGCTGAATCGTTTTTCTTGAGCCTTCATTTTCTTTATCACAAGTGATTAAAATTTTTTTAAGGCCTAGTTTCTGACATTCTTCTAGGCTCAGATTCAATAAACGAGTCGCATGCCCTTTTCTTCTCATGCTAGGTTTAATGCCATACCCAATATGTCCACCTGTTCGAAGCAACTCCTCAGTTAGACAATGGCGAATATTTACAACTCCAATAACTTCATTTTCAGGACTGCAATACCAAAAAGTTGACGCAGGCACCCAGTTTTCCGGAATATTTTCACCCCGTACTTCTTCTTCAAAAAGGCTGATCATTTCTTTGAAATGAGTCGGATCTCTTTCAATAACCCAAGGAACCCTTTTTTCTTTTGATTGTTTCCAATCGTTTAAAAAAAAACAATAACTCGATTCTAATTCTTCGATTGGTTTCGTTAAGTAATAGTTTTCTTTCATACCAGACAACTCCCTTAGTTTAGTACTAAATTATCCTAACGTTACAATAGAGAAAAATAAAAATCAAGTTTGAAATTTACAAGTTGTAGCTTAAAAAAACTAGTCTAGTAATAAAAAAGAGCAGAACTAGAAGTAAAATTCTAATTCCGCTCTGCTATTATTTTGCTTTTAATTCAAGAACAATATCTCTTAGATTTGCAGCTTTTTCAAAATCCAATTCTTTTGCTGCAGCTCGCATTTCCATCTCCATTTTAGTAATCAACTCTTTACGTTCAGCTTGAGTCAATTTATCTACCATTGAAGCGGCAATATCGTAATCTTCTGGATCATCAACCGCTTTCGTAATTGAAATCAAATCGCGAATCTCTTTAATAATCGTTTGAGGCTCAATACCATGCTCTTTATTGTAGGCTATTTGAGTAGCGCGACGTCTTTCCGTTTCACCAATCGCGCCTTTCATTGATTCCGTCATATTGTCTGCATACATAATAACTTTTCCGTTTGAATTCCGTGCTGCTCGGCCAATTGTTTGCACAAGTGAACGTTCGCTTCGTAAAAACCCTTCTTTATCAGCATCTAATATCGCTACTAATGAAACTTCAGGGACATCGATTCCTTCACGTAATAAGTTGATTCCAATCAATACATCAAATTCACCTAAGCGCAAATCACGAATAATTTCAGTTCGTTCAAGTGTTTTAATATCACTATGCAGATATTTTACTTTGATTCCTACTTCTTTTAAATAATTTGTTAAATCTTCTGACATTTTTTTAGTTAATGTCGTGATAAATACACGTTCGTTCCGTTCACTACGCTCATTGATTTCACCAATCAAATCATCAATTTGTCCAATAATTGGACGCACTTCAATCACTGGATCAAGGAGTCCAGTTGGGCGAATAATTTGCTGAACGACCTCTGGTGTGTGCTCAAGTTCGTAAGGCCCTGGTGTCGCTGAAATATACATAATTTGATTGACATGTTCTTCAAACTCTTCTAATCTCAATGGGCGGTTATCTAATGCACTTGGCAAGCGAAAACCATAATCAATCAAGCGCTGTTTTCTCGCTTGGTCACCATTAAACATTCCTCTAATTTGCGACATCGTGATATGAGATTCATCAATAACAATTAAAAAGTCATCTGGGAAGAAATCGATTAAAGTATAGGGTGGTTCTCCTTTTTCACGGCCGTCCATATGTCGAGAGTAGTTTTCAATTCCTGAACAATAGCCCATTTCCAACATCATTTCAATGTCATATTTTGTTCGTTGTTCTAAGCGCTGAGCCTCTACTAGCAAATCTTGACTTCTTAATTCGGCTAAGCGTTCTTCTAACTCTGCTTGTATTTTTGCAACAGCCTCTCGTGTTTGATCTTCATTTTTAATAAAATGAGTTGCTGGAAAAACAGGAACGTGTTCAATATCCGCTTTTACTTCTCCCGTTAACACATCTACTTCGCGAATCCGTTCAATTTCATCGCCAAAAAATTCAACCCGAATGGCTTCGCTGTCTCTTGAAGCCAAAAATATTTCGACAACATCGCCGCGCACTCTGAATCTCCCACGCTGAAAGTCTATATCATTTCGTTCAAACTGCATTTCTACTAAACGGCGTAACAATTCATTACGGTCCATTTCAGCACCTTGTCTTAGTGAAAGAACATGCTCTTTGTAATCAACAGGGTTTACTAGTCCGTAAATACAAGAAACCGAAGCCACCACAATAACGTCTCGTCGTTCTAATAAAGCGCTCGTTGCTGAGTGACGTAATTTATCGATTTCATCGTTTACACTTGATTCTTTTTCAATGTAAGTGTCGCTTGAAGGTACATACGCTTCTGGTTGATAATAATCATAATAACTGACAAAATATTCAACTGCATTATTTGGGAAAAATTCTTTAAATTCTCCATATAATTGACCCGCTAATGTTTTATTATGCGCAATTACCAACGTAGGCTTGTTTACTTCTTGAATCACATTGGATACAGTAAATGTTTTTCCTGTTCCTGTTGCCCCTAGTAAAGTCTGCTCTTTTTTTCCAGCGTTTATTCCTTCTGTCAACAATCGAATCGCTTCTGGCTGGTCCCCACTAGGTTTGTATTTTGAAACTAATTCAAATGTATCTTTTGGCATTAAAATGAACCTCCTTTTATCAATAAATGGTTCTATTTTGGTTTAATGTTTATGATTTGTTGAAGCATTGATTGCTTTAATAACAGCATTTCTAAAACCATATTCTTCTAAAGTCACGACTCCTTGAATCGTTGTTCCACCTGGCGAACAAACATCGTCTTTAATTGCTCCAGGATGTTTTCCAGATAGCAACGCCATTTTTGCGGTTCCAATTAATGATTGTTCCGCTAGCAAATAGGCTTCCTCTCTAGAAAGACCATTCAACACACCCGCATCAGCTAAAGCTTCAATAAAAATGGCAATAAAGGCTGGCGAACAACCAGACAATGTACTAGCACTATTAATTTTAGTTTCTGCTAACACGACCGTTTCTCCAACTGACTGAAATAAACCATTTACTAATTCACATTCCGTCTCTGTTAGATTTTCTCCAAATGTAATAGCTGTCATCCCTGCTTTGATAGACACTGGTGTATTAGGAATTGCTCGTACAATTTTCTTATCACTACCCAAAATATCTTGGTATTCTTTTAATTCCATTGAGGCCGCTAAGCTAATAATCAAGGTTTCTTTAGAAATGGCATCTTTGATTTCAGTTAAAACTGATGGCATTATTTTAGGGGTCACCGCTAAAATAACCATATCGGAATGAGCAACCTCTACATTAGTCTGTCCCAACACAAAATGCAGTTCTTCTTGTAACGCTTTTGCAGTTCCGCTTTTTCCTCCACTCACAATGATTTCTTCAGGTAAAATATAGTTCGTTGCTAATAATCCTTTTAATAGTGCTCCGCCCATTTGACCAGCACCAATCAGTCCAATTTTTTTCATAAACGTACCTTCTTTCATTATCGGTTATCTATTCCTATATTTTAACACAGAACGTTTGTTCCGTAAATAAAGACTGCCTATTCTTTTAAAATGAAAAAAACACCACTCATAAATGAATGGTGTTCTCAAAAAATAAAGCGCCCATCTTATAAAGAATGAGCGTTCCAAGTCTAATTATTTAGCTAATTTAGCAGTTAAACGAGATTTGTCACGGTTAGCTTTATTTTTATGAATCAATCCTTTTGTAGCAGCCATGTCTACAGATTTGATTGCTTCGTTGTATAATGTTGTTACGTTTTCAGAACCAGCTTCTACAGCTTGTTCGAATTTTTTAATAGCAGTACGCATAGCGCTTTTTTGAGCACTATTTTGTACAGCAGATTTTTCGCTTGTACGTACACGCTTGATTGCAGATTCGATATTTGGCATTTGATTCACCCCACTTTCAATTATTTATAACTAAAACAGATTCTATTTCAGTTATCTCCAACATGAACTATTATACATAATGCAGAGCGTCATTGCAATATAAAGTGTAAAGTTTTTTTACTTGATAGCTATAAAATTTTATCCTCTTTAAGTTCTTAAAAAAAATAAAGACTATCTGACTTATTTTAATGCTGAAAATTGTAAGACAAACAACTCAAATTGCATTTCTTTATCGCCTTTTCCTGTTTTTAAACGATACTCCGTTTCAATCAGTCCATGAAATGCATCCTTTAATACTTTTTCTTCAAATTTCCTGGCCTGTTGAATCGCCAATTTTACTCTATAAGGGTGCACTTTTAAAGCACTTGCAATATCCCCTTGCTGATAGCCTTTTTTTTCTAAAATTTTAACTTGAACTAATAAACGAAATTGGGTCATTAAAATTGCGTTAATTTTGATGGGATCTTCTTTTTGCAATAACAAATCTTGATACAAACTTAATGCATCCGAAACTCTCTTTTTTAACACATACTCAACTAATGCGAAAATATTTTGTTCCAATGATTTTGGCACTAAATCATTTACTGCTTGTTTCGTAATAGTTTGGCTGTCTCCTGCATATAAAAATAATTTAGGTAGTTCGCCCATTGCCAATGAGAGTTTAGCATCTGTCAGTTGAATAAATAATTCAAAGGCTTCTGGGCTAATTTGAAAACCTTCATTGTCAATCGTCTCTTTTAAAAAAGAACGGGTTTCTTTTTCGGAAAGTGCTTTAACATCAATTGTTGTTGCAACTTTTTTTACAAGTTTTGTTATTTTTTTTCGTTCATCTAACTTTTCATATGGAGCAAAAAAAGCAAGAACTGTAAATTCAGGTGGATTTTTCAAATAGTTTTCCAACCAGACCAAATCGTGTTCTAATTTTTGCTTAGTTTTTTCAGCTGTTAAAAAAGTGGGTCTGTCAATAATCACCAATCGTTTATCGCCAAAAAATGGCACTGATTCAGCATCATCTAATGCTACGCCGACTAAAACTTCTTCCATATCATAATTTCCAAAATTCAAATCCATCTCATCTGGTTTTAATACCGCATCAATAAGTGTTTGTTTAGCAGAATCTGTTAAATAAGATTCTGTTCCTAAAAACAGATACACTGAAGCTAATTTGCCTTGTTTTAGTTTTGCAATTTCACTTGCATAGTTCACACTTATTCACCACTTTCTTATCCTACACTTATGTTACAAATCCTCTTTGCCAATTGCAAGTTAAATTTTATTTATTTTAACATCGTTTCGAATAGATGCGTGCCAACTGTTTCACCTTTAGAGTCGAACTGATAATAAATGGCACCACTTTTATCTGTACGATAAATGTTGACTCCATATTTAGTTAGTCGCTGTAAGACTTCTGGTCTAGGATGCTTGAATCGATTTCTTTCTCCGCAAGAAATTAAACCATACTTGGGTTCTAACTGTTTCAAAAAGGGTTCGTGACTCGACGTATTACTCCCATGATGTCCCACTTTCAACACATCCACTTTTAATGTAGGATACATAGCAATTAATTGTTCTTCACCTTCTTTTTCCAAATCACCTGTAAATAACCAATGGAATTCTCCAATTTTTCCATATGCCACTATCGAATCATTATTTTCACCTTTTCCTTTTTCAAATGGATACAATACTTTTAAATAAGTATTATTTGTTTGAAATAAAACATCTCCTTTTAAAACTTCTGTCACTTTAATTTCTTTTTGTACAAATTGATTGACTATTTCTTTAAAAGACTTTTTAGCCGTTCCTCCTTTTGGAAAAACCAGTTCTTGTATTTTAATTTCTTTAGATAAATCAAGTAATGCTCCCATATGGTCTGTATCGCTGTGTGTAATAACTACTTTATCTAAGTTTGAAATACCTTCTGCTTTTAAAGTTGGAATCAGAATTTTTTCAGCTATTCTGTGATTTGGATCTATTTTTTGTTTCCATTTTTCTTGTTTAAAATGGAAGGCTCCACCTGTATCAATCAAATAGTTTCCTTTATTAAATGGTTGCTTAATTAATAAAGCATCTCCTTGCCCGACATCAATCATTACCACTTTTCCAGATGGCTGAAGAATGGGTTGAAAGCTTAGCAAAGTAAAACTACATAATAAAATAAAACTTGTAGTTCCCTTCCATTTTTGACTCTCCCAAGCTAAGAATGTGACTAATAAACTGATAAAAAGGACGAAAAGTAAATAAAAAGAAGGAACCCCGGTTACAATTGAATAAAAAGAACGAAAACTAATTGCATCAATAAGCCATTCAAATAACATTAAAATAAATTGGACAACTTTAATAAAATTCATATAGAGTAAAGTATTCCCTATCGTGAGTAATCCCATCAACAAAATAACTAAAAGAGGAATTAATCCATGGACAACAAGTGGAACAACTATTATATTTGCCACAATACTTATCCAAGAAAATTCGTGAAAATAACAAACTAAAATAGGAATAGAAACAAGCATTGCGACCAAAGAGATCCAGACTGACTCAATTATTGAATCCTGTTTCTTTTTAAACAAATTTTGGCTCAATAGAATCATTACAAAACTAAGCAAGTAACTTAATTGAAAGCCTAATGTCACTATTAGACTAGGATTAAGCCAAATTGCAATAATTAACACCACACTCCAAGAATCTAATGAAGACCATTTTAACATCAATTTTTCAGCAATCAATGAAATTAATAACATAAAAATAGCTCTAAAAACACTTACCGTCCAACCCGCAAAATAGCCATAAATTGGAAAGATAAAAATCAAAAAATAGCCTGTCGTCTCTACGGTAAAACCAATTCGCAACAAAAAATACTTCACACGATTCAACAGAAATTGCAAATGAACACCTGAAATGCTTAACAGATGAACTATACCTAGCGCCTTCAAATTTTTCACTAAATCATCGGACAAATCATTCCTTTCAGAAAATAGAAGTGCTTTTAAATAACTGGCTACCTTTATAGGAAGTTTCTGATCTATTATGTGAAATAACTTCTTTCGATAACTAAATGAGCCTAAGCTCTTTCGTTGTAACTGAGTCTCTTTTTGAGTGCTTATTTGTAAAATCCAATGACAGTTTTCTTGAGATAGATACTGACGATAGTTAAATTGTCCATAATTCCGATTGTTTTCAGGAAGAATCAGTTCACCAATAATCACTAGCTTTAATGGGTAATCAATACGCTGCCAATAAAGTTGTTCTGCTTCATTTTTCAAACGATAAAAAGCGATTACTTTTTCCGTTTGCTTAGTTTGATTACAAGTTGCTTTCCCGTAGAATTGGACTTGGTCTCCATTGATACGAATCGAATCGGGCAACACGGTTACTTGAAAATGCTGTTCTTTTCCTGAAAAATTTGTCTGATTTACTCCTTCATATAAATAAAAAAAAGCGATTGTTAACATACCTATCACGCAAGATGTTAAAAAAAGCCTATTTTTTTTTAAGCAGTACAGACGGATTAAGAAAAAAGAACAGATTACTAAACTGAGCCAATTAAACTTTGTCACTAAGACAACTTCAATTAACAACGAGAAAATAGCGATAAAACACAGATATCCTCTCATCAAGAACTAACTTAATGAGGCTGTTCTGTTGAAGAATCTAAATTCGTTTCACCAAAATGGAGTTGAGAAAAATAGGATTTGTCTAATGTCACTTTTTGACATTGAACCTGAGCTTGTTCGATTAATTTTAATGCGTAAGGATCATTATGATAATCTTCTAAATAGTGGATTTTTTTAATTCCTGCTTGTAAAATCATTTTAGTGCACGGTAGACAAGGAAAATGAGTCACATAGATCTCTGCATTTTCAGTTGCAACTCCAAACTTTGCACACTGTAAAATAGCATTCATCTCTGCATGAATGGTTCTGACACAATGTCCATCAATAATATAACACCCTTCATCGACACAATGAGCGTCTCCAGTCACCGAACCATTGTACCCGCCTGCAATAATTCGTTTATCACGTACAATCGTTGCACCTACCGTCAATCTGGTACACGTGCTTCTTAAAGATAATAATAAACTTTGTGCCATAAAATATTGATCCCATGGAATTCTTTCCACCATTTTCTTTCCCCCTAACGCTAATTTCTTTAAGTATACAAAAGCCTATATAAACTTTCAACGCTTTTATTCATCCACTGTCAGTTGCTCTTTTAATGCCTCGTAGGTTTTCTCTCCAATTCCTGAAACTTTTGTTAGTTCTTCAATTTGTTGAAACGAGCCATTTTCCTCGCGATAACGAATAATATCTTCTGCTTTTTTCAATCCGACTCCAGCGAGCGTTTGCAATTCTGCAACACTTGCCGTGTTTAAATTAACTTTTAACCCTTTGCTAGCTACTTCCTCGTTCACTTTCTCACCTGATTTTAAACTCTGTTCCATCGTTAGCTCTTCACCATTTTTAGGAACATAAATCATCAGTTGATCCGTTAAGCGTAAGGCTAAATTCATCTGTGATTGGTCTGCTTCTCCAGTAAAACCTCCTGCTAAATTAATAGCATCAATCAAGCGCATATCACTCGTTACTCCATAGACCCCAGGATTTTTAACGGCTCCTTTTATATCGACTACTAATTTTTCTGGTGAAGGTTCTTTCTTTTTTGATGATTCTTCTTTTTCAAGTTGTTGCTCTTCTTTACTCCTTGATTCCTCAAGCGGTTCTACCACTATATTTTCAGAACTTTGTTGAGTAAATAATAAAATAATCAATGTAGAAATCATAACTACTAGCACTAAACTGAGCGCAATAACTGATAAAAATAGCCGATTTTTTTGAATCCATTTCTTCATGTCATTCATCTCATTTCTCCCTTCTTAATTTCCCCCTTATCATTATTATTTGCCAAAAAGTTCTTTTTTCTTTTTTTCAAGGGTTATCTTTATTCATTTTTTTTAAAATAAAGTATAGTGATAGTATAAAATTTAAGTTGTGTGACTATAAAAAAATAGGAGGAATTAAGATGCGTTTAACAAGAATCACAAAAATGTATTTAGCATTTGGGGTTACGTTGCTACTCAATGCTTTAGCGACCATTATTCCAATCAATGGATTAACAACTGGTGAGATTTCAAATCAGTTTACAGTTTACTTCACACCAGCAGGGTATGTATTTAGCATTTGGGGTATTATTTATTTAGCCTTGTTTTTATGGCTCCTGAGTTTTTCGCTAAAACGACAAGTTCTCACAACAAATCTTTACTGGGGATTTTTAATTAGTTCTCTTGCCAATAGTTTATGGATTTTATTCTGGCAGTATCGTTTTCCCGGCGTGTCAATTTTAGTTATCATATTGTTGCTAGTTTCACTATTATGGTTGTACCGTAGTCAACTTGAAACGGGAAGCTCGTGGATTTATCTCCTTCCAATTTCAATTTATCTTGGTTGGGTGAGCGTTGCTACTTTAGCTAATATGAGTTATTGGTTAGTAGCCATTGTTGGCATTCATCCATTTTTCCAAGGGATTGTGACGTTAATTTTTTTATCTTTAACTGTTGTTATTGGTTTTGGTGCACTTCATTATTTACGAAATTGGGCAATCGTTGGTGTTTATTTATGGGCCTTGTACGGGATTTTTATTCATAACCTAGCGATCAATTGGTTTATTGCTATTGTTGCATTGGCTTTAACGATTCTCTTAGCGGTTGTAACTATCGGCTATATGATTGAAGCACTAAAAAAACGACCTAAAGAGTCTTCAAAAAAAGAAAAACGAGTACTTTAACATAAAAAACCTCGAAAAAATGATAGACTCATTTTTTCGAGGTTTTCTATTTTTCTAAATACGTAATGGCATCTTGGAATGTTTTAATTGGTACGATTTTCATTTTTGTATTAATTTTTTCAGCTGCTAGTTTAGCTTCTTCGTAGTTTGTTTTAATTGTCGGGTATTTCTTTTTAATTGCTGGATCAATCTCATCGTCTGGAGCAAAGAAGATTGTCGCCCCCTCTTTACTAGCTGCTACAACTTTTTTATCAATTCCTCCAATACGTCCCACTGTTCCATCGGGAGCAATGGTTCCAGTTCCTGCAATTTCTCTGCCTCTCCGCAAGTCTTGTTGTTTCAATTGACTATAAATTTCCAAAGTAAACATCATTCCTGCTGAAGGACCGCCAATTTTATCCGTGTTCACATCGACTGGAATATCTGTTTTAATGGTCGTGTCATCGACTAAACTAATTCCAAGTCCAGCCTTTTTATCAGCTTCCATTTCAATTAACGGAGCTTTTACCGTTTTTTCAATACCTTGACGCTTAAATTTAACTTGAATCGTTTCGCCAATTTTCTGTTTTTTTACATAATCAATGAATTCTTTGGAACTTTTAAATCTTTGATTATTTAATGAAATAATGGTATCTCCCGGTTGCAATAGATTTTTAAATTTAGAATTTTTAGTAATGGACATCACATAGACACCGTTGTATTCCGTTTGGTAGTTTTCACCAGCCGTTTTAAAAGCTAACTCTATCGCGGAATTAACGGAGCTTGTCATATAATACTGTTGCAAATTGTTAAATTCTTGGTTCGATTCGACCTCTCCATATAGTTCCGCCTTCGTCACGCCTTCATGAAAAGGCAAGAAGCGCATAAAGTATAAAAATGGCGTAGCCCGTCTAATAGCAACGGTTGTCAACATAAAACGACCTTTTTCTTTATCCTCTTGATGATCAACCGTCACCATTTTCGATAAACTGACCGCATCTCCTGGCGATTCAATATAATAAGGAATCGGCACTGCTACACCAAGAACAAGAACTACTAAAATTAATGGTAAAATCCAATTAAGTCGCTTCTTTTGTTTCATGTCATTTCCTCCATCAAGTCTTTTAGGGCATATATTTCAATTTAATAGCTTGATTAATAGCCGTTGGGACAAGCTTTGAAACGTCCCCACCAAATTTTGCAACTTCTTTGATTAAACTTGAACTCAAAAAACGGTAGCGCTCATCTGCCAGTAAAAAAACTGTTTCAATTTGACTATTTTGTAATTTATTCATTGAGGCAATGCTAAATTCATACTCAAAATCTGTCACATTGCGCATTCCCCTCACCATTGCGCTAACGCCTAGTTTCGTAGCCAAATCAATTGTTAAACCACCTACATGAGCAATCACTTCAACGTTAGGAATATGCTTTGTCGCTTCTGTAATCAACGAAATTTTTTCATCTGAATCAAAGAGAGACACTTTTGACGTGTTGGTCAGTACAGCTATAATCACTGTATCAAAAATTTTAGCAGCACGCTCAATCGTGTCGACATGTCCATTGGTCAATGGATCAAAACTCCCAGGAAATAAGGCCTTATTCGTCATTCTTTTCACCTGCTTCAATTTCATAAATCATAATCTTTGTAATTCCGTATCTTTCTTGTCGAATTAACGTAGCAGTTTGAATGTTATCTGGCAAATCGACTTTTTTTTCTACTTCACAGACAATTAATCCCTTATCTACAATCAAATTACCTGTAATTAATTTTTCGATTTGATTCACAATTTCTTGTTTTAGATAGGGTGGATCTAAAAAAACCAAATCAAACGTTTGTTGTTTAGAACGGAGTAAATCAATGGCCCGATTGGCATCGTTACGATAAACTGTGAATTTCTTACTTTCTTTCGTCATCTCAATATTTTCTTTAATTGTTTTTAATGCTAAAGGATCTTTGTCAATCAAAACTGCCGTATCCATGCCTCTTGAAACAGCTTCAATAGATAGTCCTCCGCTCCCTGCAAATAAATCTAAACAACTTCCACCGTCAAAGTAAGGACCAATAATATTAAATAGTGATTCTTTGATTTTATCGGTTGTCGGTCTGGTATTAGTACCAGGGACTGCTTTTAAACGTCTCCCGCCATATTCTCCTGAAATTACACGCATTGATTGTGACTTCCCTTCTTATTTAAACATTCATTTATCAACTTTTTTCTTTACTTGTTCAGTTTAGTTGACTGGAGTTGTTTTTGTCAATATTGTTTTCAGCTAAACTAAAAAGAGGACACCGAAATGTCCCCTACTTTTAGTTTAATTATAATATGACTTCCAATGGGTCTTTTAACAACAACTCATTTTTTCCTTCAATCATGTTGATTTCTTCAATTTCTTCTACTTCTTTACGTGTTTTTCGGTGACCAATTCGTTCACTGAAATTCATATTAATCAACGGGCGGTAAGACACTTCCACTTTGCGAACAAAGTGCAACCCATTTAACTTTTTCTCAGCAACTTCCACATCGTCACGATCAATGTAAATCACAACATACTTCATTTTTTTTGACACGTAGTGAATTAGACCGAAGCGTTTCAAGGTTTTGAGATGGCGGAGGCTATACACCCAAACAATCATTCCTTGTCGTTCATTTAGAGTCAATTCCATTCTTAATCCTCCTATCCGCAACCGCAACTTCCACCACTACCACAACCACTTTTGCCAGTTGTAAAAAATGGATTTCCGGCAGGAACTTTTATTGTATCAGAAACAGCTTTAGCAAGCGTCAGACTAATTTCATCTAATATTGTTTGTAAATCTGTTTCTAGTAAACGATAGCGATAAACGGATTCGTCTGTATCCATCTCTCGTTTTAATCGTCTTACTTCACGATTTAATTCTTTATAATCTGGAGCATACTTTCCATATGCTTCAATCGCTTCAAAAGCTGATTTTGCTTTATTAAATGCCTGTATTTTTTGTTGAGCTACCGTATCTTCTTTCAGAGTAACCTTTGCTAAACAATAATCGATTCCAATTTTACTTTCCATAATGTTTTTCACTAAAGTCAATGCCTCTGTTTCAACTTCTAAATATTCTTGAGTTACAATCATTAGACTCCTTCTTTCTACATTATTACTTATAGTATAATCGGAAATACAATTCGTTACAAGTCGCTAGTTAATAAAAGCAAAGCTTCGTGCTTTTGATAATTAATTCCTATTGATTTAAATTGTTTGTTCATTATCAATTCTCTTTGACTTTCTAAGCTAAACAATGAGCCTACAATCCAGGTAGCATCTGTTGTTTGATTGGAATAGAGTGAGTCAAGTTCTTTAAAGTTATCTTGTTTTGTTGATAAAAAAGCCTCAATTTTTTTATTAGATAACTCATTATTTATTTTTGATTCCTCCAACGGTTTTCTGTACTCTGCAAAAATCTGACTAGACAACGCATTTAAACTAGGATTCATTTCTAAACTAGGTACTTTATTACGCCGTCTCAATACATTGATTATTTCAAAAGTTTCTTGCTGGTTCCCTTGGTTTACCGCATTCCAATCTAAATTATCTTGACTAACTGAAGGGATTGGCGTTTTTGAAACGACTTCATAAAGATTCATATACATTAATGTTGAAACATCTAAATAACGAATACCCATGACTTTATTTGCAAATTGATCTAAAATTAAAATAGCAAAAGTACCATTGTCAAAAGCAATCAACGGATGGTTGTTCATATCATTTTCAGATAATTCCAATTCATAGGTGTCCTCGTTGTACTCAACTTCAAAATTAGGATAGAGAGTTGCCGTACTATAAATAGAGTCTATTGCCATTCCTATTTTAAAAGGCGCGACATCCAAATTATTCCCTAAAGCAAAAATAGTCACAATTTTTCCGTCTTTAACTCCTACTTGTAGGTAATCTTTATCTTTTTGATTGTAAATCCACCACTGAAAATCATAAGCCGTCTCGTCTTTTCGAACGGGTTCGCCAAATTGTTGCGTAAATAAGTCGACTGATATTCCAATATAATTTGCTAAACCATCAACAGGAACCGTTTTTTGGACCATTCCTGTTTTTGGTTTTTTTATAACTTGTTCATTTATTTTCGCTTGATCTTTATTTGATTCTGTTTGTGTAGCCGAGTTAAAAACAGGTAAAGCATAGACAATTACCATCGCAACAATAACTATTGGAATTGCTCTTAAAAGTGTCTTCATGTGTTTTTAACCCTCATTTCTTTAATCCGTTTCTTTTATTATCCACTTATCTGGCTTTTATTTCAATCAGTAAATCACCTGTTTCAATCAAATCACCATTTTGAACATATACTTGATCAATTACGCCTTCAAAATTTGCTTGAATCGTTGTCTCCATTTTCATCGCTTCAGTAATTAAAATAGGTTCTCCACTCTTAACTCGATCCCCTTTTTTAACTAATACATCTAAAACAGAACCAGGCATTGTTGCTCCCACGTGTTCCTTGTTAGTTGGCTCAGCTTTTTTACGAAGAATTGCCGTACCGGTTACACTCATATCTTTAACAACGACTTCTCGGCCTTGACCATTTAACTCAAAGTAGATAATACGCATTCCCTCAGAATCTGGTTCACCAATTTGAATCAGTTTTACAATCAGTGTTTTTCCTTTTTCAATTCGAACTTCAACAGATTCTCCTGTCCGCATTCCGTGGAAGAATGTTGGCGTATCTAATAACGTCACATCTCCAAACTGATCGTGCATTTTGCAATAATCTAAGAAAACTTGAGGGTACATAATATAACTTAAAACATCTTCTTGGGTAGGTTCACTGCTCATTTTTTCAGCTAATTCTTTTTTCACAGCTTCAAAATCAACTGGCGCTGCCAAAGTTCCTGGACGTACATTAATTGGTGTCCGATCTTTAACAATAATTTTTTGCAACTCTTTTGGAAAGCCTCCTGTTGGTTGACCTAAGTCTCCCATAAAGAAGCCAATTACAGAATCAGGGAAATCAATTGTTGAACCTTTTTCATAGACATCTGCTTCATTTAGTTCATTTTGAACCATAAACAAAGCCATATCTCCAACAACTTTTGAAGAAGGTGTTACTTTAACAATATCCCCAAACATTAAGTTAACGGTAGCATACATTGCTTTAACTTCTTCCCAACGCTCTCCTAAACCTACTGCTTTAGCTTGCTGTTGAAGGTTTGAATACTGACCACCTGGCATTTCATGCTGATAAACTTCTGTTTGCGGTGCGCTGATCCCATTTTCAAAATCACTATAGTAGGTTCGCACGTCTTCCCAATAATGATTTAGTTGTTGCACATTTTCAATAGCAATATCTGGTGTTCGATCGCCATTCACTAAAGCATAATACAAACTACTCATACTAGGTTGGCTAGTCGCACCACTCACAGCACTCATCGCAACGTCAACAATATCTACGCCTGCTTTAACTGCTGAAGCGTAGGTGAAAATACCGTTACCACTTGTATCATGAGTATGCAAATGAATCGGTAAATCAATGGCTGCTTTCAGCTGACTGATTAATCGGTAGGCAGCTTGCGGCATCAATAACCCTGCCATATCTTTCAACGCAATAATATGCGCTCCTTGTCGTTCTAATTCTTGTGCCATATCAATGTAATATTGCACGGTATATTTATCTCTCGTTGGGTCATTGATATCTCCCGTATAACAAATAGCCGCTTCTGCGATTTTACCCGTGTCACGTACAACTTGAATGCTTTTTTCCATTTGTGGAATCCAGTTTAAGCTATCAAAAATACGGAATACATCCACGCCATTTTGAGCAGCTTGTTGGATAAAGGCTTCAATAACATTATCTGGATAATTTTGATAACCGACTGCATTTGAACCTCTAAATAACATTTGGAATAACGTATCTGGCATTCTACGACGTAATTTTCTTAATCGCTCCCAAGGATCTTCTGTTAAGAAACGGTATGCAACGTCAAATGTAGCCCCACCCCACATTTCTTCTGAAAATAATTGTGGAATACCAGCTTGGGTTTCTTCCGCAATCGTTACAAAATCCTGTGTTCTCACTCTAGTTGCCAATAGACTTTGATGGGCATCTCTAAAGGTTGTATCTGTTAATAACACTTGATTTTGTTCTCTAACCCAATCAACAACAGCATCTGCCCCATCTTTATCTAGAATATTTTTAGCACTGATATAGGGTTCATTTGGTAAAATCAATTTTTGTGGTTTACGAGCTGCTGCTAAGAATTTCTTCTCATTTTTTTCAATTCCGGGAAAACCATTTACGGTAATATTGCTAATGTATTTCATCGTTTTATTTCCACGGTCACGAATTTTCGAAAATTTAAATAGTTCAGGAGTTGTATCAATAAAAGTTGTTTTCGCATTCCCAGATAAGAATATCGGATGAGAAATAACATTTTGCATAAATGGAATATTTGTTTTAACACCACGAATTCTAAATTCTTTTAGTGAACGCTCCATTTTTTGAACCGCTAATTCAAACGTCATCGCTTGCACACATACTTTTACTAATAACGAGTCAAAGAATGGCGAAACTACGCTACCTTGGAATCCATTCCCCGCATCTAAACGAATACCAAAACCACCTGGTGAACGATACGTATCAATTTTGCCAGTATCTGGTAAGAAATGGTTCATCGGATCTTCCGTCGTAACACGACATTGAATTGCTGCACCCATGATTTTAATGTCTGCTTGTTGAGGCAAATACATTTCTTTAAAAAGATCTTTGCCCATCGCTATTTGCAATTGGGATTGAACGATATCAATACCAGTAATCATCTCTGTAATCGTGTGTTCTACTTGAACACGAGGATTTACTTCAATAAAATAAAAGTTTTCACCTTCTAATAAAAATTCAACAGTTCCCGCATTGACATAATGAACATGTTCCATTAATTGAACTGCCGCTTGGCACATCGCTTCTCTCAAGGTATCTGGTATAGACACACAAGGAGCTACTTCTACTACCTTTTGATGACGTCTTTGAACCGAACAATCACGTTCATACAAATGAATGACGTTTCCATGTTGATCTCCAAGAATTTGAACTTCAATATGTTTTGGATTGGAAATGTAACGTTCTACATAAACTTCGTCACTTCCAAAAGCTGCTTTAGCTTCACTTTTAGCACGATCATAACTATCTTTTACTTCTCTTTGAGAATGAGCTACACGCATTCCTCGACCACCGCCACCTAAAGCAGCTTTAATCATAATTGGATAGCCATGTTCATTAGCAAATTCTTCTACTTCTGCAAGGCTTGAAACAGGACCGTCTGTTCCTGGAATCGATTGAATATTTGCAGCAATAGCTGCTTCTTTTGCTTTTATTTTATCACCAAAAATATCTAAATGATGTAAATCAGGTCCGATAAAAGTAATTCCTTCTTCTTTACAACGTTTTGCAAAAGAAAGGTTTTCCGATAAAAAGCCATATCCTGGATGAATCGCATCTGCTCCTGCATATTTTGCAATTCGGATCATATCTTCAATATCTAAGTATGCTTCAATAGGTTTTTTCCCTTTCCCTACTAAATATGCCTCATCTGCTTTAAAACGGTGAACAGAACTTGCATCTTCTTGTGCATAAACTGCTACTGTATCTAAATGTAACTCTGTACATGCTCTAAAAATTCGAATCGCGATTTCTCCACGGTTAGCCACTAATACTTTTTTCATGACCTCACTCCTTGTCCATTCATTATTAGTTTCCTTAAAAAAAAGACTTCAAAAACAGAAGTCTTTTCTAATCATATTTTCATTATACACAATCATGGAACAACTTAACATCAAAATTGTTCAAATTGGTGATATTTCTATCTCGCTAATTTTTCTAAACGTAGTTTTTCACGCTTCATTTTTTCAGTTGCACTTACATTCAATACTAAACCAATTGAAATCGTCAAAACAAGGGTACTAGAACCACCGTAACTAATAAAAGGGAATGTTACCCCCGTAATTGGTAAAAGTCCTACAACGCCTCCTAAATTAATAAATCCTTGCACTAATAACATCGTTGCGATTCCGATACAAAGTAACGAACCAAAGGCATCTTTTGCACGAATGCCAATTAAATAAATTCTTAAAATCAAAAAGACAAATAAGGTTACAACAACAAAAATCCCAAAGAGACCAAATTCTTCCCCTAAAATAGACATAATAAAATCCGTATATGGTTCAGGTAAATAACCGGTTTTTTGAACGCTTTGGCCAATTCCAACACCAAAAAGACCACCGCGACTTAACGCATAGTAAGAATTCACAAGTTGATTCCCTACTGTTTCAGAAACGGCAAAAGGATCCCAAAAAGCCACAAAACGCTGATACTGGTACTTATCTAAAAATGGAGTATTCTCACCAAGTTTTTGTACCATTTCCAAAACTCCAAAAATGACACCAATCCCCAGCAAACCAGAACCGACCCCTAAATAAACCGATACACCACTTGCAAAAATCATCACCACTCCAATAACTAAAATAATTCCTGCGCCTCCAATATCTGGCTGCATCGCAATCAATAACAAGAAAAACAAGAAAATCGTTAGCGGTGGGGTGACTGTATTTCTAAAATCATGTACAATACTTCGTTGTTTTTTAGAAAAAATAAATGCAAAATACCAAATAATAACAATTTTACAAAATTCAGCTGGTTGTAAATTAAATCCAAAAATACTTAACCAACCTGCTGCTCCATTTAAAGCCTCCCCGAAGAAAAACAAGTACAGTAAGGAAATCGCAATTACTAATAGAGCAAACATGACTAAACGTTTGTTTTTTAACATCTCATATTTAAAGGACATCACCACAAAAGAAACGACCAATCCCATTAAGACAAATATGCTTTGTAACTTAAAAAAATGATCGGGTGTGCTATTAATTGGTGGAATAGTTGCTACAAAACTACTGGCGCTATATACCATTAAAATGCCAAGCACGGATAGGATTAAATACGGTATAAAAATATAATAATCAAGATATTTTAATTTTTTCATATAGTTGGCTAAATCTCTAGTAGCCCATAACCTCCCTTATGAACTAAATTTGCTCTTTTTTTTCGTCATACATTTCAGTGTAAACGTCATTCAATGTTTTTTCTAAATCACTTAATATTCGATGACCTTCATCTTCTGAAACAATGCCAATTTTACTAGCATAGGCGATTTCTCTAGAAAATCCATACATTTGTGTGTCTACTACTTCTTCAAATGCAGGGCATTGCGCTAGGCATAAATGTTGTTTTTGACTACTTATTAATGTATATATTCGTTCTGCATCTTCCATCAATGCAGCTAAAGCCTTATCTTTTTGTACAACTTCTGACATGCCTTCATTCCTCCCATAAACTTACTCATTGTTTATTATAGCATAAATTAAACAAACACAAAGACTAAAGATGATTAAATTTACCTTTTAAACAAAAAAAAAGTTAGCTAAGTAAATTCACTTAGCTAACTTTTTTATTTTTTATTCTGTAGCAGTTAAACGGCTTTTCTTAGCAGCTTTTTCACGTTCGTTTTTGTTTAATACTTGTTTACGCAAACGAATGCTTTCTGGTGTGATTTCACAATACTCATCATCACCTAAGAATTCTAATGATTCTTCTAATGATAATTTACGAGGACGTTTGATCACATTTGTTTGGTCTTTATTAGCAGAACGAACGTTAGTCATTTGTTTTGCTTTTGTAATATTAACCGTAATATCATTTTCACGTGAGTTTTCACCGACGATCATACCTTCATAAATTTCAGTACCTGGTTCGATAAAGATGGTTCCACGATCTTCAACACCCATTGTTCCATAAGTCGTTGTTTTACCTGTTTCAGTTGAAACAAGTGCACCGTTACGACGTCCACCAATTTTACCACTTAATACAGGTAGGTATTGGTCAAATGTGTGGTTCATGATTCCGTATCCGCGAGTCATTGATAAGAATTCTGTTGAATATCCAATCAATCCACGAGCAGGAGCTAGGAATGTTAAACGAACTTGTCCGTTTCCGTTGTTTTGCATATCTTGCATTTCGCCTTTACGTTGGCTTAATGATTCGATAATTGAACCCATATACTCTTCAGGTGTGTCGATTTGAACTAATTCAAATGGTTCACATAATTTACCTTGGAATTCTTTAACGATTACAGATGGACGTGATACTTGCAATTCATAGCCTTCACGACGCATGTTTTCAATTAAGATTGATAAATGTAATTCGCCACGTCCAGAAACAACCCAAGCGTCAGGAGACGGAGTACTTTCAACACGTAAAGAAACATCTGTGTGTAATTGTGACATTAAACGTTCTTCGATTTTACGAGAAGTAACCCATTTACCTTCGCGTCCTGCGAATGGTGAGTTATTTACAAGGAAAGTCATTTGTAAGGTTGGTTCATCAATGTGTAACACTGGTAGTGGTTCTTGATGGTCAACAGGTGTTACTGTTTCTCCAACGAAGATATCTTCCATACCTGAAACAGCAATTAAATCTCCTGCTTGTGCTTCTTGGATTTCTAAACGTTGCAAACCAAAGAAACCAAACAATTTAGTGACGCGGAAGTTCTTAACAGAACCATCTAATTTAGTTAAGGCAACATTATCGCCAACTTTAATGGTTCCACGGAATACGCGTCCAATACCGATACGTCCAACATAGTCATTATAATCTAATAATGATACTTGGAATTGTAAAGGTTCATCGCTATTGTCAATTGGAGCAGGAATTGTTTTAACGATTGTATCGAAAACGTTATCCATTGTTGCTTCTTGATCATTTTTATCATCAGACATACTAGAAGTTCCGTTCATAGCTGAAGCATAAATTACTGGGAATTCTAATTGATCATCATCTGCACCTAATTCGATAAATAATTCTAAAACTTCATCAACAACCTCAGCAGGACGAGCTGCATCACGGTCAATTTTGTTTACAACTACGATTGGAATTAGTTTTTGTTCCAAAGCTTTTTTCAATACAAAACGTGTTTGAGGCATTGTTCCTTCGTATGCATCTACAACAAGGACTACTCCATCAACCATTTTCATGATACGTTCTACTTCACCACCGAAATCGGCATGTCCTGGTGTATCCATGATATTGATGCGTGTACCTTTATAGTCAACAGCAGTGTTTTTAGCTAAGATAGTGATTCCACGTTCTTTTTCAATATCGTTAGAATCCATCGCTCTTTCTGCTAGTTCATTATGAGAATCTAATGTACTTGATTGTTTTAATAATTCATCAACTAATGTTGTTTTACCATGGTCAACGTGGGCAATAATTGCGACGTTTCTGATATCATTTCTTCTTTTCATAAATATATTCCTCCGAGACTCTTTGAGAGTTATTTCAATGCTACTGATTCGCTATCCACTCTACGTGTAAAACAGTTCACTTATCAAGTTGAAATTCAACTTAAGGAACTTTTTTCATAAGTTTTTTGCAAAATCCGATTTGAAAACGCACTGAAAACTTATGAAGACAACTATCAACTTATCTAGTCTAACACTATTTTGCCTCTTTGAAAAGAAAAAAATCTTGGTTTTTGTAGTTTTTTTTAAGAAAACGGTTCAATTTGTTAATTAGGTCCAATAATTGCCGTTACCTGTTTTCTATAATTGCCTTTTTTTCAATAGAAAATAGCGAGTTATAACTTATTTACAATTTTTCACTTTTATTTTTTTAGTTATTTTATTTTTTAAATCACTCCATCAGAACTTTTTTCAAAACAACTCAGAATTTTTTTATGGTTTTAATAAATAATCCGTTAATATTTCTTGATATGCTTTTGGTGTAGCAACAATAATGCCGTTTTTACTTAACAAATCAACCTCTTTTCCATCTAACTTTTTGTAGACTAACCCTACTTCTTCTGCAATCACTTTACCTGCAGCAATATCCCATGGGCATAAAGAATATGAAAGATAGGCAGCTAAACGCCCGCTAACTACATGAGCTGTCTCAACACCTGCTGATCCAACCATCCTCACACCCGAACTAGCTAAGCCCATTTCAGCAGCGTGATAGCGATTTGTTGCAAACATGCCACTGTTAATAGCCACTAATCCTTCTTTTAGCGAGGTATCCTCAACCATTGGAAGTTTTTCATCATTACAATAGGCTCCCTGTCCTTTTACGGCCCAATACATTTCGTCTTCCATAACGTCATAAATATACCCCATTTGACCAATTCCATTATGATAAACACCTATCATAATTGCAAAATTTCTTTTTTGTTTGATAAAATTTAAAGTTCCATCAATCGGATCAATGATCCAAACGGTTCCTTCTAAATCTTGGAAACTATTTCCAAAACCTTCTTCCCCCATAATCCGTTCAGTGGGGAACCTTTCTTGAATTTTGCTGATTAAAAAAACTTCCACTGCTTTATCCATATTCGTAACTAAATCATTTCGATGAGATTTCACCTCAACAGTCAGTTCTTCTTGCAGTGATTTCAAAGTCATCGTAGCTGCTTCTAAAATCCAACCTTTAATTAATTCATGTCTCTTTTGAAAAACCATAAAAAATCCGCTCCTTAATCAACCCTTTAATTCTATTGTACCAAACTGAATGTAAATTAAGGAATAAAATCAACCAAAAAAAGAATGTCATCACTTATAAAAGCAACGAAATCCTTCTTGGCAACTTACTTACATATGAATATTTTTTTTAGTACTTGTTTTTGCTTCTTGAACAACTTTATACAACGAATAAGAAGATAATTGCTGAAATTCTCGACCCCATTTTTTTTCTTCACCAATGGCTGGAATCACTTGTTTAAATGCTTGATATTTTTTTAAAAAGAGTTCGCGATCAATCCCGGTTTCATATGCTAATTCCACTGCTCGCCAAAGATCAATTACACGAACCATATCTTCCCTTGACCATTCTAAATCGATAGGATAGCTGTAACTTTTTTCCATGTTGTTCACCTGTAACTTTCTATTATTTCCCTTGTTCAATAATATCTAATTGTTCTCTGATTTGTTTTGCGACACCTAAAATTTCTTGGCGTTCATCATCTGAAAATCCAAGTTCATAAGACGCACTAATGCCATTTTCACCTAGTAAAATCGGGAGAGATAACGGAATAGCCTTGTACTCATCAATATCCACTAAATGGACTAATGGAACAATTGCTTCTTCATTATTACTGATTAATTGAACTAATTTCGCTAATGTTGCAGCGTTTGTATAGCCTGTTCGGCAAACCGCATTATCGTCATAGCGTTTTAGAATCATCTCTTCCATTTTAAACATAGCTTCTTGATTAAAAGCATTATCAGAGTCGACAGTCAAGCCTAGCACCGGCGTCCCACCAACATAAGAACGACTCCAAATCGCTATTTTTTGATTTTTTTGACTCCCACCAACAATATAACCTTTCACATCATGAACCGAAATTTTAAAAAATTTACTTAACATATTTTGAAAATAAATTGTATCAAAATAGGTTCCTAATCCAAAAATACGTTCTTTTGGCAACCCTGAAAACTTCCAAATCAAATAAGTAAAAATATCCGTTGGTTCAGTTGCGATAATCACCATACCATCAAAACTATTCGCCATTGCTTGGTTAATTATTTTTCGAACTAATTTGATATTACGCCTAAGATACTCTTTGTCCGTTTCGTCTTCATTGCGTTCCTCGCATGCTGTAATAATTAATAAATCGGTATCTTGAAAGTCTTTTTCATTGCCAATCTTTAAAGTAGTATGTGGAAAAATAGCTTCTGTATAAGTTAAATCTTTAAAAATAGCCATATCTAACTCTGGCACATCTAATAAAACCAACTCCTTAATTTTCATCCGCAACATACTTAAAAAAGTAAAATCATAAGCAGTTCGATTATTCCCTGCTACCATTACTTTACTTAGATGACCTCTACCCATCCAACACCCTCCTGTATTTCAACCACTATTGCAAAGTTTTCTTTCTTCTTAAAAACTTTACTCTCCATCTCTTATTATACTAAAATTACTGACAGATACTTCTTTTTGTAACAAAGTCATCAATTTGTCATTATAATGTAAATATTCTGTTTTTAACAACTTAATAAAAAAAGAACTTCTACAAAACTAATGACGAATCATTAATTTGTAGAAGTTCTTTCAATAAAATCAAATTGATTTTCAGTATAAGCACGTCTTCTTTTACAAGTAGACGACTAATCGACTATGCGTTTAGTTTTTTATATGAACTTACTATTAAATGTGAATTGGCATACCTAATGCTAATTCAGCAGCATCCATAACTGTTTCAGCTAATGAAGGATGAGCATGAATTGTAAGAGCGATGTCTTCAGCATTCATACCTGACTCAATTGCTAAACCTAATTCAGCAATAATGTCACTTGCGCCAACACCGGCAACTTGTGCACCAACAAGAACGTTATCTTCTTTAGTCGTTACTAAACGTACAAAACCTTCAGTAGCATCAAGAGATAAAGCACGTCCATTTGCTTGTAGAGGGAATTTAGATGCTTTAACATCCATTCCTTCTGCTTTTGCTTCTGCTTGAGTAAGACCAACAGATGCTAATTCAGGATCCGTGAAACATACTGCAGGCATTGCTTTATAATCAACTGCTACTTTTTTACCAGAAATAGCTTCTGCAGCAATTTTAGCTTCATAGCTTGCTTTGTGTGCTAATGCAAGACCAGGAACGATATCGCCAATTGCATAAATATTTGGTTTATTTGTACGGCCTTGTGCGTCAACTGTGATTAATCCACGTTCGCCAACTTCAACACCCGCTTGTTCTAAACCTAATTCATCTGTATTTGGACGACGACCAACTGTTACCATCACATAATCGGCATCAATTGATTTTTCAGCACCATTTACTTCATATTTAACTGTTACGCCATCTGCAGTTTCAATTGCTTCTTTAGCCATTGCACCTGTTTCAATTGTAACGTTTTTCTTTTTGAAGTTATCTGTTACAAATTTAACCATGTCTTTTTCAAAGTTAGGCAAAATTGAAGGAGAACCTTCTAAAATTGTTACTTCAGCGCCTAAGTTTGCGTAAGCTCCAGCTAATTCGCTTCCGATATATCCGCCACCGATAACAACTAATTTTTTAGGCACTTCTTGAAGTGCTAAACCACCAGTTGAATCAATGATACGTTTGCCAAATTTAAATCCTTTGATTTCAATCGGACGGCTACCAGTTGCCACAATTGCGTTGTTGAATGTATAGCTTTGTGCACTTGTTTCAGTCATTACGCGTAGGTCATGCTCATCAACGAAGAAAGCTTCACCACGTAAAATTTCAACTTTGTGTTTTTTCAATAACATTTCAACACCACTAGTTAGTGATTTGACAACTTTATTGTTTTTCCATTCTTGAGTTTTAGCAAAATCTAAAACCACATTTTCAGCTGTTACACCAAATACTTCTGAGTGCATAGCGTCTTGGTAGTGATGTCCAGCACTGATTAGTGCTTTTGAAGGAATACATCCAACGTTTAAACAAACTCCACCGATATTTTCTTTTTCAACGATTGCTACTTTTTGGCCTAGTTGAGCTGCACGAATAGCGGCAACATATCCTCCAGGGCCTGAACCAATAACAACTGTGTCTAATTCGATTGCGAAATCTCCTACTACCATTTTATGATCATCCTTCCATTAATAATAATTCTGGATCTGCTAGTAATGCTTTCATATCGTTCATTGCTTTTTGAGCAGTCGCTCCATCAATGATACGGTGATCAAAGCTTAATGATAATTGCATAACTGGTGCTACAACAATTTCATCATCAGCATTTACAACTGCTTTTTTAGCGATTTTACCAACACCTAAAATAGCAACTTCTGGGTAGTTGATAACTGGAGTGAACCAGCCGCCACCGATTGAACCAATGTTGCTAATTGTACAGGATCCGCCACGCATATCTGCTGCTGCTAATTTACCTTCAGCTGCTGCTTTTGCATGGGTTGTAATTTCACCTGCAATTGAGAAAATACTTTTCGCATCTGCATTTTTAATGTTTGGAACAAATAGACCGTGGTCTGTATCTGTTGCGATTCCAACGTTTACATAGTGTTTGTAAACAATTTCTTGAGTCGCATCATCAATTGAAGCATTTAATGCTGGATATTTGCGTAAAACAGACACCAATGCTTTTACAACATATGGTAAGAATGTTAATTTAACGCCTTTATCTGCTGCGATATCTTTGAAACGTTTTCTGTGAGCCATTAATTTAGTAGCATCTACTTCATCGAATAGCGTAACGTGTGGTGCTGTTGCTTTACTGTTAACCATTGCTTTAGCAATTGCTTTACGAGTAGGAGACATTTTTTCTCTTGTTTCCATTTCGCCCATTGTTGAAGTAAATGGTTGTGCTGGTGCAGCTGGTTTAGAAGCTGGAGCTGATGCAGTTGTTGTTGAAGCTGATGCTTCTTCTTTAGTTGCAGGTGCTGCTGTTGCGCCACCAGTTGTAAAGTTCAAGATATCTTCTTTTGTGATACGTCCGCCTTTACCAGTTGCTGATACTAAACTGATATCAATTCCTTTTTCACGTGCTAATTGACGTACTGAAGGCATTGCTAAAATGCGTTTTGATGGATCACTTGTTGCAACGACTGAACCTGCGCCAGTAGCAGCAGGTGTTGCTGTAGTTTCACTTGTTGGAGTTACTGCTGGACTTGCTGGAGTTTGTTCAGTTGCAGGTGCACTGTGATCAACGAAGTCTGGTGCATCAATTTCAACTAAAACATCACCAACATTGGCAACTGTTCCTTCTGAAACAAGAATGTTTTTAACAGTACCTGTTACTGGAGATGGAATTTCTTCAACTGATTTGTCATTTTGTACTTCTAATAACGTATCGTCTTCATTGATTGTATCGCCTGGAGCTACAAACCATTTAACGATTTCGCCTTCTGCAATTCCTTCACCAATATCTGGTAATTTGAATTGGAATAAAGCTGAAGCACCACTTGCTGCAGGTGCAGCTGCTGGAGCTGATTCTTTAGCAGGAGCAGGAGCTGCTGCTTCATCTTCTTCATGTCCTGGAGCGTCGATTTCAACTAAAACATCGCCAACTACGGCAACTGTTCCTTCTTCAACTAAGATACTTTTAACAGTACCTGTTACTGGAGATGGAATTTCTTCAACTGATTTGTCATTTTGTACTTCTAGTAAAGTATCATCTTCATTGATTGTGTCGCCTGGTTTTACGAACCATTTAACGATTTCACCTTCATGGATTCCTTCACCGATATCTGGTAATTTAAATTTAAAAGCCATTTTCGATAACTTCCCTTCTATATTAACTAGTTTGTCTTTTACAAAATAGTTTGTTCAAGTGCTTTAGAAATGAAACAAATGCAACCAATCCATAACTCTCAGAGATGTGATTGCATTCGTTTTAATCTTGGAAATAAATTAGAAGTTGTATACTTCTTTAATTTTTTCTTCAATATCTGTTGCATTTGGTAACCAGATGTTTTCTGCTTGACCGAATGGGAAAATTGTATCAGGAGCAGCAACACGTCCAATTGGAGCTTCCAATGAAAGGATTGCGCGTTCTGAAATTTCAGACATAACCATTGCACCAACACCTGCTTGACGTTGTGCTTCTTGAACAACTACTACGCGACCAGTTTTTTCAACTGAAGCAATAATTGTTTCAATATCTAATGGTGAAACTGTTCTAAGATCCACGATTTCAACTGAAATGCCTTCTTTTTCAAGTTTTTCAGCTGCTTTTAACGCTTCACGAACCATTGCGCCATAAGTGATAACTGATACATCTGTACCTTCTTTAGTGATAGCTGCTTTGCCTAGTGGAACAGTGTATTCGCCATCAGGAACTTCATCACGGAAAGAACGGTATAATTTCATGTGCTCTAAGAAAACGACTGGATCGTTATCGCGAATAGAAGAAATCAATAAGCCTTTAGCGTCATATGGGTTACTTGGAATAACAATCTTGATACCAGGAGATTGAGCAATCAATCCTTCTAAGTTATCTGAGTGTAATTCTGGAGTATGAACTCCACCACCAAATGGTGCGCGGATTGTGATTGGCATGTTACGAGTGCTACTCATACGGTAACGTGTACGAGCTGCTTGTCCTACGATTGAATCCATTACTTCAAATACGAATCCGAAGAATTGAATTTCTGGAACTGGACGGAAGCCTTCTAATGCTAAACCTACTGCAAGTCCACCAATACCTGATTCTGCAAGTGGTGTATCGAATACGCGGTCTTCACCGAATTGTGCTTGTAAGCCTTCAGTAGCACGGAATACCCCACCATTGTTCCCAACGTCTTCACCGAAAATCAAAACGTTTTCGTCTTTGCCAAGTTCAACTGCAAGCGCATCAGTGATGGCTTGGATCATTGTTTTTTGTGCCATGATTATTTACTCTCCTTTGCTTCAAAGATTGCAATTTGTTCTTTAAGTGTTTGGTTTGGTTCTTCAAACATGTTTTTCAAGAAATCAGAAACTTTTTGTTTTGGTTCTTGATCTGCTTCTTTAATTGCGTCTTTAATTTCTTCTTTTGCTGCTTCAATTACTTCGTTTTCTTTTTCTTCAGTCCATAAGCCTTTTTCAGTTAAGAAAATACGCATACGTACTAATGGATCACGTTTTTCCCAGATATCGTCTGTTTCTTTTGTACGGTAACGAGTTGGGTCATCTCCTGAAAGTGTATGTGGACCATAACGGTAAGTTAAAGTTTCAATTAAAGTTGGACCGTCGCCTGCAATTGCACGCTCTCTTGCTTCTTTTGTTACAGCGTAAACTGCTAAAGCATCCATCCCATCAACTTGTACTCCTGGAATTCCAGCAGCTACTGCTTTTTGAGCCAATGTTACAGCTTTAGTTTGAACTGAACGTGGAGTTGAGATTGCATAGCCGTTGTTTTGAACGATAAAGATTGCAGGTGCATTGTATGCTCCAGCGAAGTTCATTCCTTCGTAGAAATCTCCTTGTGATGAACCACCATCACCTGTATAAGTTAAAACGACATTTTTCTTGCCGCGTTTTTTAAGACCTAAAGCAACACCAGCAGCTTGAACGATTTGTGCACCAATAATGATTTGTGGTGGCAATGCTTGTAAGCTAGCGTCATATTTGTTACCAGCAGCATGTCCTCTTGACCATAAGAAAGCTTCTTTTAAAGGTAAGCCGTGTTGAATCAATTGAGGGACATCACGATATCCAGGTAATAATACGTCTTCTTTTTCAATTGCATAATGACTTGCTAATTGACTTGCTTCTTGTCCAGCAGTTGGAGCAACGAATCCTAAACGTCCTTGACGGTTTAAGGCAGTTGAACGTTGGTCTAACACACGTGACCATACCATTTTAGACATTAAATCAACTAACTCTTCATCAGATAAATCTGGCATTAAATCAGGATTAACAATCTTCCCATCCTCATCTAAAATTTGTACTGTTGGAAATTCTGCATTCACGCCGTGTAGTAATGCATCAAAATCGACAGGTTTATTCTTTTTTGTAGCCATCTTTAACCATTCCTCTCTTCATCACAATCTATTTTTGTTTGTAAGATGCTGTTTTATACAGTTACTAAAACTGTATTAGTGTAATCTCTTTACTCATTTAATTTAACACGCTTTCATAGGATATGCAAGGGATACGGGTCATTTTTGATGTCTGTAAATCGTAAAAAGTCTAGGGTTAGCATAGAAAATCAACCTAACGCACCATCATAGTGAAAACATTCACTTTATACTTTTTTAAGAAGAATAATGAATAATTGTAGATTTAAAAATTACTCAAATTCAACAAATTGCGTTGAATCAAGTTCAATCTGTTACATTCTGATTGTAAAACTGTATTATTATTTCGATTATTTTATGAAACAGCTCTCGCATGATATTGTTTTCACAATCAAAAAAATATTGATTAGATTTTTCTCATAATACGTTTCTGACAAAAATATCAACGAATCCTTCTTTTTAGAAAACAACATTGTTTTTATATTTCTTTTAGTACCATAAATTTTCCCTATGATTTTCTAATTGAACTATTCATCTTTCTTCCTATAATATGGTGTAACTAAAAGAAGACTTTATCTTAGCTAAGATAAAGTCTTCTTTTTAAAGCCACTCTTTATTAATTTTAATATAGATTGTTTTAACTAATTGAACTGCAACTCCATATGCAAGTACAATTAGAACCATCCATTTCCAATAAGCCATTGGTAGTGGAACAAAATCAAAAAATCCACCTAGAGCTGTATCAGGAATTAGAATTGCAATCGCAATCACACAAATTGTCGAAATCGTTACAGGTATGCTAGCCATACTTTGAATAAACGGAATTTTTTTTGTTCTAATAATATGAACAACCACTGTTTGAGTAATCAATCCAATAACGAACCAACCAGAGTGGAATAACGCTTGATTGCCTACTGTATTTGCATGGAAGACAAAGTACATTAATAAGAAGGTCAGAATATCAAAAATGGAACTAATTGGTCCAATCGATAATGTAAATTTCATTAAGTTGCCTGTATTCCATTTAGCTGGCTTCATTAAGTCTTCTTCGTCCATTCGATCCCACGGAATCGTTAATTGAGCAACATCGTAAATCAAGTTTTGAACAAGAAGTTGGATAGAAAGCATTGGTAAAAACGGTAAGAAGGCACTTGCCACTAATACACTAAAAACATTCCCAAAGTTAGAACTAACTGTCATTTTAATGTATTTCATCATATTGCCAAAGACCGTCCGACCTTCTAATACACCATCTTCTAAAACTGTTAAGCTTTTTTCTAGTAAAATAATTGAACTTGCTTCTTTTGTAATGTCTGCTGCCGTATCAACAGAAATGCCAACATCTGCTTTTCGCAAAGCTGGTGCATCATTGATTCCATCTCCCATAAACCCAACAGTATGACCTTTTTTCTGAAGAAGAGCAATAATACGTGCTTTTTGCATCGGATTTAGCTTAGCAAAAAGATTGACTTTTTCTGAAGCTTCCATTAATGCTTCGTCACTCATCGTTTCGATTTCATTGCCTAATAAAACTTGTCCTACTTCAATCCCTACATCTTTACAGACTTTTTGTGAAACAATTTCATTATCTCCAGTTAAAACTTTTACCGTTACGCCATGTTCATGTAGAGATTTAATAGCTGTGATGGAAGATTTTTTTGCTGGGTCAAGAAATCCCATAAAACCAGCTAAAATCATTTCATTTTCATCTGCAATACTATAGATTGCTGTATCATGAACATCTTTTTTATAGGCAACACCTAGCACGCGCATACCGTCTTGATTCATATCAACACTAACTGTCAACATTTTTTCTCGCAACGAATCAGTTAGAGGAACAACTTCATCATTAATTTCCACATGAGAACAGATTTTCATCATTTCTTCTACGGCACCTTTTGTAATCATTAACTGATGGCCCTCATTATTGACCGCTACTGTTAAACGACGTCTAGAAAAATCAAATGGAATCTCATCAATTTTTTCAACATGCCCTATTTTTTGTGCCAATTTATTTTCTTCATAATAATTAATAACAGCATGATCCATTAAATTCTTCCAACCTGTTTGATAATTAGAATTTAAAAATGCTAAATCTAGAACTTTTTTACAGTTATCACCAATTGGACTAACGTGTTTAACAAGTACAACATGATCTTCTGTAATTGTTCCAGTTTTATCTGTACAAAGAATATCCATTGCCCCTAGATTTTGAATGGCATTGAGTTCTTTTACAATTACTTTTTTCTTAGACATTTTGATAGCACCTTTTGCTAAATTGCTTGTAATAATCATTGGCAACATTTCAGGCGTCAAACCAACTGCTACAGCAATCGCAAAGAAGAACGCTTGGCCCCAATCGCCTTTAGTCAAACCATTCAGTAGAAAAACAATTGGTACCATGACAACCATAAAACGAATCAACACTTTACTAACATTTTTTACTCCGCGATCAAAACTAGTTTCGCCTCTTTTTTCAGAAACATTAGACGCGATATCGCCAAAGAAAGTATCATTTCCTGTTTTTAAAATAATTGCTCGACCTTGTCCACTTAAAACATCGGTTCCCATAAATGCTAAATTCGCTAAATCTAAAGCAGTATCTTCTTCTGTTGGTTCTTCTACTTTAACTAATTTTTCAACTGGCATTGACTCACCAGTCAATGATGCTTGGTTCACAAATAAATCTTTTGTCCAAATGAAACGAGCATCTGCAGGAATCATATCCCCCGTTGATAAATTCACAATATCACCAGGAACAACTTCATCGATAGGGATTTCAGTCGTTACTCCGTCTCTTGTGATTCCACAAGTTGTTTCAATTAATTCTTTTAAAGCTAAACTTGCTTTTTGTGAGCGATATTCTTGAATAAAACGAATACCAACACTCAATAAAATCATCACACCCATTACAAGGCTTGCTTCAAAATCATTGGTTAGCGCTGATACAACCATTAAAAGAGCCAATACGTACACAAAAGGATCTTTAAATGCTTCTACTAATAGAACAAACCACGGGGTTGGTCTTTGTGTTGCTACTTCATTTGGACCGTATTCTGCTAAACGTTTGCTTGCCATTTGTTCACTTAATCCACTTGGGCTTGTTTGGTAGTTTATCATTACTTTTTTTTCAGATAGTCGAGCTAATTTTTTTAAATCGTTATCTTTTGATTTTTTTTCCATTTGAATTTGTTTTTTTCGATTCATCATCATTTTCTTTGCCTCCATTTCTTGTCAAAAGAAAAGAAGAACAGTTCCTAATCAATTCAACTTCGTTAAATGGTCAGTATCACTAGGAGGTTTATTCACCTTTTCCTTCGACTTCTGACTTCCAGGGTCACTATTTTCACTTGCTTTAGTCGTACTTTTCATGATACTCACCTCGCTTTGAATGTTTAGGAATCCAGAGAACAAGAGATCTACTTGAACTGATTTCCATTGAAAATTAAAACCGTTTTTGCTAGATGCATACAAAAAAGCACATACTCAAATAACAGAGTATGTGCTTGGAAAGTTTCATCTAAACCATCACATCACAAGATAAGCGCACCAAAATAAACCACTTATACTTTCTCCATCATCGAGCTTTAGCACTATATGGCGTAGATTATTCATCAGCTACGTTAAAAATGACCTTAATTCGATCAAACTTGTTGACCCATTGGCATCTCTCGATGTTTTTGGGCAGCAGCATATTTCCATATAGGAGCCTCACCTAACAGAAGCGTGTATTTAATTTTCTTTACGTGCTTAGTATAGTGTTCAAAAATTGATTCGTCAAGACCTTTATCCATATTTAAAAATTATTTCACTTTTTAATTAGCCATTTGATACTCGTAAAATAATGAATAAAACTCATCGTGACAACTTTTTTAAAGCTTTAGTTAGTTAATAACTATTTATTTTCTAAACTACGCCCTGAGAAATCATTGCATTTGATACTTTCAAGAAACCAGCGATATTAGCACCACTTACAAAGTCACCAGGAACGCCATATTCAGCGGCTGTATCACGACAATCTAAGTAAATTTTAGTCATAATTTCTTTTAATCTCATATCAACTTCTTCAAATGTCCAACTTAAACGTAAACTATTTTGACTCATTTCCAAAGCCGAAACGGCTACGCCACCTGCATTGGCTGCTTTAGCAGGTCCATATAAAATACCTGCATTTTGATAAATCTCTATTGCCTCTAAATCACTTGGCATATTTGCACCTTCCGCCACTGCATATACACCATTATCAATCATTTTAGTAGCAATTGTACCGTTGATTTCATTTTGAGTTGCAGAGGGCAATGCGATTTGATACTCTTCATCAATTTCCCAAACAGTTCCTTCGTTATATCGAGCCGTTGGATGTTTAACAATATACTCTGAAATTCTCTTGCGCTCAACTTCTTTTAATTGTTTAACTGTTTCAATTTTAATACCCTCTAAGTCAACAATATAACCATTTGAATCAGAACACGCAATAACGGTTCCACCTAATTGATGTACTTTTTCAATTGCGTAGATCGCCACATTTCCACTTCCAGAAACGACTACTTTTTGATTTTTAAAGCTTTTACCTGTATCTTTTAACATCTCTTCTGTAAAATAGACCAGCCCATAACCTGTCGCTTCTGTTCTTGCCAAACTCCCACCCATTGGAATTGGTTTTCCTGTTAAAACACCTGCATGGGAACCATTTAAACGTTTGTATTGACCAAATAAATAACCGATTTCTCTTCCTCCAACACCAATATCACCTGCTGGGACATCCGTATCTGGACCAATATATTTTTGAAGTTCGGTCATAAAACTTTGACAAAATCGCATGACTTCGTTATCTGTTTTTCCTTTTGGATCAAAATCACTGCCACCTTTTCCGCCGCCAATCGGCAAACCCGTTAAACTATTTTTAAAAATTTGTTCAAACCCTAGAAATTTGACAATACTTTGATTAACACTTGGATGCAACCTTAAGCCACCTTTATAAGGTCCAATTGCTGAACTAAATTGCACTCTAAAACCTCGGTTTACTTGAGTTTTCCCTTTTGCATCGGTCCAAGGAACTCTAAATTGAATAATACGTTCAGGTTCAACGATTCTCGACAAAATATTTTCTTCCATTAATCGTGGATGTCTTTCTAAAACAGGTTCAATTGAGTTGAAAAACTCTTTGACAGCTTGTAAAAATTCAGTTTGATATGGATCTCTTTCCATTACTTCTTGATAAACTGCTTTGATATATCGTTTTGCTTCTCCCATCAAATCACTCCTAAATAGAATTTGTCACGTTAAATTTTAATTATTATCTCACAAAAAACTCATTTTTAAAAGGAATATATTGTTTAAAAAAATGATTTCGCTTACATATAAATACTGCCTTATGCTCTTTAAATTTCATTAAAATTGTTCTTGAAGTTCGTGCAATTTAATGCCAATACTGTTAAAATGTATAAGACGAAAGAAAATAATTGATGCAATTTAATTAAACAAGATTAGTAGGAGTGACGATTTATGATAACAATGGATACTATTATTAGGGAGGGTAACCCTACTTTACGAGAAATCGCTGAAGAAGTAAGGTTCCCTCTTTCCAATGAGGAAAAAATTTTATGCAAAGAAATGATTGAATTTTTAAAAAATAGCCAAGATCCTGAATTAGCTGAAAAATACAATTTACGTGGTGGCGTTGGTTTAGCAGCACCACAATTAGATATCAAAAAAAGGATTATCGCTGTTCATATTCCTAGTGATGAACAAGATGCAGAACCAATTCTTAGCAGTATTATGATTAATCCTAAAATTATTAGCCATTCTGTTCAAAGTTCTTGCTTAGCAGAAGGTGAAGGCTGTCTTTCAGTTGATCGCGAAGTACCTGGATATGTCGTGCGTCACAGTCGAATTACGCTGACTTACTTCGATCCTGAAGGAACTTCTCACAAAATTCGTTTAAAAAACTATCCAGCAATTGTTGTGCAACATGAGATTGACCACATCAATGGCATTATGTTCTACGACCATATTAATTCACAAGAACCATTCAAAGTTGAAAATGACGTAACGGTAATTTCTTAATAAGTAAGACAAAGCGTTTTTATCGCTTTGTCTTTTTTTTATTTAAATAATTTTCTTTCGGTTAAGTTCTTCTATATAGTTTTATCTTTGCTCGAGTTTCGATTTTATTCTACTATAAAAAGAACTTTTAGAATAAAAACACCTGATTAAAAAGTTGTATAAGTTGACTTCACCATTAAAAGAGAATATGATTAAACAAATACTAACAATTTTAATCTAATTTTAATAAAAATAAATGGAGGTGAATTCTAATGACTAACACTACCGTTATTCCAATAGTTTCCGCGTCAGATGAAAAATACGCTCCTTACCTTGGTGTAATGATACAGTCATTACTCAACCATCTTCCTGATAAGTACTCTGTTATTTTTTATATCATTGACGATTATATTTCGGAACAAAGTAAAGAACACTTAAGTTCACTTGGTCAAATTCAGTATCTTTCAGTTAACAAAGCTCTTTATCAAAACTTTTTGGAAAGCGATCATATAACTCAAACTGCCTATTATCGAATCTCTATTCCTGATTTATTAGTTGATTTAGACTATGAAAAAGTGCTTTACTTGGATGCCGACATGCTGATTTTAGATGATATTTCAAAACTATTTCAGACTGATTTAGGAGACGCTATCGTCGGAGCTGTGATTGATCCGGGACAAGCTAAAGCTTCTGCTCGTCTAGGCATCACAACAAACGATTATTATTTTAATTCCGGTACACTCTTAATTCAGCTCCAACAATGGCGCAAAAATCATATCACAAAAAAGACGATTGACTATTTGACTAACTTCCCCGATAAAATCATCTATCATGACCAAGATGCTCTAAATGCCACTCTTTATGAAAATTGGTTTCCCCTTCATCCAAAATGGAACATGCAAACTTCTCTTATTTTCAGAAAACACAATGCCCCCGATGCGCATTACGCAAAAACTTATGAAGAAGCCATCACACTCCCTTCAATCATTCACTTCACTGGACACGACAAACCTTGGAACACCCTTCAAGGTCACCCATACACTCAAGCATATTTAGCACAACTTCAAGCAGGACCTTTCAAAAAAAATATGTACCAAACTAAAGAGACGGAGGAAATACTATGACAACATTAACGAATCATGATAAACCTATCTCAATTGTTTCTTCAACAAATGAAAATTTTGCTCCTCACTTAGCAACATTACTTTGTTCCTTATTAGATAAAAATAATGCTCCTTTTCATTTTTATATCATTGACGATGGACTTAGTTTGCGTTCGAAACTTCTTTTAAATCGAACCATTAGTTCATACAATAAAGCGGTTATTTCTTATATTTCAGTAGACGCCAGCCTTTTTGAAAATATGGTGGAGAGCAACCGAATCCCTCAAACAGCATACTATCGTATTGCGATACCCAATTTAATTACAGATCCAGACGTAGAACGTATTATCTACCTTGACTGTGATATGTTGGTAATGGATTCTATCGAAGAATTATGGGGAATGGATTTAGAAGAACATTTATTAGGGGCTGTTGAAGATGCTGGGTTTCATCATCGACTTGAAACTATGGGAATTCCATTTCAATCTAGTCGCTATTTCAACTCTGGTTTAATGGTCCTAGATTTAGAAAAATGGCGTCAAGAACAAATTTCAGAAAAAGTGTTACAATTTGCCCATGATTTTCCTAAAAAATTAAAATTTCACGATCAAGATGCTTTAAATGCCATTTTGCATGATCGTTGGACGCCACTTCATCCAAAATGGAATGCTCAAACCTATATGATGTTAAAGGAAAAAGTTCACCCGACATTACTAGGCCACTTACAGTATCGCGAAGCCAGAAAAAGTCCAAGCATTATTCATTTTTGCGGGCATGAAAAACCTTGGATGGGTATTTCTTGTCATCCATTCGCTTCTTATTACCATCACTATCGCAGTAAAACAGCTTTTGACTATGAACCCATAACGATCCAAGACTATGTGGAGGGCTAATAAACGTGGATATCAATCTAGTTCTTATCGCAACTAAAAAAGAATAAAAACGACGATTTCTACCGTGAAAGGGAAATCGTCGTTTTTTATTGTCACATTAAATTAAGTCTAACTTTCTCAACGCTTTTGCAATCCCATCTTCATTGCAATTATCGGTTACGTAAGTTGCTTGTGATTTTACTGGTTCTACAGCATTTCCCATCGCAACCCCTGTTCCGACCATCGTTAACAATTCCAAATCATTTAAACCATCACCAAAAGCAATCGTATCTTCTACTGAGAAGCCTTGCATTTCAGCAATTTTTAAAGCTGTATTCGCCTTAGAACCATCATAAGGCAAAATATCTACTCCCACATCGTGCCAACGCACAAAACGAAACTTAGGAAATTGCCCTTGTTCATAATGCTTTTTTTCTAATTCTGAATAAAAAATCAAACTTTGGTACAACTTATTTGACTGATAGAATTCACGGTCATAGTCTGGAACGCCAAAATCTATGCTATTCATCGCTTCTTCAATCGCTTTTTTACTGACTTCATCACGACTTCTTAAAAGGTCAGCTGATTGATAGACAATTTGATGTCCTTGCAAATCGGCTACTTGTAACAGTTCTTCATATGCCCCTGGATCTAACGAATTTTCAAAGACTAATTCATGATGATAATAACCAGCTGCTCCGTTACATACAATATAACTATTAAAATCCAACTCTTCAATTACTTTTTGTGCTAAGAATAAATTTCTACCTGTCGCAATTGCAAGCTCATGCCCATTCTTTTTAAGCGTTTTCAAAGCACCCCTCGTACTAGCTAAAACTTCTTTATTCTCATTCAACAACGTACCATCAATATCGAAAAAAATCATTTTTTTGTTCATTTGCTTCTCTCCTACTTTCAACTCTTCTTTACTCCTTTTAGTTTACCGATAATTGAAGCAAAGTGCAAAACAAAAAAAGAAATTCAACGAAATTGAATTTCTTTTTTTGTTTCTTAACGAGGCTGGCTCCATTTTTTAGGACTCCAAATCTCACCTTCTAAAGCAACTTGTAAGCTCTCATTATCTGAATTTAATTCATTTATATATTCAATTGTAGCATCTACAATAAACTGATCTTGGTCACCTTTTACTAATTTTTGTAACTCTTCCTTGACCCATTCTCTCGTTTCCATTTTCTATCCCTCGCTTTCCTTGCCAATTCAGTTTACTACATGAATAAAAAAAAGAATACTAAAGTGGTTTAAAACAAAAAAGACAACCTGTTAAGGTTGTCTTTTTACTATTCTGCTTCTTCACTGAATTGGCTATTGTATAATTTTTCATAAAAACCACCCTCAGCTAAGAGGCTTTCATGAGTTCCTTGTTCGATAATCTCTCCTTGATTCATTACAAGGATTAAATCAGCATCACGAATGGTTGATAAACGGTGGGCAATTACAAAACTTGTTCTGCCTTCCATTACGCGCTTCATCGCTTTTTGTATCAACGCTTCTAAACGAGTATCTACAGAACTCGTCGCTTCATCTAAAATGAGAATTTTAGGATCAGAAATGATAGCTCGTGCAATTGTTAGCAATTGCTTTTGTCCTAGTGAAATATTGGATGCTTCTTGGTTTAACACCATATCATATCCATCCGGTAACGTACGAATAAAATGATCCACATTGGCTGTTTTAGCTGCATCCACCACTTCATACTCAGTCGCATCAAGCTTACCAAACCGAATATTATCTGAAATACTCGCATTATACAACCAAGCATCTTGCAACACCATACCAAATTGAGATCGAACATCCGCTCGTGACATCTCTTTTGTGTCGATGCCATCAATTTTTATAGCGCCATGATCTACATCGTAAAAACGCATTAGTAAATTAATCAAGGTTGTTTTCCCTGCCCCAGTTGGACCAACAATTGCAACTGTTTGACCGCTTTTTACTTCCACATTTAAATCTGTAATCAATGGATTTTTTTTATCATAACCAAATCCAACATGTTCAAAAGTCACATCACCCCGAACTTTTTCAGGTAAAGGGTATTGAACTAAATCTGGTTTTTCTTCTGGCTCATCTAAAATTTCAAAAACTCGACCGGTTGCGGCGGCTGCACTTTGTAAGACACCAGACAACTGTGTGATTTGTGAAATGGGTTGATTGATTTGCCAAATATATTGAGTGAATGCTTGTAAATTCCCTAAAGTTAGCATTCCTTGAATAACAGAATAACCACCAAAAACGGCAATTCCAACATAAGCCAAATTTGAAGCTAAACCGACTAATGGCATCATTAAACCTGAAACAAAGGCTGCTTTAAAACCAAATCCCGCTAATTTATGGTTAATTTCTTTAAAATTGGATAACGTATCCGCTTCTTTACCATATAATTTAATGACCGAAAAACCGCTATAACTTTCTTGAACAAAGCCGTTTAGTTCACCTAACGCTTTTTGTTGGCCTTTAAAATAAGGTTGTGATTTTTTGACAACTGCTTTTGAAATAAAAATCGAAGTCGGAATAATCAACAAGATAATAATCGCTAATGGAATAGAAATATATAACATCATTCCTACTGCAAATACGATTCCCATCACTGAATTCACAATTTGAATCAAGCTTTGCTGCATTGCATTACTAATCGCATCCACATCATTCGTCACTCGACTTAAAATATTCCCTTGTTGATTTTTATCAAAATAAGAAACTGGCAAGCGATTGATTTTATTGTCAATATCACTTCTTAAATCACGCATCGTATGTTGAACAACATTCGTCATAATGAAACTCGCTGACAACATTGTAATTTGATAAATCGCTGCGGCCCCCAACATGTATAAAATCACTTTTTGAACATAGGGGAAGTTAACCGCTGCTGCTGGTACATGATTTGCGATATCTTTGATATTGTTTCCTACTTCCGTAATAATCAGCCCCATAATAAAAGGCTGTAAAGCATTGGCCATCATACAAATGATCGTAAGAAGGATAGCTGAAATAAAACCAATTTTATAGGGTTTTACATAAGCACTTAAGCGTTTAATTGATTGAATGGATTCTCTCATGCTAACTCCTCCTTCGATAATTGTGAAGCGGCGATATCATAATAAACGTCACATGTTTTTAATAACTCTTTGTGGGTACCCATGCCGATAACTTCCCCTTCATTTAAGACGAGAATTTTATCTGCGTGCATAATCGTTCCCACACGTTGTGCTACAATTAGTACAGTTGCTTCTTTTGTTTCAGATTTTAAACGCGCTCGCAATTTTGCATCTGTTTGATAATCTAACGCAGAAAAACTATCATCAAAAATATAAACATCTGGTTTTTTAACAATTGCTCGTGCAATAGACAAACGTTGCTTTTGACCACCTGACATATTGCTTCCACCTTCGGCTAAAAGTTCATCGTATTGAGCTGGTTTTAATGAGATAAACTCTTTTGCTTGAGCAATATCAGACGCTTCTTCTAATTCTCCAGTTGTCGCATTCCATTTTCCATAGCGCATATTTTCAGCAATCGTTCCTGTAAATAGCAAGGCTTTTTGTGGAATATAGCCAATTTTCTTGCGTAAAGCACTTAACTTGTAATCTCGTACATCCACGCCATCTAATAAAATACGACCTTTCGTTACGTCATAGAAACGGGGAATCAATTGAATTAAGGTTGACTTCCCACTTCCTGTGCTTCCGATAAAGGCGATTGTTTCACCTGGTTTTGAAGAAAAACTAACATCCCGAATAATCGGTGTTTCTGTATTTCCAGGATAAGCAAACGTCACATTTTCAAAAGTTAAATACCCATGTGTTTTTGTTTCTGTAATGCCATTTTCATTTTCTGTAATAACTGGCTCCGTTGCCAATACTTCTTCGATACGGTGAGCAGAAACTGCTGCTCTTGGATACATCATAAAGACATTTGCAAATAGCATAAATGAGAATAACGCGTGGAAAATGTATTCAATAAATGCTATTAAATTTCCAACTTGTAAATCACCTGTATTGATTTGTCCTACACCTAACCAAATAACAACGGCAAAAATAATGTTAAAGACAACCGAAAATCCAGGTTGCGCATAGGCCATTAATTTAAAGAGCTTTTTTGAAACAGTTGCATATGCATCGTTAACTACTTTAAAACGTTTTTCTTGAAATTTTTCATTTACAAAGGCTCGAATCACTCGTAGACCTGTTAAATTTTCACGTAAATTCAAGTTAATGGCATCCAAATTGGATTGCTGACTTTCAGAAAGTGGTTCTGATTTCTTTCCTATTAATAGAACCCCAATCAATAAAAATGGAATGGCTGCAAAAACAACCCATGACAACGAAGGGCTAGTTCGTACAATCATGATAAAGCTCGAAATGAACATTAATGGTGTCATCATTCCCATTCTTAAAATCATTTGCATAAATTGCATCACTTGAAATGCATCATTTGTTGTTCTAGTTACCAACGAAGACACACCAAATTGGTCATATTCACGATGCGAAAACGATTGCGTTTTTTCAAAAATATCGTCACGGATATCTCGCACAATACTTGTTGTGATCTTACTTCCACAATAAGCTAGAAACATCAGTGCGACTAAACCAATCAAACAAATTGCAATCATAATCATGCCATAATACTTAACCTCACCGAAATCATTCACGGCGATTCCATTATCAATCATTTTTGCCAATAACGTCGGCAGTCCTAACTCGATTAAAATAAAGCCAAACACACTTAAAAAATTTAAAAATACCAATCCCTTATATTTCATCGTGTAACGCCACATTAATTTCAATTTATCATCTCCTTTTCCCCGTAACCACTGTGTTTTAATATTATAAAACACAAAAAAATTGAATAATTTCACTATACCATAATTTTTGCTATTATGTCAGATTTTTTTGCTTTAATCAATAGCTATTTAAACAAACTATTCATAAAAACTTGTTGATCAATTAAAAATAAACGCTTTTTTATTATCGAATCTCTCTTAGTTGTCTCAATTTCAGCGATTCTTCCCATTTGATACCTTTAGAATGATTTACTTTCTATACTTCGTTCAAAAATTATGGTAAAATACACTTACAATGTTGTGATTAAAACACAGCCACCTGTTCGGGAAAAAATAACAACTTAGTGGAGTCTGTTATTAAAAATATCGTTAACACTAATTTCATCTTAATTTTTAACAATGGTATCTTTCTGTTTTTTTAATTAGCTAGACTTATAACTAAAGGCCTATCTGATTACCGAATAAACCAACTTACAGGGCAAATCAAGCCCTTTATTTTGTATGGTTAGCACTATCACAACAATTGAATTTAAGTTTTAGCCTATTTAGATAAATTCACTGCATTTTGCAGTTATATAAGGAGAGAAAATTATGATTTTTAAAGTCACTTATCAAGTAACAAAAACCAGAAATCCAAAACGTGAGGACACTCAAGCCCTATACGTAGAAGCAGAATCAGCGGTAGCAGCCCGCAAACTAGTTGAAGAAAACACCCCTTACAATATTGAGTTTGTTCAACCAGTAGAAGGAAAACACTTAGCTTACGAACAAAAAAATCCTGACTTCAAATTAACGGAGTTTTAAGAAATGAAACCAACTATAAAAAACAATGAAGCTGCTGTCTTTGGTATCGGGGGGCTAGGGGAAATTGGAAAAAATACGTACGGTGTTCAATTTCAAGATGAAATTATCATTGTAGATGCTGGTATTAAATTTCCTGAAGACGACTTATTAGGAATTGATTATGTGATTCCTGATTATAGTTACATTGTTCAAAATATTAATAAAGTAAAAGCGCTAGTGATTACTCATGGACATGAGGATCATATCGGTGGGATTCCCTTCCTATTGAAACAAGTAAACATTCCAGTTTATGCGGGTCCTCTTGCATTAGCCTTGATTCGTAATAAATTAGACGAGCATGGTCTTTTACGGGATGCGGAACTACATCAAATCGGTGAAGATTCTGTATTAAAATTCCGTAAAACAAGTGTAAGTTTCTTTAGAACCACACACAGTATTCCAGATGCACTAGGAATCGTTGTTAAAACACCACCCGGCAACATTGTCTTAACGGGTGACTTTAAGTTCGATTTCACACCTGTTGGTGAACCTGCTAACTTACACCGTATGGCAAAAATTGGAGAAGATGGCGTATTAGCACTCTTATCTGATAGTACAAATGCGGAAGTTCCAAACTTTACTCAATCCGAACAAGTCGTTGGTGAATCCATCACTAGTATTTTCCAAAAAGTAGAAGGTCGAATTATTTTTGCGACTTTTGCATCAAATATTTCACGTCTCCAACAAGTTGCAAATGCAGCGGTAAAAACGGGTCGTAAAATTGCTGTTTTTGGTCGAAGTATGGAAGCTGCTATGGTCACTGGGCGTCAATTAGGTTATATCACTGCACCTGAAGATACATTTATCGATGCTCACGAATTAAATCGTTTGCCTGCAAATGAGGTAACGATTTTATGTACCGGCTCTCAAGGTGAACCAATGGCAGCGCTAAGCCGTATTGCCAACGGAACTCACCGTCAAATCTCCATTCAACCTGGTGATACAGTTGTCTTTTCAAGTTCGCCTATCCCAGGCAATACAACTAGTGTAAACCGCGTAATCAACTTGCTTTCTGAAGCTGGTGCCGAAGTGATTCACGGAAAAGTCAACAACATTCACACTTCAGGTCATGGTGGACAACAAGAACAAAAATTAATGCTTCGTTTAATGAAACCTAAGTATTTTGTTCCTGTCCATGGTGAATTTAGAATGCAAAAAATCCATACGACCCTTGCAGAACAAGTTGGTATTCCAAAAGAAAATTCATTTATCCTTGCAAATGGTGATGTTTTAGCATTAACGGCTGATTCTGCTCGCTCTGCTGGTCATTTCAATGCAAGTGATGTTTATGTTGATGGAAAAGGAATTGGAGATATCGGCAACGTGGTCCTACGTGACCGTAGAATCCTCTCTGAGGAAGGTTTAGTTGTTGTCGTTGTGACCTTAGATTATAAAACAAAAGACGTTTTAGCTGGTCCAGATATCCTTTCTCGTGGCTTTATCTACATGCGTGAGTCTGGTGATTTAATCAATGAAGCGCAACGTGTTATCTTTAAAAACTTAAAAGAGGCGCTAAAAGAAGAAAATGTAACTGAACAATATATTAAAGAAACGATTATTGGCAGTTTACAACCTTTCTTATTTGAAAAAACAGAGCGTCATCCAATGATTTTACCAATCATTATGCCTGTTTAACCATTCTATAAAAAGGATTGTTCTAATTACTTAGAGCAATCCTTTTTTTTGTTTCATATATGAATAAAAAATCGAATGATTTTAAAAAAATTAAATTTATTAAAATAAATTTAATTTAACCATTTTCAACTTCCCTTCACGCCTTTTCTTACTCAATGTATCGCTTTAAAACAACTAATACAACTATTTCATTAATTAATTATTCACATGAATTATAACAATACATTTATTCTTTTACTAAATACATAAAAAAAAGCAAGTGTGTGTGTATGTTCGCCTTTACTTATTGAACGTATGTTCGTATAATAGGATTATCTTATTAAAACGAGAGGTGAACTGTTACGGAATTGGAATTGGACTATTCTAACGAACCACGTTCGGATATTTTATGTATCGACATCAAAAGTTTTTACGCCAGTGTTGAATGCGTTGAACGAGGATTAGACCCACTTAAAACCATGCTTGTTGTAATGTCTAACGAAGAAAGCAATGGTGGGTTAATTTTAGCTAGTTCACCTGCTGCAAAAAAAAAACTAGGGATTTCTAATGTGATGCGTAAATTTGATTTGCCTCACCACCCTCAATTAATCATCGTCCCTCCTCGTATGAGTTTATATATTGAGAAAAACAAACAAATTATCGCTATTTTTAGAAAATATGCAGCTGAAGAAGATATTTTAGTCTATTCAATCGATGAAGCTTTTCTGAAAATAACCCCTGTTAAAAAAATGTTTCATGCTACTCCTTATGAAATTGCACGAAAAATCCAGTACGATGTCTATCATCAGCTAGGTTTGTATACCACCATTGGAATTGGAGATAATCCGTTGTTAGCCAAACTAGCTTTAGATAATGAGGCCAAAAATGCGCCTGATTTTAAAGCCGAATGGCGCTATCAAAATGTAGCGGATAAAGTTTGGAAGATTCCCTCGTTAACAGATATGTGGGGAATTGGTTCGCAAACGGCTAAAAAATTAATTCAAATGAATGTCCACTCAGTTTATGACTTAGCACATTTTGATCCTGGAATACTCAAAGAAAAAATGGGGATTATCGGTGAACAGCTTTATGCACATTCATGGGGAATCGATCGTAGCGATATTTCAGTTAAATACAAATCCTTAGAAAAATCTTACAGCAATTCACAAATACTGCTTAAAGACTATAGCATTCAAAAAGAAATAGAATTAGTCATTAAAGAAATGGCTGATCAAGTAGCTACAAGATTACGAAAAAAAAATTGTCAAACACAGTGTATTTCTCTTTTTATACGCTATTCAAATCACGAAGTAACCAAAGGCTTTAATCGACAACTCAAAATTACCGCTACTAACAATACCAAGCAATTAATTGAACACTGTCTTACTTTGTTTAGAAACTATTATAAAGATGAAAGTGTCCGACAAATTGGCATCAGTTACTCAAAACTAGTTTACCGTACAGATATCCAATTAGATCTTTTCAAAGAAATAAATGAACAAGTCAACGAGTACCATTTAGATACAGTTGTTGATAAAGTTCGTACTAAGTATGGTTTTAATAGTCTGATTCATGCTAGTAGCCTTCTTGAAGGTGCTACTGCAATCAAGCGTAGTTCGTTAGTAGGCGGGCACGCATCAGGAAAGGAAGAACGTCATGCTAAATAAATTTAACGATCACTATCAAGACCGAGGAACAGTCAAATGGCAAGGAATGTATTTATCCGAACACAGTCAATCATTGGAGAACGATGCAACTGAACTAGCCGATACCATTTCTCAAAAACCTCAAATGACTTCTTTTGAAATAGCTTCTGTTTTAGATTCTGCCATTGTTAAGAATAAAAAAGTAGCGATTCAAATAGAAGAAATTAATGAAAATGGTGATTACGCTAAAGATACAATTGGAAAAATAAAAGGCTATGATGAATTAGGTATTTATATCGATCATATTAAAGTTGGCTATGATGAAATCAGAAACATTCAACTTTATGAAGAAATAAAATGGAGTAAAATAATAAATTAAAAATAGGTCATTGCGCTTCCAACTATCCGTTTATTGTTGTGCTTTTTCATTTTTTAACATAAATTTGGTATTTATATAAATTGACTATTAAAAAATTAAACGTTATAATTAAATTAATATTTTGTTTTATAATGCAAAAAAAGACTAGCCCTTAGTTTCCCAAAACCTAAGAGCTAGTCTTTTTTAATTTTTATAAATATTCATAAATAGGTTCATCTTTTAATTCATCATAATCTACTTTTAAATCATGACCACTAAAATACCACTCATCGCCGTCTTCAACGAAATACGTTACGCCTTCTTTTTCAGTACTTCCTAGCGGATTACGAGGTTCTACTAATTCAATCCCCAAAGAGAATCCTTGTTGGATGGGACTAGTTCCACCATATTTTCCAAAAAAACGGACAAAAGTTCCATTTGACACACCAACTTCATCTTCAAACCATTTTTTTGCAGTATCTGTAATTTCAATTTTCATTTTATTAATCGCACAAAAGCTTTCTTTTGTGACTCCTCCTTTCCATCAATCATACACCCTCTATTCTACCATAAATACTAAAAAAACCACATTTTGCTGTTTACACAGTTAAGGCATCATTGCTTCTAAACGGTCTAAATCAATGACTGATCCTACAACCATCAACGTATCGTTTTCTTCAATCGTTTCTGTTGCTTTTGGTGAAATAATCATTTCTTGTCCGCGTCGAATCCCAATGACTGTCAAACCAAATTTTGCTCTAAAATCTAGTTCATCCAGTGATTTGCGATAAAATTTTGGATTCGTTACCTTTAATTCTACTAACGAATATTCGTCTGACAGCTCCAAATAGTCCACCACATTTTTAGAAACTAAATGATGTCCTATACGAATTCCCATGTCTCTTTCAGGATGAACAACGTGATCTGCCCCAATGCGTTCTAATACTTTTCCGTGATAATCATTTTGTGCTTTAGCTGTTACAAAAGGAACACCCATTTCTTTAATCATTAAAGTAGCTAAAATACTGGCTTGAATGTCTTCCCCAATTGCAACAATAACATGATCAAAATTACGAATGCCTAATGATCGTAACACACTTTCATCTTGAGCATTTGCTACTACTGCATGAGTCGCGATATTCATAAATTCATTTACACGGTCTTCACTTGAGTCAATGACTAACACATCTTGACCAGCTTCTACTAACGTACGGCAAATACTACCGCCAAAACGACCTAATCCAATAATCGCAAAGTTCTTTTTCATTCTTTATATCACCTTTCATATATGCCTCATTTTAATTTTTACTCTCTTCTAGTATAACAAAAAAAAGCAAAACCAACAGCTTTCCATTCGGTTTTGCATTCCTTTTATTTGATAAGATGATGTTTAAACGCATAAATTGCTGCTTGTGTACGATCTTCTACATCTAATTTAGCTAATATATTGGATACATGTGTTTTGACAGTCTTCAATGTAATGAACAATTGGTCCGCAATTTCTTGATTTGAATTCCCTTGTGCAATCAATAATAAAATTTCATTTTCACGATTAGTCAGATCATCATGTAACACAGGTTCTTTCTTTTTAGTAAAACGTTCCATCATCTTACCTGTCACTTCTGGTTCTAAAATTGACTCACCAGCGTATGTAGAACGAATGGCATTTGCAATTTCTCCTGCAGTTGATGTTTTAAGCATATAACTAGATGCACCTGCCTCTAATGCTGGATAAACTTTTTCATCATCAATAAAACTTGTGACAATGATGATTTTTGCTTCAGGCCAATCTTTTAAAATTGCTTTTGTTGACTCAATCCCATCCATGACATCCATCACTAAATCCATCATGATTACGTCAGGTCTTAATTCTAATGCCTTTTCATACCCAATCAAGCCATTTTCAGCTTCACCAATCACTTCAATATCCGGTTGAATCGACAAATAAGCTGAAACCCCTAATCTTACCATTTCGTGATCATCAATCAACAATACTTTGATCATTCTCGTCACTCCCTTTTATAATTGGTATCTTGATTTCAATGCTCGTTCCTTGACCAGGGAAACTAATAAACTTACAAATTCCACCCATACCTGCTACACGTTCTTTAATATTTTGTAATCCATAATTTCCCGCTTTACTTTCTTTCGTATCAAAACCAACACCATCATCAATCACACGCAATAAAATGGATTGATCGACTTTCTTTAAATAAACTTCTAATTCATTTGCTTTTGAATGTCGCAGTGTATTAGACAGCAGTTCTTGTACAATTCTAAATAGGTGATCTTCAATCCCACTTGGCAAATAAACATCTTCTATTTCCCATGTCAAAATAATTTGTACTTTTGATTTTAATTCAACAAGTAATTGCTCAATTCCTTTTTTCAACGTTTTTCCTTCTAAACTAATAGGACGTAAATGAAGCAACAAAGCTCTCATTTCAGATTGCGAATCATTGATAATACTTTCAACCATTTTTAGTTGCTTTTGAAAAAGCTCACTAGAATCAACAGCAGCTTGCTCATTCAAAGCAGATAATAACATCATAGCAGCAAATAATTGTTGACTAACTGAGTCGTGAAGCTCTCTTGCTAAGCGATGACGCTCCTGTGTTAAGATTTCTTCTTTTGTTTCACCATCAACAAATTTAGGCTGATTGCCGTTCAATTGTACTTCTTTGGATAGTTCTACAAGTTTGTCTTTAACAACGCATATATGTTTATCGATATCTTCTTGATAAATGGACGCACTATAAAGATCGTTTTGTTCCTTAAAAACACTCGCTTCATAATTTCCATCAGCTAAAGCTTGTAATTCTTCCTCAATATGTTCCCATTGCGCACGTCCAACAAAGTACATAATTGTAGCAACTACCACTCCAATAATAAGCGAAAAGGCAACTAAATAAACTAAAAAAGGGATGGCTAAAATCTTAACCGAAATCAAGTCAATATACCATCGATTTTTAGATGTTGCAGAACTAAATGCAATTGCTATTAACAGCATAACAATAAATGAAAAAAACGAAACGGTGAAAAAGGTACGTTGATTCACTATTTTTTTCATACCTCAATCACCTCAATATCACCAATTAACACATTTGTAATGATCTTGATTTTTCGAATGCTTTCTTCATATTGATCGCTATACATTTTAACGGTCTCATTTTTTAGTGTATAGCTATCGCCTTCAAAGCTTATTTTACCACGAATTGCGCTATGTTCAATCATAACACCTACACCAACTGGAACTAAAATGCGGGTTTTTCCAAAACCTTTACGAATCACAACAAAACTTTCATCTTTCGGCAATAATGTATTCCCTAAATCAATGATTGTATCTCCTGCAAAAATAGAAAAATTAATATCATCCCATTCATAAATTGCATTTCCAATTCGTTCATTTCCAATCCATGGGCGTTTCATACGCTTGCCATTTTTTTCAGTGGTACTACTTGTTTCTACCACAACGAGTGATTTTCGTTTCCACGGAGCGTTTGAAAAATTTTTATTCTTCATATTCGTAAATAACTGACTGCCACTAATTGAAAAGAAGAAAATAGCAAAAATTAACATTAACCATATTGAACTTGTTGATAGTAAAACAAAAACCACCAATAAGCCACCTAAAACTAAAAAGAAACTATTATTGTATCCTTTTGTAAATTTATTTTTAAGACTCCAAATACTCATCACTAAACCCGCTACAAAAGCAATCATTAGTGGAATAGTTGAAAAAATTTGGAAAATAAGATAAACAAATAATAAGCTTTCAATAAGGATGAAAAATTGCCAATTGTTTTTCATAGTCACCCTCCTTTATATTTTATATTCTTTTCTAAGTATAGCATCTTTTACGAGGGAAACAGCGTGCTCAAGCATGAATTCTCTCTAAGACTAAAGACTGATATTGGACTATTTTGATTCTATAAAGAAGGAAAAGCCACTCAAAAGAGCAGCTTTCCAATTTTATTTATTCATTTGATTAAGATACGCTGATAATTTTCACTTGCATATCTCCACCTGGAGTTGAAATGATAACCTCATCATCAATACGTTTCCCAATAATTGCTTTAGCAATCGGTGAATCGTTAGAAATTTTACCAGAAAATGGATCTGCTTCTGCACTTCCAACAATTGTGTATTCCTCTTCTTCACCATCAGGTAATTCAATAAATTTCACTGTACGACCTAATGAAACCTCGTCTTTATCTGTGTTTTTATTGTCGATGATTTCTGATAAGCGAATCATATTTTCTAGTGTCGTAATACGACCTTCAACGAAAGCTTGCTCATCTTTTGCTGATTCGTACTCGGAGTTTTCTGATAAATCTCCAAAGCTACGAGCAATTTTAATTCTTTCAACGATTTCTTTTCTTTTAACAGTTTTTAATTCTTCTAATTCATTTTCTAATTTTTCTTTACCTTCTAAAGTCATAGGATAAACTTTTTCTACCATGTTCGTACTCTCCTTCTAAATAATCTGTTTATTACAAATTATTTCAGCGCCATTCATTTATTTTTTATGAAAGCGTACTATTTATTTTTCAATATTGACAAGATACCACGAAGCAAAGGAATTGTAAATAGTAATCTACATTATTTATGAATTTTCTCACTGATTATTCAATATCGAACTAATCTTTGTGGTCATCAAATCAATTGCTACTTGGTTTTGTCCACCTTCTGGAATAATTAAATCTGCATATTTTTTAGTCGGTTCGATAAATTGATGATACATTGGCTTCACGACACTTAAATACTGTTGAATAACAGAATCTAATGTGCGACCACGTTCTTCCATGTCTCGTTTGATACGGCGAATAATTCGGATATCATCATCGGTATCAACATAAACTTTAATATCCATTAAATCACGCAATCTAGCGTCTTCTAAAATTAAGATACCTTCAACAATAATCACTTCTTTTGGTTCTTGTAAGACTATTTGACTACTTCTTGTATGAGCTGCATAATCGTAAACTGGTTTTTCAATCGAACGATACTGAATCAAATCCTCAACATGTTGAATCATTAGTTCTGTATCAAATGCAAAAGGATGATCGTAATTTGTTTTTAATCGTTCTTCAAAACTTAAATCACTTTGATCTTTGTAATAAAAATCTTGCTCTAATAATAGAATGGAGTGCCCTGAAAATTTGTTGAAGATTGCTCGACTGACACTTGTTTTACCGCTACCTGAACCACCAGTAACCCCGATCACGATTGGCTTATTCTTACTCATTATGCTAAATTCCGCTCCTTATTTAAAAGCATTGAATCAATTGATTCAATGCTTTTTTTCTGTTTCTAATTTTAATCAAGATATTTTGCTTTTAATTTTAAATGTTCGTCATAAGTTTCTGCAAAATAAACTTTTCCAGTTTTGGTATCTGCTAAGAAATATAAATAACTTGTATCTGCTGGATTTAGCGTTGCTTTGATAGATTCTAATCCTGGATTATTAAATGGCCCAGGTCCGAAACCTTTATTTTGATAAAGGTTATATGGGGAATCAACTTCTAAATCTTTCTCAGTTACTAATTCTTTATGTGTATCTAAAGAATATAGGACACTGATATCCGTTTGTAATGGCATATCCTCAGCTACACGATTGTAAAAGACATTGGCAATTTTAGTGCGGTCATCATAAGAAACGCCTTCTTTTTCAACAAGAGAGGCTACAGTTAGAACTTCTTGAACCGTTTTCCCTTGTGCTTGTATCGTTCCGTAGAATGATTTCATCACTTCATCCGTTTTCTTAATCATATCTTCAACAATTTCTTCTAATGTCATTTTTTTATCATAATCGTATGTGGCTGGGAAAAGATAGCCTTCTAAACGATAACGTACATTCGTTGCACTCATTGCACTATCTAATAATTGTGGATACTTTTGTTGCATATTGGTTAAGAATGTTTCATCTTGAACTAATTTTAAAAACTCTTCTTTTTTATATTTTGTTGATTTTTCAACGGATTGTGCTATCTGCTCCATAGTTAAACCTTCTTGAACCAGAATCTTATTAGCTCCTTCGCCAGCTGTTGCACTTCCGCCTTTTTGAAGATCTTTAATAATTTGATTCAAAGTCATTGATGGTTTCAATTCATAGTAACCAGCTAAAAAATTGGCTGCATTATTTGTTTTTACATAATAGCTAAAAACAAAGGCACTTTTGATAATTCCTTTATCTTCCAAAATTTTTGCAATTTCTTTTGTAGTAGAACCAATTGGTACTTCAACTTGTATTTTTTCTTCACTTGATGGATTTAACGGTTGTAAAGAACTCGTTACATAGCGATAACCTACTAATCCTAAAATAACTAACAAAATAACCAATACACCGATAATGCTAAGAACAACCTTTTTTACCACAGTTGATTCTTTTTCTCTGTCTAACATTCTTGAGCGTGACTCAGCCATTAATTTTTCCTTTTTACTTGGCTGTTCCTCGTTATTATTTCCCAAGAAAAAACCCTCCTAACTCCCATTAAAGAAAACAATCATTTTCTTCAATTTCATAACTAACTTCAATTATTATACATGATATCTACAGTAATGAGAACAATAATCTAGCGTTTTTTTGATTATCTTGTTAATTTTAGACTTTTTTTAAGTTTACAACAAAGCCTTTTCTTATTTACGCCTACAAAAAAAGCTAACAAGTACAATTGTTAGCTTTTATTTGATTATTCTTCTTCGTCATCTGCCATGAAGGTATTTAAAACTTCTTCAATCATGTCCCACTCTTCATTTGTTTCGATTGGTTTCAAGTCGCCTTGATTTCCATCTTCTTGCTCTACATATGAGAAAGCTTGTAATTCGATTTCTTCACCTTCTGGAATTCCAGCTGGATAAACTAAAACATATGATTTTGCGTAATCATCTGAATCAAATGTGAATAAGATTTCGTATAATTCTTCATTTCCATTTTCATCAATAATTGTAATATGTTCGTGATCGTGATGATCTTCTTCGTGATTGTGATCGTGTGTCATTCTAAACACTCCTTTAAATATATATCTTTCATCTGTTATATTCTACCGTATTTGAGATAAAAAAGCTAGTTTCGGTTTCCATCTAAAAAATTTTGAAGGATCATCACTGCGGCTACTTTATCAATTACTTTTTTTCGTTTACTACGAGAAGTATTTGCTTGTTCAATCAACATTCGTTCAGCTTGAACCGTGGTTAATCGTTCATCTTGAAATTCAATGGGCAAATCAAGCTCTTTTTTCAGCAACTCGGCATAATGCATTGAAGCTTCGGCCCTTGGTCCAATTGAGTTATTCATGTTTTTAGGCAATCCAACTACGAACTTGGATACTTCATATTCTTTTGCCAATTCAACGACTCGATCGAGTCCGTATTTTTCTTCAGCTTCATTTATTCTAATAATCTCGATGCCTTGAGCTGTCCAACCAAATGGATCACTAATCGCGATTCCAACAGTTTTTGAACCGACATCTAATCCCATTATTCTCATTTAATTACAGGTCCACTCTCTTTCAAATAAGTTTTAACCAACTCTTCAACAATTTCATCACGTTCATGGCGTCTAATTAAGTTTCTAGCGTCATTGTGACGAGGAATATAAGCCGGATCTCCTGAAAGTAAGTAACCCACGATTTGATTGATTGGATTGTATCCTTTTTCTTCTAATGCTGCATAAACTAAAGTTAATGTTTCTTTGACATTTTTTTCCCGATTATCACCAAAGTCAAAACGCACTGTTTCATCAATTGAGCTCATTTTCTTACACCCCATTCTTTAATGCTTATTCTTATATTCTACAAGAAAGATGTGGAAACTACAATGCTTATTCCAGATTCCTTTCTTAATTTTTTCTTTTATTTACTTCTTATTTACTTTTTTTAAAAAAATTGATAGCGTTTACGAAGATTCTAAATAAAAACAGCTAATCTTAAGAAAGATTAGCTGTTTTTACGATAATTCTTATTCTGCTTTTTCTTCAACCCATTTTGTTACTTGTACTAAGGCATCTGATAAACCAGCTGGGTTTTTACCACCAGCTTGAGCCATATCTGGACGTCCACCGCCACCTCCGCCAACAAGAGGCGCAATTTCTTTAATCAAATCTCCTGCTTTTAGACCTTTTTTGATGCTTTCTTGGTTAACTGCTGCGAGTAAGCTTACTTTATCTTCTTGGGCAGTAGCTAATACTAGGATATCCGAAACATTATTTTGTTTCCATTGATCAGCTAGTTGGCGCAAGCCATTCATATCTTTCACATCAACTTTTGCTGCAATTACACTAAATCCTGCTACATCATTTATTTCTTTAAAGATATCTCCTGCTTGATCGTTAGCTAATTTTGCTTGCAACGAATCATTTTCTTTTTGAACTTCTTTTAATTCTGCTTGTAATTGAGTTACTTTTGAAACCACTTCTTTCGTTTGTGGTGCTTTTACTAGCGCTGCTACTTCGTTTAAGCGTGTTTGTTCTGTGAATAACGCAAGGTAAGCCTCTTCGCTTGTTACAGCTTCAATACGGCGGACGCCTGCTCCAATACCTGATTCTGAAAGGATTTTGAATACACCAATCTCACTTGTATTTTCAACATGAACCCCACCACAAAGCTCAATTGAATAGTTATCAATATTGACAACACGAACAACTTTGCCATATTTTTCACCAAACAAGGCCATTGCGCCCATTTGTTTTGCTTCTTCAATTCCTGTTTCAACAGTTTCAACTGAAAGTGATTCCCAAATTTTTTCATTGACGATTCGTTCCATTTTAGCCAATTCGTCTGCAGTGATTTGACCGAAATGAGTGAAATCAAAACGCAAATAATGTGGTGCAACTAATGAACCTGCTTGATTTGCATGATCGCCTAATACATCCTTCAACGCACGATGCAATAAATGCGTTGCTGTATGATTACGTGTTATTTTACGACGAGCTGTTTTATCGACAGCTAACTTATAGGTTTCTCCCACTGTTAATGTTGTTAAAACTTCGACAGAATGTAAAGGTTGGCCATTTGGCGCTTTTTTTACATCGATTACTTTCGCTACAACGTCACCATTGGCATTCTTAACGACACCAGTATCGGCAACTTGTCCACCCATTTCAGCGTAAAACGGTGTTTGATCAAAAATAAGTTGTGCTTCGTGGTCAACGTTAACGCTCTCTACAAGCTCATCTGAGGTTGCGATAATGCTTAAAACGCCTGTGGCATCTGTTTCATGGTAGCCTACAAAATGACTTGGTACTTTTACTTCTGAAAGCAAGCCTGTTTGAACAGCCATTGATTTCGCATCGCTTCTTGCTGCACGCGCACGGTCTTGTTGTTTTTTCATTTCGACTTTAAAGCCTTCATGGTCGACCTTCAAGCCTTCGTCTTCTGCGTATTCTTCAGTTAATTCAACTGGGAATCCATAAGTGTCATATAGTTTGAAAATATCAGCACCTGTGATAGTGTCTTCGCCTTTTTCTTTTAACTCTTTTACAATGTTATTTAAAATTGTCAAACCGTCATTGATTGTTTCATGGAAACGTTCTTCTTCAGTACGGATAACTTTAACGATGAAATCTTCTTTATCTAGAATTTCTGGATAGTAGCTGTTCATAATACGACCAACAACTGGAACTAATTTATACATAAAAGCTTCATGGATTCCTAATTTTTTACCATGCATTACAGCACGACGTAATAGACGGCGAAGAACATAACCACGCCCTTCATTCGATGGCAACGCACCATCTCCAATAGCAAAGCTGACTGCACGAACGTGATCGGCAATTACTTTAAATGAGATGTCTAATTGTGGATCAACTGCATACTTTTTATTTGCGCTCAAGCTTGCTACTTCTTCGATAATCGGCATAAATAAATCTGTTTCAAAATTTGTTGGAGCGTCTTGTAAGATAGACACAACACGTTCTAATCCCATTCCTGTATCAATATTTTTATTTGGTAACGGCTCATAGGTATTATCTGGTTTGTGGTTGAATTCAGAAAAGACTAAATTCCAAATTTCAAGGTAGCGTTCGTTTTCGCCACCAGGATAATTTTCTGGATCATCTGCTTCCAAATCATTAAATTCTTCGCCACGATCATAGAAGATTTCTGAATCTGGACCACTTGGTCCTGCTCCTATATCCCAGAAATTATCTTCAACGTCAACGATATGCTCATCTGTTAATCCAACTTTTTCCTTCCATAGGCGTCTTGCTTCCTTATCTTCTGGATAGACAGTTACATATAATTTTTCTGGGTCTAAAGCTAACCATTTTTCATCTGTTAAAAATTCCCATGCCCATACAATCGCATCTTCTTTGAAGTAATCTCCAATCGAGAAATTTCCTAGCATTTCAAATAGGGTGTGATGGCGAGCTGTTTTCCCAACGTTTTCGATATCATTCGTACGAATACTTTTTTGAGCGTTTGTAATTCTTGGATTTTCTGGCACAATGGTTCCATCAAAATATTTTTTTAATGTAGCAACGCCTGAATTAATCCATAGTAATGTTGGGTCTTCAAAGGGAACCAATGAAGCACTCGGCTCGATTTTATGTCCTTTTGATGCAAAAAAATCTAGAAATAGTTGACGTACTTCAGCACTTGTTAATCTTTTCATGATAGTCTTCCTCTCATCTGTTCATTTTTTTAATGGGTTGTTTCTTTTCAGAAACAAAAAAATCCAATAAACTCGTTGCATACAAGGACGAAAAATCGCGGTACCACCTTGTTTGCAATGAAATCCATTGGATGTATCATTACCTCTTAAGTCTTCGATAACGTGAAGAAAGCGATAGTATTGCTACTATAAGTTTAATTAAAAGGGAGCATTGATGTTAGTTTAGTGATTTTCTTTCAGCCTTGGAAAATCTTTCTTTAACTAAGAGCTACAAACAATATATCCTTTTACTGTGATTTTAGTATAGGAGAAGAATCTTATTTTGTCAATTGTTTCTCGCTAGAAAAACAACTTTGATTTAAATCTTTTCTTCAATAAACAACAGACTTCTCATCCAGTCGTTCTTTTTCACCATTTGTCTTCAAGTCTAGTTGAATAATAAGTAATTGCTTTTTGGTACAGTTGTATATCGCTATCTGAGGAAGTCATTGCCAAGAGCTGTAAAAGCAACTCCATGCCTTTTTGATATTCCCCTAGATTATAATAAACCATCGCTAAGAAGACACGATAGGCATTATTTTCAGGAAAGCAGTCAATTCCTTTTAAGAAGGTTTCTTTTGCTAAAATATACTCGCCAATTGCTCGATAGGTGCTGCCCAACCCTAAATAAGCTTCTTTTAAGTCGGTCTGATTCAGTCCAAACTTAATTGCTTTTTGATAATAATTAATGGCTTCTTTCTCAAGGCTTAAATTATCACAACACCATGCAGATTGATAGTAAATAGGTCCATTCAGTGGTTCATCAATTAAGAGCTTTTCTAAAATGTTTAATGCTTCTTTGGATTGATTATTTTCTCTCAAAATAATGGCTTCTAGTAGTTTTGATTTCATAAGCTTCTCCCCTTTGGTCGAAATCAATTTTTTTTTAGTATACGTTATTATGGAAGGGTTTCAAATTAATTTCATAAAAAAGAAGCCACTTTATAAAAAGTCACTTCTTAGCAGTTTTACTCTTATTCTAGTTCTTTTAATAAACTAAAGCCTCGTCCCATTACTTCACTAGCACTTGTTACGACTACAAAGGCATGAGGATCAATGACTAATACCGTTTCTTTTAAATGATTAAATTCTCGTTCCGGAATCACACACATCAGCATCTCTTTATCTGTATTTCCGTAACCACCTTTAATATTTACATTCGTTACACCACGATCAACTTCGTTTAAAATAGCTAAACGAATCATCTCTGATTTTTCTGAAATAATAAAAATATTTTTTGATCGATTCACACCAACTTGGACTAAATCAATTACGCGGCTGATGATAAACAATGAGATCAACGAGTACATTACGGTGTTTAAATCAAAAACAAGTAACGCACTTAAAACAACCATTCCATCGATAATTCCAACACATGCACCCATTGGTATCTTTAAGTATTTGTTCATAATTTGAGATAAAATAGCTGTTCCACCAGTTGAAGCATTGCCTCGAAAAACAAGACCTAGACCAATTCCTATCATTACGCCACCGAAAATAGCAGCTAATAACGGTGTTTCCGTCCAAGGTTGAATACCATGTAGTAAGCCTACAAAGGTTGGTAATAATAAACTTCCCAAAATTGTTTTGATCCCCGATTGATAGCCTAATGTAAAAAAGCAAAGGACTAATAAAGGAACATTGACAACATATAAGATGGCTGAAGGTGACCAACCAAAAACACTATTTAACGCAATACTCAGACCACTTACGCCACCTGAAACAATTTGATTAGGAATTAAAAAAACATTCATAGATAAGGCAATAAAAAAAGCTCCTACAATGACTAACAACACATCAACAAACTTCATTGTATAAGGACTTTCAACAATTTTCTTTTTCAAAACTTCCACTCCTTTTTAACCCGACAAAATTCATTCTAACATCCAGATGTAGTATCTACAATTTATTTTTTCATGGAAACGGTTATTTTCATAAAAAAACTCTCCAAGTCTTAACATCGACTTTGGAGAGTTCCTTGTTTTTAGTTTTCTTCTTCACCTTTTAATACGATTCCTTTATAAAGGAACACCGTAATGAAATAGTAAATACCATAAATTACAGCAAATATCGCAAATGGTACCCAGATTTTATAATACGGCTGTGGCAACAGAAATTTGAACATCTGCATACCAATTAATACATGAATAGCTCCAATAACAGCTGGGAAAATAAAAATCATAGCCATTTCTTTATAAATAGAAGCAACTAGTAAACTTTTGCGAACGCCAATTTTCCCTAACATCGTGTAACGCTTCGTATCGCTTGTTGCGCCAGTCAGAACTTTGAACATCAAACAGCTTGCCATCATTGCTAAAAAGGCGAACCCTAAGAATAGTCCCATAAAAACAGTTCCACTTGATAAACTATTTAATCCTGTATACGTTTCATATTTACTTGAGGTATATTCAGTTTTTGGATATCTTGTTTTCTCAATAAGGTAAATTGCTTTAAACTGTTTCAAATAACTTAAATAATCATTTGTATTTCCTACTACAACTTGATTTTCCTTTTGTGAAAGAGCATCAAAAGCTTCTTTTGAGACTAGTTTAATGGGAAGTTGTTCAGCATTTGTATCGTATCCATTGCTTATATTCCCTAAAGCATTTAACCAATTGCTATTTTCATCTGTTACTTCTTTCGGATTTAAAAGTTGGTTTTCTGGAATTGGTTCATTGATTTTTGAAAAAGTAGTTTTGAAACTACCATCTTCCATTTTTTGACTCTCACCAATCAGTGGAGGATTTTTTTTCATTTCATCACTGACAAAATAGGTTACTTGCCCATCTGTTTTGTAATGATACGTTGTTTTTTTATCAAATTGAATCTCATCCATAATTTTGGTTTCTTTTTGTGTTGGATTATACGTAACAATATCGTATGCACTTACTTGATCTAGCGTTAATTTTGTGCTATTTTGAAAAGCAAAACCAACAGTAATTGCACCAACTGCCAACGCAATTAACATCGCCACCATGGCTAAAACCTTCGTTAAATCATTTACTCGGAAACTTAATTGCGAGAAGGTAAAAATATTAATTTTTTTCTCACTTATTTTTTTGTTTGCCTTTAATTTTTCAACTAAAAATGGCAAAGCTGTTTTGAAAAATAAGAAGGTTCCAGCTGTAATTGTAATCAAAGCTACGATAATACCGATAAATTGAAATGTCACAATTTTAATCATCATAAAATAACCAATTGCTAATAATATTAATGAGATAATTGATTGAATCGTCATTTTTTTAGGATTCAATACGATATGATCGGCTTTAGTTTCACCATGAATTAGTGTCAAGGCAGATAGTTTTGATAGTTTAATTAAATTTACACAGGCTGAAACAATAAATAAAATTAAGTAAAAAATAATTGTGACTAGCATTGCAGGTACATATAAAGCATGGTAATTTGGTGAATTAAAATCAAGTTGATGCATTAAAAGTTGACCGACAACTTGTGATAAGCCAATTCCAATCACGATTCCAATTACAATTGAAGCTAATCCTAAGATCATCGTTTCAATGAACATCATCTTGCCAATTTTTTTCTTTTTAGCACCTAAAGTCATATACATTCCATATTCTTTTTGGCGTAAGGAAAGTAAAAATGTATTGGCGTATAAAATGTAAACAATGGTGATAATACCAAGCAAGACAGAACCTGCCTGAAAAACAAACGAAACCGCACTAATCATAGAATTTTGTTTTAAAAAGGTATCGTTCATCGCTAATGTTTCAAACATATAAAAAATTGAACTTGACATCACTAAACCAACTAGTAGTACAATATAGTCTTTTAGCTTACTTTTAATTCCTGATAAGGATAATTTTAATAACACAGTTTTTCAACTCCCACTCTACTCTTTTGTTCCAAAGCTTGCTAGAACATCCAAAATTTCTTGATAAAATGCTTCTCGTGTATCAGTACGATGAATCTCTTTAAAAATCTCGCCATCTTGAATAAATAAAATTCGTTTACAATAACTTGCACTGTATGCATCATGTGTTACTAGTAAAATCGAAACGTCAAAATCCTCATTTAGTCCTTTCATTGATTCAAGTAAGCTTTTCGCGTTTTTAGAATCAAGTGCGCCTGTTGGTTCATCTCCTAAAAGAATAGCTGGCTCATGAACAAGTGCTCTAGCTGCTGCTACTCGTTGTTTTTGTCCGCCTGAAACTTCAGCAGGATAATGATGCAAAATTCTTGTAATGTCTAACGTTTCTGCAATTTTTTCAACTTTTGGTTTGATTTGTTTTGATGGCACATCTTGTAACGACAATGGCAACGCAATATTTTCATACATTGTTAAGTTCTCTAATAAATTAAAGTCTTGGAATATAAACCCTAGTTCTTTTGCTCGAAAATCAGATAATTGATCCGAGGTTAAATGTGTAATATCTTTACCAGCTATTTTAATGGAACCAGAAGTCGTTGTGTCTAGTGTAGACAATACATTAAGTAACGTTGTTTTTCCTGAACCAGACGGTCCCATAATTCCAACGAAATCACCTTTCTTAACGTCAAAAGATACATCTTTTAATGCTTCATATTGATTTTCATTTTTTTTACCGTATACTTTTCGTACGTTTTTTACATCTACTACTGTCTCTTTCATGCTTCTTCCTCCTACTAACTCATCTATTGATTTCAGTTCTTTTTACTACTTCTTTAGTCTAGCACGCATTTTTCTCACTAGCCTGTTTTAAAACTTACAATTTCAACTAGCATCTTACAGTTTTGTCATGTAGTCAAAGGGATAACGTGTCGAATCTTAATTGTACGTTCATCCGTTACTATTTCATTTTTGCTTAGTTAGAGTAGTTAAAACTGGTTTTTCAAGTAACTAGTAGGAGCCTTTCGTTTCATTAGACTTCTAGTTACTTATCCATTAGAATTAGAGTGTAGGAACTAAAAAATTTGAAAGTAGGGATAAAGATGACAAACTATGAAAAAAAAGAAGAACATGCTATTGAAAAGATTGCAGACACACTTTTAAAGTTAGAGAAAACGTTATCGAAGCTAGACAGTACTGAAAACAAAGTTACCGTTTTTATTGAACAAGAAAAAGCGATCCACGAAATCAAAAAAATAGTAAAAGAAGCTAAAAAAATTGATAAATTTAATGATAAAGAACTTGAAAAAGAAGAAAAAAGAGATATTGATTCTATTGAAAAATCCCAAGTCGCATTGGCAGATATCGAAAAAAACTTTGACCATTTAGATCGTACACTTGAAAAGCTGGATGATTCTAATACACGAGTAAAAAGTTATGTTGAACAAGAAAAAGCCATTCATGAAGCTAAAAAAATACTAAAAAACATTGACAAATATAACGCTTTATAACATAAAAAGGATTGAATCAACTAGATTCAATCCTTTTTAGTTGAAATAATTTAACAACACACAAAATTAGCTTAATGTGTAAAACCATGAACACTTTTATCAGATGAATCATGAAATAAAATGCTTGCTTCAGCTAATTCTTGTAATGACATCTTAAAGTCTTCCATAAAGGCTTCTGCACTATTCAATCCAAAATCACCTCGACAAACATATCGTTGAATCACAATATGACTTAACTTTTCAGGCAATGGGTACGCTGGAACTTGCCAACCTTTCATTTGCAAACGATCTGCTAAGTCATAGAGTGTCCATTTTACTTGATCTTTTTTTAACGTATAGCAAACGATTGGCAAATTACTTCCATCATTGTAAATATCAAAAAGACCCGTTTTCTCGACTTCATTGGCTAAATAAAGGGCAACATCCTTTGTTCTTTGATGAATTTCTCGGTATCCTTCAAAACCAAAACGTAAAAAATTATAGTATTGACCAATAATTGGACTAGCGCTTCTTGAAAAATTAATAGCCATCGTTGGCATCGAGCCGCCTAAATAACTCACTTCAAAAATTAATTCTTTTGGTAAATATGCCTCATCTTTCCAAACAATCCAACCAATTCCTGGATACACTAACCCATACTTATGACCAGATGTGTTGATGGAAATCACATTTTTTAATCGAAAATCCCATTCTAGCATTGGATCAATAAAAGGAGTGAATAGTCCTCCAGATGCAGCATCAACATGAATAAAAACTTTAAATTCGGTTTTTTGGTTATACACTTCTAGTTTATCGTCTAAGGATTTAATATCATCAAACTTGCCAGTATAAGTGATTCCTAATATTCCAACTACTCCTATCGTATAGGTATCAATTTTGTCCATTACCTGCTCTACATCAATACTCATATGCTCTAAATCCATTGGAACTACCCTCATTTCAATGTCCCAATAAACACAAAATTTTTCCCAACAAACTTGATAACCAGATGAAATAATCAAGTTGGGCTTTTGCTTGTTTAGATCTAATCCTAATTTTTCAGCACGTTTGCGCCAGCTAAACTTCATCGCCATTCCACCTAACATACACGCTTCAGACGAACCGACCGTTGAGGTACCAATATACTTTTGATCTTTTGGTGCATTCCAGAGGTCTGCTATCATATTGACACACCGATTTTCTAATTCTGCAGTTCTTGGGTACTCAGATTTATCAATTGCATTTTTTTCTAATGTTTCAGACATTAATTTAGTCGCCTCGTCTTCCATATAGGTTTGACAAAAAGTGGCTAAATTCTGCCTAGCATTGCCTTCATCTAATAATTCATCTTTCACAAGACGGTACGCAATTCTTGGCTCAATAGGTGATTTGCCTAATACATATTTAGGAATTTCCCGATCTTCTTCCCGCGTTCCAAAAATAGGTGCTAGTAATTCTTTACTATTTTCCTTATCATTACGGCTGTATAACATTCTTTTACCTCCCCTAGTTTCTCTGTTAGCTACTTAAATCATAGCAAATAAGTACCGTATTTGATAACAATATCCCTTTAATTGAAGCCTAGCTCTTTTACTATCTGAATTTTTACGATATAATAAATCATTACTGTAAAAAGGGAGTTCAGTCTATTTTGGAAAAATCAACCTATTATGTTGTCATTAATCTTCAATCTGGAAGTGGCAACGGTGCTAACGTTTGGAAAATCATCGAAAAGGCTCTTATTGAAAAAAAGAAAAACTATCAGCTTTTTATTAGTGAATACGCAGGACACACCATTTCGCTTGTGAATCAGCTGGCTAAGGATATTCATACTACTCAACAAAAGGATGCTTTAATTTTAATTATTGGAGGAGATGGCACCCTTCATGAAGCTGTTCGTGGTCTTGGGGAAGAATACAAAAAAACGCCTTTAGGTTACATACCAGCTGGCTCTGGCAATGATTTCGCTCGTGGAGTTGGCATTTCAAGAAAACCATTAGTTGCATTAAACCAAATTTTAAAGGCTAAATCAGCCTCAGCCTTTGACATTATTGAATTTCAAGAAAAAGAGCAACCAGTTGGCTATTTTGTTAATAACGTAGGCGTTGGTTTTGATGCCTTAGTCGTAAAATTAACGAACAACTCTAGTGCAAAAGCGACTTTAAATAAATATAATTTAGGTTCTTTGGCTTATGTAGCTTCTCTCGTAAAAGCTTACTTTAACCAGCGGAGCTTTCCTATCCAATTGACTGTTGACGGCAAAACAACAGCGTTTAAAGATGCTTTTCTAGTTACGACTACGAATCATTCTTATTTTGGTGGCGGGGTCAATATTGCGCCTATGGCTGTTCCAACTGATGGATTAATTGACGTCATTGTAGTTTCTAAATTACCTCTTCTAAAAATAATTAGTTTGTTCGTCATGATGCTGCTTGGTGGACGTCATACTCGGTTTAAATCTGTGCACCATTTTAGTGGAAAAAAAATCCATTTAGAAACGCTCCATGCTGTCGATGGACAAGCCGATGGAGAAGAATTGGGAAAACAGCTTTTTGACCTTGATTTCAATCCTGCTACTCGTTATTTTTGGTTTGCTAACTAAATTTAAAAGCCTTGATTGCCCTGTTTCATAAAATAGGGCAATTAAGGCTTTTTTAATTAAAATCATAAGGTGAGCAGTTTTCCATGCCAATCATAGGATTTATTTGGTTGGATGTGACTAATTTTAAAGTTAGATGATAGGAAATAGGTTCATTTGATGGATCTGTCGTTGTTTCCTCAGCTTCAAATAAACTTAATTCTTCTGTTTTCGGTTGCTGTTCTTCTTTAATCGGTTCAGCAGGTTGTTTTTCTTCGACTTCTAAAGAATCAACTTTTTTTGGTGTTAATGGTTCAAAATGAACTTCTACCTCATCCGTTTCAACAATACGCTCTTTTAAAGTTGTTAAGCGATCATCTGATGATTTTTCCACACAAGTCTCAAATGCCTGTGGTTCGCCACATAAAATCAGCAAATCGCGACTTCTCGTAATCGCTGTATAAAGTAAATCGCGACGTAGCATTCGATGGTAATTACGTACCATGGGTAAAATCACCATTTTAAATTCGCTACCTTGTGATTTATGAATGGAACAACAATAGGCTAACGTTATTTTATTCCATTCATTTCGCTTATAAGTCACTTCATTTGTATCAAATTGAATAATCATTTCATCGACTTTATCTTCGGTTTCTTTGGCTAATTGAATACCTACAACTTCTCCCATATCGCCATTAAAAACATTGGACTCAGGATTGTTTACCAAATGTAAAATCTTATCGCCAATTCGATAGACTTTGTCATTGAATTTTACTTCTTTTCGTTTGCCTGTATCATTTGGATTAAAAATTTCTTGCATCATTTTATTTAGTGCGTCAATTCCCGCTGGACCTCGATACATGGGAGCCAACACTTGAATGTCTTGTGAAGTAAAGCCTTTTGCTTTCGCTTTTTCAACGACCTGCTTAATGACGTGCTCAATTTGTGGGGATTCACACCTGAAAAAGGAGCGGTCTTTTTTGTTGCTAGTAAAGTCGGCAGGTAATTTTCCATCTTTGATTTCATGAGCTAGTTGAATAATCGAAGAGCCGTCTTCCTGACGGTAAATTTCATTTAATTCCATACTGGGAATCATCTGTGATTTTAATAAGTCATGTAACACTTGACCCGGTCCAACTGAAGGCAATTGATCTTTATCGCCAACTAATATTACTTGCATGTTACTTGGAACTGCCTTTAGCAGGCTATTGGCAAGCCATGTGTCCACCATTGACATTTCATCAACGATTAGTAAGCCACCTTCTAGCTCACGCTCAGATAAAGCATCTGTGTTTTTCTCTCGACCATTTAAGCCTAGCAAACGATGAATCGTACTACTTGGTAGCCCTGTAGATTCGTTCATTCGTTTAGCTGCTCGTCCTGTTGGTGCTGCTAGTAAAATCGGGAAAATAGCATTGTGATAATCATTAATATCCAATGAAAGTCCATTTAATTCTGCAAACAATTCGACGATTCCGTTTAAAACAGTGGTCTTTCCTGTCCCTGGTCCACCTGTTAAAAGAAACAAAGGCGAGGTCAACGCTTCTTCAATTGCTTTAACTTGAGAATCTCCATAAGAGATGTTCAAGCGTTTTTCTAAGCGACGAATTTCTTTTGGAATATCGTGCCCTTTATAATGAATTTTCTTTTGACGCTCTAATAAACGCTTTACTGAATTGGCAACGCCCCATTCTGCATGATACAGCGTATTGATATACAATTTTTCATCATTTTCAATCAAACGATGTTCTTCTAATAAGCCGATCAATTCATTTGCAACAAAATCTGGTTCGATCATATAGGGACGACTGTCTTCTAAAATACGAATAGTTTCTGCTAGTAAAGGTTCTGCTAAAGTATACGTATCTCCTTGACTTAGGCAAATCTCGTTTAATGTGTATAAAATAGCTGCTCGCAAACGCGCTGGTGAATCGGCTGCAAAACCAAGCTGTTCTGCAATACTATCTGCTTTTTTAAACCCAATATTTTCAATATCTTCAACAAGTTGATACGGATTTTCTTGAATAATCGATAAGGTTTCTTCTTGGTAGGTTTGGTAGATACTAAATGCTAACTGACTCCCAAAACCAAACCCATTTAATCCAATGATAATTTGCTCCATACCGTCCCCTGCTTGTAAGGTTTCAGAAATCATCGCAATTTTTTTATCGTTTAAGCTAGGAATTCCTTTTAAGATTGCTGGATTTTGTAAAATTTCATCAATTGCATATTCTCCTAACGCATCAACAATACTTTCAGCTGTCTTTTTCCCAATACCTGGGAATTTATCGCTAGAAAGATAGGAAACGACTCCTGCAGCAGAGGTGGGCCGCTCTTGTTGGTAGCGTTCTGCGTTAAATTGAAGTCCAAATTTTGGATGGTCTGTCAATTTTCCATAAAAACGATAGACTTCCTCTTCTTGAATTTGACCAAAGCTCCCTGTTACCACAATTTCTTTTTCTTTAAATGTTGAATTTGTCTCTACGACTCGAACCAAGACTACTTTGTAAAAATTGGTTGGATTTTGATAGAAAATAGCCGCAACTTGCCCAACAACAAAAGGGTCATCTCCTGCAAACAGGTTTAAATTTTCTTGCATTTCCATTTTCTATAGCCATCCTTTCTGAATTAATTTACAACGCTACTCTTGACGATTTGCTTGTAAAAAAGCTTCTATTTCTTCTAGTTTAGTCAAATTTTGTTGATAGTATCCTGGGTTAAGTTCTTGAGATTTTTGGAAATCAGCTTCTATTGTTTCTTTTTCATTACCTAATACCATTCCCATCAACCCTTTTTTAAACCACGCTTCGTTGTTTTCTTGGTTTAATTTTGACGTGAGATCATAATAAGTATAGGCTTCTTTAAAAGCCTCAGTTTGTAAAAAGGCATTGCCTAAAAGCAACGCAAGTTCACTATCCGTTTCATCTAGTTGAAAAGCCGTCAATAGGTAAACCAGTGCTTTTTTAGGTTGTTCTAGTGCTAAATAGCTTTGACCTAACATAATGGCAGCATCTTTTTTGACTGTTTCGGACTGCGTAAATACTTGTGAAAAATAGTAGATACTTTGTGAATAATCTGCCGTTTGATAATATAAATTGCCAAATGCATAAAGTATATTGCTTTGATTGGCCTTTTTTTCATTTGCTAATGTTAACACGGCTTTCGCATCTTCATATTTTTGAGCAAGCATCAGCATGGTTGCTAAATTATAGTAGCTATCCATATTTTCTGGGTGAGTATCAATTTCTTTAAATAACAATTCAATTGCTTCTGTCGGTTGTCCTTGCTCCCATAGTTGAAAAGCTTTTTGATTGCGATCCATCTTAACACCTCGTTTAAGTTAGTAACTCTATTAATTTTACAATAAACACAGCATGGATGCTAGCTTTTCTGAGAGCTTTTTTATGAAGTTAAATGACTCTTATCATTCCATAAAATCAGCTTCATTTCTAATGGTGTTACTTCTATCACAGACAAACTAGTGTTGTCTAACCCTCCTGCTTCTCGAATATCAGATAAGGGTTTGCCTAATAACGTTTGAATCACTGCAACTAAGGTAACGCCGTGACTAATAAATAGTAGATTTTGTTCGGGATAGTTTTCCATGGCTTCATGAACAACTGCTAGACTTCTGTCAATTAAAGCTTGATAGGTTTCACCTTGAAATTCAATTGGATTGTATTCATGAGCATTATTGCGAAGATGATGCATTTGTTCAGGAAATGCATCAATTGCCTCTTCAATCGTTTGCCCTTCTAATGTTCCCAAACCAAACTCTTTTAAACCATCTACATACGTAACGCCAGGTACTTCAACAAATTCTGATAACATCATTTCACAGGTTTTTACAGCTCGTAGCTGGGTGCTGACAAATACTTGTCCAAATGCAACCTCTTTTAATTGCTCTCCAAGTAATTGAGCTTCAATTAAACTATCTTCTAGCAACGGAGAATCAGCCTGTCCACCTTGTAATTTTCGTGAAAGATTCCATTCCGTTTTACCATGACGGACAAAATAAAGTTTTGTCATTTTTTTCACCTAGTTTCATTTTAATGTTTCCCATATTATCCTTGAAGTTTGTCGAAATATCAAGGAAAGACTGATAATAAAAAAACAGCAACTGGAAATCAGTTACTGTTTTTTTATTTAATTAGACATATTGTAAGATTTTAGCGTCATTGTAAGCAACGTCAATAGTTCCGCCGCCTAAGCATTCCATACCGTCATAGAAAACAACAGCTTGCCCTGGCGTAATCGCTCTAACAGGCTCATCAAATTCAACACGAGCAGTTGTACCATCTTCGTTTAAATGAACCGTCACACCTGTATCTGTTTGGCGATAACGAAATTTAGCCGTACATTTAAAGGTTTTTGGCATTTCTTTATAGGTTGTAAAATGAATATCTGTTGCATCTAAGTGAGTAGCATATAAATGTTCATGATGGAAACCTTGTCCCACATAAAGCGTATTGGTTTTTAAATCTTTTCCAACAACAAACCACGGTTCACTTGATTCACCGCCACCACCAATGCCTAACCCTTGGCGTTGTCCAATAGTATAATACATTAAGCCATCGTGTTGTCCTTTGACTTCACCATCAATTGTCACCATGTTTCCTGGTTTTGCTGGTAAATAATTCATTAAAAATTGTTTAAAATCACGTTCGCCAATAAAACAAACACCTGTCGAATCTTTCTTTTTAGCAGTTGCTAAGCCAGCTTCTTCAGCAATTTTGCGAACTTCTGATTTTTCCATGCCACCTAAAGGAAACATTGTTTTAGCTAATTGTTCTTGTGACAATTGATTTAAGAAATAGGTTTGATCTTTATTTGTATCGATTCCACGTAACATATGCGTTACGCCGTCCTCGTCTCTTGTTACTTGCGCATAGTGCCCAGTTGCTACATAATCAGCGCCTAAACTCATCGCATAATCAAGGAAGGCTTTAAATTTAATTTCCTTGTTACACATTACGTCTGGATTTGGCGTTCTTCCTAGCTTGTATTCATCTAAGAAGTATTGGAAAACTCTGTCCCAATATTGTTTTTCGAAATTCACTGAATAATAAGGAATTCCAATTTGGTTTGCCACTTGAATTACATCGTTGTAATCCTCTGTTGCTGTACATACGCCAGCTTCATTTGTGTCATCCCAGTTCTTCATAAAAATCCCCACCACGTCATAACCTTGCTCTTTTAAAAGCAATGCTGTAACAGATGAGTCAACTCCGCCACTCATGCCAACTACGACACGTGTTTTGCTGTTGTCTGTCATGCTTTTCACCATCATTTCAAATAGATTCTGAAAATCTTTACGATTTGAAGGTCGTATTTTTCCCAGTCTTACTAATTATAACCATTTTAAGGGATAAATCAAGAGGATGGGATTGAGTTCAAGATTGCTTTTAGAAAATTACCTAGATATACCAATACACGTCCCTCTTACTTCTAAAAAAAGAACAGGTTCTTACCTTTTATAAACCTACAAGTAGTCAATTTCACGTTAAGGGAATTCGTACTTTAAACAAGCAACCCTTCGATGTGTTCTCTACCAGCTCAATTTTCCCTTGATGCAACTCTACTATCCATTTAGCAATAGGAAGTCCTAATCCTGTCCCACCAGTTCCTCGATTTCGGGATTTTTCTTCTCTAAAGAAGCGCTCAAAAACCCGTTCTTGATTTTCCTTAGCAATTCCTGACCCTGTATCGCTAATCATAAGTTCCCAGTAATTTCCTTCAACAAAGCTACCTAAGCCGATTGTTTCTTTTTCTTTTGTGTATTTTAACGCATTATCTAATAAAATCACTAAAACTTGTTGGATTCTTGTTTTGTCGATTTCGGCAATCACTGGCGAAGCTAATTTTGTCCAAAAATACTTTCCTTGACTAGCAGCAATTTCTTGGTATGGTGCTAAACATTCTGCTAAGAAATCATTTAAGAGGACAGGTTCTTTTGTTAATAGTGTTTGATTGGAATCTGCTCGTGACAGCCATAATAGATCACTCGTGAGTTTACTTAAATGGCGAATTTCGGAAAGAGAGAGAGCAATTGGTTCGATTTCGTCTACAATCCGCTCATTTGGTTTTGTAAGTAAGCCTTCTAATTTATTTTGGATAATTGTTAATGGTGTCCGCAATTCATGGGAGGCATTTTCTACAAATTCAGTTTGTTTTTGCCATGAAAGTAAGATAGGGCGCATTGATTTTCTGGCTAAAACATAACTGGCTAGAATTGAGAAAATCCAAAAAACAATGGAGCACACAATCAATATTTCACCAAAACTAGCAGCCAGTTGCTCTTCTGCTTTGACACTTATGATAAATTGAATGTACGCTGCATCCTGATTTATACTATTTTTTGCTTTAAAAACAATGTATCGATAGGAAGATTCTCCTACTGATACGCTTTTTACGGTTCCTAATTTTGTTGTATCTAAGGTTAATTGGTTAAATAGCGCATAATTTAGTTCACCAATCGCATCTTGATTTAAGATTTTTCCATTTTTATCCCATTCTACTGGTAGAACACCTGGACCCGATCCTTGTCGTTTTTGTTCCATATTTTTCGGTAAATCAGGTTGATTTTCTATGCCCTCTTTACTGACAGGAGGCACCTTATCTAATCGTTCTTTTTGTTTTAATAATTCACTATTAACAGATGAATAGAGCGAATTTTGAACTTGTTGGTAAATGATTAAACCAAAAATTAAAAAAATAATGGCAAAAGTCACGACATTATAAATAAAAAAACGAATTTGTTGTCTTTGCTGAATTGTGTTCTTCAATTTTGCTCTCCTTTCGTCAACATATAGCCAACGTTACGTAAGGTTTTTATCCTAATTTGATCGTGATAATTTTTCAATTTTTTACGTAAGTTACTCATATAGACTTCAACAACCGTAATGGATGTTTCTGAATCAAATCCCCAAATTCGGTCAAAAATTTGTTCTTTTGTAATAATCATTTCTGGATTCTGAATAAAATACTCAAGTAAATCATATTCCTTTCCATTAAGCGGAACATTTTCTTTACCCACTTTAGCTGTTTTTTGTTGAATATTTAAAACTAAATTTTGATGAGAAATTTGATTTTCTTGAAAACCACTATGAGTTCTTTTTAAGAGAGCTTTTAGGCGCATTAACAGTTCTTCCCTGTGAAAAGGTTTTACTAGATAGTCATCTGCTCCTACTTGAAAACCCTTTATTTTATCATCAATTCCATCTTTTGCAGTTAACATTAAAACCGGTGTTTCAATATGTCGTTTTCGTAATTGTTGCAACACTTGATAACCATTCATTTCTGGCATCATAAGGTCCAATACGATGACATCATAAATATTTTGTTCCCCATAATAAAGCCCCTCTGCGCCATCAAATGCTTGCGTACTTTGTAAAAATTCTTTTGTGACTTCAACGACATTATCTGATAATCGTTGGTCATCTTCTATTACTAATAACCTTAACACAGCTTAACCCCGTTTCGATTTTTTTCCTATTTATCATAGCTTGAATTCGTGAATTAAACCGTAGCAATTGATGACTTTTTTATGATTTTTAGACAAAAAAAGAGAATCGTTTGTTAACGACTCTCTTTTTCTTATTATTTATTCCGCTTTTTCTAATACGCCTCGCTCAACTAAACCAGCCATAATAAAGTTATACTTGTCAATACTCATTTTAAACGCATCGCCTTTAAAAAGATTGACTGCTCTAAGTCCATTGCTTGTAGTTGTTGAAATTTTTAATTGCGTTAAATCTCTAGAGATTACAATTTTCAACTTGATTCCTTGTTTGTTTTCTGGTGATGCATCTAATGGACGAATAAATTGAAAATTCCCTGAACTTGTTTCTTCAAATCCATTGTCTCGAACTGTGTATTTTTTTACGGTTGGACTCATTTGATAGCTATCTGGTGAGCCTGCTAAACTTGCAACTGTTTCAAATGCCATTTTATTTCACCTCATCGAATTATTCTAACTCTTTAAGCGCTTTAAAGCCTTCTTTAACGCCTCTTCTCCTAAATACTATACCATATATTCCAGTAGTTCTTCCAGTCTTATTAAAAATTAAGTTGGCTATTTATAAAATGACAAGGTTGTTCGTAACCTTACAGTTTCGTTCGTATTTATTTAATTTGTTATCCTCTATGATGAAATTAGCTAAACTAATTCGCTATAAAGGAGGACAACAATATGAAATGGGAAAATTTATTTCAATACCAAGGAGTCATTGGAACGTTATTTTTTATCGGTATGATGGTGCTTGCTTTGTGTGCCGCTCGTTAAAAAAAAGATACTAAGATTGCTCTTACTATCTTTATGAATGTTTTAATCGTTTTACTACAACACTTAATTGTTTTACTGCTTCGTCAATCATTTCAGTTGTTGTACCTAAACCAAAACTGACACGAACAGATTCTTTTACTCGTGGACTATTTTTGCCAAACATAGCACTTAGTACATGACTAGGCTCCATATTTCCAGCAGTACAAGCTGATCCTGCTGAAATGCCAATTCCTAATAAGTCTAAATTCATTAATAATTGTTCAGATGAAACGCCTTTAATCCATATATTTAGAATATGTTTTAAATAATGCGTTTCGTTGCCATTGATTTCAAAATCAATTTCAGCTTGCTTTAATCCTTCAATTAATTGATTTCTAAAACCATCATAGGTTTCACGACGCTTACTCCGTTCTTGTTCTGCAATTTCAACGGCTCTTTGAAAACCAACGATTGCAGGGATATTCTCTGTGCCTGCACGCCGTTTTGTTTCTTGCTCGCCACCTCGCATAAAGCTTGGCAAATGAATTTCTTCATTAATATAGAGAAAGCCAATTCCTTTTGGTCCATTTATTTTATGGGCAGAGACCGATAGTAAATCAATTGCATCTTGCTTTACATCAATATCTTCTAAGCCATATGCTTGAACTGCATCGGTATGAAAATAAGTTTCTGTTTCTGCTAGAAATGCTCCGATTTCTTGAATGTTTATAATGGTGCCTACTTCATTATTGCCATACATAACCGATACCAAACTAGTATCTGGACGAACAGCAGCAATTAAGTCCTCTAAGTGAACCAATCCTGTTTCATCAACTGGTAAATAAGTCACTTCAAACCCCATTGATTCTAAATACTCCATCGGCTCTAAAACAGCATGATGCTCCACAGCGGTTGTAATTAAATGCTTCCCGAAATGGGCTCTTGATAAAGCCGTCTCGATAATTGCAGTATTGTCACTTTCAGTCCCGCCACTTGTCATGACGATTTCAATAGGCTTAGCTCCAATACTTTTAGCAAAGACACTTCTTGCCTCATCTAATAATTTTCTTGCTTCTCGACCAAATCCATGAATACTCGAAGCATTTCCGTAATGTTCTTTCATTGCATGAAATGTGATTTCCAAGACTTCTGGATGGACTGGACTTGTTGCAGCGTGATCTAAATATATTTTTTCCATCGGGTTACTCCAATCTACTTTGGCTAAAGCTTCTATTTTCTTTTAAATTCTATCATGGATTTCTTAAATCAACAATTAAGACTGGTTATTTTCTACAAAAAGAAACAAATAGTGAACACTATTTGTTCCTTTTAATTCTTTTATAGATAGGCCTCTGTGTCCTTTTTCTTTCTCATTTCTAGCTCTGGGAAAAGTAAATCTAATACGTCTCTTGTCAATCTACGTCCTTTTCCTTGATAAGGATACGTATGCATGTGCATTGCGGGGTTAAAGTTCGCTTCAATCACAGCATATCCTGGATTTCCCGGTGTGCTTGGCTGACTTCGATCTGGAATGATTAAATCCACACCACTTATTGTCGCCCCAAGCGCTTTTGTCATTTCAACAGCTGCTTTTTTATAACTTTCATCCATTTCATCTGTTAAATCAAAGGAATCGCCACCGGTACTGATGTTGGAATTTTCTCTTAGATAAACAATTGTACCCGTTGCTGGTATCGAATCTATTGTAAATCCTTGTTCTTTCAACATCAACTGCTCAATTTCACCAAGTTGAATCAGCTCTAATGGTGAGCGATGATGCGTTCCTCTTAATGGATCTTGATTTTTAATTGCCACTAGCTCTTGAATCGTTCGTTCTCCGTCGCCAACCACGTTAGCAGGCATTCTCAACATAATTGCGCGGGTTTCGTTTCCTAAAACAAAGAAGCGATATTCAGTTCCGTCAATAAATTCTTCCACTAAAATGGCACGGTCTTCTTTGAAGGCAATGTCTACTGCTAATTCATAATCTTCTTTTGATGCTCCATCTTTAAAAATTGAAATTCCTAGTCCATAATTGGTTGATTTTGGCTTAATTACAATTCCCTTGTCTTGATGATTCCAATAATCGGATTTTGCTTCTTCAGGAGTTTCATATTCTGCTCCCGCGGGTACATGGAAACCTGCTGATTCAAGAACTTTCTTTGTGACTACTTTATTCTCCATAATTAAAGGGGCAATGTATTGGTCTTTAGAAGTCATATTGGCATTTTTAACATACTCTACATGATCTTCATGAGTCAGCTTTAAAAACTGTTCGCTTTCATCTAAAATCTCCACTTCAATTCCTTTTTGAATACTATCAAACATCAATAATTGAGTAGACAATTCCATTCCTTCAAAACCTCTCAAGTTGTAGCTTTTTTCTAAGGCTTCTGCTTTATATTGTTTTGCCAACGCTAACCCTACCAGTTGATAAGAGCCTTGTTTTTCAATATCCGTTACTAAGCGTCCAGCAATGGTTTCTTTAGGTTCAAGCAATTGTCTTTTAGCTTCTTCAACTAATGCTGCTTGTTCGGTTGATAGTGAAAGTGTCGCAATCATTTCTTGCATCTTCTCAACTAACGCTAGGCCTTCTGCTTGGTAGGCTGAAATTTCATAAGGATGAGCTAAGGCAGTTGCTTCATTGTATTTTTTACCTTTTTCAATATCTGAAACAGTCGCCGTCTCATCTAGCCAAATCAACGTCATTAAAAAGAGATGAATAAATTCCATATCCTTTTCTGTCATTCCAAATGCTGCATACGGATTTAAATCAAATATCCGAAATTCTAAATATTGAATCCCTTTTGAAGCCAATTCCTTAACTTTTTTTGTCCCGCGAATTCGAACTGGAGAATAGAATTCTTTTTCTTCACTTAGCACACCTGTTGCTACAAGCTGCTGAATATCGGAAATATACGTTTCTAATGATTCAAAAGACACTTTGACATCTTCTGAATTCACATAACCATAATGGCTGCTACGAATACTTCGAACATAGGTATTCAATGGCTGTTCTTTATCGGTATAAAAATCATCGGTTGCAACTGGGGAGGCACCTAATAAATACGTCAATAACCACCTGTAACGAAGAAAGTTTTTTGCTAATTTCATGTAGACATGCGACTTAAATTCAATTAAAGAAGTAATTGCGGTTTGTTGTTTAAATAAAGCTATCAATAATTTTTCATTGATTTCATAGTTATAATGAATGCCACAAACCATTTGCTTTTTCTTTCCATATTTTTCAGCTAAATGTTCACGATAAGCCACTGCTGTAGGATCGTCAAATTGAGCTACTTGAATATCACTTTCTGCTGGCAATCCGATGGGCATACTCATTGGCCAAATATATTCGTTTAGTGGTAATGAGCGTTCAACGACATCATGAATCGCCATTAGCCAACGATTCATTGTCTGAGTCGATTCAGTTGGTGCGGTTACCAATTCTAATTGTGACTCACTAAAATCGGTTTGAATATAAGGGTTATAGCTACGATTCCCAAAAATCGTTGGATGCGGAGTCAAGGCTAATTTACCAGACTCTGTTACTCGTAGTCCTTCTTTTTCAATCCCAAACTTCCCTTCATTGAAGGCTGGTCCAAGTGCTGCTTTTTTTAATAGTTCTGATAGTTGAGTCATTCGTTTAAACCTCTACTTATTATTTTTTTGATTGATAATTTCAGCTTTAATTTTTGGTTCTGGTGCAAAATCTTGTTCCCAATTATCAGGTTTCATTACTTTTCCGTTGTCAGGTCGATACCGTGGCCGGCCATCTGGAAATAGTTTTCCCATATTGGCTTTATGAACAATATTAAAAATAGGTGTTGGATTCACGCCCATTAATACAAATGAACCATAATTAAAATAAGTTGCATCCGTTAGGGCATCTACTTGTCCAATTAAGATATCTTCAACTGGTTTTTGCTCCGTTTTAATTTTTGTGAGTGTTTTTTCAATCTCACCTTTCCACTGATTTATTAATTGATCGAAGTCTGCTTCGTTTCCGCCTACACTCGCATATAAAAACTCAATCATTTCTTCTGTCGTAAATGAGGCTCTATGTAGTGCTTCTTCTGGCGTAAAAGCCGTTGGCTCTATATTTTTAGCAGGATGAAATACGTCATGAAATTCTTTTACTTTTTCATAGGAAGATTGTTCCGTCATATCCCTAGACTCCTTTTAATAAATTTATCACTTACTTATTATAACTTACTCGTTTCTAATTTCAAAAGTATTGAACTTGTATCTTTCTAATAATTACAGGATTTAATTAAATTGTTGAAAAGTTGTCACTTATTATCATCTAACTATAGAAATAATAAAAAACCCCTTAATCTAAAGTTAAGAGGTCTTAAAGAATTCCCTATTTATTTTCCATCAATCGTTGACGCAAATTCATATTTTCAGACTCAATCAATTTACGATCAATTTGTTCTTCTTCTAATTGAACTTCTAACGATTGAACTGTTTTGATTAATTCAGCATGTGTTTGAATATTTTCAGCTAATGAGCTGTTTTCAGCTGTTAGATCCGCTATTTGAGTTTCTAAATCTTGAATTTGTTTTTTGAATTGATCATTTTTTTCAATCAACCACTCATTTTTCTTCGCTACTTTTTTTGTTTTCTTTTCAAAACGACCATCTGTTAATGTGGTGTAGATCAAGTAACATCCTAAAATAGCTGTTAAAATTGGTAGAATAACTGTGGCTTGACGAAAGACACTCAATAAAATCACATTGACTGCCGCAATCAAACAGATGTATAAACCTGTTGAAAATGATTTTTCTTTGCGTTGTTCATCGATATCCTGATAAAAATCTGTTTGGTTTTGCAATTCATGAACTTTTAATTCTAATTGATCTAATTCTGCTTGAGTTTTTTGATAGAGTTTTTGTTCTTTATCAGCATAACGCTCTTCTACTTGCTCTTGATACAATGAGAACCACTCTTTCTCTTTATTCAGACGTAAAAAATCATCTGAGACTTTGGCTTGATGAGCTGCTTTATCAGATATAATCTCAGAAGTTGCAAGTTCTTTTAAATCTTGTACTTCGACTTTTGTTTCATCTAATAATTCCGTTGACTCTTTTTTAGCTTCATTTTTTGTTTTTTCCGCTTCGATTTTGGCGTCTTTTAATAGCGCTTGTTCTCTTTCAACAAGTTCCTCTTCTAATTGGCGGTGTTTTGCTTCATATATTTTATTTAATTCGTCTAATCGGTTTGCTAATTCACTGTCTTGACGAATTTTTTCTTGTTCCATTTCTTTTTGATAAACAATTAATTGATCCTTTAGTTCAGTAATTTCATTTTGAACAAAACCATACATTTCATTAGATTCATCAAAGGCCTTTTGTAAAATCGATTCTGCTTGTAATTTAGCATCTCTTAAAATAGCTTGCTCTTTAATGGCAATTTGCTTTTCTAGAGTACGTTTCTTTTCTTCATATTCAGTCACTAATTCATTTAATGCTTCTTGATATTCTCTTTCAAGAGCTGCTTCTTTTTCTTCAAAACGTTTCAGGTTTTCTGAATTCACTTTTGACACGGAGTCGGTAATCAATTCATTTAATGTCTCTTTTACATGATCCACCATTTGATTGGTGATTTCTTTCGTTTCTTCAAGTGGAACTGGATTAAAAGACAATTTGATGTTGGGTCTTTTCGATGAATCGGTCATTGATGAACTCCTTTCTGCATCATACATTTACTACTTATTTCTTTTAATGGTTCTATTTACAAGATGCTATTCACTTTTCATTAAAGTCACTACTTATTATCTCAAAAAACGGACCAAATTGCACCTTATTTTAATCAATTCTTTAGATATTCTCAAATAGAAATGAAGGTAAGATAAATAAAACTCCTTTTAAAGTTAAAAAAAAACAAAATTTCAAGTCAAATGAACTTAAAATCTTGTTTTAAATTAGCTTAAAACAGGGCTAATACAAGTTGTGTCATTAAAGGCGCAACGAAAACTGTTACTACTCCTGTCACTCCGATTGCTAATCCTGACATGGCCCCTTCAATTGGCCCTAATTCTAATGCTCTTGATGTTCCTATTGCGTGAGCAGCACTGCCTAAGGCAACTCCTTGGGCCACTGGATCAGTAACTTTTAAAGCTTTCAAAATTGAAGGTCCAATGATTGAACCAATGATCCCTGTAATAATTACAATAACGAGAGTAACCGTTGCGATCCCGTGCATTTTCTCAGAAATCCCTAAGGCTATTGCTGTTGTAACTGATTTTGGCATGATTGATACCATAATATCTTTTTTCAAGTGAAATAATACTGCAAGAATACCTGTAAAAAAAGTACTTGTGATCGTACCAAGTAAAATTCCTGTCATAATTGAACGAACATGTTTTTTTAATAAATGAAATGTATTATACAATGGGATACCTAAGGCCACAGTAGCTGGCGTGATTAAAATATTTAAAATTTCGCCACCCTTGTAATAATTTTCATAAGGAATCTTAGTAATTTTTAAAAATAAAATAATAAAAATAGTCGCTAACACGAGCGGATTCAATAATGGAAATGGAAACCTCTTAAAAATAGCCAAGGCTCCTAAATACATCGCAATTGACAGGATAAGGCCAAACATCGGATTACTTGTAAGTTCTTGATACACTTTTTGCGTCATCCTTTCTATCTTTAGGTAAGTCAACACTGTTATCTTCAAATTTACGTTTTACACCTTGAACGATTAAGCCTACAAAACCAATTGTAAAAGCTGTTGTGAGTAACGAAATAATCAATAATAACCACCATGTGTCTTTAATTACTGGAAAATAAACCATAATACCAACTCCTGCTGGTAAAAATAAAATACTTAAATTTCCAAGCAAAAAGCCTCCAACCGTCTCCACATCTTTTACTTTTAGCAGCTTAAATTGTAGTGCTAAAAATAAGAGCAACATCCCTATCACACTTCCTGGAATCGGTAAAGTGAAAACTTTTGACAACACTTCTCCTAAAAATGAAAAACTTAAAATGTACAATAACTGTTTGTAAATATCCATTTCTATCCCTCCATACACCAATTACTATATCATAGTTTTTGATAAACGTAAGGAAAAACATTGATTTAACCGCTTTCCTTTGAATATTTTTAGACTTTCACACCAAACTAAACATACGTTCTTATTTTGTGGAAGCTCTTGTTAGAAAGTGGTATAATTGAAATAAGATTATTTTAATAAGGAGGTTACTATGAATCAACCTTTAGCTTTTAGAATGCGGCCAACAAACATCGACCAAATTGTTGGACAACAGCATCTCGTTGGAGAAGGCAAAATTATTAGACGAATGGTGGAAGCTAAAATGCTTTCCTCTATGATTTTATACGGCCCTCCTGGCATTGGAAAAACAAGTATCGCCAGTGCGATTGCGGGTTCTACTCAATTTGCATTTCGCACGTTAAATGCAGCAACAGATTCAAAAAAAGACTTACAAATCGTCGTTGAAGAAGCAAAAATGAGCGGAACTGTTATTTTATTACTAGATGAAGTTCATCGTTTAGATAAGCCTAAACAAGATTTTTTATTGCCTCACCTTGAAAATGGGCGCGTAATTATGATTGGAGCAACAACTGAAAATCCTTATATTACTATTAACCCAGCGATTCGAAGTAGAACACAAATCTTTGAATTAAAACCTTTACAAATTGAAGAGATTGAATCCGCATTAGAACGAGCTATAAAAGATTCTGATAAAGGTTTAGGCAGTTTAACTATTGAAATCAGCCCAGAGGCGATGCTTCATTTTGCTAGAGCAACAAATGGCGACGTTCGTAGTTCTTTAAATGGTTTAGAATTAGCCGTTCGCTCAACTAAACCAAATCAAGATGGTGTTATTGTAATTACACTTGAAATTGCTGAAGAATGCTTGCAAAGAAAAGCTCTGACTCATGATAAAGATGGCGATGCTCATTATGATGTCATTTCCGCTTTACAAAAATCTGTTCGCGGCAGTGATGTAAATGCTGCTCTTCACTATATGGGGCGTTTAGTTGAAGCCGGTGACTTGCCTATCATCGCCCGAAGACTAATGGTGATTGCCTATGAAGACATTGGCTTAGCAAATCCTGCTGCTGCTGCCAGAACTGTAACTGCCGTGCAAGCAGCTGAAAAACTTGGCTTTCCGGAAGCCAGAATTCCTTTAGCAAATGCAGTTGTTGATTTATGCCTTTCCCCTAAATCAAATTCGACTTACGTAGCGATTGATGCAGCACTAAGCGATATTCGTGCTGGTAAAAGTGGGGACGTTCCAGATCATTTAAAAGATTCTCACTACAGTGGTGCAAAGGAATTAGGCCGTGGCGTCGATTACAAATACCCACACTCTTTTCCTGGCGCTTGGGTGAATCAACAATACTTGCCAGATAAGCTGAAAAATGCCGTTTATTTTGAACCAAATCACACTGGCAAATATGAAGATAGTTTAGCTAGACAATATGACACCATCAATAAAATGAAAAAGAAATCCTGATAGTTCTTAAAAATTTTTTCACTTGAATTATTGGCAGATTTTAAGCATTGAAACTTGAAAATAAAAAAAGCATATGCTACTATAAAGATAAGAATTCTGAGATGTACGAATTGTTCAATAAATGTGCTGACCGAACAAATAGTACGACCTCGGGATCCAAACTGATTCAAATGGATAACAAGCCTTTACCTTTGGTAGTTAGATATTTGACAGCGGAGCCCACCTGCATGTATGCGGGATCAACACTACCTGAACGCGAAAACGGCATCACCGGATTTCTTTTTTAAAATTTATATTTTGGAGTCATCTTCTAGCAATAGAAGGTGACTTTTTTTGCAAAAAAAACAAGCAATGGCAAGCATTACCTGTTTTTTCTTAAAAGAATGTTGTTAGTAAATATATGTTTAAGCCTGTAATCAACAAACCAATAAACCAGGCTAGGCTATTGACGACTTTCCCGTTTTTCAAATCCCCCATCAAACGCTCATTACTAGTAAATTGAATTAAAGGAAAAATTGCAAACGGTAACTGCATCGATAAAATTACTTGACTTAATAATAGTAATTCATCCGTTCCCCTTTGTCCTGCAATAATCGTTACAATAACAGCTGGAACAATTGCAAATAAACGCGTTCCCAAACGACTTAACCAAGCAGGTATCTTTAAGTTTAAGAAGCCTTCCATGATAATTTGCCCTGCCATGGTACCTGTTAAAGTTGAATTTTGTCCACTTGCTAATAAGGCAACTGCAAATATCGTACTCGCAATACTCGAACCTAATGTCCCATTCAAAAGTTGATACGTATCTTCAATCCCAACCACATTGTATTGCCCAGTTTTATAGAAGGTTGCCGCTGCAAGGATTAAAATAGCTGCATTGATTAATAAAGCAAACGTCAAATTAATCGTTGAGTCAAGAAAAGCAAATTTAGTCGCCTCTTTTTTTCCTGCTGGTGTCCGTTCATAGGCTCTACTTTGGACAATTGACGAATGTAAATATAAATTATGTGGCATGACCGTTGCCCCGAGAATTCCCAATGCTAAATACAGAACTTTAGGATTCGTTACTACTTCTGTATGGGGTAAAAAGCCTACCATAATTTCTCTAAATTCTGGTTTACTTAAAAATAATTCAATTGAAAAACAGATAAAAATTGTCGTCATTAGAGTAATGACAATCCGTTCAATCCATTTGAATCCTTTGTGCTGTAAAAATAAGAGCAATAAAATATCTAAGGATGTAATCAATACACCGTATAATAGCGGAATTCCAAAAAGTAACTTTAATGCGATTGCTGCTCCAATAACTTCAGCTAAATCTGTTGCAATAATAGCTAACTGTGCCAAAATCCATAACAAAATCGCTCTTTTTTTTCCATATTCATCTCGACATAGCTCGGCTAAATCTTTTTCTGTCGCAATTCCCAATTTAGCACTTAACGACTGTAACAACACCGCCATCAAGTTTGATAATAGAATAACAGATAATAGCAAATACCCAAAAGAAGAGCCTCCAGCAATCGATGTTGCCCAATTCCCTGGATCTACATAGCCAACTGCAATCAACGCCCCTGGCCCCATAAAAGCAAGCAGCTTTCTAAAGGAAGACGCATTTTTGGGGATTGCAATTCGTTTCCCAAATTTATCTTTGTCTTGCTTATTTTCATTTAACCCCAATTAATCTCCTCCATTCATAGCTTTTTAGGTTAACCTAATTTTACTATCAAATATTACTTAAATCAAGAACAACTAACATTCATTCAAATTCGATTGATTTTATGCTATGCTATAGATGAAAATAGATTGTTAGAAAGGAATCATGATTAATGACAATTTTAATGGTTATTTTTGCATTGATTTTATTTGCAATTGCTTTCTTCCTATTAAGTGGAAAAGCAAGCGTCTTAATTATTAATGAGCAAAAAGAACAACATCAGTTTAATCAAAAATTTTTTAAATCTTATGGCTACTTAATGTTGATTTTTGGGTTATTCGCCTGTTTTTTAGTTTTTTATCATCAACAATGGCTTTGGTTAACCTTTCTTGCCATAACAAGCTTTTTAATGGTGTTCTTCGTAATAGGGCTTAATCGCAGAATTAATTAAAAAAAGAAGTAAACTGTCTACATAAATGGATAGTTTACTTCTTTTTTAGTTGACTAATATCTAGTAATTCTAATTGTAAATTTCCAACGGGGCCTGCTAAACGTTCAATAATTGCAGCCATCTTCACGCCACCAATGCCTTTAACTTCTGCAAATTGTTCAATAAGTTCACGGTTGATATCCTTTAAATAGAAAATTTGTTGTTCTTCACAATAGGCTTTAAAAAGAATAAACTTTGGTTCTAAAAAAGCTTCACTAATTAAAATATCCCCTTTTTGCATGGATAAAAAATCCTTTCTTTTAACTAAAATAGACTTTACAAAGGTTTTAAGTTTCAAGTTTCAAGTTTTTGTTGTAAAATAAAGATAGAAGAACGCATTTGATTCTTATTATATCATGAATTGAAGAGGAGTGGATGAACATGTTACAACAATACAAACGTATTTTAGTTGCTGTCGATGGATCTGAGGAAGCTGAATTAGCTTTTAAAAAGGCTGTTTATGTAGCAAATCGTAACGAGGCTGCATTGGTTTTGGTTCATGTTATTGATACAAGAGCTTTCCAAAGCGTTTCTAGCTTTGATGGCGCAATGGCAGAACAAGCTACCGAACAAGCTAAAAACACCATGGAAGAGTATCAACGTTATGCAAAAAATCATGATGTTGAAGATGTTCGTTATACGATTGAGTATGGTTCACCAAAAGCAATTATTGCCAAACAAATTCCAGAAGAACAAGACATTGATTTGATTATGGTCGGTGCTACTGGTCTTAATGCGGTAGAACGAATTTTTATCGGTTCTGTTTCAGAATACGTTATTCGTCAAGCAACGTGCGACGTCTTAGTTGTTCGTACTGATTTAGAAAATAAATTACCTGATAAAAAAGAGAAATAGTAAAACAGAAGGTAATTGTCAAGTACCAATAAAACACTATTTGTCAAAAATTAAATTGTAAAAGGTAAACAAAGGCTTACGATCAATCAGTAATAAACCTGTAACTTTAGTAGTTGCAGGTTTTTTTTCGTCTTACTACCTCTCTCAATTATTAATTTTTATAGAGAAAAATAAAAAAGGACTCAAATTACAACAAGTTCTTTTCGATATCTATAAGGAACAGTAATATAAAAATTAATAATCTTATCCTCCCAAAAACAAAAAAATCTTAAAAATTGCAGTTTCTTTCTTTTGGTTTCTTTACCGTCTTTAAGTTGAAACCCTATTTTAATCCATGACCATTCTACATATTTTTAAATTTTTATATTTACAGACATTAGCCCAAGTGTTTAAACTCGTAGAAAAAGGAACTTTTTCGTCTAGGCAAACAAATAATAAACCAGTAATTTAAGATTTACTGGTTTATCTGACTATTATATTTTTCTAAAGTACATTTTCCAAAATAGATAATTCATATTGACTGAGACTAAATTTATATAAGTTATTTTTTATATAAGTAAGAGGATTATCCTGTGGAACATATTTAATTTTTTTTAAAGCAGAAGAAGGAACACCATAATCCAATAATATACTGACACTATCATCGATACCTTCGTTTTCAAGCATTGCAATAAATAAGGAATAGTCTGCTTTTTCATTAAGTGAAACATAATTTACTATGCTCTCTAAAATACTAAGTTTTCTTGGAATTTTGTACTTTGCTTCATTTTTTATGAAAGATAAAATTTGAGATATAGATAAATTAATTAAAATTTCTTCTGTGTTCTTTACACTTTGTCTATTCCAATCTATCTGCTGATTAATAGCACCTAGCAAATTATTATGTATAATTTGCCAACATTTACCAGCGATAAATGTGTGTGAATTTCCAGTATTCCCATCAAGAACATGGCTTACTATCTTTAAAGTCGTCTGTAATTTCTCACGAGTAGGAGTGGATGACCATACTATCGTTTTTAAATCATCTGTATGGGTCTTAAGATACTCATATAATCTTGTTTGACTATAGATATCATAATAATTACTTTTAAATATTTCAAATAGTTCATTTGGAATTCCTTCTGTTAATTTATAGAAATCAGCCTGTCGCTCGGCTTTAACATCACTTGACTCTAAATTCACTAGTATTTCACTCTGTAATTCTTTATCTTGTTCAATGATAGGTATATCAAGATTTTCATCTTCCTTTTCAGGAGGGTTATCAAAATAATAAATATTTCCTGTATAATATTTCATCATCCGTCCAGCACGTCCTTTAATATTGTTAAAATCAAAATATGTGATTTTAGGATTCCCTTTGTACATATCATAAATTACAATATTTTTTGCAATAGTATTCACCCCCTCAATTAACGATGTAGTGGCGAAAATTATATCTATTTCTCCATTATTAAAATATTCAAGTTGCGAATTGACGACATGACGAGGATATTGACCATTATGTATGCCAATACCATGGGCTAAGAATTGTTTTAATTGCCATTTTGAAGAAATATTTTCATCTATCCATTCAAAAATTGAGAAAGTTTTTATATTGACTGCTCTCATCGTTTTAATATAAGCGTTGGCTAAATTTTCAGCTTGCTGTGGAGATTTAACATAAACAATAGTTGGCTCTGATTTACTTTTCAAGATATCTAAAAGTTCAAATAACATTCGTTGCTTATCATTATTATTTTTTCTATTCCATGAACCATTTTTATTATTCGAATCTATTTTAGTAACATCTTGTTTTACTAAGCTATAATCTGTCTTAAAAAACTCTAAATTGTATTTATCCAAAAATTCTGAACTCACACTATCTATATTTGGGGTTAGTAGCAATAGTTGAGGTTGTTTTAACATCACTTTATAAAATGCAATATTCAGATGACTAACTCGTTCATCTTTCTTCTTATTTGAAATTTTATAAAATTCGTCAACTATAAATAAATCAACGGAATTAATATTTGGAAGGATTTCTAAGACTCGTTCGCTTGTGAGTATAAACAAATTAGACTCTTTTATTTCTTGTTTTGTATTAACAACAATGTTATAGAAGTCTTCAAATTTTTTTAATTTTCTTCTTGTTTCATCAATTAATGCAAGAGTTGGCTGAATTATGATAATATTATTGTACATTTTCCTTGCAACGAATTCATCAATTAATAAGCTTTTTCCGAAACTTGTTGGAGCAGAAACAAGAAGATTCTGTTTATTTGATAACTTTTCTTCAAGTATTTTTTGTTCATAGTGAAAAGTTATATTTTTACCAGAGACATTTTCTAAAAAATTTGATTTATGATATTCATTTCGAATTAATGCTGCAGTTCCTAGAATCTCTTTGTCATTTAAATAGGGATAAAAACCAAAACTTTCAAGAAGATCGGAAAAAATAGGTTTTGTTTTTTCATGAATATATTCCCAATAGTCCATTACTGAAACCAATGTATCAATATCTTGTTTTTGAGAAATATGGTTAGCAATGTCAAAACTTTTATCTAAATCTTGCAACGCATCCTTCATTTCATATTTGCTCCTTCTTCAGTTTTTCATGAAGTTTCTTCACTAAAGACTGTTTATTTTGAACTGGAAATAAGAATAAATGTATTTTCAAACTATTCTTATAAGGAAAATTATTCGTATTTTGGTCAAAGTTTTCTCGAGTTTTTTGAACAGATTTTTTTAACTTCTCTAAGAAGGTTTGCGAAATATTATCACTAGCAGGTTCGTAAGAGAAAGAATCTAAAATCGGATCATTGAATAAGGCAAAAAAACAAGCATTCATGCTAACTAACTTAGATAAAAATTTTGAATTTGGATCAATTAAACTTTCTAACTCACTATTATCTACTCCCAAGTCTTTGAATCTATCACTAATTATTGTGAATTCTTGACCAAAAAAATTCTGATTAAAGTGACTAGTTAAATCCCCCTCAAGTTCTCTCAAAGCATGATATTTACTTGTGTAAAGTTTACTCTCTCCAATCCATAGCTCGTTCGTAATTTTGTCATAGTGAACAGCATCAAATCCATGAACTACTGCATTGTAGGTATCTTTAAAATAAATTTTTGATATTAGTTGCGGTTTATTGAGTTTCTTTTTCAAAAGGTAATAGAGTATTAACTCACCAAATTCACCTCTGTTTAAATATTTACCGTCATCTGGTTGTTTCGGATTCTCCAGATAATCTGTATTAGCTTCTTGAATCTCTTTAATATTATATAATAATTTCATAGAATTTTTAACAACATTTTCCTCAGCATCAAATTTTTCCCTAGCTTTTTTATCTCCAAAAGCAAAATATGGAATTTGAGTAAAAATCTCTTCACACCATTCGTCCTCACTTTGACAAACATTACCATTTTCATCAAAATCAAAAATAATATGAAAACAGTGTGTGTTTATATTTTCATAGAGATGATGTTCTGTCTTCTTTCCCAATGGCTTCGTCTCATTTCTTTTAATAATTTTATAACAATACGCTTTCTTAATTATAACACAATTATCTTTTTTTACGAATAATATTCTATATAAAATTATAATCTTATCAAATTCTAAAATTCATTAGTATTAATAACATGGAATAGGAAGTGTTTCGAACTAAAAACTATAAATACAAAATTACAATTCTTACTTTGTATTGTACTTGGCTATGAACTAGATAACATTAGAATGAGAACTAAAGCAGAGTTAAAAAAAACTAATTACTGAACTTGATAATATTATCATAGGATTGAATAAAAATAACATTGCTACTTTTTTTCAAGAACGTTTATGAAATTTTTAAAAGATTATGAAGCAAAACAACAAGAATTAAAAAATTTTGTAGTAAATGCCTTAATCGAGAGTATAGAAATTCTTGAATCAGATCGACATTTTCAAAGCTCATAAGCGATAGGCATTTACCATAATTTTGTTGGAGTGCTAGATGTTACAGTACTGCGATCATAAAAAAGCCAGACAAGATATAGTCTTGTCTGGTATAAATTTACACATTTAGTTTTTTACATGTTACGCCCTAATTCTTTTTTCAATTCATTGAAAACTAAAACATCCCTCCAATTGTTGAAGGGATGTTTTAGTTTGTCTTTTTATTTCGATAAACGTTCTACATCACGAGCGATCATTACTTCTTCATCTGTTGGAATCAAGAGTACTTTAACTTTTGAGTCAGCAGTTGAAATAACACGTTCATCACTACGAACATTGTTTAATTCTGCATCCATTTCACAACCAAAAACAGTAATACCGTCAATGATTTCTTTACGCATATGGATATCGTTTTCGCCGATTCCTGCTGTAAAGATGATTGCGTCAACACCATTCATTGTTGCAATGTATGAACCAATGTATTTTTTAATGCGATCTGCAAAGATACGTAATGCAATGTTTGCATTGTCATCTGTTAATTGGGCTACTTCAAGATCACGCATATCGCTTGAAATTTCAGATAAGCCTAGTAAACCAGATTCTTTATTTAAAATGTTGATGAATTCGTTGATATCTGTAATGTTTAATTTACCCATTAAGTAGGCAATTAATGAAGGATCAATATCGCCAGAACGAGTTCCCATTGTTACACCTGCAAGTGGTGTGAAGCCCATTGATGTGTCAACTGATTTCCCACCGTCAATAGCAGTAATTGAAGCGCCGTTTCCTAGGTGACAAGAGATTAATTTTAACTCTTCAAGAGGACGACCTAACATTTCTGCTGCACGTTCTGAAACAAATTTATGTGAAGTTCCGTGAGCACCATATTTACGGGCTGCAAAATCTTCATAATATTTCATTGGAATGCTGTATAAATAGCTCTTCTTAGGCATTGTTGTATGGAAAGAAGTATCAAATACTGCAACACTTGTAATTTCTGGTAATAATTTTTTGAATGCACGGATTCCTGTAGCATTTGCTGGGTTGTGTAACGGAGCTAATTCTGATAAGTCTTCAATTTGTCCTAATACTTCATCTGTAATTAAAGCTGAATCTTTAAAGATTTCTCCACCAGCAACGACACGATGTCCTACGCCAGTAATTTCGTTAAAGCTTGCGATAATGTTCAATTCTAATAATTGTTTTAGTAACATCTCTACTGCAAATTCATGATCATTAATGTCTAATACTTCTTCAAATTTTTGACCTTCGCCATATTTGATTGTAAAGATTGATTCTGGTAACCCAATTCTTTCTACGATTCCTTTAGCGATAACTGTTTCTGATGGCATTTCGAATAATTGCCATTTTAAACTTGAACTACCGGCGTTGATTGCAATTGTTTTTGACATATAAATGACTCTCCTTTTGGGTTATATTAAATATTCTCTTTTTTCCAAGTATCGACTTCGTTCATAAAATGAACCATCGCTTTGGGATTCTTAAAGTCTGGAATTTCTGCTAGTAACACTTGCTTAGCTTGTTTAGCAGTTCCACCTTTTTTCTGAACCAAAAGAATTGATTTACGTGAATTTTCAGACTTGAATAACTCTTTAGGAAGATTCAACATTCCTTGTAAGTAACTGACGTCTTGAATTAGTTTTGTTAATGCAGGGGCTTCTTCTGTTTCAAACAGTTGTGTAGGAACTAAAAAGACACCTACGCCACCTTCTTTTAAATACTGTAAGCTTTGTTCAATCATTAAATGATGAGCGTATGAGTGACCAGTTTTAGCCGCTGTTTTAAACGCGCTTGCACGTTCATCTACCGGATAATAACCAACTGGCAAATCGCTTACTACTACATCAACTGGATCTACTAATAGATCTTGAATCGCATCTTGATGTGTCAATTTGATAGTTTGACCTTGTAGCCCTGTTAAAACAGCTGCCAACGAAAGCAATAAATCATCGATATCAATACCTTCTGCATCTAGTTCTACATGTTTAAGTTTCAAACTATTACTGATTGTGGAAAGTAAGTTTCCAGTACCAACAGCAGGATCAAGAAGTCGAATTGATTTTGTTGTATCTCCTATCATTTTTTCGATTAAGTAACTCATGATAAATCCAATCGCATCAGGAGTCATTTGATGATTTGCTTGCAGATTGTCTGTTTTTGCTCCTTTTAATAAAGCTAACTGAAAGGCTTTACGAATTTCTTCTGGCTCCATAGAATCAATAGGCAATGTTTGATACAAGTTTGTTAATTTCTCAATTACTGTTTGAGTGAGCAAACCATCAACTTGTCTTGCAACACGTCCATCAAAAATATTTTCACCAGTTTCTAAAAGGGCTTCTAAGTACGAAACATCCAGCTCTGATTGTATTAATTTAACCGATGTGTCCAATTTATTGAACAAAGTTTCAATCTCGATTTGGGGCACTTTTCCAACCTCATTTCATTACTATATCGCTATTTCATCTTACTTGGGTTAGTTATTTCCACTAATAACATAACTGTTTTGTGAAGTAGTATTCCCTGTACCATTTTAACGAATAACGGGCAAGGTTTCAAGCGCAATCCTCATCTTTCGTTAAAATTTTCAAAATAAAAATTTTTTTACAAACTAATTGGTTATTTTCTTTTTTTAATTTCAGTTTGTCATAGCAAAAAAGCTCAACAAACTAGCAATGAACAGGCATAAAAATAAAATACCATAATACTTCAAAGAAGATTTCCACAACTGGCTATTTCTTGAATTTTGGTATCCAAAATCATGCACTGGTTTTCTAAGTATAAGATACACTATTAACCCTGGAATTAATTGAAAAAGAACCACCAGTACAACAATTAATGTGCCGTTCATATTTCGTGCATTAGCATCATAATAAACCCACATCAATAGTTTGATGTACGCAATGATCCCTATAATAAAAATACCAAAAACTAAACCTATTCCTACAATCCCTGTTATTAAATCACTCATCGATTTCCTCCCTTAATTGAATTGATTGATAAAAAAAAGCTCTTCTAACAAGTAGAAGAGCTTTTTGAATTCGTGCTTATTGAGCAACTGCAGGATACACAGAAACTTGTTTTTTGTCGCGACCTTTACGCTCGAAACGAACGACACCATCACATTTAGCGAATAATGTATCGTCTCCACCAATACCAACGTTAACACCTGGATAAATTTTAGTACCGCGTTGACGGTATAAAATTGAACCACCTGAAACTGTTTGACCATCTGCACGTTTAGCGCCTAAACGTTTAGAGTTAGAGTCACGTCCGTTAGTAGTAGAACCGCCCCCTTTTTTGTGGGCGAAGAATTGTAAATTCATTTTCAACATATGAGTTGCACCTCCTGGTAAATTAATTGGTTGTTAATTCATTTTGACATACTCAGGATATTCTTCTGTAATTCCTTGAATCGATAGACGCAAGCTCTCAAGAAGAATCTGAGCAATATGAAACTGTTCGCCGGTAATGTCTTGTAGAATTTCAACATATAAATGTCCACCATTCACTGCGTCATCCATATCCACTAAGGGGTGGAAACCAGCTAAAGCTTCAATACTATTTGTTGCTCCAAAAGTCAATGCCGAAACAGCTGCACAGACAATGTCGCTGCCTTCGGGTCCTGACTCTGCATGTCCAGTTACTTCAAAAGAAACTAGATTTCCATCGCTATCGCGATTGAATAATGCTTGAATCATATCGAACACCACTTTTCTTAAGCGTTAATTGCATTAATAACAACTTTTGTATACGGTTGACGGTGACCTTGTTTACGGTGAGTATGTTTTTTAGGTTTGTATTTATACGTAGTAACTTTCTTTTGTTTACCATGTTTTTCTACAGTACCTTCAACAGTAGCTCCGGCGATTGTTGGAGCTCCAACTTTTGTTTCTTCGCCACCTACCAAGATTACTTCATCAAAGCTTACAGTTTCACCAGCTTCAACGTTTAATTTTTCAACGTAAATTGCTTGGCCTACCTCAACTTTAACTTGTTTTCCACCAGTTTTGATAATTGCGTACATTTATTCGCACCTCCTTATTAGACTTAGACTCGCCGTTGTGAGCGTCACAAGTGTGAACTTAAGACTCATTCCCGCGCGGTTGTAGTTGTGGTGCTACACATTTACAACAGTAATATCATACCAAATTTGATTCAATAGGTCAATCTTTTTTCGCGAATCTAGTGATTATCAAGGAATTCGTCTGAGCAAACAACTCTTGTTCCAATATCTTTTGCAAATTCATTGTCATGGGTCACAATTAATATTCCCGTACCATCGGCTGCTATTTCTTGAATCATTTTTCCAATTTCAATCGTTGATTCTCGATCAAGTGCTGAAGTTGGTTCATCAAAGCAAAGAATTGTTGGATTTAACATTAAAGCTCTAGCAATTGCTACTCGTTGCTGTTGTCCTCCTGATAATTCACTAGGCATCGCTGCTATTTTTTCATTTAAACCTACTTGATTTAACAATTCTTTCGCTTTTTTTATTAAATTTTGTTTCGTGTCAATTTTTTGAGCTAATGGGGCTTCGATACAATTTTCAAGAACAGTTAAATTGGGAAACAATTGATAATTTTGAAAAACCATGCCAATTTGATTATGATACTTGCAGATTGTTTTTTTACTTGCATACTCGATGATTCCATTTTGTTTCATTTCGCATAGCACAGTATCGCCAATTCGAATATTACCAGCATCTGCATTTTCCAAGTGATTAATCAAACGCATCAATGTTGTTTTGCCTGTTCCAGATTTCCCAATCAAGGTTACAATTTCACCTTTATTAAGGGTGAAATTGTAATCTTGAATAACAGGTTGTCCATTAAATTTTTTTGTCAGTTTTTCTACAGTTAGCAGCATCACGCTCAACCTCCTTTAAAAATGGATTTTCTTTTCGATATTAGTTAAAAATACTGTCACCAAGCCCGTAATCAATAAATAGATTATTCCTACTGCTACAAATGGAATAAGGGACGCATAGGTATTCGAAGCAATTTGACCTGCTCTTAGCAATTCTCCTAATCCTAAGATATACACTAAAGAGGTATCTTTCACTAAAGAAATCACTTCATTGCCGACTGAAGGCAAAACCATTCGACTGACTTGAGGAATAATAATTCGACGATAGCCTCTTATTTTTCCAATTCCTAAAACTTTTAGAGCTTCATACTGACCTTTTGGAACTGCCATAATTCCTCCACGAAAAATTTCTGCATAATAAGCCGTATAATTTAACACAAAAGCAATGATCGCAGCTGGAAACCTGTCCAATGTGATGCCAATTTGTGGAAGTCCGAAAAACACAACCATTAGTTGCAGCAATAAAGGGGTTCCTCGCATGATATATATATATAATTGAACGATTACAGAAATTCCTTTTGGTGCATAAACTCTTATAAGAGCTACTAAGAAACCTAATGGAATCGTAATTACTAAAATAATTCCAAATAGCAGTAAAGTTGTTTTCAAACCCTCTAATAATGAGGGTAATAAATCTATTATCATTGTCATCTCAATCCATCCTTTACTCGGCAAACCATTTTTTATAAATTTTATCGTAGGTTCCATCTGATTTTAATTCTTTTAGAGCTTCATTTAGTTTCATTTTTAATTTTTTATCATTTTTCCGTAAGCCAACACCATACTCTTCTTTTCCAAAAGTATCTTCCAATGTACGGTAGGTATCTGCTCCCTTTAATTTGGTGTAATAACGAGCCAATACTTCGTCAACTACAATGGCATCGCTACGTTTGCTTTCTAGGTCATTAAAAACATCGTTATTCGATGGAAATTCAATCAATTCTTTATTTTTAAAAGTTGCCAGCTCTTTTTTGGAGACTGCATCAACTGCACTTGAAGCTTGTTGAGCAGCTACCACTTTACCTGCTAGCTCTTTTTTTGTCTGAATTTCACTCTTTTTTAATACGATAATGGATTGACTATTTTCTAGATAAGCATCTGAAAAGGCAACTTTTGATTTCCGTTCTGGTGTAATTGTGTAGCCATTCCAGATTAAATCAATATTTCCGGCGTTTAACTCTGTTTCCTTCATCGCCCAATCAATTGCTTGAAAATCAATTTTTAAATTCAGTTTTTTTCCTACTTCTTTTGCTAAATCAACATCAAATCCGACGATTTCCCCTTTATTGTCTCGATAGCTCATTGGTGCAAAGGTATCGTCTAGCCCAACAACTAGCTTGCCACTTTTTTCAATTTCCTTTGTTGCATCAGTTTGATTTTTTTCATTTTTGCTATTGTCGCAACCAAAGAGTAATAGACATATTCCAATCATGCTTAATACTAAACTCATTTTAATCTTCATTATATTCGCTCCCCTTTATTTAGAATAGTTGTTTTCAATTGGCTGCAGTCCGCTTGGAAAACAAAAAAAGTCCTTTGATTTTCAAATTGAAAATCAAAGGACGACTATACAAGTATCGTGGTTCCACCTTTTTTTGCAACTTCCTCACGGAAAATTGCCTTATCACGTTCAAAACGACTAAACGTTAGTACTGTAACGGGTACACCCGAGTCAATTTACAGCTCCCAAATAGGTGAGGTTCAATTGCTAGCTCAGAGATGTGTGTTCAGAAACTAGTACTTAATTGCTTTCACCAAATGCAATCTCTCTACAAAGTCCTAATTCTTACTTTTTCTCTTCAAAGCTTTTATTATTTTTTATCACTATACCATAGAATTTTTTATTTGCCAAATAATTTTTGAAAAAAGTTTTTCTTTTCTTTTTTTAATGACATAAGTGGCACCGTTTCACCTAAGACACGTCTCGCAATATTACGGTAACCTAACGAAGCTGGATTTTTTGGGTCTAATACAATTGGATCTCCTTTATTTGAAGAACGGATTACACTATCATCATCAAAAACGATTCCTAATAGTTCAATTGACAGATGTTTAGTAATTTCGTCGATATCCAATACCTCACCGTCTTGCATCATCCGTTTACGAATACGATTAATGATTAGACGAGGTGGTTCCATTTCTGTTTGTTCAAGTAAACCAATAATTCGATCAGCATCTCGAACTGCAGAAATTTCTGGTGTTGTAACAACAATTGCCATATCGGCAGCTGCAATTGAATTTTGAAAACCTTGCTCAATTCCTGCTGGGCAATCAATTAAAATATAGTCATAATCTGGACGTAAACTGTCAACAATTTCTTTCATTTCTTCCCCGTTGACTGAACTTTTATCTGCATTTTGTGCAGCTGGTAATAAGTATAAATTATCGTTAAAACGTTTATCTTTAATAATGGCTTGATGCAATTTTGCTCGACCTTCAACGACATCGACAATATCATATATGATTCGATTTTCTAAGCCTAGAATCACATCTAAATTACGTAGTCCGATATCCATATCGATTAAACAAACTTTCTTTCCTTGTAAGGCTAAAGCCGTTCCAACATTGGCAGTTGAAGTTGTCTTACCTACGCCACCTTTTCCTGATGTGATGACAATCGCTGTTCCCATTACATTAATCCCCCTGTCACTTTGTCCATTTTAGGCCGCAGCACTTTTAGTTTTTCCACTGTTGCAAATTCAAGAATATGCAAATCATTGATGTACGCAAATTCTTTTCTATTTGACTCTATTTTTTCATGTGTTTTGTTTTCTATAATCTGAATATTGTCTGCTATTCGAATCTGTGCATCGGTTTGAAAATCAGCTACAACAACTGCACTATCATCGCCACTAAATCCAGCATGTGCAATACCTAGCAACTCACCGATAATAAAAATACTTCCATCCGCACGAATACTTCCACCAGGGTGAACCTTTCCAATCAATAAAATATCTCCCTTAGCTGTTAACGTTTGACCACTGCGGATTGTTTGGATTTCCATTTGCAAGCTGTTTGCTTCATGCCACTCATTCGCCGTATCATAAGTTAAAACGTCAGACTTTATTTGCTTGATTTGAAATTGACTATTTGTTGAAATTTTAGTTGTTAATTCATTAACTTCAGCTTCAGATAAAAGGCGCTTTCCAGTTTTAATTTCAAGAGAAATAACCTTTTTATCTGCTTCTTTTGATTTATTTTCAGCTAATAAGTTCGCTAGCAATTGGTCTAATTCATCATGAATCGTTCCAATTGCAGCTGTATCATCTAAAGTTAAGACAAAACCATCTTTTGTTCCTTTTAACGTTACACTTTGTTTCACTTTAACAACTCCCAACGCTTTTCATTGATTGCTTATTCTTCGTTATCAACCAAAAACCAAACCTACATTTTTTCTAACTTCATCATAAGTTTTTGCAGTGGGTAGTACAAGAAAATAAAGATCACCACATTTAAAAGTAAGGTTGGACCTAGTCGCTCTACCATAAAAGTATTAAAATCCATTGTCGTTTCTTTTAGAATCGTATAAAAAAAGTATAAGGTGGTTTCAACCAAACTTAAGTCAATAATGAACATCATTCCAACAACAATTGGATTTGGGTGCAGTACCTTTGTTAATTTTTCAGTAATGTATACGATAATTGGAAATAGTGCAACATAGATTCCTAACACTCCAACGTAATAACTGTCAAATAATAGTCCAAAAAGAATCGCGATAACCAACATTCTATTTCTCGGTAAATAAAAGGACATCATTACTAGTAAAATCACTGTCAAGCGAGGAACTAAGATATAGTCGCTGCCATACAACGTTTCTGAAAATAAAGCCGCTAAAACACCATCTAGTAAGAAAAAAACGAAAAGAATTAATGGTGGTAAAAATGAACTTTTTAAATTTGAATTCATTTACTCACCACTTTCAGCTTCGCGTTGAATAATTGTTACATAACGAACATCATTTGTATCAGCAGCAGGCGTAATATACGCTACTTTTGATAGTCCATGAGCATCTAATTTCACTTCATCAACGGTACCGATTAATAATGTTGACGGTGTAATTCCACCTAAACCAGATGTTACAACTTTGTCGCCCTTTTTCGGTTCAGCATCTGTTGTGATTTGGTCCATTTTTAAGCGTTTTGTTTCTTTGTCGTATCCATTGATAATGCCATGAATTTGTCCTGACTCGCTTTGTACTAAAGCCGCAACTCGGTTCTTCTTAGAATCGACTGTCGTAATTAATTGGACTTTTGAACTTGTTGGACTCACTTCTACTATACGTCCAACTAATCCATTACCAGCCATGACAGACATCCCTTTTTCAATTCCATTTTTACTGCCTTTATCCACGATAATCTGATCAATCCAAGAGTCAGGATTTCGACCAATGACACTGCCTGTAATTTGATTGTAATTAGACAACGTTGACGTTAACTCTAACTGCTCTTGCATTTTTTTATTGTCTTGTTTTAAATCTGCTAATTCAACTTGCGTTTCATAAAGTTTATCAATTTTTGATTTTAACAATTGGTTCTCTTCATAAGTATTTTTTAATTCTTCCACAGAATCAATAAAACTTACAACTCCATTGGCTGGTTTTGAAAAAATACGACCAGTAATGGCAGTAATGTCATTGGTGAATTGTTGGACGATTGGTAATTTCGCTCTTTCCTTAATTGAATAGGCAATTAATCCCATACAAACAATTACACTGACTAATAAAATAATTAATTTTTTATTTGAAAAAAATTGATGCAACTCGTCACCCCACTTTGCCTTGAAGGCCTTCTCTATTTTACCATATTTCGTTTGAAATACTAATATTATTTTACATAAACTTATTTTCTTGAAAAAACTTGTTGGTTTTAACTTATTAAATAGAAAAGAAGCGGGAAGTTTGTAGACTCCCCGCAGTTTCTAAACGTATTTTGGTGTCTGTTTATCGATTTGCTTTTTTCTTAAATAAATCAATATGTTTCAATGATTCACCCGTTCCAATAGCAACGCAATCTAATGGCTCGCTTGCTACAAAAACAGGAACTTGTGTTTCATCTGCAATCACTTCTGATAAGTTTCTTAATAAAGCTCCACCACCAGTTAGCACAATTCCGTGATCAATTACATCAGAAGAAATTTCAGGTGATGTTTCTTCAAGTGTTTCTTTAACTGCCACTACAATTGCTTCTACCACTTCTTGAAGTGATTGAGAAACATCCACGGCAGAAATTTCGATTGTTTTTGGTAAACCAGTTAATAGGTCACGTCCTCGAACGCTCATTTCGCCATATTCTCCCGCTTTATCAACAGAGGCACAACCGATTTCCATTTTAACAGCTTCAGCTGTTCTTTCACCAATTAGTAAATTGTATTTTTTGCGTACATAATGAATAATTGCATCATCTAAACGGTCTCCGGCCATTCTAATTGAACGACTGCTTACAATCCCGCCTAATGAAATAGTTGCAACGTCTGTTGTTCCACCACCAATATCTACAACCATACTACCTGTTGGGTCCATAACTGGCAGTCCTGCACCGATTGCTGCTGCAAATGGTTCTTCAATAATGAAGGCATCTTTTGCTCCAGCCATTCTAGTTGCGTCGATAACAGCACGTTTTTCAACTTCCGTTACGCCACTTGGTACACAAACCATTACATATGGTTTTGAACTCGTTTTTCCAATTGTTTTTTGGATATAATATTTCATCATCGCTGCAGTTGTTTCATAATCTGCAATTACGCCGTCTTTCATTGGGCGAATGGCTACGATTGAACCTGGCGTACGACCTATCATATTTCTAGCTTCTTCACCAACAGCAACAATTTCTCCTGTTGATGTGTTTTTTGCTACAACTGAAGGCTCTCTCAAGACAATCCCTTTACCATCTGCATAAACCATGGTATTTGCGGTTCCTAAATCAATTCCAATATCCTTACTACCTAATCCAAACACATTACTTCATCCTCTCAACTATATATCCATGATTCATCCATCAAAAATCTTATTATTTTTAGATTCACTTAACAGTATATCAAAAAAAATCCAATTATGCTGTAACAGTACTCATCATACTGCAAAAACATTGATAAAACATTAATATTGTATGTATTTTAATAGAATTTTAAATATTTATACGCTTTGTAAAACTTTTGATACTTAATTTGCCTTTTTGACATAAAAAAAGAACCAAGTATAAATACTCAGTTCTTCAAAATTTTTAAGTTAAGCTTACGCTTTTTCAACGTTTGCTGCTTGAGGTCCGCGAGCGCCTTCTTCAACTTCGAAAGAAACTGCTTGTCCTTCTTCTAAAGTTTTGAATCCGTCTCCGCCGATAGCTGAGAAATGTACGAATACATCGTCACCGTTTTCGCGTTCGATAAAACCAAAACCTTTTTCTGCGTTAAACCATTTTACTGTACCTTGTTCCATAATGAAATTCCTCCTCGTGCGTTTTGCACATAATATTTGATATTCTTGCTTAACGGTACGAATTGGAATGTTTTGAAACAATCTTTTCTTTACCTAACAAAAACACTAAATTAATTATAACACGTTCATTTTTTTTACACAAGGAAAAAGCATAATTTATTTTAAATTTAAATCGCTCCCATTTCTTTTAGACTGATATAAGAATCTGAGCCAATAATAATATGATCTAATAATTCGATTCCCATCAACTCCCCACATGTTGCCATTCTTTTGGTAAATGCAAAATCTGCATCTGATGGCGTCGGATTACCTGATGGATGATTATGTGCCACAATAATCCGTGCAGCAGCATAGCGGACTGCACCTCTAAAGATTTCTCTTGGATGAGCTACCGATTGACTTAAGCCCCCAACAAAAGTCGTTTCCTTTTTGATAATTTCGTTTTTAGTGTTGAGAAAAAGTGTAATCACGTGTTCTTGCTGTAAGTCTTTCATTTCTTTGATTAATCGTTTGCCTATTGTATGACTTGAGGTTACTTGACCTTTTTTTTCTTGAGTGGCTAAGGCAATTCGACTTCCTAATTCAATTGCTGCTCTGATTTCAATTGCTTTTGTGCGACCAATTCCATTTACACACATTAATTCTTCCAAGGAAGCTGTTTTTAAATAATACAAGTCTTCAAATGACGCTAAAAGACTCATCGACAAATCCACTGCACTACTATCCTTTGGACCTGTTCTAAGTAGAATCGCCAATAATTCATGTGTAGATAATGCTTTTTCACCATCATTTTCTAACCGCTCACGGGGTCGGCTTAACTTTGGCATTTCTTTGATTAAATTGTGAGTCAACCTCATTAAAAAACCTCCCTTCTCGAATAACTATTCGCAAAAAAGAGAGGTTTCATTTATTTTAATTAACGTTTATTTTGTTGATCAATATAAGCTTTTACAATCGTTAAATTTTCATAAATTTCAAGTGTTTTTTCAACTGCTTCTTCGCCTGGCGGAATCAGATCGGGAACCATAATGACATCAATTCCTGCATCAAATGCGGCTCTGATTCCATTGATTGAATCTTCCAAAATCAGTGTGTTTTCTTTTGCAACGCCTAAGCCTGACCAGGCTTTTTCAAAAATTTCTGGATCTGGTTTTGCTCGTTTCACTTCATCGCCAGATACAATGTAATCAAAACGACCTGTCAGCTCTTCTCGTTCAATAAAGAGATGAATCATTTCTTTTAAGTTACTAGAAGCGACTACCTTTTTGATATTTTTCTCTTCTAAATAATTTAATAACTCCATGAATCCTTCTTTAATAATTAAGCCGTCACGTCTGACAATTTCTTCCACGCGCTTGCGGCCTTCTTTAATTAAATGCGCCACTTTTTCCTCATCTTTAAAATCACGGTAAAGATTTTCATGCAACTCTTCATCGGATGTTCCGACATATTTCAAATAATAGTCATACGTAAAATCTAAACCAATTTCATCGGAAATTTCTTGATTTGCTCGGTAGTAAAGAGTCTCTGTATCAAAAATTAAGCCGTCCATATCAAAGATTACTGCTTCTATTTTTTTCAAAATTTCCAACTCCTCTAATTGTTTTCTTCTGATTTAAAATAATGACGGACTTCAGAAATAAAATAAAGTGAACCTGTAATCAACAACACATCGCTACTGTCCATTTCGTTAATGGATTTAACTAATCCCGTCTGCCAATTTTCTACTATTTCAACTGGACCCACAACTTGATCAGCCAACTCTTCACCTGTAGCCGCTCTAGGATAGTCGAACGTTGTCACCATTAAATGCATGTTCTGAATCGTTTGTAAATGTGCCATCATGGTATCTACTGACTTGTCTTTTAGTGCAGCAAATAAAACATAAACATCTTGATCAGGAAAATCACGTTTAAGAGTTTCCACTAAACGAATCACTGCAGGTTCGTTATGGGCGCCATCCATCACAATCAATGGCTGCTCATTTATTTTTTCCATTCTACCTGGCCAAAAAGCTCGTTTAAGTCCTCTTAGCATTTGCTCATGGCCTACAGCTAATCCTGTTTCATGACTGTAAATCCGTAGCGCTTCAAGGGCAACTGCTGCATTTTCTACTTGATGCTCACCTAACATTGAGATTTGAGCTTGTCGTAGGCAAATATAGTCATCTTCAAAGGTGAATTGCTCTCCCCATGTCGGTAATGTTTGCCATTTGGAAACCAAAAACTCTTTGCCAAATTGACTTTGCGGACTATCTTGTTCAATCGCTATTTTTTCAATAACTGTTAAGGCTTCTGATGGGATTTTTCCAGTAACAACAGGAACACCAGCTTTAATAATTCCCGCTTTTTGGTAGGCAATTTCAGCAAGGGAATTACCTAAAATGTGCATATGATCATAACCAATGGTCGTAATCACCGATACTATTGGCGTCACAACATTCGTTGAATCCACTAATCCGCCTAAACCGACTTCAACAATTACAACATCAGCGTGCCCTTCGCCAAAATACTGAAACATCATACTGTTAACGACTTCAAATTCAGTTGGACCTCCAAGTGGGGTTTCATCTAATTCCATCACATACGGATAAATTAAATTCGCTAAACGTAAAATTTCTTCATTTGAAATCGGTTCTCCATTCACACTAATTCGTTCGTTAAAGCTTTCAATATAGGGTGAAGTAAATGTTCCTACAGTCTGACCCGCTGCTTCTAACATACTTCTAAGGTAAGTAACAGTCGAACCTTTTCCATTTGTTCCTGCGACATGAATCGATTTAAATTTTCTTTCTGGATGATCTAATTTTTTCATCATCCATTCCATTCTTTTCAAGCCTGGTTTGATTCCTAAGGCTAAACGACTGTGAATCCAAGTCAACGCTTCTTCATATGAGTTAAACAAATCGATCCCACCATTTCTTTTCAGTTAGTTCTTTACTATGAATACTATTATACCGTTCTACTCGTCTGGTGACTATTGATTTTATTTTTTAATAAAAAACTTGAACAGCTTTTCCTTATTAAAAAAGGAGGCTGTTCAAGTTGATTATTATGCTTGTGCTTTTAAGACATTAATTCGTTCAGCTACTGCTTCACGTTTTTCAAGGTAATCTTTTTCTTTTGCTCGTTCGCTTTCAACAACTGCTTCAGGAGCACTTGAAACAAAACGTTCGTTAGAAAGTTTTCCTTGAACACGTTTCACTTCGCCATCCCATTTCGCCATTTCTTTTTCAAGACGTGTGATTTCTTCTGCAATATTGATTAGACCTGCTAGTGGCAAGTAAATTTCAGCGCCTGTAATTACTGCACTCATCGCTGTTTCAGGTGCTGTTACGTCACTTGAAATCGTCAAAGTTTCAGGGTTACAAAAACGTTCAATATAATGTTGATTTTCAATTAAGAAGGCTTCAATCGTAGGATCATTTGTTTTAATCAACAATTCTACCTTTTTAGACATCGGTGTATTCACTTCTGAACGAATGTTACGAACAGAACGAATCAACTCCATTAAAACTTCCATTCCTTTTGCAGCTGTTTCATCGTTAAATTCAGGGCGCACGACTGGGTACTCTGCTACCACTAATGATTCACCGTGATGCGGCACGCTTTCCCAGATTTTTTCAGTTACGAAAGGCATAATTGGGTGCAACAAACGTAAGGTTTGATCTAATACATGAGCTAAAATACTTCTGGTTGTTAATTTAGCTGGTTCATCTTCCCCATTTAACACACCTTTACTCATTTCAATATACCAATCACAGAAATCATCCCAAATAAAGTTATATAGGTGACGACCTGCTTCACCAAACTCAAATTTTTCAGATAAATTCGTTACGTGTTCAATCGTTTCGTTTAAACGAGTTAAAATCCAGCGATCTGCAATCGTTTTTGGTCCAGTCAAATCGATTTCATCAACTGTTAAACCGTCCATGTTCATAATAGCAAAGCGACTAGCGTTCCACACTTTATTAATGAAGTTCCAGCTAGCATCCATCTTATCGTAGCTAAAACGAACATCTTGACCAGGCGATGAACCATTTGATAAGAACCAACGTAAGGCATCTGCACCGTATTTATCAATGACTTCCATAGGGTCAATTCCGTTCCCTAATGATTTACTCATTTTGCGACCTTGTTCGTCACGAATTAATCCGTGAATCAAAACATTTTCAAAAGGACGCTCTTCTGTAAATTCTAAACTTTGGAACATCATTCGACTTACCCAGAAGAAGATAATATCATATCCTGTTACTAAAGTATTCGTTGGGAAATAACGTTTAAAATCTGGCGCTTCTGTATCTGGCCAGCCCATCGTTGAAAATGGCCATAAAGCTGAACTGAACCACGTATCTAATACATCTGGATCTTGAATCCAATTTTCCGCATCTGCTGGTTCTTCCATGCCCACATACAATTCGCCTGTTTCTTTGTGGTACCATGCTGGAATACGGTGTCCCCACCATAACTGACGAGAAATAACCCAATCATGAACATTTTCCATCCAACGCATATACGTATTTTCAAAACGTTCAGGAACAAAGTTTACAGCTTGATCCGTAGCTTGATTGTCCATTGCTTCTTTTGCTAATGGTGCCATTTTAACAAACCATTGGGTTGATAAACGTGGCTCTACGACAACTCCTGTGCGTTCAGAATGGCCCACACTATGAACCATTTTTTCGATTTTAATTAAACGACCGATTTCTTCTAATTCTTTAATGATTTCTTTACGTGCTTTAAAACGATCCATGCCTTCATATTTACCTGCAAGTTCATTCATTGTTCCATCTTCATTCATTACATTGATACGTGGTAAATCATGACGATTTCCAACTTCAAAGTCATTTGGATCATGAGCTGGAGTTATTTTAACAACACCAGTTCCAAAGTCCATTTCAACATACTCATCTGCAATAATCGGAATTTCTTTATTGACGATTGGCAACACTAACATTTTTCCAATTAAGTGTTTGTAGCGATCGTCTTCTGGATGAACCGCAACGGCTGTATCACCTAACATCGTTTCAGGTCGAGTAGTGGCAATCTCTAAGACGCCGCTACCGTCAGCTAAAGGATAGCTCATATGATAAAAAGCTCCTTCTACGTCTTTATGGATTACTTCGATATCCGATAAGGCTGTTTTCGCTTTTGGATCCCAGTTGATGATGTATTCTCCGCGGTAAATTAAATCTTTTTCAAACATAGTCACAAAAACTTTACGAACAGCTTCTGATAACCCATCGTCAAGGGTAAAACGTTCACGGCTATAATCAACAGAAATCCCAACTTTTGCCCATTGTTCACGAATAAAAGTTGCGTACTCTTCTTTCCATTCCCAAACGGTATCGATAAATTTTTCACGTCCTAAATCGTAACGTGAAACACCTTCTGCAGCTAGCTTTTCTTCTACTTTTGCTTGTGTTGCAATCCCCGCATGATCCATTCCTGGCAACCAAAGAGTGTCGTATCCTTGCATGCGTTTTTGACGAATAATGATGTCTTGTAAAGTTGTGTCCCAAGCGTGTCCTAAATGTAATTTACCCGTTACGTTTGGTGGTGGAATCACGATTGAATAAGGTTTTTTTGTCATATCTCCACTTGGTTTAAATAAATCCTTTGCTATCCACTCATCATAGCGCCCCGCTTCAACTTCTTGGGGATTGTATTTTGTTGGCATTTTTAATTCTTCTGTCATTTGTACAACCTCTTTTCTTAATTTGATTTAACTCAGCCTATTAAGGTTTGAAATCAAGGCAAACTAAAAAGCATCCACCCTAATAACAAACTACTTATTAGGACGAATGCTTGAATTCGCGGTACCACCTATTTTGTGTATCTAATTGCGATACACCTCTCAACTTTCAGTCGTTAACGGATAACTACCCGAGATAAGTTACTCCTACTTCACCTATCCAGCTCCCAAGCTACCTTTTCTGTCCATCGATTAAGAACTCTCAGCAAATGTTCTATTCTCTAAAATCTAAGGGGCAGATACTCCTCTTGTTCAAAGCTTTTTTCTTTTCTTAATTCTAGCATTGAAGCTTACGAAACTCAATCTTTTTTTACAAATTTGGCTTATTTGGCAGTAGCTGCTTCTTTGGCTGCTTCAATTGCTTTTTCATAATTTGGTTCATGGCTCATTTCTGAAACGATTTCTTCATAAACTAAGACCCCTTCGCGATTAACCACAAAGACGGAACGTGCTAGTAAATCTAATTCTGGCATATATAATCCGTAGCTTTTAGCAAACGTTAAGTCAATATCGTGAAGCATTTCCATTTCAACGCCATTCCCAGCACACCAATCTGCTTGCTCTTCTTTTGTATTGTTTGAAATGGTCATCAACTGTACGCCTTCAAGTTTTCCAGCAATTTGGTTAAATTGTTTGGTTTGAATTGCACAAACAGATGTATCAATATTTGGAATGACACTGATTAACACCACTTCTCCTTGGTAATCAGATAATGAAATGACTTGATCGTTTAAGTTTTTTAATTTAAATTCAGGTGCTTTTTCTCCAACTTTTGGTTGTGTTCCTTCGACTTTTATCACGGTGCCTCGTTTAGTAATTTCCATCATTATAATCTCCTTTTAGTAAAAAACATTGTTTGACTTCTTCTAGTATACGAAAAAAGACAAAAGCGACGCAACCATTCTGCTTCAAATACTTAAATCTCTACTTTTTCACGAAGGTGTTCGTTGAAATAAATCAAGGTTAATAATTCTGTTGTTAAATCGATGTATCGGATGTCTACTTCAGGAGGAGCTGACACTCGACCTGGCGCGAAGTTTAAGATAGCCGTCACACCGGCTGCAACTAAGGAATCAATTGCTTCTTGCGAATATTGACTTGGAACCGTCGAAATAGCTGTGTTAATTCCTTCTTCTTGAATAATTTCTGCCATTTCGTCAATGGAATAAATAGGAATACCTGAAAGGACTTCGCCACATTGTGCCTCATCTTTTTCAAATCCGCAGGCGATTTTCAGATTTTCATCTCGTCGGAAATTATTTGCTAATAATGCTTTCCCTAAATTCCCAACGCCAACTATTGCTACTTTCGTTAATTTATTCACATTTAAAATTTGATCAAAAACTTCAATTACATGATCTACATCATAGCCGTACCCACTGCGTCCAAGCTCTCCAAAATGGGAAAAATCTCGTCGAATGGTTGTAGAGGGAACTTGAGTTAAGGCACTAAATTCTTTTGATTTAATTCGTTTGACACCAGAATCTTCTAATGTTTTTAAATAACGATAATAAAGTGGCAATCGTTTTGCTGTTGCTTTTGGCAACTGTACTGTTTCTAATTTTTTTACCAACAAATTCACCTTCCTGTTTTCACTCTTATCCCCATATTACCATTGTCATACCTGACATTCAATTAAATTGTGATTTTTTTCACAGTCGTAACAAAAAAGCTAATTAGCGTATTTTTTTACACTAACTAGCTAGATTCTTATTTTATTGAAAAAACGATTTGATTGGCAATTACTGTTTTCAGTACTTTTATTGTTCTTAATTCTTTTGTAGAAACTGTGAAGGGATTGTCTTTTAAAATCGTAAAATCACTAACAAATCCGGGTTTTATCATACCTCTGGTCGTTTCGTGATAGCAAGCTTTTGCACTTCCAACCGTGTATAATCGAATGGCTTCAAATCGTGACAATGCTTCTTCAGGAAAATAGTGTTTTCCATCTAAATCAGAGCTAACTGTTCTCGTTACGGCTGCGTGAATACCATAAAAAGGATTTGGGATTTCAACAGGGGCATCACTTCCTCCTGCTGTTGCAAAGCCTGCTTTTTGGATGCTTTTCCAAGCAAAAGCAAGAGGTGGATGTGTCTCCCCTAAAACTTCAAGAGCCCAAGGTAAGTCGCTGCTCATAAATTGCGGTTGTAAATCAAACAACAACGGCATGCCACTTGCTTTTTTCAATAAATCAGGTCGAAGCCACGGCGTGTGAATCATGCGGTCTAGTTGACCTACTTTTGGAGGATATTTTTTTAACGTAGTGATGACATTTTCAAAAGCTTGATCGCCTAAAATATGGATTGCTACGGGCAGTTCTGCTTTTCTTGCATCCTTCACCATGGTCTCGAAAACTTCGTCGGTTTGGACTTGTAAACCAAATTGAGTCGGTTCATTTGGATATGAATGGGACATCAACGCCGTTTTAGAACCGACTGTTCCATCATAAAATATTTTCATTGCGCCTAATTCCACCCACGAATGATTGCTTAAAAAGGTTTCATTCGATTGATTGAAGTTCGCTAATTCAGCATTATGAATCAGTAAATGAGCTCTAAATGGCAGTTGATTTTCTTTATTTCCAACAACATCAGTAAAGGTTTTTAAAGTACCTGTAAAGCCATTAAAGTAATGCAAATCTTCTGAATGTCCACCTGTTATTCCTTTTGACCATAAATCTTCAATTGCAATTTTTAAATAATTTTCCATTTCTGCTGGCGTTGCTAGTGGAAATGCATCGATGGCTAAATTGGTCGCTTCGTCTTTTAAAATACCCGTTAGTTTGCCATCTGGTGTTAGATCAATTTCACCGCCACCTTCAAATACTTGATGATTTTTTAACTGAATTTTTTTGATAAAAGGTGAATTAATGACTACATTATGATAGTCGATGCGTCTCACTAAAATAGGATGTAGCGTTGAAATTTGATCTAAATCTTGATAAGTAAGTCCACGTCCATCGTCTTCCCACATGTTCTCATTGTAGCCTTCTACAAATAGCCATTCATCCGGCTTTAACGTCGCTACTTTGTCAGCTATCATTTTTAAAGCTGCTGTTCTTGAGTTTTGTTGGTTTAAATTTAAGCGGGCTAAGCTTTGTCCGTACCATAATAAATGCAAGTGACTGTCCACCAAACCAGGTAGCACAGTTGCTCCTTTTAAATCGATTTCTTCTTTAATTAGATCACCATACTGTGTTTTTAATTGGTCTGCTGAACCCGTTGCAATAATTTCAGTTTCATTTGCTAGCACACTTTCGACGGTTGCTCCCTCGTTTTCCATTGTATAAAAAAGACCATTTGTCCATAATTTCATTTAAAACCCACCATTCTTTTACGATTACTCATTTATTATAGTACCATTACAATAAAAAACAAGTTCTAATTCCTTCATTTTAACTGACTTTATTGCTTCTTTTTGGTACTTTTCTCTGTAAATATAACAAAAAATGGTTCAGCAACAAAGGCTAAACCATTTTTACTCAATTATAAGAAATCAGAAAATTCATCTTCTTGCATTTTTTCCAAATTGTCTCCAATTTTGATTTCGCTAATAACAAGCCCTGCCATTGCGCGTTCAATTAGTCCTTCAACATCCAATCTTGCTTCAAAACCTTGTGCTTTGTCTAATTTAGGTTTTGTTTTGGGTGCCGGTGGAGCAAAAATAGTACAACAATCTTCAAATGGTTGGATCGACAAATCAAATGTATCGATTTTTTGGGCAATCTCGATAATTTCATTTTTATCCATTGAAACCACCGGACGGATAATTGGCGTATTGGTCACTTCATTGATAGCTACCATGCTTTGTAAAGTTTGAGATGCTACTTGACCAAGAGACTCTCCATTAATAATCGCTAGACCTTTTTGTTGTGCCCGAATTTGATCGGTTAAACGCATCATCATTCTTCGGGTCACTGTCATTAAATAGCCTTCTGGTACTACTCGTTTAATTTCTTCTTGGATTTCAGTAAAAGGAACTTCAATAAACTGAATACTGCCAACATATGCTGTTAATTTTGCCGTTAAATCTTTGGCTTTTTGTAAGGCACGTGGACTTGTATAAGGCGGGCTATGGAAATGAACAGCTTCAATCTCAACACCACGTTTCATTGCTAAATAGCCTGCTACAGGAGAATCTATTCCACCTGATAGCATTAACATCCCGCGACCACCAGAACCAACTGGTAAACCACCTGCTCCTATAATCGTTTCACATGATAAAAATAAGCCTTCTAAGCGAACTTCCACACGTAATTCAATATCTGGTTTTTTCACTTGAACTTTGATACCTTCGATGTTTCTTAAAACTTCGCCACCTAATAACTGGTTAATGTCGTTGGTATCTAATTCAAATTTATGGTCTGCGCGCCTTGTTGTAATCTTGAAGGTTTGACCTTCTTGATACACATTCCGAATCATCTCAATTGCAGCTGCTTTCAACGCTTCAATATCGCGTTCTACTTTAACCACTGGAGAATAGGTTTGAATTCCAAAAATCGGCTGCAAACGATCCATTACTACCCGACTATCTGCACCATTTAAAAGTAAATACATTCGATCACGTTCGCCATAAATTTTCACTTCTGGATAATCGTGAAGTGCGTGACTAACATTTTTCACCAAGCGACTAATAAAAGTGCGCTTATTTTTTCCTTTAGTTGACAATTCGCCGTAACGAATCATAATTTCACTGTATTGCATCTTTTGTCATCCCTTTTCTTTGAGCTTTCTATTAGTGAATATCACGAAACTGACGGTATAATCCATCAAATTCTTTGATAAATTGCTGGGCTTCTTCTATTGTATTTGTATCATTTAAGCTAACTCTGACTGCACTTGTAGCGATATTTTCAGGCACATGCATTGCAGACAAGGTACTTCCGCTTGTTTGACTTCTACTTGAACACGCACTGGTAGTGGAAATGTAGATGCCTTTTTTCTCAAAAGCATGAACCATCACTTCGCCGCGAATTCCTCTTAGCGCAAAGCACAGAATATGAGGTGCGCCTTCTTTCGTTGAAAACAGGGTGACTTTAGCATAGCTAGCTAGCTTGTCCATCAAGTACTCTTTGATTTCAAGTTGACGTGATTGTTTTTCTTTCGAATCGGTTACTACCAATCGTAGCGCTTTTGACATTGCTGTAATCCCCGCAACATTTTCTGTTCCGCTACGTTTACCTGATTCTTGACCACCACCATTTAAAAGAGGAGCTAATTTTTTCCCTTTTTTCAAATACATAAAACCTGTCCCTCTTGGCGCGTGAAATTTATGTCCTGAAAAAGTAGCGATATCGATTCTTGAGTGTGTCGATAGATCAAGCGGAATTTTTCCAATTGCCTGTACTGCGTCGACATGAAAATGTACTTTTGGATAAGCTTTTAAGACTTCTCCAATTTCTTCTAACGGCTGAATGCTCCCTATTTCATTATTAACAGCCATGATTGAAACCAAAGTGGTATCTGAGCGAAGTTCTTTTTTTAACGCCTTAACGGAAACGACGCCTTCTTTGTTAACTGGCAAATAGGTAATATCAAATCCAAGCATTTTTAATTGCTCCATCGATTCTTTTACCGCCGGGTGTTCAATCGCCGTCGTAATTAAATGCTTCCCAAATTTTCGTTTTTCGATAGCCGTTCCTTTAACAGCCCAGTTATCACCTTCTGTGCCACCACTTGTAAAGTAAATTTCTTCCATTGAAGTGTTTAAGAGTTCAGCAATTTGTTTTCTTGCTTGCTGAAGTAAACCCGTAGAAGCATCCCCTAACCCATGCAAACTAGATGGATTTCCCATTATCTCTTCGCTAACTTTTAAATAGGTTTTTAAAACACTATCGTCTATTTTAGTCGTTGCACTATTATCAAAGTAAATCATTTTCTCACGCCTTCTTTTAAAGAGAAACAATTCAACTTGTTCCTTATTTTCTTGTTAAAAACCTTTATAATTATAGCAGACTTTAGCAGAATCACAAACGTTCATTAAAAAAATTTAGAATCTCCTCATCATATGTTACGAAATTAAGAATAAAAAAAGTCGACAATCAAATTGATTGCCAACTTTTTTTAAATTAATGCTTTGCTTCTTTATCTTCAAAGTACGAAGATTCAACTTTTTTATAGGCACCAGGTTCAGCAGATTCAAGAGTTGTTGAAATGGTTTCAAGAGCTTCTTTATATTGAAACTCGTGATTAAACAACTTCAATGTATCATCGATTGCTTGTGCGATTCCTTCATTTGAATGACGATAACGATTCGCATATTGCATCATGTACTCGGTTAATAAAGCACTATCCACAATCTCATCTGTTTTTTCTTTGATTAAAGCAACATCATCTTGACATAGGAAGCATAAACGTGTAATTTCTTTCATGTCAATTTTTAATTTGTTTAGTTCTTTAGCCAATTGCTCAATTCGATTCGTTGTAGCAAAGAATAATTCTAGGTAATCATGTGGTAGTCCTGGTAAATGCTGTTTTTCAACATAACGTTTAAGACCACGCATCTCAAATTCAAATTCATCTAATTTTGCTTGTGCATCCATTTCTTCCTTACGTAAATGAAGCAGGTTGCTATTTAATTCTTGCTGTTTTTTCTCAATCTCTTCTAAGCGATCGCCCATTTTTTCATAATCTTCCGCAATAACTGAATAGATGGCTTCATCTTGTGCAATTGCTTGTGCAGATAACTCAAATGATGTTTTTAAATCTTCTAGTTCAGATTCTATTTTACCTGCAGTTCCTGCTTCCTCTTGATTTAAAGTGTAGCTTTGAGAAACGCGATCAATCTCAATTAATAATTTACGATTATTGACAATCACATGGTCTAAATATTCTGAAACTAATTGTTTTTGGCTCAATACAAAAGATTTTGAATCAATTTCATTTTCCATTACGTCATACAAGTGATCAATTTTTGTATCTAATTGCGCTAAATGCTCTTTTGCTTCATCAACTTCCACTTTTTCAACTAATTCCATGCCCACTTCAATGGCACGTTCTATTTCTGCAATTTCTTTTGGAATGTCAATATCTAAAAAGCGATAATTTTCAGCTATTAATTGTTGGTAACCTTCTTTAATTTCTTTCACTTGATCAGTATCTTCAACCGTAAGCTCTTTGTAAATCGTTGGAACCAATTCTGCTACCCGATGTAGTTCGTTGGTGTCTTGCGAAACACGATCTAAAACTTCTTTTGCTTCAATATGATCTCCAGAAGAAGTTAGTTCTGTAAACTTAGAAAAATCTAATTCCAAAAAGGTTAGACGACGCTCTAAGTTTTCTAATGCGGGCCCAAAAGAAAAACTTTGAGTCAATAATTTTTTTCGGATATCTTGATATTTTTCTTGTACTTTTTTGATTTCCAAACGATTCTTTTCTTCGCTTTCAATCAATTTTTTTAATGCTAATTGAATTTTTTTGATACTTTCTTCTGTTTCATTAATTATGTGTAATGCAGCATCTTCCGCTTTTTGTGCTTTAATTAGCTTTAAGCGATCCGTTGCTTGTTCAGCATCAAATAAGTAATTTTCAATATCTGGAAAGCTAACTGTCGCAATATTTTCCCACGCTGCCTTCCAGTCTTTAAATGTTTTTTCAGTTTGACCAGTTAATTGTAATTTTTTTATTTTGTTGATTTCATCAATCACAGGTTTATCCATCAATGCGATTTTTCTTGTTTCAAGTTCGTCTATTTTACTGAAATGTCGTTTCTTTAAAATAAACCCTACCCCGTAAATGAGTAATGCTAATAAAATAATGCCGATTAATACAAATATAAAATTCATTCTAAAACCTCCACTTGAATTGATTGTAGCAAAATAATGGTATGTAACAAAATATAATGTTTGTCATTTTTAATTTCTTTTTTTATGAGAAAAACTTTAGATTTTTATTAGCTGAATTTCTTGCTTTTTTTTTATAAAACACCTATTGTAGATTATACCACAGTGATAAAAAACTAACACTAGAAATCAATTAATTTCAGTTATTTTTTATCCTAATTTAGTGGACAAACAAACGTTTGGGGAGATAATATGTTCTTATTGCTTAAAATTGTTGGTATTCTTGGCTTGACATTTTGTACTATATTGCTTTTTGCTGCGATTAAAATGCACAAATTAAATTCAAAAAAATTCCACCGAAAAGCTGGATTAATCTTGCTAGTTAGCCTTTTCTTCGTTTTATTTAGTCAAATGAAGATCAACCAAATCAATCAAAAACAAAAAGCAGCCTATACGATTGCTAGTAAATCCACTTTAGATGGATCACAGACCTTTTTACGAGTATTAGTTTTCAGCCATAATAAAGAAGATATTGAACAAATTTTTAAAAAGTTACAAAAGAGTGAAAAAAATGAACGAACGGATTCACTATTCGTTCGCTTTAACGTCGACAATGGTGGCGAAATTGGTGAATTTATTGCCAACGCTAAAATTGCTTGGACCCTTAAAGGTGAAGAACAAGTTGATTTAAAAAAAGATCAAGAAAAAATCGAATTTAATAATCTGAGTAACTAAAGGAGTGACTCTTATGTCAAAAAAAGGTATTTATCAGTTAACCAACGCACAGCTAGAGGCTATTATTGGCGATGAGACTAATTTAATTGCTAATCTAAGCAACGCTTCCGCTTTGCTTTTTGAAAATCTACCAGATATCAATTGGGCTGGCTTTTATTTATATGAAGCACAAACGGATGAATTAGTATTAGGTCCATTTCAAGGGAAAGTCGCTTGTATTCGTATTAAAAATGGAAAAGGGGTTTGCGGAACAGCTTTTGCTAAAAATGAATCTGTTGTTGTTGATAATGTTCATGATTTCCCTGGTCACATTGCGTGTGATGCTAAAAGTCAGTCTGAAATTGTGATTCCTTTGATGAAAAATGGAAAAACGATTGGCGTATTAGATGTTGATGCTCCGATTACGAATCGCTTTGATGAAATTGATCGTGGCTATTTAGAAGATTTTGTACTGATTTTACTTGCAAATAGTTCCATTTAAATTCTAGAGCAATGTTGGTTTCCAATCATTGCTTTTTTTGTTGCATAAATAGGCTATTTAAGCAACTATTGATTGACGTTAGATTGGCAATAAGGTATACTAGACCTTGTGTAAAATAATGCAGCGTGAAAGTGGTATTCACGTCAACAGTTTATTGCCTACAAGGTTCAATTGTGTAACCTGCGGCTGCAAAGGTGAAGATTGAAATAATAAACTGCACGAAATACTGAACTCTCTACTTATTATTTTACTCCAAAAAAACATTTATTGGAGGAATTTTATTATGTCACGTTATACAGGCCCAAGTTGGAAAGTATCTCGCCGTCTAGGCATTTCACTTTCAGGAACAGGTAAAGAAATCGAACGTCGTCCTTACGCTCCAGGTCCTCATGGTCCTAACAGCCGTAAAAAATTATCAGAGTACGGTTTACAATTACAAGAAAAACAAAAATTACGTAACATGTACGGCATGAACGAACGTCAATTTAAAAACTTGTTTGTAAAAGCTGGTAAATTAAAAGAAGGTAAACATGGTGTTAACTTCATGATCTTACTAGAACAACGTTTAGATAATGTTGTTTACCGTTTAGGTCTTGCTACTACTCGTCGTCAAGCACGTCAATTAGTAAACCACGGTCATATTTTAGTTGACGGCAAACGCGTTGATATTCCATCATACAGCGTTTCAGTTGGTCAAGTAATTTCAGTTCGTGAAAAATCTAAAAACCTAGAAATCATCAAATCTGCAGTTGAAGCATTATTTGGTCGTCCAGACTTCATTAGCTTTGATGCTGAAAAATTAGAAGGTTCTCTTTCTCGTTTACCTGAACGTGAAGAATTGTATGCTGAAATCGATGAGTCTTACATCGTTGAGTTCTACAACCGTTAATCTTTAATCTCGTTTAGATTTCTAAAAAACACGGATTGCTCTTTAAAAGAGCAATCCGTGTTTTTTTGTTTACTCTATACTTTATAATTTTGACATAATAAAAAAACATTCTTTCGTATCACGTACAGAAAAAATGTTTTATCTTTGCAATCAAAAGAACCCCCTTCATTAAACATCTAATTTATGTAGATGATCAATGATGCGAATAATTGATTGTTGATTTTTGGGGATAGTATATACTTTCGTTTGATTGTTTACTTTAGCAACTAAACATTCGTCTCCCACTACAATATTATTGATATCATTATTTTCTATATAATTTATCGCAAAAACTTTATTACTATTTTTACGATAATCTAATTCTGTCACACACGTCACACCCTTTCAACAGTTATTATTATAGCAAAAAAAGTCGTAACTGTATAACAATAACTCTTTTTCGTAGTGTTTTAACTTAAAAAAAGAAAAAGAAAGAAATAATTATATAATTATTCCTTTCTTCCTCTTTTAATATTCTATTGGAATTGATTGGAAAGATTGCTTATATAACGGGAGCAAACTTTTAAAAGTATCTAAGATGTACAGTTGAGTTTCAACTGGATTTTTTAAAATAGGATCATTTGCCATTAGTTGTCGGCCAATTAAAAACTCTCCTTTTTTGACATCTCTGAAACGAGTTAGACCTTTTTCAATATCAAGTTCTTTAATCGGCGTTACTTTTGTTGTATGGTGATCCAGAGAGATAACAAAGTCTTCTGGGATTGTTTCAAAGAGTTCAATATTTTCTAGTAGACCTTGTGCCATTTCTTTTTCAAATTTTGGATTGTCGATATACGCTAACCAAATAAAAACATGGTCTCCGTATAGTCCTAATTGAAAATGTGGTGCCATCTTATAGCCTCTCTTATTACAACTAACTGCCATCCAAGTATCATTAGGTGGATTTTTAGTTCGTCTTAAATGTTGGGCGACATGCACAAAAAGCTCGTCTTCATCCATTTCATTGATTAATCCTTCTTTAAGCAATTCTCCAAATTCACGAAATTTTGGTTGAATCTGTTCTCTAATAGCTTGCATCCGATCTTCTAATGTTGGAATTTCAAATATTGAAAAATCTTCCTTTGTAAAGGTTACATTACTCATCACTACTTCTTCTCCTAACTTTTAATCTCTCTTTTTAGTTTAACATAATTCTTTACCAACTTGGATAACATCAAAAAAACTAACAGAATGTTTTAACAGCATTCTGCTAGTTTACAGAGTTACTCTACCACTTTTTTAGCTTCATCTAACATTAGTTTAGTTGATGTTAATCCGCCACCAGATAAATACCACACATCTGGTTTTAACGTGATGATTTTTTTATTTTTAAACGCTTTTGTTTGTTGAACCAATTCATTCTCTGAAACGTTGTCTTTGCTGGTATCCCCACCGATTGCTTTGGTGCGATCAATAACAAACAACACATCTGGATCTTTTTCTAACACATATTCATACGTGACCGATTGACCATGAGTAGAAGCTTCGATTGCAGGGTCAGCTAAACCAAAACCAAATACATCATTTAATATAGCAAATCTTGATCCTTCGCCATATGCAGATAAGCTTCCTTCATTCACTAATACCGTTAATGTTTTTAAATCTTCACTTTTTGCTTTCGTTGAAACTTTTGAAATTTCATTTGATAACTCATCTAATTTCTTTTTCGCCTCATCAGCTTTATCAAAAATGGTTCCAATTGTTGTGATATTTGTTTTAATTGAGTTCCAAATATCTTTAGAATCGGTTGCTAGATAAAGAGTAGGCGCAATTTTTTTCAATTCATCCATTGAATCCTCTTGACGACCAGAAATAATAATTAAGTCGGGTTTTAAAGCATTGATTTTTTCAAAATCAGGTTCTTTTATACCACCAGCAGACTCAAATTTATCAGCTTTAAATTCTTTTAAATACGCTGGCAAATTGTCTTTTGCCACACCAACTACTTGATCACTCTCTCCTAGCGCTTGGATTGTATCTAACATTCCCATATCGAAGACAACTACTCGTTTTGGTTTCAAGGGAACTTTTACCTCGCCATTTTGATCTTTAACTGTTATGGTTGTTGCTTTCTCACTATGCTTTGACGATTCTCCTTTTGTATCAGCCTTATTTCCACATGCCGCTACTACAAAAATTGAAGCTAGTAATATCAAACTCATTGCTATTCTTTTCATTTTCTCCACGTCCTTTTCCTTGATTCCATCATTCATTAAAATATAAACAAAAACGTTTGCCTTCGATTTCAACTATTCGTATATCCATCTCGTATAGTGGATCTAATATTTCTTTAGTCATCATTTCATCTGTTGATCCACTTGCAAATAACTCCCCATTCTTCATGGCAACAATTTCATCAGCATAACTTGCAGCAAAATTAATATCATGAATCACTAAAATAATCGTCTTTCCTAATTCATCCACTAGTCGTCGCAAGGTCTTCATCATTTGTACGGCGTAATTCATATCTAAATTATTCAAAGGTTCATCTAATAGAATATAATCCGTATCCTGTGCCAATACCATTGCAATATAGGCTCGCTGTAATTGACCACCAGATAATGTTCCCACATCATCCTCAGCCATCTCAACTAACCCTAAATAAACTAACGCTTCTTGAATTTTCTCTTCATCTTCTTTTTTCAAACGCCCTTTTGAGTATGGAAAGCGACCAAAAGAAACCAATTCTCTTACAGTTAACTTCAAGCTAAATGAATTCGACTGCTTTAAAATAGATAATTTTTTAGCCAAAGCATCTTGCTTCCACGTTTTTACATCTCCACCATCAATATAAATAAATCCCGTGTCTTTAGGTGTCAATCGACTCATCATTGCTAAAAGCGTACTCTTTCCCGCTCCATTAGGTCCAATAAAAGCAGTGATAGCTCCCTCTTTAATAGGTAAACTAATCTCACTGATAACTTTTTTAGTTCCATATGATTTTGATACTTTTTTTAGTTCCATTTATCCTTGCTTCCTTTCTTTCAATAGTAAGAAAATGAAATAGCAACCACCGATAAATTCAATAACGACACTAACCGTAGTCGTTAAATGGAAAACTCGTTCCACTAAAAGTTGTCCGATTAGTAAAACAACGATTCCTAGCAAGCTGCCCCCGATAAACAACCAAAAATGCTGATAAGTTTTAAAAATCCGATACGTTAAATTGGCAACAATAAATCCTAAAAAGGTAATTGGGCCAACTAACGCAGTGGAAACAGCCGTTAAAATTGAAATCAACACTAAAATTTGCAACAATTCTTTTTCAACAACCACTCCTAGATTGATCGCTTGCTCTCTCCCTAAATGCAAAACGTCTAAAACGGCATTTTTTCGGATTAAAAAGAATAAAGCAATACTACCAACTAAAACCGTGAGGGCCAAAATCGAAACATCAATATTATTAAAACTAGCAAATAACTTCCCTTGAATTTTATCAAATTCATTAGGGTCCATTAAAACTTGCATAAACGTACTAATACTTTTAAAAAAAGTCCCTGCAATCATTCCTAACATCAATAATAAGTACAAATTGGTATGATGGTTTTTAAAGATAAACAGATATAAAAAGCCACTTGCAATGACCATCAAAGCCACACTCACTAAAAAATTGACTTTTCGATCTGCTAATAATAAATGACTGTTTCCATATACGAATAAAACCATCGTTTGAAATAAAATATAAAGCGAGTCTAACCCTAAAATACTTGGTGTTAAAATTTGATTGCCAGTAATCGTTTGAAAACTAATCGTTGCAACTGTAGTTGTAATTCCCACAATACAAAAGGCTAACAGCTTTTTACTTCTTAAAGGCAAAATATAATCCCAATTCCCACCGCTATCGACTGTTAAATAAAAAATAATTAAACCTATTAAAACAACCACTAAGCCTATCAGCACCATTAAATTAATTTTTTTTTGCTTCATGACTGCTCTCTCCCCTCATCAATAGATACATGAAGAGCGCACTTCCAATAATTCCCACCACTAAACTGACGGAAACCTCGTAAGGTGCAATCACAACGCGACTAATCATGTCGCAAACCAACAAAAATGCTGAACCAAATAATGCCGTTTCCAACAACGTGTTTTTCAAATGATCCCCTCGCATTAGTGCCACTAAATTAGGAATGATGATTCCCAAAAAGGGAACACTTCCAACTGTCAAAATGACAACAGCCGTAGCCAGTGAAACAATTAAAACGCCACCAAATTGTACCACTTGATAAGAAACGCCAATGCTTGTTGCCATGTCTTTTCCTAAACCTGCAATCGTAAAATAATCTGCATAAAGATAGGCTACAATCATTAACGGAACCGCCAAGTAAATCAATTCATAGTTTCCACGACTTACTAGCGAAAAATTCCCCTGTAACCAAGAAGAAACATTTTGGACTAAATCATATTGATAGGCTAAAAAAGTTGCAATCGATCCCATAATACTACCAAACATCATGCCGATTAACGGAATCATCATCGTACTTTTAACTCTAACTCGGTTTACAATTCCAATAAAGATAAACGTACCTGCTATTGCAAACAGGAAAGCGATACCAGTCCTTTGCAAAATAGAGGCATCATTAAAGACAAGCATTGCCACTAAAATACCAATTCTAGCACTATCCATCGTTCCAGAAGTCGTAGGTGAAACAAATTTATTTTGTGTTAAATGTTGCATAATTAAACCTGAAATACTCATTGTTGCTCCCGCTAAAATCAAGCTAATCATGCGAGGAAAGCGTGTACTTAACAGCACCAACTGTTGCCGATCATTTAATTGAAGTAAATCAGTCAATTGAATGGACTCAACTCCAATAAAAAGCGAGGCAATTGCCAATACAATGACACTAACCATCCATAGCCCATTTCTCATTGAGAATACCTCTTTCTATCGTCACTCTCTAAGTAAGAAAAACCTAGCTGAGATGCGTTTCTACTAATTGAGAATGATTTTCATTCCCATAATTGAGTTTAGCGGACTTTTACTTAAAAATCAATCTTTTTTAGCAATTTTGTGTATTTTTTAACAAAACGAAATTTCACGTAATAAACAGTCTATGGTATACTATACTTACACTAATCATTATAAGGAGGACTTGATTATGAGCGAAAAAGATGTGCAAGACTATTTAACAAGTGGCTTGTACGGAGCACCTCAAACCAAGCCTGAAGAACGAAATAAGTTTTTAGGTAATTTAAGAGAGCGTGTTTATGTATCAATGACACCAGAAGAACTTGTGTCTAAAAATTATTTAACAGCTCTTCAAACAGAAATGGAACAACACCCTGATGCTCAACTCCTCTTAAATGGATCCATTGATTCAAGCGAGTTTAGTCCTTATATAAAACTGTGTAATCAACAAACTACTCAGTTCACTATTGTAACCAATCAGTTTGCAAGTAAAAGCCCTTTCGCTTTATTGTTAGTGGCAAAAGAAGCTGTCGATAGTGCCGTGATTGATATTGCAGAAAAGTATCCGGTCACTGAAACTCCTGTTAAAGAACCAGAAAAAAAATCGCTATTAAAACGACTTTTTTCTTAATTACTATCATAAAAAACTAGACTCTTGAAGAGTCTAGTTTTTTGATTTTTATTGAACAAAAGTTAAACGATAAGAAACCGTACGTCCAAAAGGCAATACTTGTAATTGCTTCACTTTAGAAGACAATAAGTAGGCTTGTGCGCCTTGGTAAATCAATGCGATTGGAGCGTCTTGTTCAATCAATTGTTTTTCTAACTGCATCATTTTTGTCCAACGCTCTTGAGGTTTAGTAGCAAGCTCCCCTTTTATTTCATTAATTCCTTCGTCGTAGACATTATTATGGTAGTTAGAAAAATTAATCCCCCCATTTGACTGGTAGATTTCTAAAAAATTTATGGGATCTTGATAATCAGGTGTCCAAGTTCCAAAGAACACATCAAAATCACCAGAACGATTTAAATCTAAGCGATTTTTCAAGGGAACATTTTTCAACTTAATTTTAAGGCCTGGTAAATTGGTTTCGTACTGAGCTTGTAAAAATTCTACGGTCTTTTTTGCAGAACCAGTGTCGGAAGATAAAATTTCCAAAGTTAAATCGGTATCTCCTAATTCTGCTTGAGCTAGTTTCCACTCATTTTGCGCTTTTTTTACATCATAACTCATTAATGAGCCATTTTCTTTTCTGAAATCTTCATTGCTAGCAGGATTTTTTGCAAAATCTGAAGGAATAAACCCATCCATTGGCTTTGAACCATCAATCAAAATCGATTCTGTATAAGCTTTTTTATCAAAGGCTAACGCAAGTGCACGCCGAACGTGTACGTTACCAGTTACTTTCCTAGTTGTATTGAAGCCTAGATAACCGATTAATGCTTTTGGCTGCTCGTGATAAGAATTAGCGCCTTGATATTTTTGAATAAATTCATCTGTTAAACCTGTATAGTCTACTTGATCTCCATCAAATAAATTAGCTCCCGTTGACGTTTCTTTTGCTACCTCTACATTTATTTTTTTTAGTTGAACGTTTTTTTGATCCCAATACGTTTGATTTTTTTGATACGTCCAATTTAAATTTGTTCCTGACCAGTCAGTTAATTCAAATGGACCATTTCCAACTATATTGCTACTGTTTGTACCGTATTTTTCTCCTAGTTTTTTAGCAAGAATTTCATTTTGTGGAAAAAAAGGAGTTCCAGTTAACATTTTTGCTAAATATGGAATTGGGGTTTCTAGTGTCAGCTCTATAGTTTTAGTGTCTAAGGCTTTCACACCCAAGTCAGAAAGCTCTTTTTCTCCCACTCGAATTAGGGCTCCATTTTTGAAAATGTCCATTTGGTTGGCACTTGGAGAAGCCGTTGCTGGGTCTACTACTTTTTGAAACGCATATACAAAATCACTTGCTTTAACGTCTTCGCCATTTGACCATTTTGCTTCTTTCAATTTAAATGTATAAACAGTCTTAGCATCGTTGACACTAGGCTCGCTTTCTGCCATTCCTAATTCGGCGTTATTATCTTGATCAATTCGATACAGACCTTCAAAAATTTGACCAATCGCATCGGAACTAATCACGTCACTATACAGTGCGCTATCTAAAGTTGCTAACTCATTACTCGTTGTTACGGTTAATTCTTGTATATCCTTTTTTTCAGGTTGCTTTATTGATGTTTCTTGAGATTTTTTTTGTTCGCTAGCACAACCTACAATCACTAACAAAAGCGCTATTAAAACCCCTATAATCCAAAATTTCTTTTTCATTTTTATATCACCCTATTTTTAGATTAGAATTAAATTCTTTTTAGCCTAGCATATCTTGTAAAACCCATTGGCTACGCTCGCTTGTTAAAATGTAATCTTTTTCCATGTGTCCATCTTTTAAAACCAACACGCGTTGGGCCACTTGATTGATTAATTCAAAATCATGACTAATCATTAAAAAAATAGTACCAAGTGCAGCTTGTTTTTCAATAACTTTGACAATACGGTGTAAATTTCCACCATCTAAACCAGCTGTTGGCTCATCTAAAATCACTAAAGGTACTTCTTGCATCAATGCCACACCTATTGTCAAACGTTGCTTTTGCCCCCCGGAAAGCGACGCTGGATGCCGTGTGTGCACACTCCATAAATCTAACGCTTTTAAAACCTCTTCTGCTTTATTCTTTAATTCTGGTGTTCGCTTCTTACCAATCATCAATTCTTCTAAAACACTCGCAGAAAACAATTGATAGTCGGCTTCTTGCATCACATACCAAGCTAACTGACTGCGTTTCTTCGTTGCTATTTTTTGTTGATTTAACCTAATCGTACCCGCTTTTTCTTTCATTAATCCACTTAACGTTTTTGCTAATGTTGTTTTTCCAACACCATTTCCGCCAATTAACGCCACTACTTCTCCTGATTTTAATTGAAAATCAAGTTTTGTACCAATGTTTTTTTTACTTTTTGGAAATCCAATACTTAATTGTTCAACCTCAATCTTGTTCACACTAGCAGACGATTGAAGACTAATCGGCGAACAACCACTGTCATCCCAATGTAAAACAGGACTTCTCAATCCATACTTTTTCAATTGCACTTGTGTTAAATTTTGCCATTCGTCTCTTGTAAAGATATGCTCCAATAAACCGTTTTTTAAATAAAAAGCACGGTCAATCAAATCCGATAAATAGTACAAACGATGTTCCGCAATGATAATTGTATGTCCTGCTTTTTTCCAATCCATTAAAATTGATTGAAGTTCTAGCGTCGCCTGACTATCTAAATTTGCAGAGGGTTCATCTAAAACATAAATTTTTTGATTCGCAACACGAATCGACGCCACTGCAACTTTTTGTTTTTCACCGCTTGATAATTGAATCACTTCTTTTTTCAACAGATGTTGAATCCCTAATTCTTCACTAGCAAATGTAACTCTTTTTTTAATTTCTTCACTGGGAAAGCTATAATTTTCACAAAAAAAGGCAATCTCATCTTTGACGATTGGAGCAAAAAACTGACTTCTTGGATCTTGAAAAACACTTCCCAAAATTTCTGCTAACTCCCAAGACGACTGCTCACTAATTTCTGTTCCTTGAACCTGAACCGTTCCACTTCGTTCGCCACCAAAAAAATAAGGAATGATGCCATTTATAACACGAGTTAACGTCGTTTTTCCGCCTCCACTTGGACCGGTCAGTAAAATAAACTCTCCTTTTAGGATTGAACAAGAAATATTTTTCAATAAATAATGATCAGAGTCATATGAAAAAGAAACATTGTTTAATTCAATAATTGGTTCTTTGTTTTTTGTCTGATTAGGATACATAGAAAACGACACCTACCCATATGAATAATAGCGTAATTACAAAATAATCCGCCTTTTTAAATTTGATTTCTCGTAATGATGTGCGCAGTCCTGGATTTTCAATCCCTCTTGTGACAGCTGCCATAGAGATATCATCTGCAATCGTTAAACTTCGAATAACTAATGGCACTAATAAATATTCAAAAGTCAAAATTGGATGACGCCATAAATTCCAAACAGTCGGCGCAATCCCACGTAGCCTCATCACATCCATAATCATTAAAAATTCTTGTCTGATTGTTGGAATAAAACGTAAGCCTACCGCTAGTGGAATAACTACAACCCGCGGAACTTTACATTTTTGTAAGGCCGCAATCAATTCGCCAGGTGGTGTTTGAGACAATACCATTCCCGCCATAAATAACGGAATTAAACGAACTTGAAAATAAGCAAAAAATGCAATGGTTGCCATTATCACGGATTCTTCGTACCCAAATGTAAAACGCTGTAAAAAATCAGTTACAAGAAAAGCAAGAATAAATTTTGGTGCTGCTTTAAATTTCCCTAACGAAAGTAAGTATCCTGATAAAAAAGTCATCAATAAATATAACCCAATGTCCGATACCCAAAAAACAAAAAAACCAGCCACAAGAACAACCAATGCTTTTGTTCTTGCGTCTAGTTTCAATGGTTGCATCATTTAGTCCTCTCCCTTGACCTTAATTTTATAGTTTAACTAAACCTGCGCGAACAAAATGTTTATGCAATAATTTCCAGCCCATTAAACAGCCAACTAGACCACCAACGAAGGCTAATCCACCAATCAAGGCAATCATCCATGGGTTATAATAATAATTTAACATTAATGCCAAGCGTTCTGTACTTGGGCTGTGTGGTGCTTTTTCCATCATGTATTTTGCACCTAACATTACAAATAATAACGGTCCATGTAAGGCATTAAACGTTGAAAAGACGGCCCATGAGAGCGACGTTTTCCCTAAACTTTTATATGCTGTTGCTGGAGGCGTCATAATTAATTCTGCTAAAATCGCAGCTGGAATGAAAATTAATAATACGTGAGGAACACCCATGATGACATACATCAATGAACGTAAAAGTGCATTTAGAAATGCTACTCCACGTTTTCCAACACGAAAAGATAATAGCAAATAAATGGGAGCTGAAAAGAACGCGCTAAGTCCTCCTGAAATTAAAATCGATAAACCTCCTGTTGCAATACGGCTTACCATTGAGACGATTAAACCAAACATGATAATTAATACGGTAAAAATGCCAATTGTTACTAAATCACGAATGGTTAATTTTGAAGATTGTTTCATCTATAAAGTCCTTTCTGTTCACTACACCTAATGTATGAACGTTCATTATTTTCAAAAAAGAGTCAAAGCCATTCTAATTTAATTTTTCACAAACGAGGTTTTTCAAACTGAAAAATAAGTTCATCTCCACCAAGCAATTCTTCTCCTGTCTTATGAAATCCTAGTTTTTGTAGAATGTGATGTGAAACTTGATGATGTTGATAGGCTTTTGCCACAAGCTGAAAAGAATAGGATGCTTCTAAAAAATCAATAAAAGCTATTGTTGCCTCAGTCGCATAACCATTTCCTTTAAATTCGTCAACAATTCCGTATCCAATTTCTGCGATACCAGAAACTAACGGGTTGCCTTGTGCACTAACTTCACCGATAATCATCTGTTTTTCTTTCACTACTACTAAATACGTCCAGTGTTCTAAGGAAGCATCTTGACGTACTTCTTCTAAGACAAAAGGCAAATAAAAAAAGAATTCGACACCAGGCCAACCTTTTGCAACTTGAAAGCCTGATACTTGAGTTAATTTTTCATCCCCTAAAAGAGTTGCTTCAATTAATTCTTGACGATAAGGAATTAATTCTAAACGTGGGGTCACAATTGTTTTCATTCGAATAAACTCCTATTTTTCTTAATAAAATTAAAATAAACTGTTAACTATCGATATTATCTCATAAATGAGAATTAAAATCATTACAAAAAGTAAAAATAGTTAAAAATCAGATTTTATTTGTTCAATTAGTAACTTGTTTAGCTATTTTGAAAGGATCTCTATTCTATGATACACTAAAAAAAATACAATTAAAAAATGAGGCGAATAAAATGCGGATTATCGAAACAAGAGATGCTGAATTAATGGGACGACTAGGAAAGGTCATGCAAGAAAAACATATTGAACTGTATCCAACTTTTTTTAAACCTTATCATCAAGAAGCTATTACGAACGCTTTTATAAAGCACTTTGAAAATCCTAAGGAACGTGTCTTTTTATGGCAAGACGACACCAATCAAGAGGCTATTGCAGCTTACCTTTGGTTGGAAGAACAAGCCGTTGAAGAGACCATTTATACCTTTGGTTACCAACGCCTTTATTTACATCATGTATTAGTTATGCCAGGCTATCAAGGTCAAGGACTAGGCAAAGAATTATTGAATTTTGCAGATGACTATGCAAAAAAACAACAAATTAAAGCGGTTGAACTTCACTATTGGCCTAATAATGGCATTGCCAAACATACTTATAAAAAGCATGGTTATGAAGTTTACAAAGAGTCTGCTCAAAAACGACTTTAAAAAAAAAAGCTTAAAGCATATTCTCTGCTTTAAGCTTTTTTGACCGTTAATGTCTTTCTATCGTACTTTACTTAGTACCCCATCTTGCATTTCATAGACGTGATCACAGCTTTCCGTCAATCTAGTGTCGTGAGTTACCATAATCGTCGCTTTTTGTTTGTCTTTTGTTTCTTTTGCTAAAATTTCAACTACTTCAAAAGCTCTTTTAGAGTCTAGACTAGCGGTTGGTTCATCGGCTAAAATCACACTTGGATTATGATACAAGGCCTTGGCAATAGCAACTCTTTGTCGCTCGCCTCCTGATAAATCACTTGGGTATTTATTTTTTAATTCCAATACACCTAAGTCCTTGAGTAATCGATCTTGTTCTTGAACTTTAATGGCTTCTTTTGCTACTTTATCAACTAAGTTTAATTGATCTGCAACCGTTAGAAAAGGAATTAAGTTAGACGCTTGTAAAATAAACCCAATTTCATTGAAACGAATTTTAGAACGCTGTTTTTCTTTAATACCATTAAATGGATTTCCGTTAATTAAAACTTCTCCTGTTGTTGGGGATTGAAGCCCTCCTGCAATTGTTAATAAGGTACTTTTTCCTGAACCACTTGGGCCAATAATGGCAACAAATTCTCCTGCTTCAACAGAAAAATCCGTCGCTTTTAGTGCTTCTACTTTTGTATGACCCTTCCCAAAAGTTTTAGTGGCTTGTTTTAATTTTAATAACGTCATTTTTTATCCTCCTATCGCTGTTAATGGATCAATTTTTGTAATTGTGCCTACTGAGAACACTGCACCTAAAATCGCAACAGCTATTAAAACCAATGCAAAGCCGCTTAAGAAGAGGACATTTGTCAAATAAGGTACTGCTGGAGGCAAGACTGCTGCTGTAATCAAGGTTAGAACTAAGCCGATTACAACACCAACACTGGCTAAAATAAAGGTTTGAGCAATAATTGATTTCGAAATATAGCTAGTTGGAATTCCTTCTGCTTTCATCACTCCAAACATGCTTCGTTTTTGCAAGGTTAAAACATAAATGAAAATGCCGATAACAAAGGCTGCTATGACAAATAAAAACCCAATCATAATACCAAACGTCAAGGTTTGTGCTGCATACCCAGGAATTGCTTGAATAAATTTTTTAATAGGTAAATACGATAGCTTATCTGAATCTAATGTCAATTTTGATGAGGGTGTATTCTTCATCACAAGCCCACTAATTTTCCCCGTGTCGGTTAAATCCGATTGTTGGAATTTAGCTAACTGCCAATCTGATAAATTCAAATAAATTACAGGTGCGGTATTAAACTTACTGTTATCTGTAAACCCAACTACTTTTACTTTTGTGTTGCTAATTGAAAGTTCTAGTTCATCCCCTAATTTAATTCCCTTTTCAATTAAACTATTATCGACTACTGCTTCATTATTTTTTTCAAACATTCTCCCACTCACAATAGAGGGCTTTAAAAATTCAGTTGAATCTATTCCAAAAATAGTGCTATTGATTTTTTCAGAACTTCCAGCTTTTTTGATAACCGTTGCGGATTGACCTAACCTAGCAGTTGATTTGGTTTCCAATTTTGTGATCTCTTTTATTTCGATTGTTGACGCTGATAAATTGTCATTTGCTTCACTATTTAAAATAATTCCTGAAGCATCCCACTTATCAATTGCTAATCGGTTGTCTTGAGCCAATCCATAGGCAAGTCCTGTTAAAAAGAAAACCAAATAGGAGACCAATACCATCACTCCAATAATTAAGACAAATCTTGTTTTTGAATACTTGATTTCACGCCATGCTAAAAACATATGGTTCACTCCCTTATTTCGTTTATCGTTCGATAAATAGAATCATACCATTAATCGATTGATAAGTGAATTTTTTTGCTTAAAAAAAACCACATTTAGTTTTTTAGTCTAAATGCGGTCAATCCTTATTTTAGTTAAAAACACCATACAACATCAACTGTATCAACTCATCAACTTGTTCTTCAATCGGCTTTTTATGTTTAAATGGTTGCTGACCAAATAACGGGCTAATACTCATCATGACAAAACTAGCTGCTGTATTAGGATTAATCGTACTTTTTAGTAAGCCCCTTTGTGCCATTTCAACAAAATAGTGACTCAACGGTTTCGTATAAGCTTCTTGACTTAGTTGAAAAAGAATTAATTGATTTTCTGGTTTCATTTCATTTAAAATATCGTGAATCATCAACATAATATTAGTTGGATGTTGATCAATCAACGTTAAAATCATTTTTTTTAATGTCCATTCAGGTTCTATATCTCCAGCTATTATCGAGTTTAATTCAACTGTTACTTTTTGAGTGACTTCTCGAATCACTTCAATATATAACGTTTCTTTATCTTTAAAATGGTGGTACAGTGCTGGTTGAGTGATTTGACTGAATTCCGCAATTTCTCTTGTTGACGTTGACCGATACCCTTTTAGCATAAATAATTGCTGTGCATGAGCTAGAATCGTTTTTCTAGTTTTCTGCATCTCTTCTTTTCTAGTTAACTTTTCCATCTCTACACCTTCCATTCATCAACTTCATTGTAGCATAATTTTAAAGAAGAAAGGATCTTTCAATTCATCTAATAAAAAAACTAAAGTAGAAAACTACTTTAGTTTTTTCTATGAAGGCAATACTTTGCTTAAATAGTATTTACATTCCCCTTCTATTGGGTGATTTTCTACTGTACCGAAAATCTGATACCCGTTTTTTTGATAAAACTTAGGCGCTTGCCAGCTCATGGTTTCTAAAATAACCATCCTCGCACCGAATTGCTTGGCGTACTCTTCAATGTGTTGCAATAACTTTTGACCAACACCTTGTTTTTGCATGGTTTGATCGATTCCAAGCAAACTGACATGAAGATGATTCCAAACAATTTCTCCTACAACGGCCCCTAATACCGCTCCATTATCGTCATAAGCTGTAAAGGCAATTTCTTTTTTTTCGTAAGCCGGAATCGCTTTTCCAACTGCTACAATATGTTTTTCTAGTAAATCCGAAACTAATTTATCTGTTGAAGCGTAATTGCTCTCTTTTATTTCCATTTTGTACTCCTTTAAAACCCTTAGATTTTTCGTTTATAATGTGAGTAACACTGGCCTTCTTGGTCGGTGGTTTCTTTAATGAAAATAAAATCCTGTGCTTCATAAAATAATGTAGCCAGTTCATTTTTATGAATAAAAGAGACCCATTGTTCTTTAGCTCCTTGCGCTTGGTGAACTTTAGTAATTTCAGCTAATATTTTGGTTCCAATGCCATTTCTCTTTCGAGTTGGATTCAAATATAAGGCTAGAACTTCAGCTTGTCCCTCTTCATTATAGCCACCAGCACCGGCACCAATAATTTCGCCATCCTCATCTGCCACGATCCAACCATTCCAAGAATCATCAAGATTCATAATCTCATCTTGAATGCGGGTACTATTGTAGTACGTTACAATTTTTTCTTCCATATCTGAAGCGGGCAATAAATCTTGATACGTGACACGATTTCCCTCTATACACACTTGAATAATTCCATCTACATCTTTTAAAGTTGCTGGTCGAATAATAATCATAACGTTTCCTCCTATCGTTAATAGTCAATAGAGATTAAATCGTTAAACATTTTCTTACTTCCAGTTTACCTTGCTTAAAGAATAATTGCACCTAATGTGTTTTTAAAATGTCTCAATGCCCAACGATGACCCTCAGAATCAAAACTAGCCACCGCTTTTTCATGAACGACAATTTGATAGCCTAAATTATAAGCATCTACAGCTGTATGCAGCACACAAATATCTGTACAAACACCCGTTAAATGAAGCTCCTTAATGTTACGCTCTCTTAAACGGATATCTAGATCCGTGCCACTAAATGCTGAATAGTGTCGTTTATCTATCCAATGAACCGTTGATTTATCTTGATTTCCTTCATAGACATCTGCTAATTTCCCATAAAGTTTTCGACCGTTAGAGCCCATTAAATTATGCGGTGGAAACAGTTTATTTTCAGGATGATACGTATCTTTTTCATCGTGTCCGTCAATTAAAAATACAACATATTCATCTGCTGAAATAAAATCTCTCGTAACATCAACTAAATGATTTTCAATTTTCTGTCCTGCTTCTCCTGTAGTAAGGGTACCGTCTGTTGAAACAAAATCATTCGTATAATCAATAGATAAAAGAGCTCTCATCTTAATTCCTCCTTATGCTAAATCATGAATAAGTTCCATCACCATCAAAGCAGATTTTTTCCCAGCTTCAATAATAAACTCATCAAAAGTAACCCCTGCTTCTTCATCAGCCGTATCTGACATGGCACGCACAATCACAAATGGAACGTCAAATTGATGACAGACTTGTGCAATTGCTGCGCCTTCCATTTCAGCGGCTAACACGTCTGGAAAGTTCTTCATAATTTTTGTGGTTGCTTCTTTTCCAGCAATAAAGGAGTCACTCGTTACAATTAGGCCTTTAACTGGCGTTAAGCTAGCTTTTTTAGCTGCTTCAATTACTTTCTCAACGATTACTGCATCTGCAACATAACGAGCAGGCATTTGTGGAACCTGACCAATTACATAACCAAAAACGGTCGCATCCACATCATGATAGGCCATTTCTGAAGAAACGACGACATCGCCAATTTTCAACCCTTGTCCAATGCCGCCAGCAGATCCTGTATTGATGACCAAATCAATATCATGTTTTGCTAACAGTAACGTAGTTGTAATAGCTGCATTTACTTTTCCAATTCCCGAACGTACCAAAACAACTTCAATACCGTCAAGAGTCCCTTCAATGAAATCAGCTTTCGCTTCAGTCCATTCCTTTGTAACAGTCATTTTGCTCTTTAATAGGATAACTTCTTCTTCCATTGCACCAATAATTCCAATTTTCATCTATAAAACCCCTTTTTTTTTAAACAAGAAATACAATTGCTAAAACAATCGCTAATAAAACCGCCACAATCAAAATAGCTTTCGTTAAAAAACGCCCAGTTTCACGACTTTTTTCATTTTCAATCACTCGACTTTTTGTTACTTGTCCCTCTTTTTCTAATTGCTTTTGATACTCTCTTTCAACCTTAAGACGCTCTTTGTCACGTTTTTTGCGATTTTTTTCTTCTTGCTCCTTTAATTTTTTTAATTCCGTTCGAGTCATTTCTGGTTTAGACATGTAGCGATTCACTCACTTTCATTCTTACATTTAATAATGCCTATTAATTAGCCTAACTAATTATAAACTTATTTACTTGTTTTTCCTTTAACTTTTAAAACCCGCTAGCCTCTTATTATGACCTATCATACCGTGCTCATCGATAATTTTCAATTAGAATTCATTCTTTTCTTATTATTTTGCTTCTCTCTATTCTAAAAGACTTAGATGGAAATACTTCTTTAGTCGCATAGGATAAGTAGCTAGATTTGTGCTAAAATAGAACTACATCACCCGATGAAAAAAACGGAAATTTTAATAAATACAACTAATGGAGTTGAGACATATGAAAAAATTACTCAAAAATATTTCAGATATTTTATCTTACACGATTGGCAGTGTTTCTTGCTTACTAATCTTTATCCTGCTACTTTTTTTCTTTAAAGTAGGCCTATTTCTTTCCATTCTATGGACAGTCTTAATCGGAGGTGTATTTTTGTTTTTCAAACGTAAAAATAAAAACGGAACGAGCTTGCAAAAGGCAACGGATGAAAAATTACAACGCTTAACTTCTGAAAAAGAAGACTTTTATTTGCAACAAGGGCTATCTAAAGAAGAAATGATCTTCTTTAGAGAAACAATGAATACAGCTAAAAATCAAATCGTTCTATTGGAAAAAAATTTCATTCAAGTTTCTAAATTAAAAACAATTGAAACTCGCAATGACACGATTCAATTAACAAAATCACTTTTTAAAGAAATCGTGGAAGAACCAAGACGTTTACATGAAGTGGATCAATTTTTATATGTTCACTTACCTTCCCTAGTTGAGTTAACAAGTAAATATATTGAAATCAACCAACATAAAGTTAAAAATAAAGCAACATTTGATGTCCTTGATAAAAGTGCGACCACGATTGACCAAATGTGTCAGTTAATTGCAACAGACTATGAACATTTTATGTCTAATGATTTAGAAGACATGGACATCGAGCTGGAACTTGCAAAACAAACTCTTGCAAGAGATAATGAAGCAACAAATTTAACTGAAAACGAAGATTCAAATGAATCGTTAAAGGAGCGACTATAATATGACTGAATTAGATGATACCATTCAACCACAAGAACCCACAATCAAAGAAGTAAACAATGAATTAGATGAGTTATTAGCAAATCCCTTTTCAGATGCAACGGCTGCACCAAGCGTTCAAGTTGACCCTTTACAAGCAGTTGGTGCGGATGCACCTGCCCCACGAATGATTGATCGTTTGCCAAAAGAACGTCAAGTCCAAGCAAAAGCATTAGCTGAACAAATTGATGTTGCCAATGCCCAAGCTATTATGAGCTATGGTGCCGCTGCGCAACAAAAATTAGGTGAATTTTCTCATACAATGTTAAATCATGTCCAAAATCAAGACACTGGTGAGATTGGAGAGTCTTTAAATGACTTAATGTACCGTTTAAACGAAGCAAATCCAGATGAGTTACGAGCAGAAGATAACAATGTTTTCAAAAAAATATTTGGTAAAGTTCGTAAATCAATTTATGAGATGACTTCTAAATATCAAAAAATCGGTGCGCAAATTGATAAGATTGCCATCAAACTAGATCGAGAAAAAAATGGCTTATTAAATGACAACATGATGCTAGAGCAGCTCTATCAAAAAAATAAAGATTACTTTGATGCACTAAATATTTATATTGCTGCAGGCGAAGTTAAAATGGAAGAATTACAAGTTACCTTAATTCCAGAAGCAATTAAACAAGCTGAACAGTCAAATGATCAAATGGATGTTCAAGTTGTCAATGACTTAAACCAATTTTTAGATCGCCTTGAAAAACGTACCCATGACTTAAGATTAGCTCGCCAAATGACAATTCAGCAAGCACCGCAAATTCGTTTGATTCAAAATACAAACCAAGCTTTGTCAGAAAAAATTCAATCTTCGATTAATACAGCAATTCCTCTTTGGAAAAATCAGATTGCAATTGCGCTAACCCTTCTTCGTCAAAAAGATGCTGTCACTGCTCAACGACAAGTTTCTGAAACAACGAATGACTTATTGAAGAAAAATTCTGCTATGTTAAAAATCTCAGCAATTGAAACTGCTAAAGAGAATGAGCGTGGCGTGATTGATATCGAAACCTTACAACAAACACAAGATGATTTAGTTGAAACCCTACAAGAAACATTGAAAATTCAACAAGAAGGTCGTGTAAAACGGAAAGAAGCTGAAAAAGAATTATCTGTAATGGAAACCGATTTACGAGATAAATTACTCGCTTTAACTTCCGACGATAATCAAGCTAATCAATATTTGAAATAACTTTTAAAGGAGCAGAGAAACCAATAGATGTTTTCTCTGCTCCTTTTTATTTTATCCCCTCTTTTATTTTCGTTATTTAATCTTTAGCTTAATTTCTTATAATTTCCAGATGTATGAGCATATCTTTTGAATTGTGAACGAATTATGTCTATACTATTAATGTGAACTTAAATGATTAATAGAATTAAGTGATTGGAGGAATGTACAATGTTAGGATTTATTTGGTCAATTATCGTAGGTGGTATTTTAGGAGCTATCGGTGGTATGATTCTTGGTAAAGACGTACCAGGTGGTGTGATTGGGAACATTATCGTAGGATTCTTAGGATCTTGGGTAGGATCATCATTATTTGGTAGTTGGGGACCTTCAATTGGTGGTTTTGCAATTTTACCAGCTTTGATTGGTGCAGTTATTTTAATTTTCATCTACTCTTTAATTGTTGGCAATCGTAATAAATAAAAAAAATAAACCCTCTAAGAGGGTTTATTTTTTTTATTTAAGGAAACTACTTGCTATGTAATGCATTACACGCTTTATACTTATACATATGAAAACGATAACAATTACTAACTAATGGGAGGAACGAATATGCAATTAATTATTGAAGAATCTTATGAAAAAATGAGTGAAACTGCTACTAAACTAATAGTTGGAAAAATGTTAAATGATCGTCGTGTCAATCTTTCAATTACAGCTGGAAATAGCCCTAAGAAAATTTATGAAGCATTAGCACCGTTAGTTAAAAACAAATCCTATTTATCCAACGTTCATTATTATAGCTTTGATGAAGTTCCATTAAAAAATGAAGTAGTTGGTATGACGGAAGGTTTATTGAGGGAGCAATTTTTGACACCTGCTGGAATTCCAGAATCACATGTTCACTTTGTCTCTCCTGCCAATTATCAAAGCTATGACGAGGAAATAGAAGCTGTTGGTGGGTTGGATGCCATGCTAATTGGAATTGGTGCTGACGGTCATTTTTGTGGCAATATGCCTGGTTCTACAAAATTTGAAAACTTCACCTACCAAGTAACTGTAGCACCAAAATATCCATGGTACAAAAGCTTGGTTAATGATTTAGGAGAAAGAACTCCTGACTCATTTGTCACAATGGGACCGGCAAGTATTATGCGCGTGAAGCATCTTATTTTAATTGCAAATGGAAAACATAAAGCTGCTATTATTAAGAAAGCATTAGAGGGTCCTGTTGATCCTAATATTCCTTCTTCTATTTTAAAGCTTCATCCAAATTTAACAGTTATTTTAGATCAAGAGGCTGCAAGTCAATTAAGTTAATGACAACTAAAAAGAACGCTCATTCTGTGTGAATGAGCGTTCTTTTTATCTTACTCCTTAATATAAGTTGAAACAAAATCATGAATTTCTTTTTCATAGCCTTTTTTATCTTTTACATAAGCTTCAGCGTGTCCGGCGCCTTTGACTATATAAAGCTCTTTTGGTGCTGTAGTTGCTTCATAATTCTCATAAACCATTTCTGTTGGGACAAATAAATCTTTATCGCCATGAATAAAGAGCATCGGAGTTTTATTCTTCTTCAATTGTTCCACTGCACTTGCTTCACCAAATGAATAACCTGCTTTTAATTTGGTAACCACACTTGTCACTGGTATCAATGGGAAACTTGGCAAGTTATACATATCCTTTAATTGATAAACTAATTCATCTGTTACTGAACTATAACCACAATCTTCGACAATCACTTTTACATTTGCTGGCAATTCTTCCCCACTTGTCATCATAACGGTCGCGCCACCCATACTTACTCCAAATAGAGCCAGCTCAGTCGCGCTACCTGTTTCAGTAATCATTAAGTCAATCCATTTCAAATAATCTTTCCGCTCATGCCAACCAAATCCGATATAAGAGCCTTCACTTGTTCCGTGACCTCTGGCATCTGGTGCGAGTACATTGTAACCCCAATCATGGAAAAGCTTAGCATAGGGACTCATTTGTTCATAATTCCCACCATAACCGTGTGCTAAAATAACTGTTTTTTTAGATGGCTCTGCTGCTGGAATATAAAGTGCATTTAATTTCAAGCCATCGTCTGACGTAATCGAGCGTTTTTCTCTTGGTGCTGATTGATACCATTCTTTTTGTGTTTTCCAAGGGTCATCCTTTTTACTAGGTTCTGCTGCTAAAAAATCTTTGTCATTGATTGCAATCGCAACATTGTAAAAATACATTCCTGCTCCAAAAAGCGCAATCCCAATGATTACAACTAGACTTCCAAGTATAATGATCATCTTTTTCATTCTCTACCTCTTTTCTTATCTCATTCATTTTATTAAACTTTTATAAGAGAAGCAAGTAATTTTTTACAAAAAAAAGCCCAACTTTTTAGCTGGGCCTCTCTTTCTTATCCTTCTGATTCTTGAATTTCTTCGTGCAAGTTAGTTTCATCAAATTCTGATTTTAAAAATGTTTCATCATGAATTTGAAAGTGTTGCTCTAGTGTTTCAAGGGTTTGAATTTCTAAAACACCTTTTTCAAGTACAAAATCTAAAATATGCCCACCGAATTGCTGGTCTTTATCAATGAAATGCAAATGAAAACCTGCTACTGTAGCTCCCTGAAATAAATCAGGCGCAAAGAAACCAACAATTGTTCCTTCAACATCTGTTTGCGTATACTCAGGTTGCATACGAGAAGCATTAATAAAACGTTGGTAAGGTTTTTCTTGTTTCGGGATAATACGCACGTGCATTTTTTTAAAATGTCCTTTGATTTTAATCGCAGAAAACGTATTTAAACTACTCATTTTTTCTCTTAAGAAAGTTTTCACTTCTTCGCTTGTCATTTCATTTTCAAGCAGTTCATATTTTTCTCCTTCAAAGTAGGTTACAGCAGCATATGGAACTAATTCTTTTCCAGACAGTTTCACTATTGTTCCATCCGATTTGGCTTGAAAAGCTTCACCATCCAAGACGATTAATTCACCATCTAAAACGTCTAACGTCCCAATCCCCATATTTCCATGACTTAATAACTCATTAATAGAAAATGTCCCATCATATAAGCCTGCCATTAATGTTCCTAATGTTCCATGTTGAAATAAAATTTTGTTTGAGTTCACGACAATGTACTTCCTTTCAATCTCTAGGACTTTTTTAATAAAATTGGTCTGGTAAAATTGTTTTTCCAAGCTCTTTATTATCTTGATAATCGATTGGAATATCTACAATAACGGGACCTTCTGTAGCAAAGGCTGCTTTAAGAACTTCTTTTAATTTGGTTGGTTCATCTACACGCATACCTACCGCACCAAAAGCTTCGGCATATTTCACAAAATCAACAGGTCCAAAGTCAACACCAGAAGCACGACCATATTTCATTTCTTCTTGAAATTCTACCATGTTGTAACGTCCATCATTCCAAATTAAGTGTACGATATTTAGATTTCGACGAACTGCCGTTTCAAGCTCTTGAGCTGAAAATAAGAATCCACCATCACCTGAAATAGATACAATTTGAGTATTCGGACGAACCAACGCCGCTGAAATAGCCCAAGGTAGCGCAACACCCAGTGTTTGCATCCCATTACTAAATAATAAATGACGTGGTTGGTAACTTCTAAAATGACGTGCCATCCAAATATAATGACTTCCAATATCCACTGTTACAGTCATTTCATCCGTCACTATTTTTTGTAGTTCTGAAATCACTGCTAGCGGGTGAGTATAAGAAGATTTTCCATTTTCTGGTGGGACATCTCGTTCGGCTAATTTTTCTTGTAAGGTTGTTAAATAATTTTTTGAATCACTTGCTAATTGATAACCTTTTAAATAGGGTAATAAAAAATCTAATGTTTGTGCAATATCCCCAATCAATTCTTTTTCAGGCTGGAAATACTGATCAATTTCAGCAGGTGTGTCATCAATGACAATAATTTTAGCATCCGACTCAGCATTCCAATTTCGTGCTTCATATTCTATTGGATCATAGCCAATCGTAATCACTAAATCACTGCGTTTTAATAACATATCTCCTGGTTGATTTCTAAACAATCCCACTCGTCCAAAAAAGTTCTTTTCAAGATCGTGAGAAATAATTCCTGCTCCTTGAAAAGTTTCTACTACTGGAATTTCAGATACTGCAATAATGTTCCGAATGGCTTGAGTAACTTCAGAACTTGACGCACGCATGCCTAATAATAAAACTGGTAGTTTAGCTTCTTTAATTCGTTGAGAAAGCAACGTGATTTCTACTGGACTGGCAGGTCCTAATTTAGGAGCTTGTAAAGGCATAATGGCAGCGTTTTTTATTGGTGAGTCAATGACGTCTTGAGGGATACTCACAAAACTTGCGCCTTGTTTTGAACTTCTAGCTGCACGATACGCATTTGACATCACCTCAGAAATATTTTCTGGTTCTTGGATTTCAGCACTGTATTTTGTAATTGGCTCAAACAAAGCAGCATTATCCATACTTTGATGTGTCAGTTTTAGCAAATCCGCTCGTTTCACTTGTCCTCCAATTGCAAGAACTGGATCTCCTTCAGCAGTTGCAGTGACTAATCCAGTTGCCAAATTACTTGCTCCTGGTCCACTGGTTGCAATTACAACGCCAGGTTTGCCTGTTAATCGTCCAATTCCAGCGGCCATAAATGCAGCATTTTGTTCATGACGAGCGACAATTAATTCAGGTCCTCTATCTAATAAACTGTCAAAAACACGGTCAATTTTTGCTCCCGGAATTCCAAAAACATACTCGACTTCGTGATTAATTAAACTATCGACAACAGCGTCTCCACCATATTTTATTTTTTCTGACATATTCAATTCCTCCACCTATCTCATTTAACTTTAACTATTCATATTATATAATGATATCATAAGTAATAGATTTTACAACTAATTGAAACAGAAAACTTCCAACTATAAAATAACAAATTATAGAAACACTCGCGAGGAAAAAGCCTTACTCTAATCGCCTTAATATATAAAACGTTTACAACTAATTACTAAGGCCTATTCTGCTCTCTTTACTTTTTTAATCCGATCTTATATTAATACAATTTTGTATTTTTTATATCTTTTTCAAGTTTAATTTGATGCAAGTAAAAAAAAGAAGTGACTCCATAGAAAGGAGTCACTTCTTTTGATTGAATTCAAAAATTATAGTTTTACAACGTTAGCTGCTTGTGCGCCACGATTTCCTTCAACGATTTCGAATTCTACTGGTTGGCCTTCTTCAAGTGTTTTAAAACCGTCACCTGTAATTGCGCTAAAATGTACGAATACATCTTCTCCGCCTTCTACTTCGATAAAGCCAAAACCTTTTTCACTGTTAAACCATTTTACTGTACCTTTTTCCATCTGTCCGTGACCTCCATTTATCTCTTTTTGCAATAGATTTCTTTGATAAAAAGTCCAAGTTTAGTTGTTTCTATTTTAATTAAAAGAGAAATAAACCATTCAAGTCCTCTTGAATTCAAACTCTTCTCGCCATTATAAAAGTAAACCCATCACGAATCCATTATAGCTCAATATTTTTTCTTATGCAAGGGTTTTACACGTTGGTTTAATAACCTTTTTAATATATTTTTAGTTCTTTTTTAAAACGTTTTGAGCCTCTTTGATAAATTCTTGATACGCGTCATTTTCATTTAAAATCATTAATTGGCTATTACTAAAATCACCCTTTTGTGCATCTGATAACGATAGTGTGATTTTTTGTAAATAGGTAGCATTTCCAATTAATTCCATCCAATAATTGTCTTCATTGTCTTGATGAACAATCGTTTGAACCATTCCACCTGGATTGAAAACTTGAATTTTTTGATCAAATGACCCCTCTTTTAATAAAACATACATTAGACTGCTGGCAGACATCGCTGTCCCACAAGCATTTGTAAAACCAACGCCACGCTCATAAGTTTTCACAAAAATTTGATCTTTTCCTAATACTTCAACAAAACTAACATTAACGCCATCAATAAAATAAGGGTTTTCTCCATTAACGAATCGTGCTATTTCTTCAAGTAAAGGACTCTCCATTGTTTCATGGTCAACAAAACTAATTAAATGTGGATTTGGAACCGCCACTGCTGAAAATAACAGCTTTGAATCTAGCTCTTTAAATGGCTGATTGATTAACGTTTCTCCTTTGCCAATTAAAGGCAGTGTAGAAGTTTGAAAAGATACAGGTGAAATTTCTACTTGATAGGTTGCAACATCATTCCCAATTTCAGTAGTTTTTTGAACTAATAAATTGGCATGCATCGTTTCTACATGAAAGTAATCTAATTGCTCTTTTTCTGCAAGGTAACGCGCCACCGTTCTTAACCCATTGCCACACATACTCGCTTCACTACCGTCACTATTGATTACACGCATTTTAGCAACTGCTTCCGGCTGTGAGCTCTTGGTGATTAATAGAATTCCATCTGCTCCATTCAATAAACCTGTTTCACGATTCGTTAACGTTGTTGTTACTTTCATTATTTCTGCTTCTGTTAAAGGTCTTTCTAAAATTGTTTCATCAAGAATGAAAAAACTATTTTCTGAACCGTGAACTTTTATCAGGTCAAGTTCCATCAAAACCACTCCTCTATGTCCATTTTAATAACATTATCTTATCATAAAAACGATTAGTTGACTATTTACTTCATTGAGTAAAAAAACCGAATCTTAATTTCTAAGATTCGGTTCAATTGAATTTACTCCGCTTCTTCTGGTAAAAGAGCTGCTGGATAATGTTCCTCGACAATTGTAGCACAACGATCACACAAGTTTGGAGCGTCTGAATGACTGCCAACGTCATGTTTCACTCCACGACATCGCTCACAAGTTTCTCCTTCAGCTTTTTCAATCAAAATGGCTGCAGAATCAAATTGTAATGCATTTTCAGGTGCTGTTTCTTTCATGCCTTTTACTTCTAAATCAGACACAATAAACAGTTGAGCAAGATTGCTATCTAAAGCAGCAATCAACGCTTTCGTTTGTTCATTTGGATAAAGCACTAATTTTGCTTCAAAGGATTTTCCAATTTTCTTTTCATTTCGCGCTTCTTCTAGTGCTTTTTGAACATCATTTCTTAAGTCCATAAAGGCTTCCCACATATCCACTAATTCTTCTTCATTTGGATAATGAGTCACTTCTGGCATTTCTGCTAATTGAACATAGTCTTCTTCCTCGTTTAAGAAATCCCAAACCTCTTCGGCTGTATGAGGTAAAATTGGCGTCAATAATTTTGTTAATGTTACCAATACTTCATAGAAAACAGTTTGCATTGCACGACGCTCATAGGCATCTGCTGCTTCAATGTAAACAACATCTTTAGCAAAGTCTAGATAAAATTGTGATAGGTCAACCGTACAGAAGTTGTTGATTAATTGATAAATTGTAGAGAATTCATATTTTTCATAGCTTTCTTCTACTTTTCCAACTAATTGATTTAGTCGAATCATTAAATATTTATCTACTGAACGCAAATTGTTATAGTCGACTGCATCTGCTTTTTGATCAAAATCAGATGTATTTGCCAATAGGAAACGTAACGTATTACGGATTTTACGATAAACTTCTGAAACTTGTTTTAAGATTTCATCACTTACTCGAACATCTGCTTGCGTATCAACACTAGCTACCCATAAACGAATAATATCTGCGCCCATTTGTTTCACAACTTTTTCAGGTAAAATCGTATTTCCGATTGATTTACTCATCTTGCGACCTTCACCATCTAATACCATCCCTTGAGAAAGAACCGTTTTGTATGGTGCAATTCCGTTAATTGCGACACTTGTTGTAATACTTGAGTTAAACCAACCACGGTACTGATCTGACCCTTCTAGATACATATCAGCTGGATACGTTAAATAAGGTCTCGCTGCTAAAACGGCTTGGTGAGAAGAACCTGAATCAAACCAAACATCCATAATGTCATTTTCTTTTGTAAATTCACCATTTGGACTTGATGGATGAGTAAAGCCTGCAGGTAACAAGTCTTTTGCTTCTCTTTCAAACCAAACATTTGAACCATGTTCGCCAAATAATGTCGCAACGTGGTCAATTGTTTCTGGAGTAATAATAGCTTCTCCATTTTCACCATAGAAAATTGGCAATGGAACACCCCATGCACGTTGTCTTGAAATAACCCAATCGCCACGATCACGAACCATATTATAAAGACGAGTCATCCCCCATTTTTGAACCCATTCAACGCCTTCAACAGCTGTTAAAATATCCGCGCGGAAGTCATCAATTGAAGCAAACCATTGCGGTGTTGCTCGGAAAATAACCGGTTTTTTTGTTCTCCAGTCATGTGGGTAACTATGAGTAAAGAAATCAAGTTTTAGTAATGCACCTTTTTCGTCAAGAGCTTCTGTAATCAATTTATTTCCTTTGTCATAAAAGACACCTTCAAAACCAGGAGCTTCATCAGTGAAGACACCACGATCGTCAATTGGTGATAAAACACCTAATTTATATTTTTGGCCAATAATAAAGTCATCGTCACCATGTCCTGGAGCTGTATGAACTAAACCAGTACCAGCGTCTAACGTCACATGATCGCCGACCATTACTAATGAAGTGCGTTCGTATAGTGGATGTTGTGCCGTCATATATTCCATTTCAGACCCTTTTAATTCACTTAAAACTTCAACAGACTCCCAGCCAATTGCATTTTGAACCGTTTCTAATAGATCCTTAGCCACTACAAACTTTTTGCCGTCAGCTAAAACAACTACATAATCATATAAGGCATTTACTGAGATTCCTAAGTTAGAAGGAATTGTCCAAGGCGTTGTTGTCCAAATAACTAAGGACGTATCAGTATCTAAGACTCCTTTTCCGTCTACTACTTTAAATGCGACGTAGATTGAAGGAGATTTAACGTCTTTGTATTCAATTTCCGCTTCTGCTAGTGCTGATTCGCTTGAAGGTGACCAGTAAATTGGTTTTAATCCTTTGTAAATATAGCCTTTTTCAGCCATTTTTCCAAAGACACGAATTTGTGCTTCTTCGTATTCTGGTTGTAACGTTACATAAGGATGATCCCATTCTCCAGCAACACCTAAACGTTTGAAATCTTCACGTTGTTTGTTGACTTGCTCCCATGCATATTCTTCACATTTTTTACGGAATTCAGCGACTGTCATTTCTTTGCGCTTAACTCCTTTATTTGTTAAAGCTTGCTCGATTGGCAAACCATGAGTATCCCAACCAGGAACGTATGGTGAACGGAAACCTGACATTGATTTATGACGGATAATGATGTCTTTGCTGATTTTGTTTAAGGCATGCCCCATATGGATATTGCCATTTGCATAAGGAGGGCCATCATGTAAAACAAAGCTTGGTTTGCCTTCATTTAATTTTTGACGTTGAGCGTAAATGTCAACAGTCTCCCAATTTTTTTGCCATTCCACTTCTCTTGTTGGTAAATTTCCACGCATTGGAAAATCTGTTTTTCCAAGCTGTAATGTTTCTTTCATTTTCATGTTATATAAACTCCTTATCTATTTTAAAATTTAGTTTAATTTATTAAAAAAAGACTCCACCCCTATAGTAGGGACGAAGTCTTCGTGTTACCACCCAAGTTTAAGAAAAATTTCTTTTTCTCCTCAAGTAATTGTTAACGCCAATCAAACGAATTAGCTTACTTAGTTTCAGCTAATTGACTCCTAGAGGATCTAATCATAACAGGGACTTGCTAGTCTTTCACCATTCACTAGCTCGCTAAAAGTATTGTTATCATTTTTCTGTTCTATTCAAAGTCATTTATTTTTCTTCTGGCAATTCAATAGCTTCCAGTGTACCTTCTACTCGGTAGTTTAAATCTTCTGGCGATTCTTCTGCTACACTTGTATCAACATCATCAAATTTTTTAATATCTGCGACATCAATTGGTTCTTGGATTGCTACTTCTTCCGTGTCTTCAGTTGCTTTTGGTAAATCTGCTAAAACTTCTTTTAAGGTTGGAATTTCCAAGGTTTCTCCTGGTGTTGTTTGTAACAACTCATCCCATTCCTTGTTGCGTACCATTTCTAATTGTGATTCGATCATTAATTGTAGACGTTGTTTAAACACACGACTTTGTTTTTTCAAGCCATCTGTTTCAATGCTAATTTTGCGTGCTTTTGTAACAGCTTCATCTAGTAAACGATCTGCATTTTTTTCAGCATCCATCATGATAATTTTAGATTCTTTATTTGCATTTTCTTTTACGCGATCTGCTGCCTCTTGAGCTACAATAATCGATTTATTTAAAGCATCTTGCAAGTTATTGAAATGTTCTACTTTTTCTTCGCTGAATTTTAATTGTTTCTCTAATTCACGTTTCTCTTTTAGCACCATTTCATAATCTTTAATGATTTGATCTAAATAATCATTGACCTCATCTTGGTCATATCCACGCATCTTGACAGGGAACTCTTTGTTATGTATATCTAACGGAGTTAACACCATGGAAGACACCTCCAATTTCATTTTATATTGTTGTTTACTATTATAAGCTACAAATGGAATTTCTACAAGAAATGTCTTTTGTTATTTAAAAAGAACACCGAATTGAATTCGCCATTTGTCTTTTTTAGTCTTACCTTCAATTTCTTTGATCTGAATTCGACCAAATCCTCGAACGGATAAAATGTCTAACAAGCCTATTTCAAAATCAGGTCGCAAAATTTCTGCCCAATTCAATTTCACTTTACCAGCTTCAATCAACTGTTTTGCTCGTTGTCTTGAAATATTGAAAATACTCGAAATAATCGTGTCTATTCGCATGGATGAAACCGTCCCGCTAATATAACTCCAATCATCAATTGGGGTTATAATGTCTACATAGGTCCGTTCTTCAACTCGAATCGACACATTGCCAATTTTTTCAATTTGATTTCGAACATAACTTTCCATTGATTCATCTATAAAAAATTGCCAACGCTCACCATCACAGATAATATCTCCAAAAAACTCACGCTTTACACCAGTGGAAATTAAAGTTCCTAAAATTTTGCTATGAGTTAAATTGGCAAACTTTATAGGATAATGAATCTCGCATAAAGAGACCTTAAAATCATCTTGCTTGGGAATAAAATATTCTGGGCAAATAAACGCTCGTTTTCGCTCAGCTGATTCGTATCCGCCAAATAAATACAATTTTAGTTCGCTTCTTTTGCCAATCAACGTTTCAATAATATAGACTTGTCTAGGATCTAAAAACTTGGTCAAATAGGGTGTATATTGATCTTCACATTCTTGAATCCAACCCGTTACAGCATCAATAAAAGAGCGCTCTTCTTTTCTAAAATGCTGATACACATTTTCAATCATCTTTCAGCGCCCCCTTATTCTTATGATGCTATGGTTTGAATTAAAAACATTAAAACATAATAAAGTCCACGATTTACTAAACTTAAAACAATCAATGCCACAATTGGTGAAAAGCTAATCCCTCCAATTGGTGGGATAATTCTTCTAAAGACATCTAAATAGGGCTCACAAAGTCTGGCTAATATTTCTCCTAGCTTAGAATTATAAGCGCCAGGTAACCAAGACAGCAGGGCATAGACAACAATTAAAATAGAATAAATATTAATCGCTTCGGATAACACTCTGTACACAAATATTAAAATATCTATCATATTGTTTTCAAACACCTCTTTCTAGTAGAATTCCTTATCACGCATCATTTCTGTTAACATACCATCAATTTCAACATTTGGTGGTGTACACAAGAAAATTTCATCGCCGATACGTTGAATATCTCCACTAATTGCATAAATGGTTCCTGTTAAGAAGTCCACAATTCGTTTAGCTTGATCTTCTTCAATCCGATTGAAATTTAAAATCACTGATTCATTTGCCATTAACAAATCTGCAACTTCTTGAACTTCTGAATAAACGCGCGGTTCAAAAACAACAATTTTAGATTGAGATGGAATCGCTTGTTGATTCAAGGGAACAACTTTATTGCTTGTCTTAACAGCGTTGACATTGCGTGTGTTAAATGATGATTTACTTTTTGGTTCAGTGTAAGCTTTCTCTTGAGCTTGAATAGGCGCTGCTGCTTTTTCAGTTTTTTGATCGTATTCTTCATACTCATAATCTTCTTCTTCATCATTTAAACCAAAAAATTGGCTAAAATTACCCATGAGTCCCATATTCTCGTCCTCCCTTATTTTAGTCTTTAAACAAAGCTGTTCCAACTCGTACAAATGTCGCGCCTTCCTCGGCAGCAATCTGATAGTCATTACTCATTCCCATACTCAATTCTGTACAGGGAGCGTATGAAATGCCTTTAACTTGAATCGTATTTTTTAGTTGATAAAGAGTTGAAAAGGCTTTGCGAATAGTTGCTTCATCTGCATCGATTGGAGCCATTGTCATTAGACCGATGATTTTTATTTTAGAATAGTCTTGTAAAGAATCAATAAAAGCTTCAATCTCTGAAGGATTTATGCCATGTTTCGACTCCTCACCTGTAACATTCACTTCAAGAAAGCAATTGATTGTGTGTTCTGCACGCTTTTCGATTTCCTTAGCTAAAGAAATGCGATCTAACGCATGAAAATAATCAATTTCATTAATAACTTGCTTCACTTTTCTCGTTTGTAAATTACCAATATAATGCCATTTGATGTCATTATCTGGTAAATAAGTTTTTTTTGCTTGTAAACCTTCTGGTCTATTTTCAGCTAAATGACGAATTCCTAAATCATAAATTTCTTTTGTTGCTTCATTAGAAACAGCTTTTGTCACTGCAATCAACGTTACATCTGAGCGTTTACGCCCAACTGTATTAATTGCTTGGCATAGCGTTGACTCCACTGCTTCTAAATTTTTAGAAATTGTCATTTATTTACGACGTCTTCTAAAGAATGGTGGTGTGTCTAAACTATCATCGTCATTTCCATGCCCTTTTTCTGGCGATGAATCGCGTTTAAATACATCAAAATCAGCTTTTTCTGTTGGTGCTTCTTCGCGTCCACTTGTTTCACGAACATTAGGTTCACGACGAATATCCCAATCGCCAAACGGATCTTTTTCAGCTTGGTTGCTTACAGGTGCTGATTGGCTTTGTTCTTCGTTGCGTTTGCTATAAGGTGTTGCTTCATTTGTATTTGAAAAACTACGCGTTCTTGAACTATCGCGTCGAGCTTCTTGCCCACGTTGATTGTCAATCCCAGTCGCAATTACGGTTACGATTACTTCATCGCCAAGTTTTTCGTTGATTGATGTTCCAAAAATAATATTTACTTCAGTTGTTGAAGCTGCTGAAACGATATCAGAAGCGTCTTGTGCTTCAAATAAGGTTAAATCTGGTCCACCTGTAATGTTTAACAATACTTGCTCAGCACCATCAATAGATACTTCTAATAATGGTGAAGAAATCGCTTTTTTAGTTGCTTCAGCTGTTCTGTTTTCACCACTTGCCATACCAATTCCCATCAACGCAGAACCTTGATTTTCCATAACTGTTTTTACATCAGCGAAATCTAAGTTTACATATCCTGGAGCTGTGATTAAATCTGAAATACCTTGTACCCCTTGGCGTAATACGTTATCTGCTTCGTGGAAAGCTTCTAACATTGGTGTCTTTTTGTCAACGATTTCTAGTAAACGGTTGTTTGAAATAATAACCAATGTATCTACATGGTCTTTCATTTCAGAAACACCTTCTGCAGCAAAACGGCCACGTTTTGGACCTTCAAAAGTAAAGGGCCTTGTAATAACACCAACAGTCAATGCACTTTGTTCTTTTGCAATTCTAGCAACAATTGGTGCAGCTCCTGTTCCTGTTCCGCCACCCATACCTGCAGTAACAAATATCATATCTGCTCCACTTAAAGCTTCTGCAATTTGTTCTTCACTTTCTTCTGCAGCTTTACGTCCAATTTCTGGATTTGAACCTGCTCCAAGACCTCTTGTTAATTTTGGTCCTAATTGAATTTTGATTTCAGCATTTGAACTTTGTAGTGCTTGAATATCCGTATTAGCAACGATAAATTCAACACCTTTAACACCTTCATCAATCATACGATTTACTGCATTGTTTCCTGCTCCACCGACACCAATAACTTTAATGACAGCACCGTTGTTTATCATTGAATCAAATTCTAATTCCATCCTATTTCCTCCTACTAACATCGATTATTTTCTGTTTTATCATTCGTCTATGTTGATTAATCAAAGAAGTTAGAAAAGAAATTTTTTGCCTTGTTGCTTAACTTATCTTCTTCTTTTTTTGGCTGTTTTTCTTCTCGTGGTGTTGGGGCATTATTTTCAAAAACGTGTTCTTCAACGTGGTGTTGGTTCACTCGTTCATCCATATGATGCACTTTCCGACCTTTTGATACTGCGTGAATCTCATCTAAATTAGCCACATATTCAATCAAACCAATTCCGGTAGAAAAGGCTGGGAAACGCATGCCCATTTGATCTGGAACATATAGTTTCACATTGATTTCAAAAATATCTTTCGCCAATTCAATCACTCCTGGTAACGAAGCCGCTCCACCAGTTAGAACGATTCCTCCTGGTAATTCTCTTGCACCAACAATATCTAATTCAGCTTTTATTTTTTCGAAAATTTGAACTAAACGAGCTTCAATAATTTCTGATAAATATTGTTCATCAATTTTGACTGGCTCATTTTTGCCAATCGTTTCAACTGGAAAAACTTCATCAGGAGAAGTTTCTTCTGGCAATGCAAATCCATAATCACGTTTAATTTTTTCAGCATTTTCAAGGGTGGTATTCAAAATAATTGAAATATCTTTTGAAACGTATTCGCCACCTTCTGGATCAACAAATGTATATTTTAATTGATTGTCATGAATAACAGAAGCAGAGGTTTGTCCACCCCCCATATCAATGATAATCGTTCCAAAATCACGTTCGCCTTTTGATAAAGCGATACTTCCAACTGCAAGAGGTTGAACGACGATTTCCTCAATTTGTAATCCTGCCTTTTCTACACAACGTTTTGTGTTATGTAAAATCGTTTTAGGTCCTGTTAGCATCGTAGCGTGCATTTCTAAACGAACACCAATCATTCCTCTGGGGTCACGAATCCCATCAAAGCCATCAACAATAAATTCTTCTGGAATCACCGAAATAATTTCTCTTTCTGGCGGAACTGATCTTACCATTGCTGCAGCCATTACATTTTCAACATCCAACTCACTAATTTCACGATTATCTCCTGAAACGGCAATCATTCCATGGCAACTTTCAATTTCAACACTATTTGATGGAATTCCAACGATGACATTGTTAATATCCATATTTGCTTTTTGTTCAGCTTGTTTAACTGCTTTTTTTATTGATTCAACTGTTTGATCGATGTCGACAATAATCCCTCGACTTAGACCTTCTGATTTTTCATTTCCAACTCCAATAATGTTCATTTGACCATTGACATACTCAGCAACTACTACTTTTATTGAAGTGGTTCCAATATCTAGACTCACATAAATCCCAGTATTTCCCATTAATTGAAACCTCCTTAATTGACCTAAGATTTTAGTTTTTCTCAATAAATGATACACATTTTTAATTTTACCATATTTATCAGTATTTTACGAAGATTTTAGTAGAATTATTCTGTACATTATTAATTTTGTTATTTTTTTTTACTTTTTTATTAAAATGGTTCGAAATAAACGCCCACTTCCATATTTATAATTCCTTTTTGGTCCCCTAAACTTTTTACAAAGCTAGGATAATACGCCATTTTTTCAGCAAAAGATGGGATACTTGCTTGCACTAAATTTCCATCATTCATATTTATTTTAATTAAATAGTCATCTGTTTTATTGGATTGATGCTCAATATCTGACATACTATTTTTAATGTCGCTGCTTAACTGGCTGTATTGTAAAATCATTTCATCTAAAGCAGGTCCTTCTTTAAAATTCTTAAAGATTGGAGGATTGCCTATTGAAACTTTTCTACTTTCTTTTACAATTTTTCCATTTTCTAAAATATTGTAGTATTGATCGTCTTTAGCTAAGTAAGCTACCGTTTTATATTCTTTGATTGCTACCTCATAGCTGTTAACTCCATCGAATTTTAAATGGACTGATTTAACTTGATTTAATTTCCCTTTAATTTCTTGCTCCATCTTAGCTCGATTAAAATAAGCTTCCCATAAAGAGTCTCCTTTTTTCAATTGACTGGCGTCAATAACCGACTGGTCAAAAACTTCATTTGTACCAGAAACAGTTACTTTTGAAATGCGGCTTAAAGGTGAAATAAAATAAAGAATCACTAAAATTGTAAAAGAAAATAAAAAAACCATTGGAATCAATCGACGCAACATCTTTCTTCGTCTTTGTTCCTTTAAACGGGGTAGCTTGTGTTCCATTGAGAGCACTTTTTTTTCAGCTTTGTTTTTCTTTTTTTCTTCACTACTAACTGTTTTTTCACTATTTTGTTCAGCTGCTTTTTTTTGCTGTTCTTGCTCCCAAGGAGTTAAAGAAGGCGCAGGCTCTTTAGCAGTATTTTTTTTATACGAACTTCTTTTATTCCAATTTGCCATGCGTCTTCGCTCCCTTCTCGTTTTTAGTTGTTTATTAACTTATTGATTAAACGAATCAATCGATCACTGGCGTCAACTACACCTAATTTTTTTGCTTCTTTTGCCATTTCTTCACGTAAAGGTTCATTCAACATTAATTCGTCTGCTGCTTGAATAAATTGCGCTCCATTTAATTCATTGTCTGGAATCAAACGTGCTGCATTGTGATGAGATAGACTTTCAGCATTTTTTGTTTGATGGTCATTCGTGACGTATGGGCTGGGAATTAATATACTTGGCAAACCTAATGCCGTTAGTTCAGCCAGCGTTGTCGCTCCACTTCTTCCCATTACCACCGAAACATTTGCAAAAACTTCAGGCATATTGTAAATATATGGAACAACAGCCACATTTTTGTTTTGGAGATTTAATTTTTCAACTTCTTGATTGATTTTTTCATAATGAACTTCCCCAGTCGCAAAAAGAACTTGATAGTCTTTTGTTGCTAATTCTGGTAAAGCTTCAAGAAATGCTTCATTAATTTTTCTAGCTCCACGACTCCCACCAAAAATCAATAGTGTTGGAGTTTGAGTTGCTAGACCATATTCAGTTAAAACAGGTGATTTTTCAATATTCGCTACTTCTTGGGCTCTTGGATTCCCAGTTAAAACTACTTTATCTTGGAATTTAGGGAATTCAGCTCTTGCTTCTTCAAAACAAATTGCAATTTTAGATACAAAGCGAGCTAAAAATTTATTGGTTACGCCGGCAACACTGTTTTGCTCATGGATAATGGTAGGTACATTCAATTTAGCAGCTGCGTAAACAACAGGACCGCAAACATATCCACCCGTTCCAATCACAATATCCGGTTTAAATTCTTTTACAATTTTTTTTGAATCTGCTACACTTTTAAAAAATAATTGAATCGTTTTAAAATTAGAAAGTGATAGAGAACGTTTAAAACCTTGAATTTCCACTGTTTTAAATGGAATTCCCGCTTTTTCAACAATCTTCTTTTCTAACCCTTTTTCTGTTCCAACATAGAGAACTTCAACAGTGGGATTCATTACTTGAAGACGTCGAATCAGGGCTAGAGCTGGATAAATATGTCCACCAGTGCCACCACCAGATAAAATAATTTTCATAATAATAACGTAAGGCTTTTTAATAAAGCATTACTCCTCCTGTTCTTCAACTTCTTCAATCAATTGATCAATTGCATTGATAAACGCATCGCCACGAACTTCAAAACTACGGTATTGATCCCAACTAGCGCACGCTGGAGATAATAAAATAATTTCTTCCGGTTCACTTAATTCATACGCAACTGGGACTGCTGCTTCAACGTTTTGAACATGTTGAATGGTTTTAACTCCTGCTTCAACACCTGCTGCTTCAATTTTACTAGCTGTCTCACCAAAAACAATGAGCGCTTTGACGTTTTTTAAAGCTGGAACCAATTCTTCAAAACCATTTCCTCGATCCAAGCCGCCGGCTAATAAGATGACCGGTTTACTGAATCCTTTTAATGCATTTTCAGTTGCTAAAATATTCGTTGCTTTAGAGTCATTATAGAATTTACGTTGTTTAAACTCCGTCACAAATTGCGTCCGATGTTTAACACCTGAAAAATTCATTAATAACTCTACAATGTTTTCATTGCTTTGTCCTACTAATTTTGCAACCGCAATTGCAGCCAACGCATTTTCAACATTATGCTCACCTGGTACGACAATATCATTTTTATTCATAATAGCTTCATCTTGATAATAAATCATGTCACCTTTTACATAAGCGCCATTTTTTAAACTCTCTTTTCTTGAGAATGGAATAATTTTTGCTTTACTTGTTTTAGACAATTCACGCAACTCTTCTTGATCCCAATTTAAAATTAAATAGTCATCTGCTGTTTGATTTTCAGTAATACGCCATTTGGCTGCTACGTATTCGTCTCGTGAGCCATGATAATCAATATGGGCTTCAAAAATATTGGTGATGACAGCAATTTGTGGTCGTAATGTTTTAATTCCCATTAATTGGAAACTTGATAACTCAATCACGATTTCATCATCTTTAGTTGCTGTTTGAGCAACTAAACTAGCTGGTGTCCCTATATTTCCTGCAACATAAGCATGACCATTTTTACGGTTATGATTTAAAATTTCAGCAATCATCGTGGTAGTTGTTGTTTTCCCATTAGTTCCAGTAATGCCGATAATTTTACTTTCAGCAACTTCATAAGCTAATTCAACTTCTGTAATAACAGGTATTCCTTTTTCAATTGCACGATGTACAATTGGGTTGTTGTACATGATACCAGGATTTTTTACAACTAATTCAAAATCCTCATCTAACAATTCAACTGGATGTCCGCCTGTTACAACCCGAATTCCTGATTCTAAAAGTTCTTGCGCTTCTGGGTTTTCTTCAAAGCTCTTATAATCGTTAACGGTAACTAATGCGCCTAATTCATGCAACAATTTAGCCGCGTTCACGCCACTCATTGCTAAACCGACAACCAATACTTTTTTATGTTCGTAAGCTGTTACTTTTTTCATTCTAAAAAGCCTCCTGTTAAAGAATAATCACTAGTGCTAAAGCGGCTGCAACTAAACCAACAGCCCAAAATGTTAAAACAACACGCCATTCACTCCAACCACTCATTTCAAAATGATGATGGATTGGACTCATTTTAAAGACACGTTTACCAGTTAATTTGAAGGATGTTACCTGAATCATAACGCTTGCCGTTTCAATAACAAAGATTAATCCAATCAATAGCAATGACCATTCTTGATGTAACAGAATAGAAACAGCTGCTAATCCGCCACCTAATGCTAACGAACCAACATCTCCCATAAATATTTTTGCTGGTTTTTTATTAAAGAAAAAGAACCCAACAAGTCCACCAATTACAGCTAAACAAAAAATCAAAATATCTGTTTGACCTTGTTTAAATGCTAAAACGGCATACGCACCATAAGCAATACTTGCCGTGCCTGCCACCAAACCATCTAAACCATCTGTTAAATTAACTGCATTTGAGAAACCAACTAACCAAACAATAACAAAAACAGCATACAACCACCCAATATTCACTTCACCAAAAAACGGAAGATACAATAATGTATCTAAGCCTTCTATTCGGTATACAGCAAAAAATACAATACCGCCAATAATTTGACCGATTAATTTTTGTTTAGATGTCAAACCAAGATTTCTTTTTTTAAAGACTTTGATAAAATCATCTAAAAAACCTAAAATACCGTAAAGAACTAGGATAAACATTAGCAACCCTAAAGATATCGTTAAGGATTTTTGCCAAATGCCAACCCAAACACTCGTAATAACAATGGCGATTAGGAAGACTAAACCACCCATTGTCGGTGTTCCAGTTTTCACTTCATGCCATTTTGGACCGTCTTCTCTTGTTGTTTGTCCTAATTGTTTCATTCTAAAATAACCAATAAATATTGGCATAGCCATAATTGTTAGTGCAAAACCACTGACAACTGGCATTAACATTTCTGTCCAATGCATGTTCAACCGCTCCTAATTTTCAGTGACGACCATCACTTTTTTAAAGATTCTCTGCTACATTTCATGAAATTTCAAAATCGCTTTTTCTGCTTCTTCAACATCATCAAAATGATGTTTCGTTGTACCAATAATTTGATAATCTTCATGCCCTTTACCTGCAATCAGCACCACATCATTCGGTTTTGCTTGTTGAATAGCTGATTCTATTGCTTCACGACGATCTACCATCAGCTGATATTCCTCATCTACAAGTTCACTTACTACATCTTTTAAAATTAAAGTTGGATCTTCTGTTCGAGGATTGTCAGAAGTAAAAATAACATGATCTGCAAAATCCATTGCCACTCGTGCCATTTTAGGACGCTTCGTCTTATCACGATCGCCTCCACAACCAACTACACAATAAACTTCTCCTACTTTAAATTCATTAACTGTTTTTAGCACATTTAATAATCCATCTGGAGTGTGTGCATAATCGACAATTACAGCAAAATCTTGGCTGCCTTTCACAAGTTCAAAACGACCACGAACGCCACGAACGGATTCAAGTGATTGAATAATACTTGAAAGCTCTAATCCCGCTGCAAAAGCAGCTGCCATTGCTCCTAAGACATTTAAAACATTAAATTTCCCTACTAATTGTAGGGATACTGGATAACTTGAACCTTGAAAATTCAAGTCAAAGCTTGTACCACGATTAGTAATTTGAATATTTGTCGCTTTAAAATCTGCCTCTGATTCGATTCCATAGCTAATAACAGGTGCTGCAGTCATAGAAACATAGCTTCTTCCAACTGGATCATCTGTATTTAAAATAGCGAACTTAGGACGATCTTTTTGGTACGTATTGCCTAGTTGTGAAAACAATAGGCTTTTGGCATGGGCATACTCTGCCATTGTATGATGAAATTCTAAATGATCTTGGCTTAAATTAGTAAAAACCGCAATATCAAAATTCGTTCCCCAAACGCGTCCTTGTACTAGCGAATGAGAGGAAACTTCCATCGCACATGTTGTCACGTTTTTTTTACGCATCTCACGAAACGTCTTTTGTAAGGTTAGACTATCTGGTGTAGTATTTTTTGTTTCAAAAATCTCATCACCAATTCTGCGATACATCGTTCCGATAACGCCGGTTACTTCGTGATGATCTCTAAAAATTTGATCAATCAAGTGAGTAATTGTTGTTTTGCCATTTGTTCCTGTTACACCAATCAATCTCAATTCATCACTAGGATGCTCGTAAAAAGCATCTGCCAAAATCGCCATTGCTCTCGTTGTATTAGGCACATAGACAACCGGAACTGAAACGTCGATTGGTTCACTTGCAACGATTAGAGAGGCTCCGTTTGCTACAGCTTCTTGAGCGAAATCATGCCCATTAAATAACGCACCTTTGATACAAATAAATAGCGATCCGACAGTTATTTCACGATTATCTTGAGTTAAATGCGGAATATCTAGTTCTTTTGGAATTTCTTTTTCAACTGTTTTTAAAGTTAAATTGGCTACTAAATCAATAGCGTTCATTATTTCTCACCTTTTCTTCTTATCTAGGCGGAGCTAAGGTAACGTTAATTTCAGGCACACCTTCCATGTTAGCATTTTCTGGTAAACTCTGAGTTGTTACAAAGCCATCTCCATCGATTTTAAATTTTTGACCGGTTATTTCTGATACTTTAAGAACGTCATTTTTTGACCATCCTGTCATATTTGGCATCGTCATCGCTCCGTTTGTCAATAGCACTACTTTTTGACCTGCCAAAATAGTTGATTCTGGTAGAGGTAATTGCTGTACTATTGTATCACCATTTCCGATAATCGTCACATTTAATTTTTTATCTTCTAATGTTTTTAATGCTTCTTCTTTTGTGATGCCTGTTACTTTACTCATCTCAACCTTGTTAGAATCACTATCATCCGGTTGATTGCTTAAATCTTGGTATTGTAATGCTCTTTTCATAATTGGGTTAAAAACATCTGCTACCATCCGTCCGCCTGTAACTGTGCCATCATATTTTTGTGGTTGTTTCATTGTAACGTACAGCACTAGTTCCGGATCATCAGCCGGTGCCATTCCTACTACTGAGAAAATGTAGTTGTTGTCTCCTGTATAATATTTTTTTGTATCAGGATTTACAATTTCGGCTGTTCCGGTTTTAGCAGCAATTTTATACCCGTCAATTTGGTATGCTTGACCTGTTCCGTTTTCACTGTATACCACATTTTGCAAGTAGTCCAATTCTTTTTGTGCTGTTTCAGGAGTAATTGGTTCCCCTACTACAGTTGGCTTTGTAATGGTTTGCTTGCCTGTTTTTGGATCAACTGTTTTATCTACAAAATAAGGTTTCATCATTTTTCCGTTGTTCGCAATCGCGGAATAGGCTTGCATCATTTGAAATGCTGTAACGGTAACCCCTTGACCGAATGCTGTATTTGCTTTTTCTAATGGCCACTCATAAGGATTGCTTCCGGTACTTTCATTAGGTAAACCAGAATTGGTTGACTTTCCAATTCCAAAGGCATCCATGTAATTTTTCCAGGTTCCTTCTCCCATTTGTTCCATTAAATTAACAAAAGCAACATTACTTGAACGCTCTAATCCTTCTAAATAACTAATTTGGCCCCAGCCAACTTTGTTATGATCTCGAATTTCTCCACCTTCAACTTTTTTAACTCCAGACATAAAGGTCGCATTCGGATTGAATTTCCCTTCATTAAGTGCTGCCGCTAATGTTAAAACTTTCATGGTAGATCCAGGTTCAAATGTATCTTCTACTAATAAATTTTGCCAAAATGATAGGTCTTCCAATGTTTCTGCATTGAATGAAGGTCGCTGAGAAGCAGCCATAATAGCCCCAGTTTTGGGATTCATTAGTATTGCCGTCATATTTTTAGGTGCATATTTCTCATTTACTTCTGTCAGCGTACTTTCCATAAAGACTTGCATCCGATTATCTAGAGTTAAATAAACATCTTTGCCATCTTTTGGTTTTACTTCTTTTGGTTTTGAATTTGGCAATGAATACCCAAAAGAATCTTTCTTGTACTCAATTTTTCCATCTGTACCTTTTAAGATGTTGTTGTATGCTTGCTCAGTTCCCATAATACCGTCTAAAATATCATTTTTTATTTCGCCTGTTTCAGTATTTTTATCAACTTGTGCCAACCCAACTAGATGAGAAGCAAAGGTTCCGTTTGGATAAAAGCGAGTTGTGGTTTCATCAAAAACCAAACCAGTTAATTTATTTTTATCAATGTTGCTTTTAATTTCATAACTTAAATTTTTCCCGGCATTTCCAAATTCAACTTGATCTACGTTTGGAGTATTTAAACGCTCTAAAATTTCTTCTTTACTCATATTGATATTTTGGGATAACACTTCAGCTGTTTTTTCTTTGTCTACAACATGATTCGGATGTTCCTTATCTTTTGACCATTTATCGGTTAAAACAGCCACTAACGAATAAGAAGTAGCATCTAATGCAACCGGTTTTCCACCTATATCATAGATAGTCCCACGTTTTGCCTTCAGTACACTACTTCTCGTATAAAGTTCATTTACTTTCTTCGACAGATTCTCACCGTTAATTTGTCCTTTAACCATAATGTAAGAAAATCGACTAATGAACACTACAAATAGCAACGCTGTAGTAAAAAATAGAATGACCGCAATTTTTTTTCGGTTTTTTTGTGGGTTTTTACTATTTTTCATTTCGAAACATTCCTTACATTATTTTCATTCATTTTCAATCCTGCCGCTCCTGCAATACTATAGACACGATCATATCTTGATAGCTCTTGAATCTCTTGATGTAAATTCTCATTTACTTTTGAAATATCCGCAATTTTCGTTGTCGTATCTTGCAATGAGCGATTGGTAGTAGCAATTGAGATTTGCATCGTGATACACGCTGAAATCAACGCAAAAGCAATGATTGCAACGGCTCCCAGCAAGGCTTTTTCAAACTTTGTTATACCAGCTGTCCTGGGAGCAGGCATATGTATGCTTGTTTGATCAGGAATACTTGGGGATCTCTTTGGAATATCAACTTCTAGTTCTCTTGCTAAACTGCTATTTTGCGCCATATCGCTTTCTTCCCTTCTATTCGCTCATTTTATTTTTTTATCTGTTTTTCTGCAACACGTAATTTTGCGCTTCTTGATCGATTGTTTTGTTCCAATTCTGCTTCACTTGGTAAAATTGGTTTACGTGTGATAATTTTTAATTCTGGTAAAAATTCTGTTGGCAACACCGGCAATCCTTTGGGTAAATCTGGCATTGCAGCGTGTTCTTTATAAATCGATTTCACAATTCTGTCTTCTAATGAATGGAATGAAATTACGCTGATTCTGCCACCAACTTTTAGTAACTCAATAGCACTTTCAAGAGAATCTTCCACTGCTGATAATTCATCATTCACTGCAATTCGAATCGCTTGAAATACTCGCTTAGCAGGATGTCCACCTTTTCTTCTAGCAGGTGCAGGAATAACTTCTTTAATAATTTCAACTAATTCCCCTGTCGTTTCAATGGGCTTTTCTTCACGTACCGCTTCAATTTTTCGTGCGATTTGTTTAGAAAATTTTTCTTCACCATATCGGTAAAAAATACGAACTAGTTCATGATAAGACCATGTATTAACTACTTCTTTAGCTGTTAATAGGGCATCTGTATCCATTCGCATATCAAGAGGTGCATCTTGATGATAACTAAATCCACGCTCTGCTTCATCCAGTTGTGGAGAGGAAACACCTAAATCGTAAAGCACACCGTCAATTTCAAAAACTCCTAAATTATTCAAGGCTTCTTTAATCTCTCTGAAATTTGACTTTACAAAAGTAACCATTCCTTTTTCTACAAACGTAGCTAATCTAATTTTTGCGTTTTCAATAGCACGTTCATCTTGGTCAAAAGCGTATAAATGTCCTTCTTTTCCAAGTTGTGATAATAAGTATTCGCTGTGTCCAGCACCGCCTAACGTACAGTCTACGTATATGCCATTTGGTTTTAGATTTAAGCCGTCTACTGTTTCATGTAACAATACGGTTTCGTGATTAAATGTTGTCATTTGTTTTCCCGCCCTTTTTAAAATCCAAAGTCGATCATGCTTTCTGCAATCTCATCAAAACTTTCTTCTGCTTCTTCTGAGAATTTTTCCCATCTATCTTGACTCCATATTTCTATTCGGTCAGAAACACCAATAACATGGCATACTTTTTCTAGTTCTGCATGTTCTCTTAACGTTTGAGGAATATTGATTCGTCCTTGCTTGTCTAATTCGCACTCTGTTGCTGCGGAATAAAAAAACCGAGTAAAAGCACGAGCATCTTTTTTTGCAAGTGGAAGTTGTTTTAATTTTTCTTCAAGTGTAGTCCATTCTTTTTCTGGATAACCAAACAAACAGCCATCCATCCCTCTTGTAATAATGAACTTTTCGCCTAAATCTTCACGAAATTTGGCTGGCATAATCAATCGACCTTTTGCATCGATATTATGTTTAAATTCACCCATTAGCATGTCTACACTCACCCCACTTTCAAGATACATTTTCAGTCTACCACATTGCCCCACTTTCCACCACTAATAACTTAAAATTTAAGAAAAAATAATTAATATATCATACTTTTGACATAATAATCCTAAAAAATAAAGAGTTCTGCCATATTTTAGAAAGTGGGGGCCTTTCCCAAAATTTCTTCAGTTTAGGAAATATTTATCAAACAAAAAAAGCATTTCTCCAAAAATCAGGAAAAATACTTTTAATAATACTACTAATTAGATAAAGGTGGTCACTAAATTAATAATCACAAGAACATAATATGCGAAAAATGAACTTATAAAAGTGAATCGCCAAAAAATTTTAAAAAATTGACTATATAAAATTTCACCCTTTTTTACAGCTAGCATAATTAAAATAGCAATACCTACAGCTAAAATAAAAATGGCAAAATAGGGAAACCAACTCACACTAAATGACAAACGACTTAAAATATGGATTCCTACAAATAAAAATGGAACTAATAAATCAGGCGCTTTTAGATTCCACTTTAAAACCAGTAAACCTTTATGTATTAATTTTCCTAATCCCCAGAGTAAAAAAATTGGTAAAAGATAAAGAATCACTTCTTCGATGGCAATCGGCAACTTCATATCTTTCCCTCCCTTTGGTTATTTTTTGAATTTCATTCTCTATTGTACTACGAACTTTAGAAAATGCAAAAATAAAAAACAAAATCCCTTTTGAGCCATGGTCTCAAAAGGGATTTAACAAATTATCTCACGGAATAAGATGAAATGTTTGTATTAAGCTTCTTTGCTTACTACTTCTTTACCGTCATATTGCCCACAAGCTGGACATACATGGTGGCTCTTTTTCAATTCGCCACAGTTAGGACATGGGTTCATGCCTGGAACTTCCAATTTGTAATGAGTACGACGTCTATTTTTTTTAGCTTTTGATGTTCTTCTAGCTGGTACTGCCATGATCTACACCTCCTTATAAGGATTGCTTTTTGCTATTTGCCTAGGGTTATAGTTAAAAAGCGATTTATTCCAATCTTACTCTTGGTTGTCACGAGATTCGTCCGGAAACAAATCTGCTAAACCAGCAAGACGAGGATCCACGTTTTGTGTTTTTTGTTCTTCAATCCGCACTTCATACATTTCTTGTGAAATTACTTCCCAATCATTTCCAGAAGGCAGTTCATCACTTTCTTCTTCTTCAGGCGTAAACACCTGCATTGGCAAGTTCAAAAGAATAATATCTTCTACAGTTTCTGTCAAATCAATTTGGTCTTTATCTAGATAAATGACCGTCTCGTTTTTTTCATCTTCTGCAAAATCGGTTACGTCTTTTGGAACATAAAGTTCGTTAGCTTCAATCAACATTGGAACCGAAACTGGTTTTAACGAGCGAGATGAGGGTAATGTAATTACCAACGAAATTTCCAAACGGGCGATAATTTCATCTTGAACAATTAGTGTACCTTTAACGGTAACAGGACTAATGTCTAAGATTTCACTTTCTCTTACCATTATGGATTCTTTCAAATCAATCTCTTCAGAAAAAATTAGCGGTTCATTGCGATATTTTTGCAATTCTAATAATGACCATTTCATTTCCATCACTCCTAAAGCAACAAAGGTAATTATACTAGTTGTAACCACCTTTGTCAATGTGTTTTACCTTACAGCTTAATTCTTTTGTAGCTTGGTTTTCAATTTGTTTTCATAATGAATGTGATTTATCATTTTTTTATTCGATTTACTTAAATCTGCCGATAAATTCATTAGGTTAACTTTTTTTATCATTTTTTTCTAATAGGATAACGACGATAATCCTGATTTATTTTTTGATCTATTTTCCCCATTTGATACACCAATCCAGCTCGGATATCAAGCTCAACAAGATGTTGATTTTTTTGATTGATATTTGTAAGCAAAGGTATTTCTAGCTGTTTTTTCTTAATTTTCAAGTATTCTTGGCCCTTTTTAGTAAATCCTAAAACGCGAATGGCTTCAACTTGTTTAACTTTCTCAGCCATCTCTACTTTTGTTAAATTTAATAAAATATAACAAAAGAGGCGCTGTATTTTCACCCAAGTCAAACGTTTGCTTTTAATCAATTGAATAAATTCATTAAAAGCAAAGGCTTCTTTCACTTTTTCTTTTAATCGAAATTCAAGACCTTCATTTACTTGATAAATACCACGTAAATCGCTTAATGACATTGTCGTTAAGCGATATTTTAGCAATTCCCAATAATTTTCCCAGTCAACATATTCTGTTGTAGAAATAAATTGAAAAACATCTTCTGGTACCACTTTTTGAATTTCTTTAAATGAATCAGACGGATTGAACAATTCTTTTCGAATCGCCGTAGCGCTTGCGATTGTTTTTTCTTCAATAGACTCATCATGAAATTGTGCAAGGTGTCGTTTCACTGTTTTAATTTCCATTGAGGATTGAGCTTTAATGATTTCTTTTACGTAACTAAACCCTAACATATTGTTTGGTTGCATTAAATCAATTGAATGGGTTGGGAAAACACTTTTTATTGCTTGATTCATTTGAACGGGATAACTTGAGCCATTGTTTTTAAAATTTTGAAATGCCTCATCAATAACTACTCGCTTTTCTTCTACTTGATTAGCTAACCTTTTAAAATCAGTTCCCGTTCCTTCTTCAGAGCCAAAGCACAGACTATCACATTTTAATGCTTGGAGCAACGCCACGCCGCCCTTAGCAAAGTAATCCGCTGACTGAACACTAAATTGGACGGGCAACTCAACCACAAGATCTGCTCCGTGATTTAAAGCCATTTCTGCTCTTGTCCACTTATCAAATAAAGCAGGTTCCCCACGCTGTAAAAAATTCCCACTCATTACTGCAATCAAAACATCGCAATTGGTTGTTTTTTTTGCTTGCTCTAAATGATAGAGATGCCCGTTATGAAAAGGATTGTATTCAACAATGACACCACAACTCTTCATTCGTTTGCTCCTCCTTTTCTGTTTAGCCCTTAACTGCTTCCGCCTTTTTTAATGCGTCTAGGAAATAAGCTCCATACTTTTCAAGTTTATTTTCACCAACACCTTTAACAGTTAACAGTTCAGTATCTGTCTGCGGCAATTTCTGACACATTTCTCGTAGACTTTCATCTGAAAAAATAATGTACGGAGGAACTTTATGTTCGCTTGCTAAGAGACTTCGAATTCCTCGTAACTCATCGAATAACGCATCATCCACAGCTACTTTTTCAGCCACTTGTGCTTGTTTCCGACTTACTTTTAACTCTCCTTTTAGTACTGATACACCCGTATTTGTAATTTTTAAAATAGGAAATTGACCATCTGTTGGGGCTAAATATTTTTCTGCTGTTAAGTAATCAATCAGTTGCGTGACTTCTTTTTGAGGCATCCCTTTCATTAATCCATAGGTAGACAATTCTTCAAAATCCCACTGTTTCATTTTTTGATCTTTTGAACCAGTCAAGACTTTCATGATCATCGCTTTGCCAAAGGTCTCACCCATCCGTTTTACACAAGACAATACTTTTTGAGCTTCAAGCGTAATGTCTACCTCATCACGATCATCTAAACAGTTGCTACAACGTTCACAGTCTTCACAATCTTCTCCAAAGTAACGAACAATAAAACGTTGTAAACACATTTGAGTTGAACCGTATTGAGCCATTTCACGCAGTTTTTTGTATTCATATTTTTTAAGGGACTCTTCCATTTCAGACTGGTCAATAAAAAATTGCTGAATCTGCATGTCTTGAGGTGAAAACAGGAGGATGGCATCACTGTCTAATCCATCTCGCCCAGCTCTTCCAGCCTCTTGATAGTATGCTTCAATATTTTTTGGTATTTGATAATGAATGACAAAGCGCACGTTGCTTTTATCAATTCCCATTCCAAAGGCATTTGTTGCTACCATTACCGTTACTTTATCATAAAGAAACTTCTCTTGCGCGTCATTTCGTTCGCTTTCTTTCATCCCACCATGATATTTCCCAGCTTGAATCCCTTTGGTTAACAATAATTCATAAATACGTTCAACTTCTTTTCTTGTGCTTGCATAAACAATTCCTGATTGTGTACGATTAACTTTTAAATATTCTAATAAGAAGCGATTGCGATCTTGTCCTTTTACAACTTGAAAGGCTAAGTTTTCTCTTGAAAAACCTGTTTTAACTCGATTATCCGGTGCAATTCCTAGTAAGCGCAGTATGTCATCTGAAACAACAGGCGTTGCCGTCGCTGTTAAGGCTAAAATCGTGGGCCTTGGATGGATGCTCTGCAATGTCTCACATAACGAAAGGTAACTCGGTCTAAAATCATGTCCCCATTGAGAAATACAATGGGCTTCATCGATTGCAATAAACGGTACCTCTACAGACTGCATTAAGTAAAAAATTTCTTCTGTTTGGAATCGTTCTGGCGCAACGTATAACAACTTATATTCACCATTACTTGCATTTTTTAATCGTTGATGCATTTCTCCATTTGAAAGTGTACTGTTAATATAAGTCGCAGGTATCCCTAATTCGAGAAGGGCGTCCACTTGATCTTTCATTAGAGAGATTAATGGAGATACTACAATTGTCAATCCATTAAATAAGAGTGCTGGAATTTGATAGCAAATTGATTTGCCGCCACCAGTTGGCATAATCGCTAAGGTATCTTGTCTAGCTAAGACTTTATCAATCACATCTTGTTGTCCTACTCTAAATTCTGGATACCCATAAATTTCTTGTAGAAGTTGAACGGCCTCTTCATTCATCCCTCAGAGCCCTCCTTTCCTTGTATTATCTGCTGTTTAAGTAAAAATTCATTTTTCTTTTAAAAAAACAGAAAAATCGGGAATGATTTTTCCGTTCGTTCGTCTGATTTATTTTTTAGAACAGGTAAAGAACCAACGGGTTGTTTGATCTGTTACTTCTTGAGTTCCAAATTCTCCACTGACTTTGACTTGACTAAAACCAGCTTGTTTCAACAGTTGTAAGTATTGTTCTAATGGATAGGTCCGTTCCTTATGACACTCATCGAAACGTTCATAGCTATCTAGTTCTTCATCGTAAACAAAGAAAGTTAAATCGTGTTCAATACTATGTGGCACTTCGCCTTCATAACTTTGCCATAGAAAACTAATTTCTTGTGAGGCGTCATTATACATATATCCAGGAAAAACTTCATCCATTTGATAAACAGAATGTACATCAAATAAAAATTGCCCTTCTGCTGGTAACAAGTTCGCCACTTCATTAAAAACTTTTCCAACTGCAGCTTCATCTGGCATGTAGCAAATAGAATCTGAAAAACAAGTAACAACGTCGTATGTGCCGATTTCAGATAAATCCAGCATGTCGCCTTCAATTAAAGGCAATTTCACACCAGCATTTATAGCCCGTTCATTCGCTAAGGTCAACATGTTTTCAGATAAATCTAGACCTGTTACATCAAAACCTGCTTGTTTTAAGGTGACGGCTAAGGCACCTGTTCCACAAGCTAATTCTAATATTTTTTGGTCTTTTGTTGCCACTTGCTGTTTGACAAATGAAAGCCATTTTTCATATAACGAGTCATCCATAATGGCATCATAAACTTGTGCAAATGTTTGATAACTCATCTTAGTCAACCATTTTTGAGATATCAACTAATGGAGCGTCACTCCATAATTTTTCTAAATTATAAAATGAACGTTCTGAGTAATGGAATACGTGAACAACAACGTCTCCTAAATCAATCAACATCCATTTAGCTGAGTCTCTTCCTTCGATACGCTTTACTTCTACTTTAGCCATTTCTTCTTGATCGACAATTTCGTTTACAATTGCTTCTACTTGTTTTTCACTGTTTCCGTGCATCACTACAAAATAATCTGCTAGAATTGAAATGTTGCGCACGTCCATCGCCATGATGTCCTCTGCACGCTTGTCGTCTGCTGCTTTTACGGCGATTTCTAAAATTTCTTCACTTGATATTGTCAATTGATTTCCTCCTATGATTTGGCAACCCATGTATTGTAAGTTGCAATGGTTTGTGGGTAAATTTTGGTATTTTTTTCAATTAAATAGTGTAAAGTATGTTTTGTTTCAAAAGCAACAGCCTCATCTAAATTACGAATCGCAATTTCTCTAGCTTCTGCTACTCCTGGAAAGTCGCGATTAGGTTCGATAAAATCTGCTACATAAATAATTTTATCCAACAACGTCATCTCACTTGCTCCTACCGTATGCTTACGAATGGCATCTAAAATCAAGTCATCCTGAACACCTAGTTCTTTTTGAACTAAAAATGCGCCCACTGGACCATGCCAAATCTCGCTTCCGTAATTGAGCAAATCCAAGTCAAAGCCTTCTTTACGGATTAACTCTTGCATTTCATCGCGATCGCGCTCTTTTGCATAGTCATGAGTCAGCGCAGCTATACTAGCTGCCTCAATGTCTGCTTCGTATCGACCGGCTAACGCAATCGCCATTTCTTCTACGCCTAAAACATGTTTGAAACGGCGTTCACCCATTTGCATTTGAACGCGCTCAAGTAGTTCGACACGACTCATTTTTAAATAGTTAGTAGTGTATTCCATCTTATTTGTCATCTTGATACAGCCCCTTTTCTTTAATATAAGTAAGAGTTTTTTCAGGAATCAAATAATGAACTGGGCAACCTAATTCAAGTTTTTTTCGAAGATCTGTTGAGCTGACATCAATCGCTGGTACGTCTACCCAAATGATAGGATAAGGACTATCGGTTCCATAATTTGGTCGTTTCACACCAACAAACTGGACCAATTGAATCAATTCGTCAATACGATACCATTTTGGTAAGTATTCAACCATATCGCCACCAATAATAAAATAATAGTCGATTTCAGGATGTTCTTTGGTTAATTCAAGCATCGTATCAAAGGTATAGCTTTTTCCACCACGAAGGATTTCTCGCTCCTCTAGTTCAAATAGCGGATTGCCTTCAATTGCTGATGCCACCATTTTTAAGCGATGAGTTGCATCTACTGCTTCTTTTCGATCAATGTGTGGTGGCTCCGCATCCGGCATAAAGTAAATTGTATCTAATCCTAATTGGTGCCCTACTTGATCGGCAATTACTAAATGACCAATATGAGGTGGATTAAACGTTCCACCAATAATCCCTACTCGTTTACGCTGCTCAACGAATGGTTCTGCTTTTGTCATCACGATTGTTTGATTTTTCAATGAAATCACCTAACCTTTTGATTAATTAGCTTTCACTCTAGGAAGTCGACTTGAAATGCGTTGGTATTTTTCTTTTGTTGATGGTTGGAATAGGACAATCACGCGTCCAATAATTTGAATCGCATCACAACCGACTGTTTTTTCAATAGCTGCTGCTACTTCAGTAACTTCTTCATCTGTATTTTGAAGCAAGCTAACTTTTAAAAGCTCTCTTTTTTCTAAAGCTTCGCCAATTTGTTTCATCATTTCATCACTTAATCCGCCTTTTCCAACTTGAAAAATAGGGGTTAAGTGGTGCGCTTCGCTTCGTAAGAAACGTTTTTGTTTTCCTGTTAAATTCATGCTTTCAACTCCATTAAGTCGCTTTTGTACGACTTTTCTATTTTAATTTGTTAAATCAATGATTTACGAATCACAACACTAACGCCTTTTGGCGCCCAACCAGCTACAACTGCACCTGGTTCGTTAACCGTTACCCAGCCTAGACCAGCAAAGACAATATCGCTTTTTTCTTTGACAGAAAATTCAAAACGAACCAACTCAGGGAAGCTTTCCACTTCTTCTTGACGAGGGGGTTGCAACATTCCTCCCACATGATTTGCATACAATTCATCGGCTTTTTCAAGCTTTGTACGATGAATTTTCAAATCATTTGATAAGAAACAAGTGAAGGATCTACGCCCACCTTTCAAGTAATCAAAACGCGCTACTCCACCAAAAAACAAGGTTTGCTCTTCGTTCAATTGGTAAACCATTGGCTTAATTTCTTTTTTAGGAGCGATCAATTTTAGATCTTTATCTCCTAAAACGTGTGCCATTTGGTGACGATGAATAATTCCTGGTGTATCAATTAAATTTTTCCCATCTTCTAATGGAATCTCGATACGGTCAAGGGTTGTTCCTGGAAATTGTGAAGTCGTAATTAAATCTTGTACGCCAGCTGTGTTTTTGATAATTTGATTAATCAAGGTTGATTTCCCAACATTGGTTACCCCAACTACAAATACATCACGGCCTTTACGATGTTTTTCAATGGTTTCTAGTAGGCTATCCATTTCTTTTGCTTTCATTGCACTTGTTAAAATGACATCTTCAGGGCGTAGTCCTTCTTCAAAGGCACGTTCTTTTAACCATTGGGTCATTTTGCCACGTTTTAATGATTTTGGTAACAAATCAACTTTATTTCCTACTAGTAAAACCGGATTGTTTCCAACAAAACGATGTAGTCCAGGAATCAAGCTACCATTAAAATCAAAAATATCAATCACATTCACAATTAACGCATCTTTTGTGCCGATTTCGTTTAATAATTTTAAGAAGTCGTCATCGGTAAGTTTAACGTCTTGAATTTCATTGTAATGTCTTAGTCTAAAACAACGTTGACAATAGACTTCTCCGCTCTCCAACCCTTTTTCTAATGCCGAAACCGGAGTGTAGCCTAGCGCGTCTTTATCGGTTGTTTGAATAATTGCTCCACAACCAATACAGCGGATTTCTTCATTTAAATCTAATTCGTTATTCTCCATCAATTGTATTCCTCCAATTCATTTCTGGATGTTTTTTCAATAAGTAGTTCATAATCTGTCTTTCCATCAAACGGTTGAACTTTGTATTCCACGCATCAGTCGTTACAATTGGCTTAACTAACACATTTTGAATCTTAGCAGCGTTTGCACCACGGATGTCCGTCATGATTTGGTCACCTACCATCAGAATTTGTTCTTTTGGTAAATTCAATTTTGTTTCTGCTTCTTTAAAGCCTTTTGTCAATGGTTTCATTGATCTTGCAACATAATCAAGACCTAATTGTTCCACCACTCGTTCGATTCGAGCCGCTTTATTATTTGAAACAACAATCACAGGAATATTAGCTGCTTTCATTTCGTCAATCCACCCTAAAAGTTCAGCTGTTCCATCTGGGTTGTTCCATGCAATCAACGTGTTATCTAAATCAGTTAGTACAGCTTTGAAATTGCGTTTTTTTAATTGTTCTGGTGTAATTTGATAAATGGCTTCCACCATCCATGTTGGTTTGAATTTAGTAAACATAATTTCTCCTTAGCAATAAAATAGGAGCACTAAAAAATCAGTACCCCACCACTTTTCTTATCTCGTTAATTATACGCTATTTTCTAAGAAATTTCACCTATTTAATTTATTCATTTTATTGTGTTGTTGTTTCTCTCGCCATTTTCTACTTTAATTAGAATTCTCGTCTTCAATGATACCGCTTCATTCATCGAAAAAACAAACCCATCACAAGGACGGGTTTGTTTTTAGGTTATTCAGCTTTGTCAATTCGACCAAAGGTTGTAATTGGCCAAATTCGATAATCAGCAACTCCTTGAATATCGTCTGCATCAATATAGCCAATCATACGACCATCTTTTGAATTTTGACGGTTATCTCCTAATACTAAATACTTACCTGCTGGAACTTTTGATACCCCACTAATTTGCTCTAATGTAAAATCAGTTGTTAAGTTTTCGCCAGTCGGAAGATTTGCTTTAAATTCTTTTAAATAAGGTTCATCATAATTTTTCCCATTAATGGTTAGGATATCATTTTTATAGCTAACCTCGTCGCCAGGCAATCCAATCACTCGTTTTACGTAGTTCTCACTTGGGTTATCTGGTGCTGGAAAGGTAACAATATCAAATCGCTTCACTTTTTCCATTTTTAGTAATAAGATGCGGTCGTTATTTTCTAAAGTAGGATTCATCGATTCGCCTTTAACAATGACCGGTGTAAAAATAAAGGTTCTTAATAGCATTACAATTCCCAATGCCACAACTAAAGTCATCAAGGTACTTAAAATTTCTTTTTTTACTGAAACGTTCTTTTTAGTTTTCTTTGTTTTATTTGTATTCATAAAAAAATAGGCTCCTTCAATTACAATTGATTTTGTTCTATTATATCAAATTTTAATAAAAATAGTTGCTTTTTTTATTTTATATTTTCTATATCCATAGAAAATAGAGGAATAAAAACAAGTATTAGTATAAATCTTAATAAATTCTACATGATTTTAATTGTATCATCTTGTATGTTGTAACTAAAAATAAAAAAACCTTATAAACAAGGTTTTTTATTTGAGGCTTATTTTTTTTTAATTTTGCCATTCCAATTTTGATACCCATCTTTTAATCGATAGATTTTTGTGTACCCTGCTTTACGTAACTTAACTGCCGCACGGCCACTCATTGATTTTTTTTGATCGTATAAATAAACGGGAATATCTTTTCTAATTTCTACCATTCTCGTTTTAAAACCTGAATACGGAATATTACGAGCACCTAAAATATGACCTGCATCAAATTCTGGTTTTTCACGAACATCAATCACTTGGACTTTACGCATATTTTCTCTGAATTCTTCTTCAGTTAAAATAACAGCAGCCCGCTTACGATTAAAATGTTGATACACTTCATAACCAATCATTCCTAATAAAATGATCGCTAAAATAATGTTAACAATTAAATTTCCATTCACGTTGTTTTTCCCCTTTCATCAATAACCTTCATTGAACAATTCTACACAAGAACGTTGCAATTTACCACCTATTTTTTGAGAAAAACCAAAGATTCTATTTAATCGTTCCTTTATCTTTTAATAAAGAGTAAATTTTTTGGTTATCAAGATTGATAATATTTTCAAATCGCCATCCATAGAGCAAAGATTTTCCATCTGGCGAGATTAAAATCGGAGCATTATCTGGTAACTCAACAACAGACTCAACTTTACGCTTGTCAAAGTTTAATTTAGCTAAATGAAATTTTCCAGCTTTTAATTCTAAATGAACAGTTTCTTTAGGTAGAACCCCATAGATAGCTGATTTCCGCTCTAACTGAGTCAAATAAGGAAACACTAATCGATCGTTCATCGTCATTTTTGGAACTTCTAAAAAGCCTTTGTCTACCATAAATGGATACTGATAACTTAATAATAAATCATTGTCATTAAAGTCAGACGGAGTGAACATCACTAATGAGTCTTGATTTAAGTAAAATCCTGAAACTTGACTCCTTAAATGCGTACTTTCACCTGTTCGGATATCCCCTAGGTAAAGCTCTCCTTTTTTTAGCAAGAAATCATTTTGATTATTAACATATACATAAAGATTTTCTGAATACCAAACAGGATTTAACGTGTCACTAGGGACTTCTTTAGTTGTATTTTTTGCAATATCCCAATCGCTTACCACAATCTTGTTCTCATTTTGATAATAAGATAAAAAGATTTGATCTAACGAAACAGGATTCCAACTAACATTTAAATATCCCATGGTATCAACCCTTTTAGTCTGCAATTTTTCACCCGATAAATTAATAATTTGAATTTCACTGTCCTTATCGTGAGCTATTTGAATAAATACTTTTGTTTGATCTGGTGATAAAAGAGCAATTAAAATCAATGCATTGGGCTGATAAATAAGATGTAGTTCCCCTGTTCTGACATTAAATCGATATAAAACATCTTTAAATTGATAACCACAGTGAATCAAAACCTCATCCTTATTTAACCAACCAATCACTTTTTTAAAACTGTCTGTTTCAATTGGAATTTTTTTTAAAGTCACTGCTTCTTCACGCTGAGTCTTTTTTGTGTCATCTGTTTTTTTAGTAGTATGACAACCAACTAAAAAAAGGCTAATCAAAAGAAACAAAAATAAAACCTTATAGCCATATCGCTGTTTTTGCCTCATATAGATCACCCAATGTCTCCTACTTTTACATAGATATTTTTTGAAAAATGTAGTTCAAGTATATCATATGGTATGTACTTTCGCATCTATTAGCCATTAGACATTGCCGTTTGTTAACATAAAAAAATCATTGAGAAATCTCCTCAATGATTTTTTAACTTTATTTTTTTAGAAATTGTTTTGCTAATGAACTTGCACCAATAACACCTGCATCATTACCCAATTGTGCTAATTTTAGATTCGTGCTATGACGAACTTGTGGGAAAGTAAATTCTTCAAAGTAATGACGGACTTGCTCTAACAGAAAATCTCCAGCTGCTGAAACACCACCACCAATTACAATATCAGAAGGATTCAGCATATTGCCAATATTTCCACAGGCTAACCCTAAATAGTAAGAAACTTTATCAATAATTTTAATCGCTAAAACATCGCCATCTTTCGCTAAATCAAAAACTGTTTTAGCTGTAACTTCTTGTCCGTCGTCAATTAAATACTTCAAACGAGAATCACCAGCAAACTCATCCGCGTAATCTCTTGCTACCCTTACAACACCCGTCGCACTTGCAACTGTTTCTAAACAACCTTTTTTACCACAAGTACAATCATAACCACCAGGATCTACTGTAATATGCCCAATTTCACCTGCTGCTCCAACAACACCGTGTAGCAACCGACCTTCAGCAATAATTCCGCCACCTACACCCGTTCCTAACGTAATGAAGGTCACGTCATCCCCATTCTCTCCAGCGCCTTTCCAACGCTCTCCTAAGGCAGCAACATTCGCATCATTATCAATAGCAAATGGTATATCTGTTCCCGCTTCAATTTCTTGTTTGACTTGTTGCAATGTCTTCCAATTTAAATTATATGCCCCAATTACAGTTCCTAATTCACGATCAACAGTACCAGGAGAACCCATACCGATTCCGATAAAATCGCTGTGGGACATTTCATATTTTGCAATATGTTTATTTATCGATTCCACAATACTTGGGACAATTTTTGAACCTTCATTTGTAGTATCTGTTTCAATGCTCCATTTTTGTTGAACATCCCCATCTACAGTTAAGATAGCAAATTTGATTGTCGTCCCACCTAAATCAATTCCAATTAGTTTTTTAGACATTGTTTTATTCCTCCAAGTTGTTAGTTATCCATACTAATATTTTTTTGTTTTTCTTCTTCCAAACGATGCTCTTTTCGTAAAACTAAAGCTGCTGGTATATAGACATCATCTTCAATCAAACCAGAATCTTTTAAACTTTTTAGTTCGATTGACATCATCTCAATATCCCATAACCGCTCTCCTACGTAAACATATATTCCAAATCTTTTTAATAATAACTGTACATCATATAAGATTCGCATAACTTTACTTCACGTCCTTCACATTATAACCCGATTTGTGTTTTTTTGAAACCGATTGCGATAAAGAAAGCGATGGCAATCAGATAGGTTATTCCTGATAAAATTCGTTTAACAGTCAAGTCGCTTGACGCTTTTGGTACAGAAATCGCTGTAGCAATTAAAAAGCCACCAATCAAGCCACCAATATGACCAGAATTATCCACTGAGGTAGACATAAAACCCGTTACTAAGTTTAAACCGATAAAAATAGCAAAAGTTTTTGCCATTTCTTGCATTTGACTATTGTGTCTAAAAGTTTCAGCTAACATCAAAGCTGTCCCAAATAAACCGAATAAAGCCGTACTTGCACCTGCAGAAACTGCATCGTTAAAAGCAAAACTTGCTACATTTCCCGCAATTCCGCTTAATAGGTAAATCAAAGCAAATCGAAAATGGCCAAAAACGCCTTCCAGTTGTATCCCTAAGTAATACAGCGTTACAGAGTTTACGATAATATGCAGTGCTCCAATATGAACAAACATCGGTGTAACTAAGCGCCACCATTGTCCCATCGCAATAGACATATTTTCTTTTGCTCCATATTTAATAAGAGTAGCAATACTTTCACTGCCTCCATCAATTGTCATTAATAGAAAAACAACAAGTTGAATGGCTAAAAAACTATACGTTACAATCGGTTTTTTTAATAGTTCATTTAATGTTCTCTTTTTTTGATTCGTCAAAGCGCCACCCCATTTTTCTTATGATTCTGTTCTTTATTATAGCGAATCTAATTTGTTTTTTCCATCGTTTATTCAGTGAACACTTTTTTGACTGGAATATCGTAACTATCTGGAGTCCAATCATTTCTTATTTGAAGTTTTAGTGCAAGTGAAACGGTGTCACCCTGGTAATCTGCTAGATAGCGATCATAAAAACCAGCTCCAAAACCAATACGATAACCCTCCATTGAAAAAGCCACACCAGGAACAATCAATAAATCAATCTGCCTTTTGTCCACACTAGGTGAAGTTGACATTGGTTCAAGAATTCCAAAAGGGGTAGTTTCTAAACTAGTAGCTGCGTCATATAAACAAAAATCCATTTTGCCTTGCGGTCCCGTTCGTGGAATAACCATTTTTTTCCCAAGTGCGTGACATTTCTCAATAATCGGTTGCGTGTCTATTTCAATTTTCTGCGATAATGTTAATCCAACCGTTTTTGCTTTTAAAAAGTAATCCGATTGAAATAATTGGCTTAGTAAATGTTCTTCATTTTGTTTTTTTACCTCTGAGTTTAATTCGTTTAGTTCAGCTAAAATTATTTTTCGCAATTTTTTTTTATCCATAAAAAGGTGCCTCCTCTTTATCTCATTTAATGACTTTTAAATACAAAAAAAACAACAGGATTCCTGTTGTTATTTTGTTTCACGATGTAATGTCGCACGACGTTCGCGCGGACAATATTTTTTGAATTCAACACGGTCTGGATTGTTACGTTTGTTTTTCTTAGTGTGGTAGTTACGTTCTTTACACTCTGTACATTCCAATGTGATGTTTACACGCATGACTTTCCCTCCAAGCATTAAACCATAATTTAGAAGATACTCAATTGGGTACCTTCGGACTTGAATATCATATCATTTTTTTTAACAACTTGCTAGCTTTTTTTACACTTTGTTAAGGATTTTTACTTTACGCCTCTTTTTTTAAGGATTTTTAATTCTTTTAGGAATAAGTCAATTATCAAATTTTATATTAAATTTCTTTTACAAAACACTATTAATCTGCTAAATATGGTACACTATGCAATGAGGTTTAATGAAAGAGGTGATTAAAAAATGGATGTATGGATGATCGTTATTATCCTGTTGATTATCTCCGTTGCTCTTATTGTATGGTCTTTCTACAAAAAAGACAATGGTGAAAAAGTAAAAGAAGAATTTGAAGAACTTTCTTTACAACTAATGCAAGATATCTATCATTTAAAAAATCGCGTTGCGATTCTTGAAAATGAATTAAACATTACAACAGAAGAAACATTAACATCAATGAAAATTCACGATGTATTAAAAAATCATGTCGTTACCTTGTATACTCAAGGTGTTTCACTTGAAAACATCGCATCACAAACTCAATTACCTGTTGCAACAGTACAAGTTGTTGTCGATGAATACGTTGAGCACAAATAAGTAAGGGAGAGTCACGAATGAATAGACCTGCATTACGCTATTTAGCACTAGGATTTTTGCTTTCAGCTCTAGTTCTTTCAGGTTATCGTCTCTTTTTTTATGAACCCGCAGCGTCTACCAGTAAGACGGAGCAAACTGCTAAAAGCAAAGACGAGAACCTAAGTAAGAGCGAGAAATCCTATAAGAAAAAATACGAAGAACTTTTAACTAAAATTGAACTTGAAAAAGTTACAGATAAAACGGATTCAAGCTCAACAACCGATAGTTCTGCTGCTGACAGCTCTGCTAAAAAAGAAGAGCCTGCAAAAGATACTGAGAAAAAAGATGAAGTTAAAAAATATACATTAGTTATCGGTCAAGGCGACCCAACTAGCACTGCAGTTGATCAACTAGCTGCAAATGGCATCATTAAAGACGCAAATGAATTCACCACATTCTTAACGTCAAATGATTATGAAATGTATATTCGAGATGGATCTTACGAAGTAAACAGTGGTATGTCTTTAGAAGAAATTGCTAAAATCATCACCCACCGTAACTAGGATAAGATCAAAAAAACTGCTTGATTCTACTATTAATTAGAATCAAGCAGTTTTTTTGTTGTTATCTAAACATCGTTTTAGCCGCTTTTGCCACTACTTTTGGATCACGGTTATGAGGTGTAACTGGACAAATTTCTTTATTGATATCAAACAATGTATACACAGCTGTTTTAGCCGCTCGAACAGAATATTCTTCTGTAAAGACCATATCTTTTGGTATTTCTACGAATTGACTGATCATTGCGAAATTGGTGCTTCCTGTTGGAACTACTTTTGGACGGTCACTCATTTTTCTTGGTTGAAATTGAGCATCAATATATGGCATGTAACATGGAATGACGTTTACAATATCCTCTTTGATTTTTTCCCAATCATCTTGCCATTTGAACTGGCAAATTAATTCATAAAGAATCTCTTCTCCAGTACATTCACGCATTGTTTTTTTGACATAATCTCCCACTCGATCTGGGTACAATCCGTATCCCCAGAAAATCGTTGTGGTTAAATCTTGATTCTTAAAGTGCGGTTGTGCTGCAACCACAATGCTCATTAGCCAGTTTGAATCTTTAAACGTCATTAACGCTCCACTTCCTGGAATATTTCCTGAAAATTCCTCAAAGCGTTTCAGTAACGCATTTCCTTTACAAGTCACTGTAAAACTTTCCCAATTGGTTTCTTCTTCATGATCGAAAAAGGGAGCTGGGTTGCCTAAATTTGATTTTTTTTGAGCAATTTTATACCAAAGCTCACCAGATATCGGGCGTTTTTCAGCTTTTGGAGCTGGGGTGTGATAGTCTCCTTCTGTCGTGCTATCCGTCATGCATGCATTTGTCATCATCACCTTATCTTCTGATTTTAACTCAATCACTTCTCCATCTGTCAAGTGAATAGCAGTTGCTGTGATGTCACTGCCTTCTACAAAATCGATATCCGTTACCGTTTTATCAAGAATAAAATCTACTTTATGCTTTTCTAAGAAACTTTTTAACGGTAAAATTAGACTTTCGTATTGATTGTATGACGTTCTAGTAACACCTTCTAATGTGTCGATGCGACTAAATTCTAGCATCATACGATTCATATAACGACGCAATTCAAATAAGCTGCTCCATTTTTGAAATGCGAAGGTTGTTTGCCACATATACCAGAAATTGGTTTCAAAGAAATGAGGTGCAAACCAATCTTGAATGGATAAATCATCTAATTCTTCTTCAGGTGTTGCTAATAGTTTAGACATTGCTGCTCGATCCTTGTTATCAAATCCCATTTTATGTGCATTTACAATTTCAGCATTTTTATCAATGAGTCTTGCTTGTGCATGGGTTGGATGTAAATGGTCAAAATTTAATATTTCTTCTGTCACACTCATATGTGGCATTTCAAGGGATGGAATACTTCTAAATAAGTCCCAAAAATTTTCATAGGTTTCTTCATTTAACATTCGCCCACCACGACAGATAAAGCCTTTTTCATTATTTCCTGCACCATCGTTGCTTCCACCTAAAATCTTCATTCCTTCAATAATATGGATGTTTTTTCCTTCGAAGTTCGCATCTCGAATCAGAAAAGCCGCACTTGCTAAACTTCCAATTCCTCCACCTATCAAATAGACTTGTTGATCGCCATAATAACGTGCTTCAATTTCTTCATCAATCGCTTTACTTTTTTCTGATTTTAACTGATTTAACTTTTTAACTCCGTACATACTTCCAATAGCGGTTGCTCCTGCTGCTAACAATCCCAGTTGTTTCTTATTCATAAAACATTCCTCCTATTGACTTTCATACTGTTAGTATAGCTCAATAGAAAACGCTTCACCTTAAACAAAAAAAACAATCTGTCGTATTTATGGACAATAGATACAAATTGTCTAAATGTTAATTTTCAATTTCACAATAAAGTTGGTAGGCTAATTTTTCAGTATCTTTTGCTAACCGAGCAAAGCTTGCCGCAAGTTCTTCTGCATCTTCTTTAAAGCCTGCTACAATCCATGCAATTAACATCCCACCACATCCGTATGAAAAAAATGTTGCATAGAAAAGTCGATCGGCTTTGCTCACACGTTCTTCATTATCCAAACGACTAAATAATTCTAAAAAAAGCTCACAGGTAAGTTGAGAAAATTGATTCGCTAGCAATGCTGATTCATCTTGCACAGTATTACGATAGAAAGCCGCATTGCTTTGGATTTCCTGCAGCATTTTCAATACTTGATCATGCCAATTTTCTAAAGTCACATTTTCCTTTAAATAATGAATAGCAGTATGTTGATACGTCCAACCTAATAAATCAAATTTATCAGAAAAATGATAATAAAAAGTTTGACGATTTAATTTACAACGTTGTGTAATATCCGAAATAGTAATTTTTTCAAAACGTTTATAATGACATAACTCTATTAAGGATTTGGATAAAACTTCTTTTGTCATAACTGATTCCGTCATATTTGAACGCTCCCTTTAATGATTTAATTGTGTGTATCATAGCATGTTTAAAACTGTTTAGGAAATAATGTAAATAAACAGCCAGTTGATTTAAAATCAACTGGCTGTTTGACTACTTACTACTTATCTTTCCCTTCAAAATAGGCATCAAATACTTCTCTAGCGGTATTTATATTCACTTTTGAAGTTGTATTGTAAGGTAGATAGGGTACAACAACAGCAATCGCAATTTCTGGGTCATTCGAAGGAGCGTAGCCAACTAAGGTTAAGTTGAAAACTGATTCGCCTTTTGAAGCCTCAAGTGGCCCATCGTAGAATGCTTCTGCTGTCCCTGTTTTTGCAGATATGCTGTAAGGTGCACTGGCTAAAAGTTTCCCTGTTCCGTTTGAATTCCCACCATGTACTACGTTATACATTCCGGTTTGCACGCGTTTCATTTCTTCTGTACCCACGTTCACCGTATTTAATACTCGAGGTTGAATCTCTGTTTGAATAGCACCAATATTACCATTCTCATCTGTTCCTCGAATTTCTTTTACAACATGTGGTGCAATCCGGCTTCCGCCGTTAGCAATAGTGGAAATGTATTGATTTAATTGAAGTGGTGTATAGGTATCAAATTGACCAAAAGCAAAATCGAGCGCTAACCCTGGATTGCTCGTTGGACCTGGGTAACCCAATGCTTCACCTGGCAAATCAATTCCTGTTGGAACACCTAAACCAAATTGTGCATAATACCCTCTTAGTTTAGTAAATACTTTATCTTTATCGATATCTAACGTGCCTTCAGGAGTATAGCTGTTTTGACCACCCATTCGCATTGCTAATTGCATCATGTAGGAGTTTGAAGACACTTCTAGGGCTGTTTCATCGTTCATTGAAATCGCTCCACTTCGGTTGAACCAAGAACTTTTAGCTGGTGTGTTTTTAAATTTTAAAGGACGATCGACCATTACATTATTGTCTAAAGAAATCACCTTATCCATGTATCCAGCCAATACAGTGGCACCTTTAACAGATGAACCCATTGTATACTGAGTATTCATAGCTCCTAAAGCGTCATCTTCAATCTCTTTTGTTTCGTAGTTGTATTTTTGACCCGTCATTCCTAATAGTTCACCTGTTTTAGGATTGGTTGCAACAACATACATTCGATCAACAAGGCCACTTCTAATTGAAGCTAATTGTTTTTTCGTAATGTCTTCTAATTTCTTTTGAAAATCAATATCGATCGTTAACACTAAATTGTCGCCTTTGGCTCCTTCATATTTAGATGCCGTATCAATAATATCGCCACTATTATTGGTTTTGGTTTCAGATTTTGATTTGGAACCACTTAATACTTCTTCGTATTGTTTTTCTAAATAACTGTTTCCAACACGATCATTCCGCGCGTAACCTTTTGCTAGCATTGCACTTGCTTGATCGCTTGGCAGTCCAGTTTTTTCAGTTGTAACACTTCCAAGGACACTGCGTAACATGTCTCCTTGAGGATAGATACGATCCCAGTCAGTTGAAGTATCAACACCTGGTAGACTCATTAAGTTTTCACTAATTTCAGCAATTTCTTGATCAGTCACGTCTTTACTTTTGATGTAGGTTGTTGTTAGAGCATAGGCTCCATTCATCTTTTTAAAAATAGCAGCTACTTGACGTTCAGCTTCATCAAATTGAATTTCTTCAGGTGTGATTTTAGATAGTTGAACATCATACAACTCCCCACCTTTTAATTGGGTTTCTTTTTTGGATAAACGATCATTTAATTTTTTCTCATTTGTTGCCGCAAAATAATCTTTTAAATCGCGTTCTTTTAAATCAGAGGTATCCATCGTAATATACTTCGCTAAATTTTTAGCAATTTTAGCCATATCTGCTCCGCTTACTTGGGCCCCTCTTGTATAGGTAATTGCCTGTAACGGTTTGTTGCCTACAAGCTGACGATTTTGACTGTCATAAATCATTCCTCGAGGTACTGTTCCAGTGGCTGTTGTTGTCTCAGTTCGTTTTACTTGCGTTTCAAACTCTTCTCCACGTACTATTTGTAAATAGCCTAGTCTTAATATTAATGAAGCAAATAATAAAAACACGACAAAAAATAACAAATTTAGTCGGAAAGGAATATGAGATTTATTTTTTTTCTTTTTATCGATCTTTTTCTTTTGATTAATAATCACTTGTACACCTTCCTGTTGTTAGATTACACTTCTATTATTGTACCAAACTTGAACAAGTTTAACCAATTAATAAGTAAATTTTTAATTAATTTCCTACTATATATATGCTATTCTATTACAAGAACCCCTTTTTAGTAATAGAAACAATCGATTCTTTATAAAAAATTAGAAATTGTTACTGGAGTGATTTGTGAATGACTGTCTTTTTTAAAAAAATTTTACACAATAACTGGCCCCTTATTTTAGCAGGCGGCGTTCCGTGCTTTATTTTATTTTTAATTTATTTAGCTCAAGGTGTGTTCCCATTTGGGGACAGTTCTTTATTAACAGTCGATTTAGGTCAACAATATGTTGATTTTTATACCTATTATCGCAATACATTGTTAGGAGATCCAACAAGTTTCTTTTATTCTTTTTCAAAAGCGATTGGAGGCGATATGATTGGTCTCTGGGCTTATTACTTAACAAGTCCTTTTAATTTAATCTTGTTGCTGTTTCCAGCTCGCTTGATTACACTAGGAATTACCGTTCTCACATTAACTAAAATCAGTTTAGCTGGACTTAGTTTTGGGATTTTGTTAAAGAAAGCTTTTAATGGAAAGGGACTTTATCTTGCAACTTTTTCAACTTCTTATGCCTTGATGGGCTATACGATTGTCAACCAATTAAACATTATGTGGTTAGATGGATTAATTTTCTTGCCGCTTGTTATTTTAGGAATTGAAAAATTGGTTTTTGAAAAGCGCGGACTTTTTTATACGGTATTTTTAGCTCTCATGTTAATTGCTAATTATTATATTGCTTATATGATTTGCTTGTTCAGTATTTTGTATTTTATCTTCCGTTTAACGGCTATCCAATTTCCATCAAAAACGACGGTGAAAGAGAAAGTGATTTTTTTAAGTAAACAATTGGCTCGATTTAGTTGGCATTCTTTATTAGGAGGCGGATTAGCTAGTATCCTACTTGTACCAACATTTCATGCTTTGTTAGATAGCAAGGCCAGTTATAGTGACTTTTCTTTTGAATGGAAATTTGCTTTTCCAATTCAAGAAATGATTTCAAAATTATACATTGGTGCCTTTAATTTTGACCAAATGCCTGATGGGTATCCCAATTTATTTATTGGCAGTTTAGCATTAATTTGCTTTGTTTCCTTTCTGTTTAGTCGTGCCTTTCCGATTCGAGAGCGTTTGATGGCTTTCTTAATTGTTCTCTTTTTAGTCGTTTCAATGGACTTAAAAGCTTTTAATATTGTTTGGCATGGTTTTCAATATCCAATTTGGTATCCGTATCGTTTTTCTTTTGTATTATGTTTTTTTATGATTTTAAATGGTTATCGCGCCTTTATCAAATTAGAACGTCTTTCAATTCCCGGTATGTTACTAGTTGTAGTTAGCACAACCGTTGCTGCTTTTTATATGCTTAAGCATCCTTTTGATTTTGTTTATCATGAGCAGATTATTTTAACGTCTTTATTTATTGCCATCGTGACATTCTTATTGATTGTAAAACCTAAGTATACTCTTTGGCTACCGTTTCTTTTATTTTTAGTAAGTGCCGTCGAAATGGGCATCAATGCGCAATTAGATTTATCTAGATTGAGTTATGTTTCCAATAGTGAATTTTTAGAGTATCGAAGGGAGTTTGCTCCTGTTATCGATCATATCAAAGAAAAAGATGACGGATTCTACCGAGTTGAAAAAACGTTTTTACGTTCTAAAAATGATAGCTTTCAATTTGATTATCCAAGTGTCACTCATTTTAGTTCAACTTTCGAAAAGGAAGTGCCAACGTTATTTGGTAATTTAGGATTTCCAGTTGGAAATGGTTTTATTGCCTATTCTAATGCTACCTTAGCAACAGATGCTCTATTTGGAATCAAATACTATGTAGCGGAAAATAATGCGTTATATGAAAAAAGTCAGGATGATTTAGTTGATCCAGCCACAGGCCAAACCCCACTTGCTAAAAATAAAGTAACTGAGTTAACACAAAAAAATAATCCGACAAACTTAACACAATTGCAATTGACTATCATGGCCACGAAACCCGATTTAAGAAGCTACAGCAAATTAACGAATACAGACAGAATGACCACCTTTAAAAATCAAAATGCCTTATCAATCGCCTATGGTGTCGATAAAGATATTTTAAAAGTGAAAGAATTGACCAATCAGCCGATTCAGTTACAAGAAAATATTTTAAGGGCTCTCAGTCCAAATGAAAAAAAACGTTATTTCACACCCATTGCGTTTAATAGTACTGTTTATCAAAATATTACGCCTAACAATCAGTATCCAAATCCTACTTTTTTCAAACAAATTGCCAATAATAAAGCAACGGTTGATTTCCAGTTCACCCCTCAAACCAATGATGCTTATTATCTAACTTTAGGACCCAGCGTTAAAGAAGAAGATGCTACTTTTTATCTAAACGGGAAGAAATTATCACAATATAAAACCTATCGCGATACATTAATTTTAAATGTTGCCAATCAACAAAAAGGTCAAACCGTCACGATTACAGTTGAGCTGAAAAAAGAAAGTCTCTGGTTGGAACAATTTCAGTTGTATCATTTTGACACAACAGCCTTCGAAAAGATTGTAACGAATTTAAAAGAAAATGAATTAAACATTGAAAAGTTCGGCAATACTTATTTTAAAGGGACAGCCACCATTACGGATGAAAATAAGATTTTAATGACGACTATCCCTTACAGCAAAGGTTGGCGTGTTTCAATTGATGGAAAAACTGTTTCGACCACTAAAGTTCTAAACAGTTTGCTTGCGGTTCCTATCACAAAAGGAACTCACAAAATAGACATTTCTTATCAAACACCTTATTTTAAAATAGGTTTGCTTATTTCCTTCATCTCACTTATTCTACTTGTGTTAACAAATTGGCTCTTTCACAGAGGGAAGCGCCATAAACATTTTTGACTTTAAAGGAGTTTCTTTTATGAAAATACAAAAAATAGAACCACCCCGCTTTCCAGTTGATCTTAGAGAAGAAACTTTTGAGTTGATTGAAGATGAGGCTTTTTATGAAAATTGCCTCTTTAAAAATTGTACTTTGACAGGTAAGGATCTTGAGAAAGTCTGTTTTCAATCTGTTCAGTTTGTGAATGTGACCTTTAGTGACTGCCATTTTCATCAACTTGAATTGCTGGATGTGGAATTTATCAAGTGCAATTTAAGCAATACTGAAATGATTGGGGGCATTTTACATCGGTGTGCTTTTCTTGATTCTAAAATTGTCGGCGTTAATTTTGCTGAGTCTTCTATTTTAGATACCACTTTTAAAGACTGTCAGGCAAATTACAGTTCTTTTAGTTATGCCTCTTTAAAACGGGTCTCGTTTACTGATATGCATTTGATTGAAAGTGATTTTTTCAATATTAAATGGTTGCACTTAACGTTTAATGCTTGTGATTTAACAGGCGTTAATTTGATGCAGACGAATTTAAAAGGATTAAACTTAAGCACCTCTTCCTTTGAAAAAATCAATCTTTCAATTGAATTGCTTCGTGGCTGTAAGATTAATCCAGAGCAATCGATTGTTATCGCTGGCGCTTTAGGATGTATAGTAGAATAATAAAAAAAGACTCTTTGCTTTTAAAAAGCAAAGAGTCTTTTTTGTTATTATTTAGCTGCTGCGTAACGTTTTGCAACTTCATCCCAATTTACAATGTTCCAGAATGCTTTAATATATTCAGGACGAACATTTTTGTAGTTTAGGTAGTAAGCATGTTCCCATACATCTAAGCCTAAAATTGGTGTTTTGCCTTCTGATAATGGTGAGTCTTGATTTGGAGTTGAGATGATTGATAATTTTCCGCCATCTAATACTAACCAAGCCCAGCCAGAACCAAAACGAGTTGTTGCTGCTGCTGCGAATTCTTCTTTGAATTTATCAAAGCTACCAAAAGTAGCATCAATTGCTTCTTTAACTTCGCCAGTTGGAACACCACCAGCGTTTGGAGCTAAAATTTCCCAGAAGAAAGTATGGTTTACATGTCCACCACCATTGTTTCTTACAGCTGTACGGATATCTTCAGGAATTGCATCTAAATTGCTCATTAGTTCTTCTATTGTTTTGCTACCTAATTCAGGATGTTTTTCAATCGCTGCATTTAGGTTGGTTACGTAGGTATTGTGGTGTTTGTCGTGATGTAAGTGCATTGTTTCTTCATCGATATAAGGCGTTAATGCATCATATGCATATGGTAATTCTGGTAATTGATAAGTCATATTGTAGGTCCCCCAATAAATTTATTTTTGTATGTAATCCTTTTGACGACTACATTTCTACTCTACCACCTCTCGATTCAAATTTCAAAGTATCTGCTTACAAAATTTTTCTTTTTTTTATTTATGAACACTTTATGAACGTTTACTGGCTATTGAGTTTCTTTAGTGAAACGTTTAAAATAGAGAGGATGATTTGTTTTAGTTTAGTTGATACTTTTCATACAAAATAAAAAAAGGAGTGATTCCAATTCAAGTTATAACATTATTTATTGCTTCTTTAACCAAACCAGAGAAATTAAGTGAGGCGGTGTCATTAAAAAAAAGCAAAGTCTTTTTGTATTTACTATTCCTTGCTTTAATCACAGCTATTCCATCCATTATTCAAGGAGTTAACGTCTTGAATGATTTTCAAAAAGTCTCGACTAAAATTCCTGAGTTTAAAATTGAAGAGGGTGTTTTAAAAACAAAGGATGCTGAAAAAAGCTTTATTTATCAAACCAATTCGTTAATTTTTACTTTTGATCCAAATGGTGAACAAAGTGAAAAAGATGTGGACCAGCACGCGATTGGATCAGTTTCTAGTTTGGCTTTGTTAAAAGATCGGTTCTATTTTAAGAGTGCGGTTAATTCTTATAATTTTAAATACAGTGAATTAGCAGGCTTAAAAAACAGTGATTATGGCGATTTAATGGGTATCTTTTCAATGCTACACGGTTTTATTATTGGGTTTACAATCTTTATGCTCCTTGTAGCTGCGATTATAGAAACGTTGATTAATACTTTATTGTATACGATTTTTGCGAATCTGCTTTGTTTATTAGCTAGAAGAACGATGACTTTTGCTGCCAATTGGTCGATTGCATTGTTTGCATCGACTCTCCCAACACTCTTTTTTGCTTTCTTAAATAGCTTTGGATTGTTTCCACCATTTCAAACGCAAATTGGATTGATTGTAACTTTATTCTTTTATTATTATGCAATTAAGTCGATTCCAAAAAACAGTTAAAAAAACTCCTTATCTTAATTGATAAGGAGTTTTTTGTCGCACTATTATTTTTTCTTATTTGCTTTTTTGATTGCTCTAGCTTGACTACGACGTTCAACACGACGTTTTTTCTCGTTACTTTCTTTAATGACACGGCCAATTTTCTTTTTATAGCCTGGTTTTACTTTTTTCTTCGATTTTTTCACAATTCCTTTTAAGGAAGGATCTAAGACATCTTTTGATGTTTTTTCACGAGTTGTACGACGGTTACGATCGTAAGTATCAATAATTTCGCCATTTTTAATCGTTTTAGGTGAAAACTCAACACCAATTTTTTCAATATCCGCTACAAGAGCTTCATCACTTGGTGCGTATAAAGTAATCGCAGTCCCATTCATACCATTACGTCCTGTTCTGCCAACGCGGTGAATAAAGAAATCTAAATCACGAGGAATTTCAGCATTAATGACATGTGAAACGCCTTCGATATCAATACCACGAGCAGCTAAATCCGTTGCTACTACAAATTGGTAATCAAGGTTTTGAACTTGTTTCATTACACGTTTTCTTTCACGAGGTTGAATGTCCCCATGGATTTTAGCAACTTTTAAGCCTCTTGATTTTAGACCATCTGCTAATTCGTCTACTTTTTGTTTCGTATTTGCAAAAACAATGGCTAGATAAGGTGTTCCTGTTGTTAATAGTTGATAAACAACATCTACACGGTCTCTGCCTTTAGTTGAAATCAACCAGTTGTCAATTGTTGGTGAAATAATTGATTTCGGTTGAATATGTTCGTAATGAGGATTTTCCATGTATTTTTTTAAGAAAGGTTTTAAGTTTTGTGGGATTGTTGCTGAAAAAACAAGCATTTGTAGGTTGTTTGGCAAGCGTCCTGCAATTTGATCGACATCTTCTAAAAATCCCATATCTAGCGTCATATCCGCTTCATCAATAACTAAAACTGGCGCTGTATGAATCAATAAAGCATTTTCGTTTACCATATCCAAAATACGTCCTGGTGTTCCAATGACAATATGTGGTTGTGTACCATTTAATTTAGTCATTTGACGTTTCTTGTCTGTTCCACCTACGAAACTTTGAACAATAATTTTTTCCGGTGCGTGTTTTGCAAGTTGCAACGCTGCTTGATAAATTTGTTCAGCTAACTCACGACTTGGTGTGGTAATAACTACTTGAACTTCTGCTTTTAAAGGATCAATTTTATTGAATAATGGAAGTAAAAAAGTATGGGTTTTTCCTGTTCCAGTTTGAGATTGTCCGATAACACTTTCGCCTTTCATGATGGCAGGGATCAATTTTTCTTGAACTTCAGTCGCTTCCTTGAAGCCAATCTCGTTGATTGCGTCTATTAAAAATGGTTGTAAGCCAAATTTTTCAAAAGTATGTTCCATTTTTTCGCCTCTTTTCTCTTGGTGCTGTTTTGCATCCTTAATATTATAACATAAAAAAAGCCGTTACGCTGACAAAATATTTCATTAACAGGTGTTTTCTATTGATTTTAGTCTTCTTCGTGTTCTGACATTTCCAAGGAAACTTCAATTTTTTTTCAGAAAGGATTGCGTCCCTCAAGATAAAACAGTACAATAAAAACAATAATCAAGTTATAATGAGGATTAGCTTATATAATTAAGCGGCATTTGAAAGTGAGGTACTCTGTATGAATCAAGAAAAAACAGCCCTTTTCACCATTTTCGGCGGAACAGGTGACTTAGCAAAACGAAAACTTTATCCATCGCTTTACCGTTTATATAAAAAAGGTTTTTTAAAAGAGCATTTTGCAGTTATTGGAACGGCTAGACGTGAATGGACAAATGAATACTACCGTGAGATTGTAATGGAGACAATTAAAGATTTAGCCGATTCAACAGAAGAGGCGACAAAATTTGCGAGTCATTTTTACTATCAAGCTCATAATGTGACCGATACGGAACACTATTCCGAACTAAAAGAATTATCAACAAAGCTGGACGAAAAATATCAGCTTGAAAATAATCGTATTTATTACCTAGCAATGTCGCCAAACTTCTTTGGGACAATTACAGAACATTTAAAAGCTGAAGAATTAATTACTGATGATGGATTCAATCGTTTGATTATAGAAAAACCATTTGGACATGACTATGAAAGTGCTGCTATCTTAAATGACCAAATTCGCGCTTCTTTCCATGAAAATCAAATTTATCGCATCGATCATTATCTAGGAAAAGAAATGATTCAAAATATTTCAGCCGTTCGTTTTGCGAATGCTATTTTTGAGTCAATGTGGAACAACCGCTATATCGATAATATTCAAATTACCTTAAGCGAATCAATTGGTGTTGAAGAACGTGGCGGCTACTATGAAACAAGTGGAGCTCTTCGTGATATGGTTCAAAATCATATTTTACAAGTTGTCTCTCTTTTAGCAATGGAGCCACCAATTGAATTAAAAGACGAAGAAATTCGTGAAGAAAAAATCAAAGCACTGCGTTCTGTTCGCATCTTCAAACCAGAAGAAGTTCGTCATTATTTTGTTCGTGGTCAATATGGTGCAAGCACTGTTCATGACGAAAAATCACTTGGTTACCGTGAAGAACAAAATGTAGATCCCGCTTCACAAACAGAAACTTTTGTAGCAGGTAAAGTCATGATTGATAACTTTAGATGGGCCGGCGTTCCCTTCTACATCCGTACAGGTAAAAAATTGCGTGAAAAAGGAACTCAAATCAATATTCAATTTAAAGGGATGCCGTTAAATTTGTTCAGTGAAGACCACACAACTCCGCAAGAACCAAATGTGCTGACGATTTACATTCAACCAACGGAAGGTTTTTCACTTCAATTAAATTCAAAAAAAATCGGTCAAGGTTTAGAAACGGAATTATTGAATTTAAAACATAAAAATTCGGCTGAAACTTCAGCAAATAGTCCAGAAGCTTATGAAAAATTAATTCTTGATTGTTTAAATGGCGACTCTACCAACTTCACTCATTGGGATGAAGTGGCTCAATCGTGGAAATTTGTTGACGTTATTCGTCAAGCATGGGACAAAGAAACTCCAGAATTCCCAAATTATCCAAGTGGTTCAATGGGACCTGTTTGTAGCGATCAATTGCTTGAAAAAGACGGCTTCAAATGGTTTTGGAATCCAACTGGTGAGTAATCACGTAATCGACAAAAAAAGTTCTTTCAAAATTGAAAGAACTTTTTTTGTCGATTTTTATTGATTCCACTCGATGGCTAATGCTTCAAATTCAGTAAGAATTTCTGCAATTTCTGCGCGATCTTTTGCATTTGCACCACTAGCTAATGGATGTCCGCCACCATGATGGCGTTTTGCTACTTCATTGATTGCTGGGCCTTTTGAGCGTAAGCGACAACGGAAGTAACCTTCTTCTTGTTCAACAAAAATCCCCCACATTAAAATGCCTTCGACACTTCCTGGCAACGAGACAATTGCTGCTGTTTCAGAATCAGCCACACCAAATTCTTTTAAAATCTCATTTGTTAAAAGAACATTCCCAACCCCATTTTCGTCAACTTTAATATTTTGTAAGACATAACCGGATAAATGGGCCACTGCTTTACTCATTGTATTTAGCTGATTATTTAATGCTGTGGCTGAAAATGAATAGTCCATTAATTCAGCAGCAATTTTTAAGGTATGGGAGGTTGTCGCTGGATATAGGAAACGCCCTGTGTCTCCGACTATTCCTGCATATAATAGGCGGGCCGCTTCATCTGTCATTGTTAACTCTGATTGACAAGCATGATAAAAATCAACAATAATTTCACTGCAGCTACTCGCCTCTGTGTTAACGTAGACAAGATCACCGTATGGTTCATCATTTGGGTGGTGATCTATTTTAATTAGCATATCGCCTTTTGAATAGTTTTCACCACTAATGCGTGGACTATTCGCTGTGTCTGTTACGATAACTAGTGCGTCTTTATAATCAGCAGCTTCTACTTGATCCATTTCAGATAAGAATGCTAGACCTTCTACCGATCCTCCTGCTTTTAAAAGACGTTTTTCAGGAAACGTTGCTTTTAATAGTTCATATAGTCCACCTTGTGAACCTAAGGCGTCTGGGTCTGGTCTTTGATGACGATGGATAATAATAGTTCGATGTTCTTTGATAGCTGTTAGTATTTCAGTAAAAATGGATTCATTCATTCAATTTACTCCTTTTAATTCGTTTAGTTAGGTACGCTCCATCAATTGACAAATCACAATGGCTTTGGCAACAAGGGTATTTTCAATAAATACTTCAATGTCTAGCTTAGACGAGCGCCTCCCAATTTCTAGGACTCGTGGACGAATCTCTAATTCACTTTCTAATTGAATCATTTTAAAATAATGTAAATTCATTTGCTCAATGACTGCATTGCGCTTTTGATACGCTAAAAGTGTTCGCTGAGAAGCGCTAGCAACAAGTTCACTTAATACACCAAAAGAGATGGTTCCAACACTGTTGGTCATTTGAGGCGTCACTTTAAACTTGAATGCTGGAATAGCTGAATGCCAATCGTCAGGATTTTCACTTGTTAACTCTAGCTGTTCTGCAATTTGATCGGCAATCGTATCTCCCACCTGTGGTTGGCGTTGCGCTAGTTGCATCGCTTTCATCACATCTTGTCTAGAAATAATCCCAATCAAGGTTAAATCATCTTTCACAACAGGCATAACCTCTAGCCCATCCCAAATCATTAAATGCCCCACACTTGCCACACTCATATGTGTTTTAACATAAGAGGGATCCTTTGTCATCACTCGTTCAATACTTAGATTATCTGGCTTTCCAACCACATCTTTAGCTGTTACAATCCCGATTAAGCGCATTTTTTTATTCACAATTGGGAAACGCGAATGTCGACTTTCATCATTTAATTTGCGGTAATCCGCTACTGTATCTTCACTATTTAAATAGATGGTTTTTTCTACATTCGTAAAAATATCGCCAACGAGCATAATGTCTTTTTTAATCAGCTGATCCGTCATTGCTCGGTTGATTAACGTTGCAACCGTAAAGGAGTCATAGGTGGTTCGAATAACAGGCAATTTGGCCTGATTCGCTAATTCCACAATCTCCTCAGTTGTATCAAATCCACCGGTAATTAAAACTGCTGCACCGTTTTCTAAAGCGAGGCGCTGAGCCCCAATTCGATTTCCGACAATCATTAGTGAACCTGGTGTAATGTAACGTAGCATGGCGTCTTCCTTCATCGCTCCGATGACAAATTTATTTAAGACTTTATCTAACCCGTCAATACCACCTAAAATATCCCCTTCGATAATCTTCACGATTTCACCATAGGTTAATTTTTCAAAATGTTCTTTCATTTTGCGCTCAATTCGGATAGTTCCCACTCGTTGAATGGTCGAAACTAATCCTATATTTTCTGCTTCTTTAATGGCACGATAAGCAGTTCCTTCACTTACTTGTAAATTTTTAGCAATCAAACGTACTGAGATTCGCTCTCCAACTGGTAACGTTTCAATATACGTTAAGATCTGGTCATGTTTTGTTGTCATCTGCTATCCTCCGACTTTTTCAACTTATAATTCGATTATTTCTCCCACTTGCAGTGCCACCCCTACGTTTTTAGGTAAAGCTTCAACAAAGGCAATTGGATCTTGTTCAATCAAAGGAAATGTATTGTAATGAATTGGCACAACTTTATTAGCTTTTAGCCATTTACTAGCGATTACGGCTTCTTCTGGTCCCATAGTGTAATTATCGCCAATTGGTAAGAAAGCTAAATCTATTTTGTTGAATTCTCCGATTAATTTCATATCTGAAAATAAAGCCGTATCTCCTGCGTGATAAACAGTGTGGCATCCGTCACTCAAAACAATTCCTGCTGCTAAGCCAAATGTAACAGGTTGGCCTTGCACTTCGTACATTGAACCATGTATTGCAGGAGTCATTTTGATTAAACCGAAATCAAATTGATGTTTCCCACCCATTTGCATGCCATGGGTTTGAAGCCCTTGACTCGCAAAAAAACCGGCTAATTCAGCATTTGCAACAATTAAAGCTCCTGTTCGTTTGGCAATCTCGGCAGTATCTCCGATATGGTCTGCATGAGCATGAGTGACAATAATCACATCAGCTTCAATCGTCCCTGCATCCAAATCACTTAAGGGATTTCCTGTAATATAGGGATCTATTAAAATTTGCTTATCTGTATCTGTTAAAATTTTAACACAAGACTGTCCATGCCATGATATCTTCATTTCAATCGCTCCTTCTATGTTATAATCAAACACAAAAACTGTATTAGTATTCTTCTATTGTACAACTTATTCATCTAATTTGCACCTAGCATCTAATAAAAAAGTTCAAAAACTCTGTTCATCAGAATTTTTGAACTTATTTTTCTTTTTCCCATAGTGGCAAAACAATATTTTCAAATGTTAACGGGTCAAGGTTGGTCACAGTAATTCCTAATAACCGAATTTCTTTCCCTATCAATCCCACATCTTCCCATAAATTTAACGCATGAAAATAAATTTCTTCACTGTCTTTTACATAACTAGGCAAACTAATACGTTTGGTCATTGTTTCATAATCAGATGTACGTACTTTTAACACAACCACCTTCCCGTGTTTTTGAACTTTTACTAAAGAAGTGTGTACTTTTCCAGCTAAAAAACGAAGTTCTGCTAAGATTTCCTCTTCTATCGTTAAAGGTTGGCCATACGTATGCTCCCGTCCTACTGACTTACGCACTCGAGTACTCTCAACTGGATTGTTATCAATTCCTCTTACTTTTCGATACAAGGAATACCCCATCTTACCGAAGCGTTGAATCAAATCCATCTCGCTTTTTTCAACTAAATCTTGTCCCGTAAAAACGCCCCAATCATGCATTTTTTCAGCGGTTTTCTTTCCTACGCCATAAAATTTTCCAATGGGTAATTCTTTTAAAAAGACCAATGCTTTTTCTGGCGGAATAACTGTGATGCCGGCAGGTTTTTTATAGTCAGATGCTAGTTTTGCAATAAATTTATTATAAGATACGCCAGCTGAACAAGTTAAATGCAATTCTTCCCAAATTTCTTTTTGAATCATTTTTGCAATAACCGTAGCGCTACTAATCCCTTTTTTATTTTCTGTTACGTCTAAATAAGCTTCATCTAAAGCTAATGGTTCAATGATATCTGTGTAGTGCTTAAATACTTCTCGAATTTGAGTGGAAATTTCTTGGTAAAGTTCATGTCTACCTGGAACAAAAATCGCTTGTGGGCAAAGTTCATAGGCTTTTTGAGCGCTCATAGCTGAATGAATACCGTATTTTCTCGCTTCGTAATTAGCCGTCGTAACGACGCCTCTTCCACCATTATCTTTTGGATGCCTAGCAATCACTAACGGTTTTCCTTTTAATTCAGGATTTTCACGTTCTTCTACAGAGGCATAGAAAGCATCCATATCCACATGAATAATTTTTCTTGATGTGTCACGTACTGGTTCTGCAAATTGTAAAACGACATGTTCCATCTTTCTACACCTCCATCTTTATTTCTTATTATACACGAACACAAGTTCTTTCGCTAGAACAAACAAAAAAAGTTTACTCTCTGTCGAGAAAGTAAACTTAAAATAATTTATTTAATAGGTTCCATTTTTAATCGATAGGCTAATTCTTTTTTTTGACGATTTCGTTGTCTAACAGCTTGAATCAATCCTTTTTTAGGTGAGAAGATAAAGACTAATAAGAAAGTTATCCCAATAATAACCGCAATCATCCCTGCAATTGAAACATCCAAAAACATCGCTAATTGGAATCCAACGATACTGTCTATCACACCCACAATGCCACTAATCCATAACATTTTCTTTAATTCATTTGTCAAAAGATACGCGGTAACAGGTGGCCCCACAATAAAAGCTACTACTAAAATTGATCCAACTGCCTCAAATGCTCCAACTGCAGTGACTGAAACCAGTGTCATCAACGCATAGTGTAAAATGACTGGCGAAAATCCTAATGCAGCGGCTAAAACCGCATCAAAAGTGGCTAATTTTAATTCTTTATAAAATAACAAAATAAAAATTAAGTTGATGATTAAAATAATCCCCATTGAGTAGATTCCTTGTGCTCCTATATCCACTCCAAAAATAACCATTCGCTCAAATGGCGCAAAAGCCAATTCGCCAAGTAGTACTGAATCCGTGTCTAAATGAACAGAACCTGCATAGCGGGAAATCAAAATAATCGCGATACTAAACAGTAATGGGAAGACCACACCAATTGAAGCATCTTTTGCTAATAGCCTTGTTTGATGGAGCAATTCTGTTAACCAAACCGTAAAGACACCCATCAAAGCGGCACCAACAATTAAAAATGGTGAGGCCAAATTTTCAGTTGCAAAAAAGGCCACCACGATTCCTAATAAAATGGTATGTGTAATCGCATCAGCCATCATTGTCATTCCTCTTAAAACTAAAAAGACACCCAGTAAGGAACAGGCAAGTGAAACAATAATCGCAATCAATTGAATTTCTAATTCTGGATGCATCCTAATCGCCTCCTTGATTTAAGCGGATAGTCAATGCTTTTTTTTGACGCCTACGCTGTTTTAATTTCCACAACATCCCACGATTTGGTGCTATCACTAAACTAATCAGCACAATCACGCTAATCACAACAACGATTGTTGGTCCTGTTGGAATTTGCTTACCTAAGGAACTAATAACCGTTCCTAAAACCCCTGAAACACCACCAAAAACTGCTGCTAAACTCACCATCACCGCTAACCGATTCGTCCATTGTCTAGCGGCAACAGCAGGTCCGATTAATAACGAACTCATCAAAATAACTCCAACTGTTTGCAGTCCAATAATAATCGTTACGACCGTCATCGCTGATAATAAAATACTAATGCCATGAACTGGAACACCAATGCTTTTAGCAAATACTTCATCAAAAGCAATTAATTTAAATTCTTTCCAAAATAGGAAGATTAATACTAAAATAATCATCCCAATTCCTAGCATCCATTTAACATCACCTACTAATAAGGTGGAGGACTGACCAAAAATAAAACTTTTTAATCCTGCTTGATTTGCATCTGGCGTTTTTTGAATATAGGTTAGAAAAACCATACCTAAACCAAAAAATACGGAAGTAATCAAAGCTAATGCACTATCAAATTTTATTTTTGAGTACTTAACAATGCTCATGATCAGCCATGTTGCAACTAAGCCTGAGATCAAAGCACCTATCAATAAAACTTCTGTCTGTTTAATATTCGTAATCATAAAGGCTAAGCATATCCCTGGTAGCGCAGCATGACTTACAGCATCCCCTAATAAGCTTTGTTTTCTAAGCACAGCAAAACTACCAATAACGCCACTCAGCAATCCCAATAAGGCTGATCCAAGTGCCACAACTTGAAAAGTGTAATCTGAAAAAAGAGTCCAAAATGTCATCTACTTCCCCACCTCTTCTGGCAATCTTTCAGCGGTTTGATAGGTTTTTGCGATATTTTCGGCTGTAAAGGTACTTTCTACAGAACCTGTTGCGACTAAAGCTTGATTGACCAGTACAACGTTATCAAAGTATTCTGGCACGGTTTGTAAATCATGATGAACCACAACAATCGTCTTGCCTTCATCTTTTAATTCTTTCAGTAGACCAATAATGATTTTTTCAGTTTGGGCATCTACTCCTTGAAACGGTTCATCCATCAAATAAATTTCCGCTTCTTGTACAAGCGCGCGTGCTAAGAAAACACGCTGACGTTGACCTCCAGATAACTGACTAATTTGGCGAGTTGAAAATTCAGTCATCCCTACTTTTTCTAGCATTTTTTTAGCTAAGTCAAAATCAGCTTTTTTAGGACGTTTAAACCACCCAAGATGTCCATAACGCCCCATTACAACGACATCTATTACCGTTGCTGGAAAATCCCAATCAACGCTTCCATTTTGTGGAACATAGGCAACCAAATTTTTACTTGATTGATAACTTTGCTGCATTTGGTTTTTAAATTGAAAGGTTACTTCACCTGCAACTGGTTTAATTAAATTGATAATGGCTTTAATTAAGGTTGTTTTTCCTGCTCCATTCGGACCGATAATCGCTGTTAATTGTCCTTTAGGTATATCCAAACTGACATTCCAAAGAACCGGTTTTTCATCATAAGCAACCGTTAATTGCTGAATCGAAATTGCTTGTTTAGTTTGCTCCATTTTTTTCACCTGCTTACTTTTTTATTTTAATGCATTCACAATTGTATCTGTATTTGCTTTTAATGTTTTAATATAAGTGGCCGTATCGTGTTTTTCGTCTCCTAAAGAATCTGAATACAACTCGCCACCGATTTTTACGTCAAAGCCTTTTGCTTTTGTTGCCGCTTGTAACGCTTCAATCGTTTTGGTAGGGACGGATGATTCGACAAAAACCGCTTTGATTTGGTGTTTCACAATAAAATCAGCCAATTTCCGCATATCTCCGGTACCTGCTTCTGCTTGCGTGCTGATTCCTTGTAATCCGACTACCTCAAAATCGTAGCGTTGACCAAAATAACGAAAGGCATCATGGGCGGTCACTAAGATTCGTTTTTCTTTTGGCAACTCTTGAACCTTATTCATCATGTATTGATCTAATTCAACCAATTCTGCGAGATAACGATCTAAATTTGTTTGATAGGTCGCTTGATTTTTTGGATCTGCTTTAATTAATCCTTTAGCAACTTCTTTGGCTCCTTGTTGCCACATGGAAACGTCGAACCAAATATGTGGGTCTGGTTGACTAGAATTGTCTTCTGACTTGAGTAATTTAGTTTTATCAAGACCGTTTTCAATTTTGATGACGTTTTTGCCTCGTTTATTTAACGCTTCAAAAACGTCTCCCATCTTACCTTCTAAATGCAAACCATTATGCACCACAACATCTGCTGTCTGCATTTTAGTAACATCTTTTGCACTTGCTTGATAGAGATGTGGGTCGATTCCTGGCCCCATTAGTCCGTTAACTTGAACTTTATCTCCGCCGATATTTTTAACTAAATCAGTTAGCATTGTTGTTGTCGCTACGACTTGTATCTTATTTGGATCTTTTTGCGAAGAATTATTTTGACAACCAACCATCACTACCAAACTGAGTCCTATTAAGATAAGAAGATAGTTTTTTTTCATTTAATCTCTCCTCCTACTTTATAATGGTTGAATAAATAAATTGCAGGCTGCTTTATAGCTAATCTGAATGGCCTGCCCATCTTTAGTTAATGTAATTGGCCCTTCATAAGCACCTATTTCAGTAATTCGACATTGGTCTCCAATGTTAATTCCTACTGTCACTAAATAATCTAACAATTCACGATCATCTAATACTCGTTGAATTTTCACATCTGTATCTACTGACATTTCTACTAAGGTTTGTAGTGGACTTTCGATAATCTTCCCTTGTTTATCAGGAATTACTCCGCCATGAGGACAGTTGGCTGGGAAATTTAGGTATTCTTCTAAATGATTCGCTAGATTAGAAGACGTTACATGCTCCAAAACTTCTGCTTCGTCATGGACTTCATTCCAAGAAAAGCCTAAATGTTCGACTAAAAAGACTTCCCACAAGCGATGCTTGCGTACTAAAATACTGGCTTCATGTAAACCAGCTTCTGTCAATTGTGCTCCTTGATAAGGAGTATGGTCAATGTAGCCTTCTTTTAGTAATTTCGACATCATCTCACTAACAGATGCTGCTGAAACACTTAAACCAGTTACAATTTGTTTATTATTTATTTTTTGATTGGCTCCGCCTAATTCAAATATAATTTTTAAATAGTCTTCTTTATTGGGTGTCATTTTATGCTTCACCTTTCTTTTAAGGAAATTTATTTTTAGGTTTCCCTAATTTTTACTATTATCATATCGAAAATCTATTAAAATATCAAGATTTATTCTTTTTTAACGCTAAATTTACTAACTTATTTCATTAAATTAGCTAATAAATAAAAACAGAATGAACTTTCTTTTTAGGAAAGTTCATTCTGCTTAATTTTTTCTTATTCACCAATATATGAATCAATAATAATTTGGCGTAATTCAACGATTAATGGTTCCTTTGGATTTGCTGTTGTACATTGATCTTCGAAAGCTAATTCTGCCATACGATCTACGGTTGTATCTAATGTCGCTTGAGTGACACCTTGACCTTTTAGACTCATATCAATGTTCAAATCTTTACCTAATTTGATGATTTCTTGAACAAGTGATTCAACTAATTCAGCTGTTGAGTTGCCTTTGAAGCCCATAAAGCGAGCAATATCAGCATAGTCTTCATCTGCACGGAAATATTCGTATTTAGGGAATAAAGCGTGTTTTGAAGGATCTTTAGCATTATAACGAATAACATGTGGCATTAGGATCGCATTTGTACGACCATGAGGAATATTATACTCTCCACCAATTTTGTGGGCAATTGAGTGGTTAATTCCTAGGAAGGCATTGGCAAAAGCCATACCAGCCATTGTTGACGCATTATGCATTTTTTCTCTTGCTTCTTCATTTGCTGTATTATAAGAATCACGTAGGTTTTCAAAAACTAATTTGATTGCTTGTAAGCTTAGTCCACGAGTATAGTCACTTGCCATGACAGATACATACGACTCGATTGCGTGAGTTAATACGTCCATACCTGTGTCAGCAGTTACTGATTTAGGAACACTCATCACGAATTGTGAATCAATAATCGCTACGTCTGGTGTTAACGCGTAGTCGGCTAATGGGTATTTCACATGTGTTTCACTATCTGTAATTACTGCAAATGGTGTTACTTCTGAACCTGTTCCTGAAGTTGTTGGGATACATACAAATTGTGTTTTTGTTAATGATGGAATTTTGTACGTACGTTTTCTGATATCTAAGAATTTTTGTTTTGCTCCAAAGAATTCAGTTTCTGGTTTTTCATAGAATAACCACATACCTTTAGCCGCATCCATTGCAGATCCACCGCCAAGTGCAATGATTGTATCTGGTTCAAAGGCGATCATTGCTTCTGTACCTGCTTTAACGGTGTTTGAAGATGGGTTTGGCTCTACTTGTGAGAAGACTTCGATTTTAACGTTATTTTGACGTTTGTATAGTTCTTTCATTACTAAGTCAGCATAGCCGAATTGAACCATTCCTGGATCACATACTAAGAAGACGCGTTCAACATTTTCCATTTTTTGTAAATATTGTACTGAATTTTTTTCGAAGTATACTCTTGAAGGAAGTCTAAACCATTGCATATTTTTTCTCCGTTTCGCGATTGTTTTAATGTTCAATAAGTTGATTGTTGAAACATTTTTTGAAATTGAGTTTTTACCATAAGATCCACAACCTAGTGTTAGTGATGGAATCATGTTGTTGTATAAATCACCAATCCCACCTTGCGCAGTTGGAGAGTTAACCAAGATACGACAAGCTTTCATTTGAATACCAAATTCACGTGCTAAGTTGTCATCTAATGTGTGAATTGCTGCTGAATGACCTAGACCACCAAGTTCTAACATTGTTTCACATAATTCAAAGGCGTGTTTAGTGCTTTCTGCTTTCATCATCGCCAATACTGGTGATAATTTTTCACGTGATAATGGATAGTCAGCGCCAGCACCATCTAATTCAGCAATTAAGATTTTAGTTCTTTCTGGCACTTTAATCCCTGCTAATTTAGCAATTTCATAAGCAGATTTCCCAACAATTGCTGCGTTTACAGCATATTTTCCTTCGTTCATTACAACGGCTTCTAATTTTGCTAATTCTTTAGCTTTTACTACATATACTTGATGTCTTTCAAATTCAGCTTTTACTTCGTCGTAAATTTCAGCATCTACGATTACGGCTTGCTCTGAGGCACAAATCATTCCATTATCAAATGATTTTGATGCAATTACGTCATTAACAGCACGTTTAATTTTTGCAGTTTTTTCAATATAACTTGGAACATTTCCTGGGCCTACGCCAAGTGCTGGTTTACCAGTTGAATAAGCTGATTTTACCATCCCTGATCCACCTGTTGCTAAAACGATCGCAATGTCTGGGTGGTTCATTAATGTGCTTGTTGCTTCAAGTGATGGGTATTCAACCCATTGGATACATCCTTCAGGCGCTCCTGCTTTGATAGCTGCTTCGTAAAGAATACGAGCTGCTTCAGCTGAACATTTTTGAGCTGATGGATGGAAAGCAAAAATAATTGGGTTACGCGTTTTAATTGAAATCATCGCTTTAAACATAGTTGTTGATGTTGGATTTGTCACAGGAGTAACGCCACAAACGATTCCAACTGGGGCTGCAACTTCCATTAGTTGAGTTTGTTCGTCGTCGCTAATAACGCCAACTGTTTTATTGTGTTTGATTGAATTCCAAATAGATTCAGTCGCAAACATGTTTTTAATACATTTATCTTCATAAATACCACGGCCCGTTTCTTCAACAGCCATTTTAGCCAATGGCATATGTTGTTCTAATCCAGCTAGTGCCATTTGATGGACAATGTAGTCAACTTTTTCTTGATCGAATGTTTCAAGGATTTTTAATGCTTCTAGTCCTTTGCTTGCTAATCCATCAATCATTGTTTGAACATTGTTTTCTTCTGCAACTTGTGTTTCTACTTTAGCTTTAACCATTTGTAGGTTCCTCCTATAGTGACTAACATTTTATTTTTAGTTTGTTAACTTCTTCACAAGAACATCATACAACGTTTTTTTAATTTTGTAAATAGTTTTTTGTGATTATTTTCACTAGTTGTATTTAGCTTTACACTACAAGGATAAAAGAGTATTCAAATAACAACGTTGTAAGGGTATTCACAAATAAAAAAGTTTTTATTTGTTTTTTTAAATATGAAACTTTTTCACAATTTAACAAAAAAAGAAGGAGACTGTTTTTTTGACAGTCTCCTTCTTTTACAATAAATCATCAATTTCCATTAAGTCTAAAGAGTCTACCTTATAAATTTGGGCCTCTAAAGATGCAAAATCTAAATAATCATTTGGAGACAATTTACAAATTTGCGAAATTTGTTGATAATAATGTTCAGGTGTTTTTCTTTTCCAGCTAAAACGAGTGAGATAGCGCCATAAATCTTCTTCATTGATTTGTAAGTAACCTAGTTTATGAAACTCTTTAATTTTTAAAGATAACCATGGGGTGTATCGTTCGTACTCAACAAATGAATCCATCGTCAACTATGCGCCTCCTTTTTAGAACTTCTTCTTTATTTTATATCAATTTGACGTTTTTTTCCTACTAAGGTAACTAATTGCAACATCGTAAAGAGAATCGAACTTTTTTTCCTAAAAGCAACATATTTAGGAATCCAAGTAGTCACGTATTTTTCTTTGTAGTGACGTAAACCTTGAAAGCCATACAATTTCGTCCCAAAGCGATAAAGCAACCCTGCAATTCGTTCACTAATAAAACTATAACGCGTCGCTCCAACATTTGAGAGAGGTGCCATGCCCATATTAAAGGCTTGGAACCCGAGTTCTTGATTGTATTCAAATAGTTTGATAAATAAATAATCCATTACACCATTAGGTGCTTCTTTTGTTTTATAACGCATTAAATCAATCGAAATCAATTCATCTGACCCTGTTGGCATCATTGAAGCAAACGCAATCAACTGTCCTTCAGGCGTCTTCACAACCGCAATTTCAGCTTGATTTAAATAGAACTCATCATAAAATCCAAGAGAAAAACCTTTTTCAGTTCGTTTTTCTAACCATTCGTCAGAAATCTGTTTTAATTCTTCAAACTGACTTGCAGAAAAAGGCGGTTGAAGCATTTCAAATAGATAGCCTTCCCGTTCAATTTTATTCACAAGAGCCCGTTCGGCTCGTCGTTTTTTCCCAGACAAGGTAAATTCGGGTAAAGAAACATGTCCTTCCTCTCCAACCTTCATAAAGTCATAGCCAAGTTCATGTAAAATCATCACCAATGAACCACTTACTTCATAAAATACTACTGAGTAACCAAATTGATCGGCTACATCCATAAAATCGACAATGGCTTTTTCAAATAAAGAGGAATCTCCAATAGGTTCTCCCATCACGACTAATTTATCGGCTTCTTGACGAAATTGGAAAACTACTTGGTCTTCGCCATAGTAATAAAAATATTTATCTCGTAAAAAGGCCAAATGACTCACTTCATTTCCACCAAACTGATTAATGACCGCTTTTAAACGTTCCTCATCCAGTGAAACCCCAATTTTCAATTTTGACCGCATCAAGTAACTAATGACAATGGCTAAGCTGATTAAACCAATCACAACGCCAATTAACCCCGCTAGCCAAACGTGACCTGTTGGAAATAGTGAAGAATGGAATAGAATCGGTCGACGGTGATGGAATCTTGGCGAATTGAAGTAGCCAACTAAAATATACAATAACAAACTACCAAATAAAACAGCGCCATCTAATAAAGCTTTTCCCCAAGAATAAACAAGTTTATTTCGATAAAATTCATGCCTAGATAGATACACACACACAATAACGATTCCTAAAAAAATCGTTAATCCCCAAGAAAAGTCTTTGGTTAGTGTATTTAAAATACCAAAACCTAAAATAATAATCGTAGGCCAATAAGCTTTTTTTACCTTCCCTTCAATGCCACGGGCTAAGCCTAACAATAAGAAACCAAAAATCACATTGCTCAATTGAGTAAGAAAGAAGAAAGTAAATGGATAAAGCCTAGCAAATAAGTGGCTGTTAAACGCTAAATTAGGCACTGTTGAAATTAAAATCATCATAATTCCCGATGAATAAACAAAAACAACTAAAAAGCCATGAGCAACCTTTTGAATAAATTGCTTAGGTAAACCATCTAGGTAGCGATTAATTTTTTGTGCGCCATCGTGAGTGAAAAATGAAATTCCAATAAAAAATGGAATAATGTAGTAAAAAATTCGATAAAACAAGAGCCACACAACAGCTAACTCTTTCGAGACCCCTAATTGTCCTAACCCGTAAATCATAAAGACATCAAAGGTTCCAACGCCTCCTGGCACCATTGACACAATCCCAATAATCGAGGCAATCACAAATAATGGGAAAACTTGCCCTAACTGAATGGGTTCTTGTAATAGATATCCAATCAAAATAAAACATCCCATTGCCCCGCTCCATTCTAACACAGAGCCGACAATCAATTTAAATTCACGTTTTAATGGCAAATCAGTAAATAATGTTTTACTTTTTATTTTCGTAAAAGTAAATAAAATAGGGAAATATAATCCTCCACCAACTAACCATGGCCAGTAGTGACGAAAACCTTCCCCATATCCTGGTAAAGAAAAACTGCCTAAAGCAACTAAAGATAAGATTGATAACCCTGACAATAAGAAAACGGCGATTTTTGAAATGGCAATAAGAATCTCTTTATGACTCGCACCTTCACCATAGAAAGTTGCTCTTAACGAAGCCCCTAAAAATCCACCAAATCCACCAATATTCGTAAATGTATTGGTAATCCATCCAGAGGTAAAAATATGCTTTTTACTAAACTTTCCAGGTAACAATTCAACGATTGTAAAATCATAAATCATCATCGGTAAAATAGCAATTAACCCTGCAATCAACATCAAACCAATCGCTACTGGACTTTGCGTAAATAAATTTTCCTTTAAATCACGGTAATTAATATCAGCAGCAATTTTTATGACCTGTAAGACCACAAACAATGAAACAAACCCCACAAAAATAATTTTGATCAGTGTTAGATGTTGCAAAACACCCTCCATTATTTTTTTGAATTTCTCTTTCATGTTCTTTCCTCCTCCACGATAGAAAGTAAAAATACTTGAAAAAGAAACAATTCATTCTTCTTCAAGTATTCATTTTGTAGCTAATTATTTTGTTTCATTTGGTGTTTCTTCAATAACTTCTACTTCTTCAACAACCGTTGGTTCTTCAACTAATACTTCTTCTTTTACTTCAACTGGTGTTGCAGCAGCTGTTTCTTTAATACGAGCAATTGCACCTCGTTCAAAAGTTAAGAAGACTCCATCGCAATCAATAACAACAGTACGATCTACTTCAACTACTTCATCAACGATTCCGTGTAAACCACCAATCGTTACGATAGCGTCACCTTTTTTCAAAGATTCCATCATTTTTTTCTTTTCATCTGCCGCTTTTTTCTGCGGTTTAATCATCATAAAGTACATTAATCCAAAAATTGCGATCAATGGTAAAAACGTTACAATACCTGACATTTGTTCCACTCCATTTCTCTTCGTTCCTAAAAAACTATTCTCACTACTCACTTTAACAAACTTTTCTGTTTTCAGCTAGTGATTACACATGTTTTTTAAAAGTTTTTTGCATTTGGCTTGTTAAACCCATATTCTTCAAAAAATGCTTCTCTAAATTCTAATAAATTGTCATCCATAATCGCTTGACGAACATTTTTCATTAGGTTTTGTAAGAAGTATAAATTGTGATAGCTTGTTAAACGTAAACCGAAAGTTTCGTCTGCTTTAATTAAATGACGAATATACGCTCTCGAGTAATTTTTACATGTATGGCAATCGCATTTTTCATCAATTGGTCTAAAATCACGCTCGTATTGAGCATTTTTAACAACTAAGCGACCTGCACTTGTCATACAAGTACCGTTACGGGCAATTCGAGTTGGCAATACACAATCAAACATATCAACGCCTCGGATCACGCCATCAATTAAGGAATCCGCTGAACCAACACCCATCAAATATCTTGGTTTGTCTTCTGGAATCAGTGGTGTTGTGTATTCCAACACTTCATTCATTAAATGTTTGGGTTCTCCAACAGACAATCCGCCAATAGAATACCCAGGGAAATCCATTGAAATCAAATCTCTTGCGCTTTGCTGTCTTAATTCTTTGTAGCCCGCTCCTTGAATGATACCAAATAAACCTTGTGTCGATGGATTTGCATGTGCTTTTAACCCACGCTCTGCCCAACGGCTTGTACGTTCAATTGATTTTTTAACGTATTCAAAGCTTTCTTCAAAAGGTGGACATTCATCGAAACTCATCATAATATCTGGACCTAATTTATTTTGAATGTCAATCGCTTTTTCTGGAGATAGGAACATTTTTGACCCATTTAAATGATTTCTAAAATGAACCCCTTCCTCTTCAATGCGACGCATATCACTTAATGAAAAGACTTGGAAACCACCAGAATCTGTTAAGATTCCTTTATCCCAATTCATAAATTTGTGTAATCCGCCGGCTTCTTGGACGATATCTTCACCTGGACGTAACCATAAATGGTAAGTATTGCTTAAAATAATTCCAGCACCCATTGCATCCAATTCTTCAGGCGCAATACTCTTTACAGTGGCTAAGGTTCCTACTGGCATAAACATCGGAGTAGGGAACGTTCCGTGTGGCGTGATAATTTCTCCAAGTCGAGCGCCGGTGTGTTTTTCTTTTTTGATTAAGCGGTATTTAATTGCTGGCTCTGTCATTTTTTCTCCTACTTTCAATAGTGTATCTATGATTTTTTTAATCTTTAAAAGGCTGCAGCATCATCTGAATGATACTATCTAATGTAACATGAGTTAACGTATCTTCCTTGTCATGACGGATATCACGAATCAATAACGCAAGAATCGAATTATTAAAGATAAAACATAAGGTTTCATATTCTGACTTTGTATAATTAGGATGATCGGATAAGCGTTGCAACTGTTGGCATAAAGAATGATTAATATATTCTTGCTTATAGGTAAAAATAGTTTGTGCTTTTTCGTTTCCGACTTCTTTAATTGAACCAATCACCACGTCACGATGCCTTGAATAGATGTCTTCAATAAAGTAGCCTGTTTTTTCAAGCAACTCTCTTGTTGAGCTAAAGGGTTGTGAGAAAAACGCATCAACTTCTTCTTTGATTTGATTGGCATGTTGCTTAAACGCTGTGTCCATTAACGCTTCTTTTGATTTAAAGTTTTTAAAAATCGTTGTTTCGTTAACATGAGCCTCTTGGGCAATTAGTTTTGTTGTTGTACTTTTATACCCAACATGAGAAATTAAATGCAACGCCGCATCAATAATTCTTTGTTGCGTTCCAGTCATCTTTTTCTCGTCGATTGGACTCACACCTCTCTAAAAATAAATTCAAAAAAACAAGCAGATGCTTGCACAACCAATAGTATAGCACAGGGATTTTTAGGTAGCAATCCTCTTAAAGAAATTCTTTTTTTAGATTAGAAGCACATCATTTGCAAACGCTTTCTAATCGTGTTATTGTATAGATAGAAAGAGAGATGCTTATACGAGTAAACAACAGAATTTCTCATTTGTTAAACGAAACAAGTTAAACGAAACATCGTGTTTTGATGTACCAGATTCAACTGTCCCATTTCATTTAGATTCATGATCACTATTTGTTTCATAAGTGTGTTTGATAGTCCCGAATAACGTAAGCATAAACCGAATTTTGTTTTGAAAGAAATTCCCCTAACACTTATGGCATTTCAGCTTCGCTTCAAAATTGTTTACTCGTATCCTCTCTGATTCAATAAAAAAGAGCTTCCAGTGATGAAAAACTGGCGGCTCTTTTTTTGATTGCTTACTTATTTTATTTGACAAACATCGCATCGCCAAAGCTAAAGAAGCGGTAGCGTTCTTCCACTGCATGATGGTAGGCTGCTAAAACATTTTCTCGTCCTGCAAAGGCACTCACCAACATAACCAATGTTGATTTTGGTAAATGAAAATTAGTTGAAAAAGCATCAACCACTTTAAATTGATAACCAGGTGAAATAAAAATACTTGTCCAGCCACTATCGGCTTTGATTTCACCATCAAATTTTGTGCCAATTGTTTCAAGTGTCCGAATAGAAGTCGTTCCAACTGCGACAATTCTTCCACCTTCTGCTTTTACTTGATTCAGTTTTGCTGCTGCTGCTTCTGTTAGACGGTAAAATTCGGAATGCATATCATGGTCCTCAATGGAATCCACACTAACAGGTCTAAAAGTACCTAAACCAACATGAAGTGTTAGAAAAACAAGTTCAACACCTTTTGCTTTGATTTTTGCTAACAGGTCCTCTGTAAAATGCAACCCTGCTGTTGGCGCTGCCGCTGATCCATTTTCCTTAGCGTAAACCGTTTGATAGCGTTCATTGTCTTCTAAACGTTCTTTAATATAAGGAGGCAATGGCATTTCGCCAAGAGATTCTAAGACTTCAAGAAAGATGCCCTCATATGAAAAATCAACAATTCTACCGCCATGTTCTAATTCTTCCACAACCGTTGCTTTTAAACGACCGTCACCAAAGCTAATTTCAGTTCCAACTTTTGCACGTTTTGCTGGTTTAACGAGTGTCTCCCACTGGTCATTGACTGTATTTTTTAATAGTAATACTTCTAAATGTCCGCCGGTTTCTGGCTTTGTTCCATAAAGTCTAGCTGGTAAAACACGTGTGTCATTCATCACTAACGCGTCGCCTGCATGTAATTCATCTAAAATATCTGTAAAGTGCTTATCTGATACCTCACCCGTCTTGCTATCCAAAACAAGTAAACGTGAACTTGAGCGGTCACTTAGCGGGGTTTGAGCAATTAGTTCTTCTGGTAAATCAAAATCAAAATCTTTCGTTGATAACATGTTCATTTCTCCTATTTATCTGGCTTTTAATTTTTTTCTATAGGATAAGAATACCCTAAATGCTCGTAGCCTAAAGGGGTCACAATCCGTCCTCTTGGTGTCCGTTGCAGAAAACCCATTTGCAATAAATACGGTTCGTACATATCTTCTACGGTTTCTGTTTCTTCTCCAATATTAGCTGCAATCGTTGACAAACCTACTGGCCCTCCACGATACAATTCAATCATCGTAGTCAGCATTTTTTGATCAACATAATCCAATCCTTCTTGATCGACTCGTAATAGGGCTAGCGCTTCATCTGCCATTCTTTGACTGACTTCACCTTCGCCTTCGACTTGAGCATAATCTCGCACGCGTTTTAATAAGCGATTCGCAATCCGCGGGGTTCCTCTTGAGCGTCTAGCAATTTCATGGGCTCCCGTATCGTTGATTTTCGTTTGAAAAACGTCTGCTGAGCGGATCACGATTTCTTTTAAATCTTTTACTGGATAATATTCCATATGGGAAACTATTCCAAATCGATCCCTTAAAGGCGCAGATAACAAACCTGCTCTTGTTGTCGCACCAATTAACGTAAAGGGCGGCAATGGAAAATGGACGGGGTGAGCGCTTGGACCTTGTCCAACAATAATATCAACAAAAAAGTCTTCCATTGCGGAATACAGCATTTCTTCTACCATTCGAGGCATGCGATGGATTTCATCGATAAACAGAACGTCTCCTGCCTCTAATTCATTTAATAACGCCACCAAATCGCCAGCCTTTTCAATTGCCGGACCACTGGTCGTTCGAATTCCTACTTGCATTTCATTTGCAATTACCATTGCCATTGTTGTTTTCCCTAAACCTGGTGGACCGTATAAGAGAACGTGGTCTAATGCTTCTTCACGGTTTTTAGCTGCTTCAATGTAAATCGTTAACTCTTTTTTTACTTTGTCTTGGCCGATGTATTGAGCTAACGTTTGAGGGCGTAAAGATTTTTCAATTGTTATCTCTACTCCGTCCTCACTCTCACCAGAAACAATCCGTTCTTCAAATGTCATCTAATTTTCACCACTTTTCCTAAAATTCCAGTTTATTTTTTCATTAACAAACGTAAGGCCGCTCTTAAATAAGCATCTGTTGAATGTTCATTTAAAGCGATTAGTTTTGGTTCAATTCGTTTGATTTCTCTTGAGCTGTAGCCCAATGCGGTTAACGCTTCTACGGTTTCTGCAATGTGACCGTTATTCGTTGTTAAAACTAATTTTTCTTGTAGCGCGCCTTTTCCTGCACTTGAAGAAACCGTTAAATCGTCTAGTTTTCCTTTTAAATCCAATACGATCTGAGAAGCTGTTTTCTTTCCAACACCAGGAAATTTTGTTAAGTACGCCACATCATCATTTTCAATTGCGGCAACTAACCCTTCATGGTCATCACTAGCTAAAATAGCTAAGCTACTTTTTGGTCCTATTCCAGAAACGCTGATTAATTTTAAATACAATTGCTTTTCGCTAAAATCTTTAAAGCCAAATAATGTTATCGCATCTTCTCGGACCGCTTGATAAACATAGACTTGAACTTCTTGGTTTAATTTACTTGAAAATCGAAAAGGGTTCGCAATCAATAATTGGTAACCGATCCCACCATTTTCAATCACGATATACGCTGGTCCTACAAACGTCAACGTGCCTTTGATGTATTCATACATGTGTTCGATCTCCATTCTATTCTATAGTACATTCGTTCCCCTAGCATTTTACCATATTTTCAAGATTAAATGGACTTTCTAATGGAAAAATCTTTATTTTAGTCATTTCCTTACTAAAAAAGGAAAAACACAAAGACAAAGGCAGCTCCCTTATCTTTGTGCTTTTTTAAGAAAATAGCGAACGATACTGACCGTAGCCTTCCGCTTCCAATTGATCAACTGGAATAAAACGTAGGGCTGCTGAATTAATGCAGTAACGCAACCCACCAAGTTCAGGCGGACCATCATTAAACACATGACCTAAATGAGAATTTGCTGCTTTGCTTCGAACTTCAGTACGTGTCATTCCGAATTTGTGGTCTACTTTTTCTACTACCTCATTTTTTTCAATCGGTTTCGAAAAGGCCGGCCAACCACAACCCGCATCGTACTTATCTTTTGATGTAAAAAGTGGCTCGCCACTGACAATATCGACATATAGGCCATTTTCATAAAAATCATCAAATTCCCCTGTAAAAGCATGCTCCGTTCCATTTTCTTGCGTAACTTCATATTGAATGGGGCTTAACGTCTCTTTTAACTCTTCTTTCGATGGTTTTTCCATTTTCTTCACCTCTTTAGTTTAGTTGTCTATAGTATAGCAAACAATGACTAAAAAGGAGCATTTCTTGCTTACTGTATTTCTTTTAACATTCTGGCTACTACAGAGACGGGAAATCCTGCGACGCTATAAAAATCGCCGTCAATTTTCTTGACAAGTAGCGCGCCTTTCCCTTGAATTCCATATGAGCCGGCTTTATCCATCGGTTCTTTAGTCGCAATATACGCATCAATTTCTGCTGGAGTTAACTCAAAGAGAGTCACTTTTGTTGTCACGACTTGCGTAGCCTTTTGTTGTCCTTTTGTCAGATGGACTGCTGTCAACACTTCATGTGTCGTTCCGCTTAGTTGCTCAAGCATTCTTTTAGCGTCGGCTTCATCCTTTGGTTTCCCCATGATTTCATCATTTAGTACCACAATCGTGTCGCTTCCAATCACTAACTCATCTGGATACTCCTTAGCTACTTCATTGGCTTTACGAATCGCTAATACTTCAACTACCTCAGGACCTTTCATCGACGGCGGAGTCGTTTCGTCCACATCAGAAACAACTACGTCAAAATCTGTTGTAATTTTACTGAGTAACTCTTTTCTTCTAGGAGAACCTGAAGCTAAAATTAAGGTCATTTTTCATCTACCTGCTTTCTTAATGTGGGTCTTGGATACGTTTAAACATTTTTTCCATATCTTTATTAGTAAATTGAATCAAGACTGGACGGCCATGAGGACAATTATAAGGATTTTCTGTTTTTGCTAAATCTACTAACAAGGCACGAGCTTCTTGATCGTTTAGATAATGATTGGCTTTAATTGAACCTTTGCAACTCATCATAATAGCCGTTGCTTCTCTAAACTTCGCCACGTTAACCGTTCCTTGTTCTAAAAGCAAATCAATCATTTCTCTAACGATTTCTTCTTCTTCCCCTTTATTAAACCAAACTGGATGACTTCTTAGTAAGAAACTATTTTGTCCAAAAGGTTCTAAGAAAATTCCAATCTCTTCAAGTGCTGGTTGGTTTTCTTTGATTTTAATGGCATCGCTATTTGGGTAATCTAGCATCATTGGAACTAGTAAGTCTTGCAGGTCACGACTAACTTCCCCAATTTTTTTACGGAAATACTCATACTTTATTCGCTCTTGCGCCGCATGTTGATCCAAAATATACAACCCATTTTCATTTTGTGCAAATAGATAGGTACCATGCATTTGACCAATATATTCTAGCGTTGGCAAGTGTGAAGCAGCCTTTTCAGTTTGTCTTGCTTCTCTTTTTAGCAAATTAGTTGCCGTGTTTAAATAAGGTTCTTCATGAAGCTCTTCTAATTCACTGATGGGGTGATCCATAGTTGGGATTGATTCTGTTACTGTTGGTTCAACTAGGAAACTTTCTGCTACTTGATTATCCTGTGTATCTTCAAAAGGCGCCGCTTCTTCTTCTACCAACTCTTCATGCTTAAATGGAATTGGTTGGAAAGGATCGGTTGGCTTTTCTTTCACGAGGGGCTCTTTCACTTGGTAAGCAGGCTGATTTTCAGGTTTAGTTGAAGACGCTACATTCAAGTCAATTTTTGTTTGTTCAGCTTTAAATTTTGTCGCGTCATATGGCTTTTTAAAACTAAAATTTTCCATCGCTTCTGGAATCAACTGTTCTTTACTAAGGGCTTGATGGATTGCATCTTCAATTAAGCCCATTAGTTCTTTTTCTTTACTGATCCGAACTTCTTGCTTTGTTGGATGCACATTCACATCAACTAATAGCGGGTCCATCGTAATATCTAGGGCAACAATTGGAAAACGACCTACCATTAATTTTGAACGATAGCCTGCAATAATTGCCTTATTAAGCAGGTAATTTTTGATGTAACGCCCATTGATCATAATGGACATATAATTACGACTTGCTCTTGTGACTTCTGGTAATGAAATAAATCCTTTAACATTGAAGTCTAAATCTTCATTTTCAATCAAACGCATTTTTTTTGCAATTGCAACGCCATAAATCCCTGCTAAGGTTTGTTTTAAATCCCCATTTCCCGAAGTGCGCAACATTTGATTGCCATCATGAACTAAACGAAATGCAATCATTGGGTGACTCATTGCCAAACGATTGACGATATCTCCGATTGTTGCTAGTTCGGTTTGTAAGGTTTTAACGTATTTTAACCGAGCCGGAGTATTGAAAAATAAATTGCTTACGGTAATACTTGTTCCTTTTCTTGATGGATTTGGACGCTCTTCCTCGATATCCCCACCTTTTAAAGAAATATAAGTACCCGCACCAGAGCCTGTCGCCGTTTCTAAGATGACTTCGGATACAGAGGCAATACTTGGTAAGGCTTCTCCACGAAAACCTAGCGTGCGAATTCTAAAGAGGTCGTCTCGAGTATGAATCTTACTTGTGGCATGGCGTTTAAAGGCATTTTTCACATCTTCTGCTTCAATGCCATCACCATTGTCAATAATTTGAATTTTTTTCAAACCAGCTTCTTCAATTAAAATGTCGATTTGGGTGCTGCCTGCATCTATTGAATTTTCAACAAGTTCTTTAACAACCGAAGCGGGGCGCTCAATTACTTCACCAGCCGCAATTTGATTGGCGAGTTTTTCTGAAAGTTCTTCAATTTTTGCCATTTCTCCTCACCCTTTCTACTTAAATTGAATCTATTTTAGCTTTCCTTGTAGTTCACTTAAGGTATTGATTGCTTCAAGAGGCGTCATAGACAATAAGTTTATAGTTTGTAACGCTTTGATAACTTCACTTTCATTCGGGTTCAATGAATCAAACAATGATAATTGACCTTGTTCTTCTTCAAGAATATCTAACCTTGGCTCTTGTTCAACGCTTGTTTTAATTGCCATTTGAGGTGCTTGCTCAACATCAATAACGACTGGTTCTTGTTTTTCTAATTTTTCTAAAATAGCTGCTGCTCGGATCAATAAATCTTCTGGCAAACCAGCTAGTTTCGCTACATGGATTCCGTAACTTTTATCAGCTGGCCCAGCCATCATTTTGTGTAAGAAAACAACTTCACCATCTTCTTCAACTGCTCCTACATGGATATTTTCTAAGCCCTGTAAGGATTCTTCTAACACGGTTAATTCATGATAATGCGTTGAAAAGAGCGTTTTTGCATGAACATGCTGATGAATGTACTCAATAATAGCTTCAGCAAGTGCCATTCCATCATAGGTTGCAGTCCCTCGACCAATTTCATCAAATAAAATTAAACTACGGTCGGTGGCATGCCGCAATGCTTGATTTGCTTCCATCATTTCCACCATAAAGGTACTTTGACCAGAAATTAAATCATCGGCTGCTCCAATACGAGTGAAAATTTGATCAAAAATCGGCAGCTCAGCTGTCTCAGCCGGTACAAAGCAACCCATTTGAGCCATAATAACGGTTAAGGCTAACTGACGCATATACGTACTTTTACCAGACATGTTTGGTCCAGTAATCAAAAGAATATCTGTTTGCTCATTCATCACGACACTGTTTGGCACGTAACGTTGTTGCCCTAATACTTTTTCAACAACTGGGTGACGCCCTTCTAGTAGATTGATTTCATGGGTTCCTTGTTTCATGGTTGGTTTAATATAATGATATTTTTCACTGATGGTCGAAAAGCTTTGTAAGACATCGATTGTGGCAACCGTTTTAGCTAGTTTTTGCAAGCGTTCAATGTATTGTTTTACGGTTTCACGAACAGCAGTAAACAACTCATATTCCAACGCTACTGATTTTTCTTCAGCTTCTAAAATCAAGGTTTCTTTTTCTTTTAAATCGGGCGTAATAAAGCGTTCTGCATTTGCTAAGGTTTGTTTCCGCTCGTAAGTTCCTTCAGGTAAGGATGCTAAATTAGATTTCGTTACTTCAATATAATAACCAAATACACGGTTGTAACCAATTTTCAACGTTTTAATGCCTGTTTTTTCACGTTCTTGGGCTTCTAATTGAGCAATCCATTTTTTCCCATTTCGCATGGCATCACGATATTGATCCAATTTTTCGTGGTACCCGTCTTTAATGACCCCTCCATCTTTAATAGCTAAGGGTGCTTCTTCGTCAATTGCGTGTTCAATTAGCTCCACTACCTCTGTTACAGGATCTAGCGCAATCAGCAGGTCATCCCATTCACCGTCGTTAATAATAGCAATAATATCAATGAGCTGAGGCACTTGTAGTAAAGAGGTTTTCAGTTGAATCAAATCACGACCGTTCACATTTCCAAAAGCCACTCGCCCCGCTAAACGTTCTAAATCGTAAACGCGAGTCAGCGCTTCGTTTAAATCAGTTCGTTCAAAAAAGTGATTCATTAAATTTTCAACAATCAATTGACGGCTTTTAATTTTAGCTTCTTGAATCAAGGGACGATCAATCCATTGTTTTAATAAGCGTCCTCCCATTGCTGTTTTGGTTTCGTCTAGTAACCACAATAGGGTGCCCTTTTTTTGACCATTGCGAATCGATGACGTTAACTCTAAATTATGTTTTGAATAGTGATCCATTTTTAAGAAGTGAGTGGGTATGTAGCTTTCTGCTTTTTGAATATGACTTAAGCTACGTTTTTGAGTGACACTTAAATAGGACAACAATAACTTCAAAACAGCTACTGTTTTTTCTTCCTCAATTTCACTCGTTAAGTAAGAAAATTCAGCATTTTCTACCATTGTTGTTTGAGTTGAAATCATCACGCCTAATTTATTTTTTAATTCTTCTTGTAACAACTCTTCATCTAAATTTTCAAAAACGACTTCTTTAGTTTGGATGCTTGATAATTCATTGATTAAATCCTCTTTTGACGTTAAGCAGGTAGCTTTTAATTCTCCCGTACTTAAATCAACATACGATAAATTAAACTCATGATCATTGGCAACAACTAACGCCGATAAATAATTATTCGATTTTGCATCCATATTTTTCGTTTCAATCGCAGTTCCAGGAGTCACTAATTGAACAACTTCTCGTTTCACCATTCCTTTAGCGGTTTTTGGATCTTCCACTTGCTCACAAATGGCAACTTTGTATCCTTTTTCAATCAAAACATCGATGTATCCTCTAGCAGCGTGATACGGAACACCACACATTGGGATGGGATCATCTGCATTACGGTTACGACTAGTTAACGTTACTTCTAATAATTGCGATGCATTAATGGCGTCCTCATAAAACAACTCGTAAAAATCACCTAGACGGTAAAATAAAAATGCATCTGGATATTGAGCTTTTATAGCTAAATACTGTTCCATCATTGGAGTGTGCTTGGTTTTTTGTGGCATCTTTTATCCGCTCCTTTCTCAATTCATTTATTAACTTAATTCGGTTAATTTTTCTTCGATTTCTTTGACAAGTTCATCTTGAATCGTACCGATTAATTGTTGCAATAAATCATCTGCTTCAACAAGTGAATCTTGGTAACTCGTAACTACAATATGCTCGTTGAATTCTCTTGTTAATTGCTCCGCCTCTCTAATCGCTATTTTTTCAGCTTCAGGCTTGCCGTAATGATTAAACGCTACTGCTTCTTTTTGTTTTATTTTAATCTGTTCAATCAATTCATTTAAATGAGCATGGTTTTGTGCTTTTGCTTCAATTTGTTGGTAGGTTTGAATGGTTTCGTTTTCTTGCAACAATTGAGTTAATTTTTCTAATGTCTCTTTAGTGGCTTCATCTAATAAAGATTCAGGCTCTTTTCTAAACATTAAAAGTCGCCTCCAAATGGACGGTCTTCATTAATCACAATATTTTGAATATTTTTAGCTTTCCCTGTTTGATCGTCTAATTCAATCAAGCAAGCAGATAAAATTTTACGGCCTTCTTTTGGTACTTCAAAACGCGTTGGCATCTGTGTTAAAAAGCGATTAAGAACCTGCTCTTTCGTCATTCCTAAAACACCATCATAAGGACCTGTCATCCCTACATCAGTCAAATAGGCTGTTCCTTCAGGTAAAATTCTTGCGTCATTTGTTTGAACATGGGTATGAGTACCGACAACTGCAGAAACACGACCATCTAAGAACCAGCCCATCGCTTGTTTTTCACTTGTCGTTTCAGCATGAAAATCCACAAAAATCAATGGCGTACGTTTTCTTGCTTCTTCTACTAATTCTTCAATTTTTCTAAAAGGATCATCTAAATCCGCCATAAACACACGACCATGTAAATTAATAACAGCTAGTTCTAATTGATTAACTTTAATAAAGGCCATTCCTTTACCAGGCGTTGTATCTTCTGGATAATTCGCTGGACGAATCATTTTCTTAGCATCATCAATAAATTCAAAAATTTCGCGATTATCCCAAGTGTGATTCCCCATTGTTACGATATCTACGCCATCTTGTAAGAATCCTTTATATATTTTTTCAGTGATTCCGCGTCCTGCTGCTGCATTTTCACCATTTAAAATCGTCACTTGTGGACGGTACTCTCTTTTTAATTTAGGTAGGTACTCATGGACCATTTCGCGCCCCATCGATCCGACAACATCTCCGACAAATAATAATTTCATTTTATATAGCCTCTTCTCTTTTTATACATCACTTTATTTTACCAATATTTCAACTTAAATAAAAGGGGTGACGTCTTCTTACTAAAAAAAGATGGGAAAGAGTATATTTACTCTTTCCCATCTTTTAATCATTATTTTGCGTAATCAACCGCTCTTGTTTCACGAATGACCGTTACTTTAATGTGTCCCGGATAATCAAGTTCATCTTCAATTCGTTTTCGAATATCACGAGCTAAACTAATGGCACCAAGATCATCAATTTGTTCGGGTTGAACCATAATCCGAACTTCACGTCCTGCTTGAATAGCGAAACTTCTTTCAACGCCTTCAAAACTATTAGAAATGCCTTCAAGTTTTTCTAAACGACGAATATAGTTTTCAAGAGATTCACTTCTCGCTCCTGGTCTAGCTGCTGATAATGCATCCGCTGCTGCAACTAATACCGATATAACTGAAGTGGCTTCGGTATCTCCATGATGAGAAGCGATGGCATTAATAACCGTTGCATTTTCTTTGTATTTCGTTGCAATCTCTTCACCAATTTCTACGTGAGAGCCTTCAATCTCGTGATCTAACGCTTTACCAATGTCATGAAGCAAACCAGCACGTTTTGCTAAGGCAACATCTTCTCCAAGTTCTGCTGCTAAAACACCTGCTAATTTTGCCACTTCAATTGAGTGGTTTAAAACATTTTGACCATAACTTGTTCTAAAGCGTAAACGACCTAGAATCTTAATTAAATCTGGATGTAACGAATGAACTCCAACATCAAAGGTTGCTTGTTCCCCAATTTCTCGGATACGCTCATCCATTTCTTTTCTTGATTTTTCAACCATCTCTTCAATTCGAGCTGGATGAATTCGACCGTCTTGAATTAATTTTTCAAGTGTCATTCTTGCTATTTCACGTCTGATTGGATCAAATCCACTTAAAATAACTGCTTCAGGAGTATCATCGATAATCAAATCAATTCCTGTTAGGGTTTCAAGGGTTCTGATATTTCGACCTTCACGACCAATAATTCGACCTTTCATTTCATCACTTGGTAATGTGACTACCGAAACAGTCGTCTCAGAAACTTGATCTGCTGCACAACGTTGAATTGCTAATGAAATCAGATTTTTCGCTTTTCGATCTGCTTCCTCTTTAGCACGTTGTTCAGAATCTTTAACCATTACAGCTAATTCGTGGGATAGCTCTTCTTCTGTTTCCTTGATAATCATGTTTTTAGCTTCTTCTCGTGATAAAGCCGCAACTCTTTCTAATTCAAGTTGTTGTTCTTCAACTAGTAATGTTGCTTTTTTCTCTTGATCGTCAATTAGCTGTTGTCTTGAACTTAGTTTTTCTTCTTTGGCTTCAAGGGAACGTTCCCGTTTTTCTAGTCCATCATCTTTACGGTCTAGGTTTTCTTCACGTTGTAGTAAACGATTTTCTTGTTTCAGAATGTCGCTTCTTCTCTCTTTTAGCTCCGTTTCAATTTCAGTTCGGTATCTGTGATTTTCATCCTTCGCCTCCAACAAAGCTTCTTTTTTCATGGTCTCTGCTTCTCTTCTTGCTTCCTCCAAAATTCCAGTTGCAGTGTTTCTAGCTCCTGCTAGTTCCTTTTCGTGAGTTGACTTGCGGACGATATATCCTGCGATTAGACCAACAACTAAAGCAACGATAGCGAAGGCTACACTAATAATTAACATTCTTCCACCTCCGTATCATGTATTTAATTGGTCATTTATCATTTCTTTTGGTAAAAATATTGTTTTTAACAAATTTTTATCCCTATCTTTTATAAGTGTAATACAACACACCTCTAATTTTAATTGTAGAGAGGGTACATGTCAACTTAAATAGTGTGATTTGTTGAACCTTTTTATAAATATCAGATATCTATCAAATTAAATAATTATAGTTATCGTTATTAATTGAATTTATGTGTCTGTGTTTTATGTTATTTTGATAAACTAACATTGATAGCGTTCTCTTTTTATTTGAAAAAAAAGAAGTCTCATTGCTTTCGCAATGGACCTCTTTCAATTAATTATTTTTCAATTTCAGGTAAATCTAACACGATCTCACTTTTTTCAGAAACTTGCTTTTTAGATTCTTTTGCATTTTTCTTTTCAGAAGCTTTTTCTTCCACTTCTTCACCAATTCCATATGCTGCACGAACTTTTTTCTCAATTTCTTCTCTTAAGTCAGGATTGTCTTTAAAATATTTCTTCGCATTCTCACGACCTTGACCAATTCGCTCGCCTTCATATGAATACCAAGCACCACTTTTATCAACAATATCTTTTTCTGAACCCATATCTAATAGCTCACCAACTTGAGAAATTCCTTCGCCATACATAATATCAACTTCAGCTACTTTAAAAGGAGGAGCTACTTTATTTTTTACTACTTTAATTTTTGTTCTATTTCCAACAACATCCGTACCATTTTTAATTTGTTCTGCACGGCGCACTTCCAAACGAACCGTTGCGTAGAATTTCAAAGCACGTCCACCTGGTGTGATTTCTGGATTTCCAAACATTACACCAACTTTTTCACGAATTTGATTGATAAACAATGCAATTGTTTTAGTTTTATTAATTGACCCAGATAATTTACGTAAAGCTTGAGACATTAAACGCGCTTGTAAACCAACATGGCTAGCTCCCATTTCGCCTTCAATCTCAGCACGAGGAACTAAGGCTGCTACTGAATCAATTACCACGATATCAACGGCACCACTTGAGACTAAAGCGTCTGCAATCTCTAACCCTTGCTCACCTGTATCGGGTTGAGATAATAGTAATTCATCAATATTAACTCCTAAATTTTGTGCATATTGCGGATCTAATGCATGTTCAGCATCGATAAAGGCTGCGATTCCACCTTGTTTTTGAACTTCGGCAACGGCGTGTAAAGCAACCGTTGTTTTACCTGAACTTTCAGGTCCATAAACTTCAACAATACGTCCTTTTGGAAACCCACCTACTCCTAAAGCTACATCTAATGCTAATGAACCACTAGGAATTGTTGAGATTTGAGTATCAACTTTTTCACCCAGCTTCATTACAGAACCTTTACCAAAACTTTTTTCAATTTTTTTCAATGCTGCGTCCAATGCTTGTTTACGATCATCTGCCATTAAAATTCCTCCTCAATCTATCTTCAAAAAATTATTTACTAGTTCATTATCAGTTATTTTACGGTTACAAGATATATAATAATAGTTCTTGCTAAAAAAAGCAAGAGAAAATCGAACAAACATTCGGTTAAAAGAGATTTATTTTTACGTAGCTATTAAAAATCCATAGATACCAATGATTTCAACTTTCTATTTCTATTGGCAAAGAGAGCACTACTCTTCGAATGAAATCAAATCCTGCTAAAATTGCTTGTTCTCGATTACCATTTCGATCTCTGGCAAAATGATGGCAAATTGCAATTGTAGGTTGGTTCTCTTGTGCCAACGCAATCCAAACTGTTCCTACTGGTTGATTTTCAAGCATAGCTGGTCCTGCAACGCCAGTAAATGACAAAGCCATTTTAGTTTTCATTAATTTTTGTACACCTTCTGCCATTTCAATCGCACATTCTTTACTGACTGCGCCTTTTTCATTCAATGTTTTTGCTGAAACACCTAATAACTGTTCTTTGATTTCATTTTGATAAGCAACGACGCCACCATTAAAGATATCAGAAGCACCTGGAATACTTGCCAACATACTTTGAAATCCACCACCTGTTAAACTTTCAGCAGCAGTTATCGTAATTGTACGCTCTTTTAGCAAATCAACCACTACTTCAGCTAACCGAGTCGTGTCGCCATAGCCATAAAAATACTCGCCTACCCGCAGTTGAATCTTTTCTTCTAAGTTATCCAATAACAGTTTACAACAGGACTGAGAGTCTCCATTAGCGGTAATTCTAAGCGTCACTTCGTAATCTCCTGCATAAGGCGCTAATGTTGGGTTGGTTTGTTCTTCAATTAAGTCATCTAATACCGTAACCAAGCGTGATTCGCCAATGCCATAGAATCGCAACACCCTAGAAACCATAAGGGATTCAGTTGGATTTTCTTTTTGTAGAAGTGGCTTAGCTTCATTTAAAAACATCGGTTTCAATTCGTTGGGTGGACCGGGTAACAGCAAGTAATTCACGGTATCTTTTTTTAAGAACATACCCGCTGCTAACCCAGTTTTATTGGCTAATACGGTTGACCCTTCAATGACCAGTGCTTGTAAACGATTGTTTTCCGTCATTGGACGGTTACTTGCTTGATGAAATACGTTAATTTTTTCAAGTGCATTCTGATCGATTACCAATTTTTTCTTTAGATGAGCGGCTACTGTCTGTTTTGTCATATCATCTTTTGTAGGTCCTAGGCCACCTGTCAAAATAATCAAATCACTTCTTTTTTCAGCTTGCTCTAAAACAGCTTCAAGCCGCTTGGCATTATCTCCAACCACCACATGATGGTAAACATTTATTCCTAATGCTGCTAATTCTTGTGATAAGAAAGCTGCATTTGTATTAACGATTTGTCCCAATAGTAGTTCGGTACCTACTGCAATAATTTCAGCTTTCATCTCCACCGCTCCTCTTATTCAATACTATCTGCATTCTATTGATTTTTCATTTTTTTATTAAATTCAGTTGCTTCTCTTACTTATTTTAGCACAATTTTAAAAAAAAAGAGAAGCTTAGCAAATCGCTAGCTCCTCTTTCAATCTTACATAGATCCTTTAAAAACATCTTTATTTTTAATGAAGTAGTCAACGCCTGAATAGATTGTAAAGAACAAACAGACATACAACATAATCGATGCAAATGGGAAACCCATTCCTTCAAATGGAAAATTATTTAAGAATAATAAAATAATTGCCACCATTTGTGTTGCGGTTTTGATTTTCCCCGGCATGGCAGCAGCCATCACTTCACCGTCTCCAACTAACAATAAACGTAAACCCGTTACTGCTAATTCACGACAAATGATAATTGCAACGACCCAAGAAGGAACGATGCCTTGACCAACTAGTACGATAAAAGCTGTTACAACAAGCATTTTATCTGCTAATGGGTCAGCAAATTTCCCGAAGTTTGTAACTAAACCTCTTGCACGGGCAATTTTTCCATCTAACCAATCTGTCATACTTGCTAAAGCAAAAATAATAGCACCAACCAATTGAGTTACTTCAATCGATGAACCTAGTACTGATACTTCTCCCCAATTTAACGGTGCTAAAACAATCACCATAAAAATAGGAATCATAAAAATACGAAGAACGGTTAACTTATTTGGTAAATTCAATAGTATTTCCTCCACTCTTAACTGATAATTCTGAAATGAATCTCTTTAATCATAATCAACTCACTGCGATTCGTCAATGAAATTCTATTCTATCTCTATTGGTATTTCACTCAGTTCCAAGAGCCAATTCACTCAGCTCATCGTATCCGATTTGTTCACCTATTTGGTTAGCAACCGGATAGTCAATCATTTTTTCATCCATCATTCTTTGAACAATTTCTCGTTGGATTTGCAATGCTAGTCGTGCATAGTAATTTGATTCTTCAACTTCCTCTAGATCATCTTGGCTTTGTTTCATAAAGCGATTATAACGCTGAATGACTCGTAGCGTTTCTTTTCTGTTAGCAGTATTCATTTGATTTTGCAGAGCTTGAATTGTTGCTTCCGCACTGATTTTTTGCGCCAATTTAAATTCGTCCATAATAAGCTGATTATTCTTAAATCGTGAATTAAAATGTTCTTTAATTTCTTTTTCTTCCATATGATTTAACCGGTTTCTCAGCAGACTAAATTTCAATCGGAAAAAGATTTTTTTAATAAAATTCTTTTCCTCAAACTGTTTAGAAGCCGCACTAAAGGCAGCGAATAATTCATGGGTTTGTTTGGAAATTACATTATTTTTATATAAATCATCAATTGTTTTGGATTGAATTGTATTCGCATAATTCAATAATTGTTTGACTTGCTTTTTATCCATTTCACGAAGCGAAACCTCTTCAGTGTCTGCTAATTTGCGAGTTAATTCTACAATTGTTTGATTGATATAATATTGATTTGACGTTGTTCGCTTTGCTTCTAATTGTTGGCTTGTTTGTTTTAAAAGTAGCGCATATGCTGTTTTAAAATCTAAGAAATTCGTGCTTACTTCTGGTAATTCTTCTTTTGGTAAAATAAGTGGTAAGAAAATCGTAGCACTGACTAGACTAATTAGAATAATCATTGCTGTAATAAATAGCAATTCATTGCGTAACGGAAAGGCTTGTCCATTTGTTAAAACCAACGGAATTGAAAGAGCCGTTGCTAACGAAATTGTTCCATGAACGCCTGCTAAAGTTGTGATTAACGCATATTTTCCTCGGCTGATTTGATCTACTTGTTTCTTTTCAGCACCCAATACAAAAGATTTGAAATAATCTTCAAATTTCATCGCATTAGGTTCGACAAAATGTTCATGCAGTAAATAGACCCAAATAAAACGAACGGCCATTAGAAATAGTGAAATGATTAATGCTAAACCTAGTAACTCTTCCACTAAAAAATTTTCCTTACTCCAGATTTTAGCCACAACTGAAGGCAATGTAGCGCCTAACAATAAAAATACCAAACTATTCAGAAAATAGACTACGGTTCCCCAAACATTATTAGAAACCATCTGGATTTTAGTTGTGGTTGCTTGCAGGTGGTCATGCTCTACGCCATGAACGACTCCGGCAGCTACCATTGCTAATACACCTGAAAATTCAAGACGCTCTGCAGCAATAAAAATAGTAAACGGTGTAATTAATTGAATTAACACCAATAACTCGGTTTGCTCCAATCTCATTTTTCGTAATTGAAGACGTAATTTAACAAATAGAAAACCGACAATCCCCCCGAAAATGATTCCCCCAAAAGCAGCAATTAGAAATTCAAAGCTAGCTTCTTTCACTGAAAAATAACCTGTCATTACTACGCCTAAAGCAACTTTAAAGGACACCAAACCAGCAGCATCATTAATCAAAGACTCGCCTTCTAAAACAGCCATAATATTATCTGGCAATTTAATATTTTTTACAATTGATTTCAACGCTACTGTATCCGTTGGTGAAACAATTGCCGATAACGCAAATGAAACAGGCAACGGCAAGTCAGGTATTAGCCAATGAATCAAAAAGCCTCCTGCCACTACTAAGAGTAAAACTAACCCAAAAGCTAAAAGTAAAATGGGTCCTCTTAGCTTCCATAATTCTTTACGTGAAATGTTTTGTCCCTCATAAAAAACTAGCGGCGCAATAATACCAATCATAAATAATTCAGGTTCAAAATGAATCGTGGTCTGTTCAATTGGTACAATAGCTAATAGCAAGCCAATCATAATTTGAATAAGTGCTAATGGGATTTGAGGAATGTATTTGCTGACAATCGCAGATAGTAAAACTCCAGCAACCATCAAAATAAATAAAACTAAGCTGTCCATCAAACTCCTCCTTTTATTTTTATTCTCAAAAAAAATAATAGCGCCATCTATTAGATAGATGACACTATTATCGAACTACTCTATTATGAAGCGGGAGTTAGTTGTAATTGAATATTTTGTGTCACTGAATTGACTGCTTCTGGAGCGTAAGGAATATCCGTTCCATTCAACGTAATTTTCGTTGCTTTTGCATTTCCAACTACGATTGTGACTGCAGTTGTACCTGCTGGAATTGGAACTTCTAAGTTTTCACCACTTTGCATGGTTTTTTGATCAACTTGAACGCCAGCAATTGTAACACCGACCCAGCTTGCCCCACCTTGTGCTGTAAGAACTAATGAACCAGGTTCCGTCATATTTTTAACAGTGTACGTTGTATTGCTTCCTGTTGAAGAAGCAATCGCTACCTCTTGTTTTGGTTTTTCTGGTTCTTTTGAGGATTCTGCTTCAGAACTACTTTCTTTTTTACTACTGCTTGGTTCTTCAGCTGAACTAGTAATTGAAACACTTTCTGAATCTTTTGAAATCATTGGTTCTTTTTCTTTGTTGCCACTCTTCGTTGCAGCAAACCAAATAGCTCCAGTAATCGCTAAAACAATTGCGACAATAATAATCGTTGGTAAAATCGCTTGAATTTTTTCCAACCAGATATTTGCAACATGGTTTTCTGAACGGGTTTGACTAGTCGAAACTTTCTCAACATATTCTTCATCATGTGTTTGTGGAACATCTTCCGTATACTCTTCTAGCAATTGATCCCCATTTAAACCCACGGTATCAGCATATTGCTTAATAAAAGCGCGAGCATAGAATTTTCCAGGCATCACATCAAAGTTTCCCTCTTCAATCGCAATCAAATAACGCTTTTGAATTTTAGTCATTTGTTGTAAATCGTCAAGCGTATACCCTTTTGCTTTTCTAGCTTCTTGCAATTTCACGCCAATTTCATTCATTATATTTCCACCTACCAGATCTCTTTTTTAGAGAACTAAAATTCTCATATCTTACATATTATAACATAAATAATGGAGTCAGAATATTAATTTTTTCTTTACTTTAACCAACCACCACTGATTGTTAATGCTTGTCCTGTCATGTAACTGCTCTCTTCTTTTAAAAGTTGTTTTACCCAAAAACTAATGTCATTTGGCTGTCCTAAACGACCAACTGGAATTTCTTGAAGCAATTCTGTCACTTCTGTTTCACTAAACTCGCTGTTCATTTTCGTTTGAATTGCACCTGGAGCTATGGCGTTGACTGTGATGCCAAGACTTGCAACTTCCTTACTGTAGGCTTTTACAAATGCTAATTGAGCCCCTTTTAGCGTGGAATACAAGACTTCCATTGCACTTCCAACTTCGCCATAAACCGAGCTGATAAAAATAATTCTACCTAATGTCGATTTCGCTAGTTTAGGTTGCAATTTTTGCAATAGAAGGAGTGGTGTTTTAAGATGAACTTGCCACATTTTTTCCATTTCTATCGCTGATACTTCTGTCAGTAACTGATAACTTGTAAAGCCACTTGAAAAAATAACTGCATCTACTTGAAAAAGAGCCTCTAAAAAAGTGGCAACGCCTTTTTCATCCGTCATATCTAAGGTTAATTTAAAGAAATCTTGTTTTGGAAATTGATTTTGATAACTCTCTAATTGCTCATCTAAGCTAAGTTGATCTTTAAAGCCATGTAAATAAAGGGACCATCCGTCAGATGCTAAATCTGCTGCAATGGCTTTGCCGATATCTCCACTAGCCCCCATTACCAATGCAAATTTCATGACTCTTTTGCCTCTTTTGGCAAAATATGAAAGACACTCATTCTTTCTGGTACCATAAATTGCGTTGCCAACTCTTTTACTTGAGAAAGTGTGATGCTTTCAATGACTGGGACTAAATCAAATAAGCTCGCTTCTCCATATGATTCTTGACTGTATTGGTTCGCAATATATTCAATTGAATTTAAAGATTGTAAGCTTTTGCCTACCATTCTTTTTTTAATCATCGTCAAATTTTCTGCTGTTAACTCTGGGCTATGAGGGGCTGTTTCTAGAATCTTTTTAACTGCATCGCTTAAAGCCGATGGATCTTTTGCATCGCCACCAATATCAACAAAATGGAAAGTACGATCGAGGTTAAATTCATAAGAAAAACTGTCGTCAACAATCCCTTCGTCATATAACTGCAAGTAATTAGTTGAAGTTGGTCCAAATAACAAAGTTAATAGCAAGTTCATTGTAGTTTTTAAAACTAACGCTTCTCTTCCTGTTGGAGCTGGCTCGATTCCTTTAACACCAACAATACTTTTTGCACGATTAACAGGCATTTCAATTGAATCGAATGCTTTGATATCACTCACTTTTTCAGTAGGGAAAAAGCGTTGGATTTCTTGTTTTGGTGCAAACTCTTTTTTAGCTTGATTTTGACGAATCCAGTCCATCATCTCGGCTGGATCCATTTTACCAACTACTAATAAATTCATATTACTAGGGTGATAAAAAGTATGGTAGCTCTCATACAAATCTTCTGCTGTAATTTCCATGATGCTCTCTACTGTTCCTGCAATGTCAATATGGATTGGATGATGCGGATACATATTGCCTACGATTCCAAAAAATAAGCGCCAATCTGGTTCATCATCATACATTTGAATTTCTTGCGCGATAATGCCTTTTTCCTTATCGACAGTCTCTTTTGTGAAATACGGTTCTTGAACAAAGTCGAGAAGCGTCGCCACATTTTCTAAAACATAGTTAGTACTTGAAAAAAGATAACTTGTTCTAGTAAAACTGGTAAATGCATTTGCAGAAGCTCCATATTTACCAAAGACATGAAAAATATCTCCCTCTTCTTTTTCAAACATTTTATGCTCTAAGAAATGAGCAATCCCATCCGGTACTGTTACTTTTTCAGATTTTCCTAATGGAATAAAACTGTTGTCGATTGACCCATAATTAGTTGTAAATAAACTATAGGTTTTATGAAAATCATTTTTAGGTAATAGTGTTACTTTCAATCCATTATCTAAGGTTTCGGTGTAAAGTGTTTCATCTAATTGTGCATAATGTTTTTTTTCCATTACTTATTTTCCTCCCCTGTTAAGAAGAATGTTGCTTTTAAATAAACCTGATTGGCAATTTTAATGATCTCTTCTTTTGTGACTTCATTAATTTTTTGCTCAAACTCTGCGGTTGTTAACGTCGATCCAACTAATTGTTGAGTATACATTTTTTCCATCACCGCTCCTGGATTGTCTTCCGATTGTAAAACTTGGTTTTTTAGCATTTCTTTGGTTTGATCGATTGCTTCATCTGAAAAATTCCCATTTTGCATTTCTATTAATTGCAATTGAATGATTTCTCTCACCTGTTCAACTTTTGTGCTGTCGATTCCCGTTTGAACAGTCATCATGCCTCTAAAAGTATCTAAAGTACTAGAAGCATAATAAGCCAAACTTTCCTTTTCACGGACATTCATAAATAATTTAGAGTGAGGAAATCCGCCAAATAACCCATTAAAAATCTGGGCTGCAAAATAGTTCTTATCCTGATAAAAGACATTCGTTTCATAGGCTAAATTAAATTTAGCTTGCGTTACTTCTTGTTGCTCAATTTCTTCAATTAATTTGTTGTGCGTAGCAGCTGTGTAAAAAATGGACTCCCTTGGTACTTGACGTGCTTTAAACGGGAACGCTCGGAATGCTTCTGTCATTTCGCTTTCCTCAACATCTCCTAAGACATAAATATCAACACAATCTTCTGCTAATAATTCTTGATAATACTCATATAAAGAAGCGGCCGTAATGTCGTTTAAATCTTCTAAAGTTCCAATACTTGGTGTTTTTTGGTTTTCATCTTCAAAATACAAACGTTGTAAAGATAAACTTGCATACGCTTGTTTGTCATCAAAAATCGATTCGTAATAATCGGCTAAATTTTCTTTTTCACGATTAAAGGTTTCCTCATCAAATTTTCCATCTGTTACATTCGGATGAAACAAAATTTCTTTTAGGAAATCAATGCCTTCTTGTAAGACATTCTCATTAGCAGAAAGATATTTTTCATTTACAACAGTCATCCCTACCGTTAACATATGCATGGTGCCTTTTTTAGTTACAGATAAGCCAAAACTTGCACCGTAAAGATTCGCCAATTCACTTCTTAACTTGGTTTGGGAATTGTATTTTTTACTATTGGTTTCAAGTAAACTTGATAATAGAGCTCGTTTAGTAATATTTTTTTTATCTAAAGGCGTTCTAAATTTTAAAACGATGCGGATCGTCTTGTATTTTTTAGTAGGTAAAACATGAATATTCACGCCTTCTTGTAATTGAATCGACATTCTTTATTTCCTCCTCATTGGAACTGAACTTCATCTATCTATGATAAGTGAATTGCAGCAAGAATACAATCATAATGCCACCATTCAAAGAAAATCTTAACATGAAAAAAACACTCTAAACAATTGCTTAGAGTGTTTTTGCTTTTATTTCGATTTAATGTATGTTTCACCATCTGCTGCTGGAGCTTCTGATTTCCCAATCACACCTACTAAAACAATAATCGTTAGGATGTAAGGTGCTGTTTGAAGTACCACAGGTGGAACATCCTTGATTAATGGAATGTAACTTCCAATTACGCTTAAGCTTTGCGCAAATCCAAAGAATATTGCTGCTCCCATGGCTCCAAGTGGATTCCATTTTCCGAAAATCATCGCTGCTAGCGCGATAAATCCTTGTCCTGCAATCGTTGAATGAGAGAAGTTTAGTGAAATAGATTGAGCAGCGATGGCTCCACCAATTCCGCCTAATAAACCAGAAATCATCACACCTGCATAGCGCATCACGTAAACATTAATTCCTAATGTATCTGCTGCTTGAGGATGCTCCCCAACAGAACGTAAACGTAAACCAAATCTTGTCTTGTAAAGTAAAATCCACGATAAAATTGCTACAATAATCGCTACAAATGCCATTGCTGAGGTATTTGTAAAGAAAATTTTCCCAATCACTGGAATGTCTTTCAATAGTGGAATACTGCTTTTACCAAAGTTAAATTGAATAATATCCGTTTGACCACGTCCATCAAATAAGACACGTGTTAAAAAGACAGCCAACGCAGGGGCTAACATGTTGATAACCGTACCTGAAACAATATGATTCGCTCTTAAATTAACGGTTGCAACTGCATGAATTAGTGAAAAAAGAATACCAATTCCGCCACCAACAAGTAACCCAAGCCACGGCGTTGCATCGCCAAATTGTTCTGCAAATGAAAGGTTAAACACGATTGATGAAAAAGCCCCCATCACCATGATTCCTTCTAGTCCAACGTTAACGATTCCGCCACGTTCTGAAAAAGTACCACCTAAGGCTGTAAATATAAGTGGAGCTGCATAAATTAATGCTGATGAAACAACGATTGATAATGTTGAAACGATATCCATCTTAATTCACCCCTCCTTTATTTACTTTAACCACTCGGTTCATAATGTAACGAATTAAATAATTTGCTCCAACGAAGAAAATAATTGAGGCAATCACAATGTCTACTACCTCTGATGGGACATCACTTGAAAGCGGCATACTCACGCCACCAATTTTAAGTCCACCAAACAATAGTCCTGAAACAAGAATTCCAAACGGATTTCCAGCTCCTAGTAAGGCAACTGCCATTCCATCAAAACCAATACTTGGCATACTTCCCATCACAAATAGATTTTCAAAGTTTCCAAGACCTTCCATCGTGCCACCTAAACCAGCTAGCCCGCCTGAAATGACCATTGCTAAAATAATATTGCGTTTTGTACTCATACCAGCGTATTCAGAAGCGTATGGATTTAATCCAACTGAACGTAATTCATAACCTAAAGTGGTTTTATGCATCATGATCCAAACGACCACACACATCAAGATCGCAATCAGTAAGCCGTAATGTAACGTTGAGTTTTCTGTAATCGATGCTAAAAACTCTGAGCGTAAACTAGCATTTTCTGAAATTCTTGGTGTCGCATCATCTGCTTTTGTTAACACATTTCGAACCATATGATTTGAGATATACAAAGCGGTATAGTTTAACATAATCGTTACAATAACTTCACTTGTATTAAAGTAAGCTCGTAACACACCAGCAATTCCTGCCCAAACCGCGCCACATAAAGCTCCCACAATTAAACAGAATGGAATCAAAATCATTTTTGGCAAATCAGGAAACATCAATGCGATGGTAACTGATCCTACCCAGCCAAATAGTGCTTGACCAGCAACCCCAATATTAAAGAAGCCAGCTGTATTTGCAACCGCAAAACCTAGAGCCGTTAAAATTAATGGTGTGGCTTGTCTTAATGTTTCCCCTACATAAAAGGGACTTCCAATCGCACCATCAATCAATGAACTATATCCTAATAGGGGATCATAGCCAAAAGCCAACATAATGATGGCTCCTAGAATCAACCCTAGCACTACTGAAAGCACTGGAACTAAAAAATTCTTAAGACGTTCGCTTCTATGATTCAAAATGATTCTCCTCTCCAACAGATCTTTCATTATTTTCAGCGGCTAAAGCAGCTTGAGCTTTTTCTAATGACGAACCCGCCATCAGTAATCCCAACTCTTCTCTAGTTGTTGTTTCAGGGTCAACAATAGCTACGATGTTCCCTTCATACATAACCGCAATGCGATCTGACACATTTAAAATTTCATCAAGTTCAAAACTCATTAATAAAACAGCTTTCTTTTTGTCACGTTGTTCAATTAAACGTTTGTGGATGTATTCAATCGCTCCAACGTCAAGTCCACGCGTTGGTTGGGCAGCAATTAATAGTGAAGGATTACGCTCTAACTCACGAGCAATAATCGCTTTTTGTTGATTCCCACCTGATAACGCACTTGCTGGTACAAATTCATTTGGAGTTCGGACATCAAACTCTTCAATCAATTTTGTAGCATATTGATTGATTGCACGATGATTTAAAAAACCATGATTGCTTAAAGGTTTTTGGTAATAGGTTTGTAAAGCAATATTTTCCTCTAGGCTCATTGGTAAAATCAAGCCATATTTATGGCGATCTTCTGGAATATGACCTAATCCCGTCTCTGTAATTTTTCGAGGAGGTAAATTTTGAACAGCTTTTCCTTCAAGGGTGATACTTCCTGATTCTACTTTAGTTAATCCGGTGATTGCTTGAATCAGTTCACTTTGACCATTGCCATCAATTCCGGCAATCCCAACGACTTCTCCTGCACGAACGTCTAAACTTAAGCCTTTAACTGCCTCTAAGCCTCGAGATTCTTTAACAACTAAATCTTTTATTTCTAAAACCACTTCTTGTGGTGCCGCTTTTATTTTCTTTGTTTTAAATGAAACAGAGCGTCCAACCATCATATCCGCTAGTTCTTGTTGGCTTGTTTTTTTCACGTCAACGGTATCGATACTTTGACCACGACGAATGACCGTACAACGATCAGCCACTTGTTTAATTTCATCTAATTTATGAGTAATCAAGATAATTGATTTTCCTTCTTTAACTAATTCACGCATGATATCAATTAATTCATCAATCTCTTGTGGAGTCAAAACTGCAGTCGGCTCATCAAAAATTAAAATATCTGCTCCTCGGTAAAGCGTTTTAATAATTTCGACTCTTTGTTCCATTCCCACTGAAATATCTTCTACAACAGCTGTAGGATCAACAGATAAACCATACTTTCCAGATAATTCATTAATCATTTTTTTAGCAGCCAATTTGTCTAAAAATCCTAAACGATTGGGCTCACTACCTAAAATAATATTTTCGGTTACCGTAAATTTTTTCACTAACATAAAGTGTTGGTGAACCATTCCAATTCCCAATTTATTCGCGACACTAGGGGAACTGATTTTAACAGCTTCACCATTGATTTTAATTTCACCAGATGTTGGTTCTAATAAACCTGATAGAATATTCATCAGTGTTGACTTTCCTGCACCATTTTCACCAAGTAGTGCATGAATCTCACCTTTTTTCAGTTTAAGGTTGATATTATCGTTTGCTTTGAACTCTCCAAACTGTTTTGTAATACCAGACATCTCAATTACATAATCTGTCCCTGTCAAGGTTGGTTCACTCCTTTTTTATGTTTGTTGTTTTTCTCGTATAGTATACTTTATTTAAAAAGAAACCGCTACCTAAAATTCTTTTTTATTGATAATATAAGTGCTATTTTTATTTTTTCACATTACTTTTCACAAAAATAGCCGGACAAACATCATCCGGCCACTATATCTGTCATTTATATTAATTAAGGTTTTTCTGGAACTTCGATCTTGCCATCAACAATTTGTTGTTTGTAATCATCTACTGCTTTTTGAACATCATCTGTTAATTGTCCTTTAGATAAATCAACACCGTCTTCTTTCAAGCCATAAGTCAATGTTTCTCCACCTGGGAATTTATCTTTCATTGCATCATTTGAAATATCCACTACGGCTGTTTTAACACCTTTAAGCGTTGAAGCAAGCGTTAAGTTTCCACCTTCGTATTTACCTTCTTCAGTTTGGTCACGGTCAACACCGATTACCCATACTTTTTTCTTAGAGTCAGCTTTCATGATATCTTTAGCTTCTGAAAAGACACCATTACCTGTGTCACCTGCTGCTTGATAAATAATATCAATTCCACTGTTGTACATTGCTGCTGCTAATTGTTTCCCTTTAGCAGAGTCACCAAATGAACCAGCGTATTCAACTTTTACATCGATATCTGGATCAACTGCTTTAACGCCTGCAATAAATCCTGCTTCAAAACGACCAATAACTTCACCTTCTTGACCACCAACAAAACCTAATTTTTTAGTTTCAGTTGTTTTTGCTGCTGCAACACCTGCTAAAAAGGCTGCTTCATGGTCTTTAAAGATAACTGAAACCACGTTGTCACCTTTGACAACAGAATCAATAATCGCAAAGTTTGTTTTTGGATTTTGTTTTGCTACATCTTCTAAAGCTGGAGCAATTTTATATCCAATTCCGAATACAGTGTTAAATTGTGATTTAACGGCACTGTTTAAATTTGTTACGAAATCTGAGTCAGAGTTAGATTGTAGATAGTTAAAACCATCTTTCCCTTTTTTCAAGTCATGTTCTTTGCCCCAAGCTTGCAAACCTTCCCATGCTGATTGGTTAAATGATTTATCATCTACCCCTCCAACGTCTGTTACCATTGCAACTGTATGCCCCTTAGCAGAACCGCTCTTACCTGAATCCTTTGCTCCGCCGCCACAAGCTGCTAATGTTAAACTAACGCCTAAACCGATTGCTAGTAGACCCACAAGATTACGCTTTTTCAATTTAAAACCCCTCCAAAAAAAATTTGATTGAAAACGAAACGTTAAGTTAACGAATCATTACTCACAACTATTCTACCACCTTTTTATAAAAATTGAAACGTTTTACCGATTAATGAAAGCGATTTACATAAAAAACATTAAGAATTTAATCTTATTTTCATTTAATTATAAAAATTATATCGCTTTTATTGATTCCTTTTTTATGAAAACCCTTCATAACCGAACGTTGTTAGAATAAAAAAAGAAGACAAATTGTCTTCTTTTTAGCTTTCATTATTATTTTCAGGATCCGATTGACTTGGTAAATGAGTGATATTCACTTTTCGAGGTTTACTGCCCTCAGATGGTCCAACAATTCCTCGCATTTCCATCTCATCTACCAATCTAGCTGCACGATTGTACCCAATTCTAAAACGACGTTGCAATAAGGAAATACTTGCTGTTTGCATTTCCAAGACCATTTGGACTGCCTCATCATACAGATCGTCTTGTACTTCATTACTGACTGTTTCTTGAATTTCGGTTGGCATCATTTCCTCTTGATAATTAGCTCCTTGCTGATCGGTAATAAATTCTACAATCCGTTCAACTTCTTCATCTGATATAAATGCACCTTGTACGCGAACAGGTTTATTTTCACCCATTGGTAAAAAGAGCATGTCTCCGCGACCTAGCAACTTTTCAGCCCCGCTACTGTCAATAATAGTTCTTGAATCGATGCCACTTGAAACTGCAAATGCAATTCTTGAGGGAACATTGGCTTTGATAATCCCCGTAATAACGTCAACACTTGGTCTTTGAGTCGCAAGAATCATATGAATACCAGCTGCCCTCGCCATTTGTGCTAAGCGAATAATCGCGTCTTCCACTTCATTACTCGCCACCATCATTAAATCAGCTAATTCATCTACAATTACAACAATATAAGGTAGAAACGGATAATTTTCATCCTTCTCCGTATTTTTAGTGGCAACCATTTTATTGTAACCTGTAATATTTCGCATGCCACTAGCTGCAAATAATTCATAGCGTCGTTCCATTTCCATCACCACTTTTTGCAATGCTTGTGCGGCTTTTTTAGGATTTGTTACAACCGGTGTTAACAAATGAGGAATGCCGTTATAGACATTTAATTCAACCATCTTTGGATCAATCATCATCAATTTAACTTCATGAGGTTTCGCACGCATCAAAATACTCGTAATGATTCCATTGATACAAACCGATTTCCCACTCCCCGTGGAACCTGCCACCAATAAATGGGGCATTTTGGCTAAATCAGCAGTGGCAACAGATCCTGTAATATCTCGACCTAAAGGTACTTCCAATAAATTTTCAGGATGTAGGGGTTGTGCTTCTATAATATCTCTAAAAGCAACAATACTTACTTCACTATTTGGTACTTCAATCCCAATAAAGGCTTTCCCTGGAATGGGTGCTTCAATACGGATATCCTTTGCAGCTAGTGCTAACGCAATATCATCACTTAAACTAACGATTTTACTAACTTTAACCCCAATCGCTGGCTGTACTTCATATTTTGTAACTGCTGGTCCCAAATTAGCTTTCGTTACCTTAGCATCTACGCCAAAGCTTTTGAAAGTCGCTTCTAATTTGGTTACATTTTCTTGAATCAAGGCATATTCATTCGACTGATCCAATGCTTCAATTGCATTTAACAATGTTGTAGGAGGTAATTGATAGTCTCGGTTTTCTGGTTCTGCTTTGATTTCAAAGTTCAACTCTCCAGTTGGCTCTGCTTCCTCTTTTACTGGCTCTCTGACTTCTGTTGAAGTAGGTTTTAAATTTTGTTGATAACTGTCGATTTTCAATTCTAACTGCTCTGCTTCGCCTACCACAGCTTCTTTTTCAGCAGCTGCAAGTGCTTGTCCTGGTGAAATTGGTTGGACTCGATTCTTAGACTGTTGCTTAGAATCACCATTGTTTTCTTTTTTTGAATTTTTTTCTTGTTTCACTGTACTCCGCTTCTCATTAAAAGCTTGCCATTTTTTCTGTAAAATTGGGCCATTTTTTTGCAGAACATCTCTTACTTTTATCAACACTGTTTTAAACGATAAATTAAAGAAAATAAAAAAACCAGCAATCATTAAGATACTTGCAATAAAGTACGTACCTCCTTGTGAAAATAGAAAATGACTTCCACTGTAAAGCAGTGCGCCTATCATGCCACCGCCAAGCGATTCTTTAATTTGATTATTTCCCATATCCGTCATAAAAAAGCGTAATGTTGCAGGAATTACTTTAACATTCGTCCCCATAATTGGACTAAATAATCTGGCATGAAGAATCACAAGTAAACTAAGATACATAATACTAAAGCCAATAATTTTCTTACTTTTATAGGAAGGTTCTTTGCCTTTTAAAACTAAATACAGACCATATAAACCAAAAGCAACCACACTAACCAAATAGGTATTCCCTACAAAAAAGCGGAATAGGTTCGCAATTAAGATACCAATAAAACCTAATTTGCTTGCCGCGAAAATAGCGGAACAGATAAATAAAAGACCAATAATTTCAATGGAAAGATTCCGTTTTTGTTGTTTTTTTGAGGGTGCTTTTTTTTTCGTCTTCTTTTTTTGTGCCACTCTTCATACTCCTTTCAATCATATTCTTCTTTATTATACACAAAAAAGCGGACAAATGTTCTCTCTCCCCTTAAAAAAATCAATTTCTATTGCCTTTTTAACAAAAAAAAACTCTTAGTAGATTTCCTACTAAGAGTTTTAATTATACGATTATTCCCCTAACTGTTGAACTGTCAAACGACGGTAATAAACTTGTTCTGAAGTTTTTAGGTAAGGAGTGATGTAAAAACTAATGGCAATAAAATATAGCGCTAAAACAAATGCCAAAATTATTGATGTAACAACTAATGGAGAAGTTCCATTATCCCACCCACTAATACCTATGAAAAACACAACCAACCAAATAATAAGTGGTACGATATACCATAGTATGAATGATAATTGTAAAAAGAAGAAATTTGCTTTTTTGCCGTCCATCAATTTACGACTCGCTGTAATTGCATCTAAAATGCCAATCTCTGGATTATCTTTCATGATATTCAATGCTTGGCTATAACTATATGACTTAATAATACCAGGAACCACTAATAATAATGACCATAATGCAGTAAAAATACCAATCATAATAATTAAACCTAACACTTTGAAAAAGTTTTTATTAAATACTTGGAAAATTGAACCGATTGAATAATTTTTTCCATCTACTAAGTCTAAAAATGACCATTTATACCCAACATCTAACACTGAGCTAATAATTTGGGTAATAATCCCTAAAACAAATGATACAGACATTGTACCAATCATTACAGATGTCATCGCGATAAGATCTGCTTCACTAATATTTCCACTATTTGCGCCTGCCAAACCACCTGCAATTGATCCAACACCAGAAATCATATTGGTTACCATTGACATTGCGAAACTAATTAATCCTAAAATGATAAATCCACCAATAGCCGTTCCCCAGTTGCCTTGCAAGCTATTTTTAGCTTCAAGTTTAACTTCTTTAATATTCATAAAATCCTCCTTTTTAAGTTGCTTAAAAGTCAACTCCTATATAAAGGATAAACTATTCTTATATTCTTGTCTACAAAATAACTTGAATTTTTTTTGTTTCGCTTCTATAAACACTTAAATAAAAAAGCCTGCAAAAAGAGCAGGCTTTTTTTTATGATTACTTATTCTCCTTCATGGCAGCTTTTAATGCCAATGCTAAAGGACTTTCAACTTCCTCTTCACTTTGACTATATTTTTTAAGCATTTTCTTTTCTTCGTGTTTTGACATTTTTTTATTTTTCTTATCTCCTATTTTTTCAGAGATATTACAGAACTTACATTTGAAATAAGCACCATTTTTGCCTTCATGAATTTCCATTTTTTTATGGCACTGTGAGCATCGATGCATCGATACTTTTGGATCTTTTCTACGGCGGTAAGAACACTCCGTATTGCTACAAACTAAAATTTTGCCATCACGAGCATTTTTTTCTTTTAACTTTTCACCGCAATCCGGACATGTTTTATTCGTTAATGAGTGATCGGTGTATACTTGATTGCTTGTCTTGATCTCTTTTACTAGGCGTGTTGTTTCAGCTTCGATTTGTTTAATAAAGACTTCTTTTTTTAATTTGCTAGCGGCAATCTCTTCTAGTGCTTTTTCCCATTTCGCAGTTAAATCAGGTGTTACAAGTGTTGGATTAACCAGAGTCAATAACTGTCTTCCTTTAGGCGACACACTTAATTTATTTTGTGCACGTTCCATCAACTCACTACTGATTAATTTTTCAATAATTTCAGCTCTTGTTGCGGGAGTTCCTAAACCCGTTTTCTCCATTTTTTGCAAGAGGGTTGCTTCTGTCAAACGACTTGGTGCCTCTGTTAAATGTTTATTGATTGCAAATTGTGGGTTTTTTAACGTTTCGCCTTTTTTATAAGAAGCCTCTACTTTAGGTGCCTCCACTTGTTTCCATCCAGCTTCAATCACTTCTTCTTGTTGACATTGGAATTGAATGCCTTCAACTAAAAATTGATACGTCGTTTTTTTAGCTTGATAGGCTGGTAAAAACAATCCTAAGAAGCGCTCTACAACCATTCGGTAAATTTTCAGCTCATCACTTTCCATTTTTTCAACTCTTGGTCGTTCTTCCGTCGGAATAATCCCATGGTGATCGGTTACCTTGCTATTATTGAAAACCCCTTTTTGAGTTACTTGTCCGCCATTTTTTAAAGCTTTCTTTACAACATCCGGTGAAAAACTTTGAACAGCATGTAAACGATCTTTCATTGTTGCTGCCATATCGGTTGTTAAATGCTTTGAATCGGTTCTTGGGTACGACAATACTTTATGACGTTCATACAAAGTCTGCATCAAACCTAACGTTTTCTTAGCTGAAAATTGGTAACGTTTATTAGCATCTCGTTGTAATTCAGTTAAATCATAAGGAATAGGTGCATAATCTGTTTGAATTTTTTCTTTGATTTCATTTACTTTAACTGGTTTACTTTTTAATTTAGTCGCCAATTCTTCGGCTTCTTTACGATCCTTAAATTTGGTTTTAGCGCCTTCAATCAAAGTTGCTTTTTGACCATCCACCATTAAGCTGACGGTATAAAAAGTTTCTGGCATAAACGTTTCTATTTTTTCTTCTTGTTTGCGTACCATTGCTAAAGTAGGTGTTTGGACACGTCCAGCTGACAAGCTGTCTTGATATCTAACCGTTAAGGCTCTTGTTACATTTAAGCCAACCAACCAATCCGCTTGGGAACGTGCTATTGCTGAATCGTATAATGCATCGTATTGCTTACTTGGTTTCAGATTTTTAAATCCTTCTTTAATGGCTTTGTCAGTTTGAGAAGAAATCCATAGTCGCTTAACAGGTTTATTAAAGTGAACATACTCTAAAATCCAACGCGCAACCAATTCCCCTTCTCTTCCGGCATCTGTTGCAATTACAGCACTATCAATGTCTTTGCGGTTCGCTAATTGTTTAATCGCTTTTAATTGATGCCCTGTATTTTTTAATGGTTTAATCGCCATTTTAGGAGGAATTAAAGGCAAACTTTCTAAATCCCAATTAGCCCATTCTTTTTTGTAATCTTCTGGCATTTTTAAACCTAATAAATGACCTAATGCCCATGTTACGATAACATCTTTTCCTTCTATATAGTTCTTATTTTTTTGAGTAGCGCCAAGAACACGAGCAATCTCTTTTCCAACGCTAGGTTTTTCTGCAATAATCAATGTTTTCATTTAATTTCCTTTCTATTTTGAAGCTGTCGGTTGAAACACTTCAAAAGGTCGATCATCTTTTAAAAGCATGATACTATGGAATAATTGTATGTCATCTTCGCAATCTTCGCAATATCGTATTTCTGTTTCATTCCAAAATGCAGTTAAATAAGACTTTTTTGTTTCTTTATAAGGATACTGCATCTCTAACTCTGAATAAATTTGCTGATATGCTCGGCTAGCTTCTTGAAAAGTCGCATAATCATTTTGTGAAACAATATCGTCTTTCCAATCATCAAAAAACCACCAGGGTTCATATTCACCATATAATGCAATCACTTGATACAAATAGATCCCCTCCTGTTTTTTATCTTAATTTAAGTATATCATGACTTACTCTAATTGGCTTTTTTGTAGTTTGATTGACTAATCACAAATTCATCGTTAAAATACTTATATTGTTACGTATTAGAAAGGAGAAGATTTGATGAAAACCATTCGTATGAAGGTAAAAGGTCGCGTGCAAGGTGTTGGATTTCGTTATATGACGAAGATGGTTGCCGATCAAATTGGCATATTTGGAATTGTACAAAATGAAGCGGACGGATCGGTTTATATCGAAGCAAATGGTGATTCAGATAAAATCGATTTATTTATTGCTAAAATTAAGCAGTCCCCAACCCCCAGCGGTCGAGTCGAAAATCTCCAAGTTGAAGAAGATGCATCTATCAAAATTCGCAACAAATTTTCAGTAACTAATTGAAATCTGACTGCGATTCAAGTATAGTTAGAAATGTTACCTATTAAATTAATCAAAGGATCGTGAAACATGAATAAATTAAAAAAATTACTTTTAACAAGTAGCGTATTAAGTCTTGTCCTATTCTTATCTGGTTGTATGAAAACTGATAAAAATGGGAATGGAACAGGTTTTATTTACGACTATCTTGTTGTGCCAACAGGAAATTCTATCATTTGGTTAGCTGACTTGTTTAATGGCAGTTATGGAATGGCGATTATTTTTATTACGTTAATCGTTCGTGTCATTATTTTGCCTTTAAATTTAAATCAAGCGAAAAAATCAATGATTCAGCAAGAAAAGATGGCTGTCATTAAGCCTGAAATGGATGTTATCCAAAAGAAACAAAAAGAAGCTGCCACGCAAGAAGAAAAAGCTGCTGCTCAACAAGAATTAATGGCACTTTACAAAGCCAATAATATGAGTATGACTGGTGGAATCGGATGTTTACCAATTCTAATCCAAATGCCTATTTTTACTGCTATGTATCAAGCAATTCGCCTTTCTCCTCAGATTGCTGAAAGCAACTTCTTAGGAATTAACCTTGGCGATAAAAATGTCTATCTAGCAATTGCTGCTGGTTTAGTTTACGTCGTGCAAGCTTACCTTTCAATGATTGGCATGCCTGAGGCTCAGAAAAAACAAATGCGCATGATGATGTTTATGAGTCCAGTAATGATTTTAATTTTCACACTTCAATCACCAGCGGGGCTTGGTCTTTATTGGTTAGTCGGTGGAGTCTTTGCTTGTTTCCAAACTTTAATTACAAATTTGTATCACAAACCTAAAATTAAAGCTGCAATCGCAGAGGAAATGAAAAATCGTCCGATTCAACCTGCTGTCGTTCAAAAAGCTAAGCCAATCAAAGCTGAAGAAATTAGCGCAGCTTCAAAAAAAAATACACCTAATCCTAAAAAAGGACGTAATTCTGGTAAACAGAATCGTTAATTTAAACAAAAAAGAAAGGAGCGAATGACCTTGGTCACTGGCTCCTTTCTTTTTAATTTTCTTTTAAAATCGGTAAACTAATTCTAAAGATTGTACCGTGATTTAAAACACTTTCAACGGAAATCGTTCCTTGGTACCCATCTAGTAGCTCCTTGGCGATCGCTAAACCCAATCCATTTCCACCTTTGTCTCGACTTCTTGCCTTGTCGATTCGATAAAAACGATTAAATATTTTTTGCAAATCCCCTTGACCAATTCCTTCACCAAAATCTTGAATGGCAATTTGAATAGCGTAATCATCTTGGGCTACGGAAATGTGAATCTCTTTACGATCTGTTGAATATTTCACTGCATTGTCCAATAAAATAATCAAAATCTGTTCAAAATGATTTCGGTAAATTTGAACATTCACATCTTCATCGACGTCATCATCTAAATTAAAAACAAAATCTGGGTGAATCATACTAAAATTATTAAAGGTTTGATGGATCATATTTTTTACATTTGTTTTCTCATGTTTATAATGAATTTCCACTTGTTCGGCTCTAGAAAGATCTAGCATTTCTTGTACTAAGCTCTTCATCCGTTCAATTTCTTGTAAGGATGCAGACAAAGATTCGTCTAAAATAACAGGATCTTCTTTTCCCCAACGATTTAATAGTTTTAAATGACCTTCCATAATAGCTACTGGCGTCCGTAATTCATGAGAAACATCTTCAACAAATTGTTTCTGCTGTTCAATGTATTTTTGCATTTTATCTAACATATCGTTGAAAAGCCTTGTCAAATCAGATAATTCATCGTTTGAATCTGGTACGACCATTCTTGAGCGCGATTGCGTATCCTGTCTAACATCATTCATTGTTCGCGTCATTAGCTTAATTGGTTTTAAGAAATTAATGGCTAATAAATAACCTAATACACCACTCACAATCAAGGCTAAACTTCCCATTGTCAGCATCACCAAAACAATTTTATTGCTCATTTCATGATAACGCAATAATTCATTGGTTACTTGAACATATCCAATAATATTTTGATTCTGACTAGACATAATTGGCATTGTCCCTGAAAATCCGTCTTTCCCATCAATTTTGATTGGTTTAATTTCAGTATACGCTGTTTTAGTGAACGTTGCATGACTTGCTCTTGATTCATACAACAATCGTGAATTTGGATCAAAAACTCTGACCACAACTCCTGCTTCATTTATTTTAGCGTAAAGTGTATCGATTGAATCATATGAACTGTCATCAATCAAAAACCTTGAATCTACTTCTGAGTCATTTGTAGTCGGAAAATTAGGTTGTAGTGTTTGAGTCACTTTTTCATTTGTTAAATTAGCAGATTCCAATTTCAACTTATTAGAGACTGCAAACAAAGTATCTTTTACATTTGCATGCTCTTGTGAAATCATCATTTGTGTAAATCCCATAAAAATAGCGACAGAAAAAAGAGTGTACGTAAAAAAGATTGCCATACTTGCGCCAATCGTCCACTTCCATTTAAGAGAAACCCGCTTTTTTACTTTAGGTTTCTCCTCTTTTTCACTGTCAATAATTTTATTGCTCACGAGCGCATCACATAACCCGTTCCACGAACTGTTTGAATATAGCTTTCTTCGTTAGGAACATCAATTTTATTACGCAAATAACGGATATAAACATCCACCACATTCGTTTCAACTTCTGTTTCATAGCCCCATACTTTATTTAAAAGAACATCTCTTGCTAAAACTACGTTAACGTTTTCCATCAAAGCTAATAACAATTCATACTCACGCTTCGTTAATTCAATCACTTCATCCCCACGTCTGACAACACGATTTTCTTTTTCAACAGTGATATCACGGTATGTAACCGTAGTTTGTTTCGTAATATTTTGTTCGCCTTCAATATCAATGCGACGTAACAACGCACGTAAGCGTGCCAATAGTTCTTCAATCGCAAAAGGTTTCACAATATAATCGTCTGCTCCATGATCTAAACCAGAAACTCGATCAATCACAGAATCTCTTGCAGTCATCATGATAATTGGCGTATTTTTCACTTGACGAATACGGCGGCAAACTTCAATTCCGTTTAATTCTGGTAACATCAAATCAAGCAAAATAGCATCCCAATCATCTGAAAGCGCTGCTTCAAGTCCTGCTCTACCATTATTTTGAACTTCAGTTTCATAACCTTCATGTTTTAATTCTAACTCAACAAAGCGCGCTAAATTCTTCTCATCTTCAATAATTAATATTTTATGCATACCTATTCACCTTTTCCTTTATACTCAGTGGATTTATTCTTACACTGCGACTTTAGTACAATAACATGTTTGACCTCTTACTACAATCTATTTCTAATTGAATTTTCACTTCATTTTACCATAAATAAATAAAAAATAAACGTTATACACCTAATTCAATCATTTTTTACTCTTTTTCAAATTAAATTCTTCAGTTTTTTTCAAAAAATAAAAAAACATTGAGAAAATGATAATAGCCTAAATTCTTCTTCAATAGATAATTAATATAAAAAAACTATACCAAAAAATTGTAGCTATTGTGACCTATTCAGCAAAATGATATAATTGAACCGTTGTTATTTTTGTTTGAATAAACGCTTTTATGTAAAAGATAAAAGAATATAGGAGGAGACAATGGCTAGAAAAATGCTATATCCAAAAACGAAAAAAAAGAATCTCAAACGAAAGATACTCATTCTCGTTGTAATTATCTTACTATTGACAATTATTTTTTTCGGTTTCTACAAAATGAAAGTAAAAAACGAAAGGGTTGTTTTCCGATCTCCAATTATTTTTATAAATCAGAATAGTTTTATCAATGAAAAAAGAATGGCTTCCCCTATTCAAAATGGAGTCACGATAGAGGTACTGGATAAAAAAATTGTACCCAGCGAACAAAAAAAAGATTCCTCAGTTACCCTCGAACTAGAGATTCGAACGAAAAATAATCTTACCAAAGCAATTAACATTAACTATTCCGATTTTTTACTTATCAAAGATGACGTTAGTTTCGAACCTGAACTAAACTTTGCTACTGACTTTTTATACCAAGATGCTATCAATCCTGATATCACTATCACTCGAAAGCTTGCCTTTAAAGTCAGTGAAGAAACGGCTCTTAGTAAAAAAGTACTTTTAGTGACAGATAGTAAAGAATGGATTAGCAATCTAGATAGACCAATTTCTAACTAAAAAAGCATGGAAAACTACTTGGAAAGAAATCTTCCCATTGTTTTCCACGCTTTCTTTTTTAATTTAAACGTTTATTTATTGTCTTCCCCATACCAATCGTAATGATAAACGCCTTCTTTATCCGTTCTTTCATACGTATGAGCACCAAAATAATCGCGCTGTGCTTGGATTAAGTTCGCTGGTAAGTTTTCTGAACGATAAGAATCGTAATAAGCAATAGCTGATGAGAAGGTTGGAATTGGAACGCCTGCTTTAACGGCAATTCCTACAACATCACGAACAGCATCTTGATAGTTTTTCGTAATATCAATGAAATACTCATCCAATAATAAGTTTTTCAATGCTGGCTCACGGTCATAAGCATCTGTAATTTTTTGTAAGAAACGAGCACGGATAATACATCCTGCACGAAAAATCTTAGCAATTTCACCATATTGTAAATCCCAGTTGTATTCTTCACTCGCAATACGCATTTGAGCAAATCCTTGTGCATAGCTCATGATTTTACTAAAGTATAAAGCTTGACGAATTTTTTCGATAAATTCTGCTTTCTCTTCTGTTAATGTAAATGTAGCTGGTTTTGGTAGAACTTTGCTTGCATTCACCCGTTCTTCTTTCATTGCTGAAATGTAACGTGCGAATACGGATTCTGTAATTAGTGGCAGTGGCACACCTAAATCCAATGCACTTTGTGACGTCCATTTACCTGTTCCTTTATTTCCAGCACGATCTAAAATCACGTCAACAATTGGTTTTCCTGTTTCTGGATCTTTTCTTGTTAAGATGTCAGAAGTAATTTCCATTAGATAGCTATCTAATTCTCCATTGTTCCATTCCGTGAAGACTGCTGCTGCTTCTTCTACACTTAAGCCCGCAACATCTTTTAATAGTGCATAAGACTCTGCTATCAATTGCATATCGCCATATTCGATTCCATTATGAACCATCTTAACATAGTGACCAGCACCATTTGGGCCAATATAAGTGACACATGGTTCGCCATCTTCTTTAGCAACAGCCGCAATTTTTTCAAAAATAGGTGCAACTAAATCGTAGGCTTCTTTTTGTCCACCAGGCATGATTGCAGGACCTTTCAAAGCTCCTTCTTCCCCACCTGAAACACCTGTACCAATAAAGTTAATACCTGATTGATCCAACTCTTCATTACGACGAATTGTATCTTTAAAGAAGGTATTTCCTCCATCAATTAAAATATCGCCTTTATCTAAATGAGGCAACAACGCTTGAATCGTCATATCTGTTGGTGCTCCTGCTTTAACCATAATCAAAATACGACGTGGTTTTTCAAGAGAAGCCACAAAATCTTCTATTGTATAAGTTGGCACCAATTTTTTATCTGGATGCTCTGCAACAACTTCTTCAGTTTTAGAACCTGTACGGTTAAAAATAGAAACGCTATATCCTCTGCTTTCAATATTTAAAGCTAAGTTTTTACCCATTACTGCCATTCCGATAACGCCAATTTCTTGTTTCGACATTTATGAAACGCTCCCTTCAAATGCTTACATTTTAAAACTCTTCATTATCGTACCAAATATTTGCTGAAAATAAAAGAATTGATTTCTTTTATTCTTTTATTTACTACTTACCACCGTTACGATTTGATACGCTAATTCTGCAGCTTTTTTTAATTCCTTAGTTGGAATGTATTCATGAACCGTATGAATTTTCTCATATCCAATGGATAAGTTGGTTGTTGGCTTGCCTTTTCCATTAAAAATAGTTGCATCACTTCCGCCACCGCTTGTTTGATAATTAGGACGAATACCTAGGTTCATAATTGCTTTTGCCGCAACTTGAACAACTTGAGTTTCTTTGGTAAAACGATAGCCGTCATAATTTTTCTTAGTTAAAACGACTGCTGAACCGCCCATTTCAGATGCAATCGTTTCAAACGTTGATTTCATGTGGTTCACTTGATTTTCACAAGCTTCTTTTGACAATGACCGCGCTTCTGCAATCACTTCTAAGCGATCCATTACAATATTAGTAGCTGTCCCACCACTGATTAAACCAATGTTTGCTGTTGTTTCTTCATCAATTCTACCTAATTTCATATGATGAATCGCATTTGCTGCAATCTGAACTGCTGAAATTCCTTTTTCAGGAGCTACTCCAGCATGAGCCGTCACACCTTTAATCAAAGCTTCGATACGATATTGAGTCGGGCTTCCAACTGTAATGCTTCCAACTGGGCCACCTGTATCTAGAACGAACCCGTAATTTGCAGAAAGTTGTTTAACGTCAAACGCTTTAGCACCAACTAATCCGCTCTCTTCCCCAACTGTAATCACAAATTCAATTGGACAATGAACCATTTCTGATTCCTTTAGTGTTTGAATGAGTTCAAATAAAATCGCAATCCCAGCTTTATCATCTGCACCCAAGATAGTCGTTCCATCGGTTTGAATCACACCATCTTTGATAATAGGTTGAATATTTTTCCCTGGCATTACCGTGTCCATGTGACAAGAAAAGAAAATCGTCTCCAGACTGTCATCTCCAGCTAATACCGCAATCAGATTGTTCGCACCAAAACCTGTTTCTCCCTTGGTTTGATCTTCAGTTACTTCTAATCCTAGTTTTTCAAATTCTGATTTTAAATAAGGTTGAATCGCTTCTTCTTGTTTGGTTTCTGAATCGATTTTCACCAAATCAACAAACCGTTGAATAAGTCTTTCCTCGTTGATTAACATTGACTACCACTTCTTTCCTGATTGTATTCTCTATTTTAAGTGAAACGACCCATTTGTGCAACTCTTCCTACTTTATAGTTTATTTAAGTTATTTGGATTGTTCTAGTGTATAATGAAACTATGAGTTTATGAAAAATGGATAAGGAGATTTCACTTATGATTCAAGGTTTTCGTACAAATGGTGTTGGTGAATTAATTACTGACAATCAAGAAATAAGTGGTGGTTGGATTAATGTAAACGACCCTACTGATGAAGAAATTACTAAATTAGTTAAAACATTCAATTTTCCAAGAGATTATATTACCAGTGTCTTAGATGAGAATGAAAATTCAAGACAAGAAATGCTAAAAGAAGAAGATGAAGATGCAGCTTCTCTTATTGTTATGCAATACCCTCACTTAATGATTGGTGAATTGGGTTACATCGAGTATGTGACACTTCCTATTTCAATCATTTTAACTAAAAACACCTTGATTACTGCTTCAAAACATACACCCTTATTCATTACAAAAATGATTCAAAATCAAGAGGGATACAAAATCGATACTACTCATCAAGAGCAATTTGTCTTACGCCTTCTATGGCACATTTCAGCCTCTTATATTCATTTTTTAAATGATATTGATGATGAAACAAAAAAATTAGAGCTACAACTTACGAAGTCAACTAAAAACGAACAGCTTTTTGCTTTGATGGCTTTGCAAAAAAGCTTAACTTACTTCTTAACCGCAATTTCCAGCAATCGTCCGATTCTAGATATTATGAAAGAAACCGATCGTTTTAGTAAGAATGCTGTCGCTCGTAGTTTCTTGCATGATGTAATTGTTGAAAATGAACAGGCTGAAACGATGATTCATCAATACCGAGAAATTTTAGATCAGGTTAGCAATGTGTTTTCAGCTGTTGTTTCAAATAATTTAAACAATATTATGAAAATTTTAACCTCTATTACAATTGTTTTAACTATTCCTACTATTATTGGCGGAATTTACGGAATGAACGTTGACTTGCCATTATCGCAAGCTCCAAATGCTTTTTGGATTGTTTTGTTATTGATGTTGATTATTAGCATTATTACAGCTTGGATTTTAAAAAAGAAAAACTATTTTTAAATCATCACTTGAAAAAGCAGTCTCATTAAGTGTAAAATGATAGAGACTATTTAAAAAGAAAGTGAGGAACTATTCTTGAAAAATAAAGATATTTATAAAACAAGCTATAAGAAAAAACAACCTACTAAAATGGAAAAAATAACAAAAATCGTTGTTTGGATTATGTTATTCGCAATGATAGGTTCAGGTGTACTGTCAGTTGTCTATACTTTATTCTTTAACTAAAAAAAGAGAACACTCTCCATAAGAGTGCTCTCTTTTTTTAGTTAACGATAGATTGCTTTGATTGGGTCCATTTTTGCTGCATTAATTGCAGGTATAATTCCAAATAGAATCCCAGTAAAAATCGACACAACTGTTGAAATAATAAAGATTTGAGGCGTCATTACAGGAATTATTTGGACAAATGATCCTAGTAATTTAGATAGACCATAACCTAATGCGATTCCTATCAATCCTCCGATTAAGGTGATAAAAGCTGCTTCAAGTAAGAATTGTAGTAAAATCGTTCTTGGTTTAGCTCCAATTGCTCGTCTAATCCCAATTTCACGTTTTCTTTCAGTTACCGAAACATACATAATATTCATCACGCCAATCCCACCAACAAGAAGTGAAATTGCTGTAATTGCCATTAAAAATCCTGTCATTCCACCAACAGCATCTTCCATCATTTTTTGTTGTTGCTGTGCACTGTCGTTTTCTTTGAAAATTCCTTTTACCTCTGGATGGGCTTCGGTCATTCTATTAACGGCTTCATCTAAAACTTGTTGGCGATCCGCATCAGGTTTTAATTTCAAATTAATTCCTTGGATTTGTTTTGATTTTGCCAACTCATTATAAGAAGCTCTTGAAACAATGCTGCTTCCAACGGTATTCCAATCTAACTCCATGCTTTCGCTTTGAGAAAGGTTATTGTAATCGAACTTTTCTTTAATTCCAATTACCTTGTACATGTAACCATTAATTGAAACCGCCTGATTCAGCATTTCTTCTGGCTTATCCATCTTGATTTGATCATCAAAAACACTGTGATCTAAAATAATCACATCACGATTGGCATCTCTGGATTCGATTTGACGACCAAAGGCTAACGGAACTTCGCCGGTATTAGGGGTTGCCATTAAACTTGCTTTTGCCCCAAAGTAATCCATATTGACATCAATATTATCGCCACCTGCTACTCCACCATAATCTGGATAGATTGCATCAATGCCTTTTATGTCTTTTATTTTTTTCAAATCAACTCTTGTAAAAGAAAAATCACTATCCTTATAACTAATATAGTTCATTCCATCTGATTCTTCGTCTTCCATACTGTATTGAATTTTCATAATATTTGCATTGGTATCATTAGCTGACATTACTTGCTTTTTCATCCCGGCACCTAAAGTTGAGATACAGACAACCGATGTGATTCCAATAATAATTCCAACCATTGTTAAAAATACGCGAAGCTTGTGTGCTCTTAAACTTAAAAAGGTGCTGATTAAAATATTGATAATCATAAAGTCACCCCATTCTCTACAAAGACGCCATCTTTCATTCGAATTACTCGAGTTGCGTATTTTGTCATATCTTCATCATGCGTTACCATGACAATTGTTTTGCCTTCTTTATTTAATTCACTTAATGTACTCATAATTTCTTTTCCTGTTTCACTATCTAAGGCACCTGTAGGCTCATCTGCCATAATCAACAACGGATTGTTCACTAACGATCTTGCAATCGCTACACGTTGCTGTTGTCCACCTGACAACTCAGTAGCACGAGACTTTAATTTTGTTCCCAAACCAACTAAGTCTAAATATTTTTTTGCTCGTTCGTGTTTTTCGCTACTTTTTTTGACCCCTTGATAAACCATTGGCAATTCAACATTTTGAATAACATTTAAAGAATCAATCAAAAAGAACTGTTGAAAAACAAAACCAAAGAACTGATTGCGATAATCGGACTTCTTATTTTCGGATAAAGAAGACACATCCGTTCCTTTAAATAAATAAGTTCCATCTGAAATTCGATCTAAAAACCCAATAATATTCATTAAGGTCGTTTTACCGCTCCCTGATTTCCCCATAATCATAATGAACTCACCTTCATAAATCGTTAGGTTTAATGATTTTAGGACATGAAGTTTTTCTTTTCCCATTGGAAAATACTTATTGATTTCCTTTAGCACAATCAAAGGGGTTTTTTCATTTTTTTCATTTTCCATTGATTACGCCCCCCTTAATTTTCAACAGTAACATTGCCATTAGCAGCATCTGTTTTCTCTGAATGATCGCCTTCTAGTAAATCGCCTTCTTTAACTTTTTTCTTAGAAGAAACAATTACTTTATCAGCAGACTCAAGTCCTGACGTCACTATCGTATTTTTCCCTTTTTCTTCGCCAGTTTGAATTTCACGACGAATCACTGATCCAAAATCATTGACTAATACGTAACGAATATCCCCTTCAGTTTGGATTGCTTTCGTTGGAATTTCAATTGGATCGTTGCTTAAATTAATGGTTGCTTGTACATGGTAGCCATTTTTCACACCTTCAAATGAATCCAAGGCTAATTTAACTAGGTAAGATGACATACCCGCTTCTGCACCTGCTGTAGCATCTGCAGCACCTTCAGCTCCAGCTGTTTCTGGCGGATTATTATCTATATAAGTGATTTTCCCACCCACTGTTTTACCTGTTGGAACAATTTGAATATTGGCTTTTTGATCAATAGTAATTTTTGCTAAATCTTTTTCATTTACTTTTCCTGATACGTAATATCCTTCAGAAGTTAATTTTAAAATAGGTGCATTTGCATCCTTGATTTCTGGAATCGCAACTTGTCCTCTGAATTTTGCAGTTGTGTTCACATATTGTTTTTCTTTCAAATTAGCAATCGTACTTGTTGAAAATTGAATATCTTCATCAATGGTTGCTAATGCCTCAGTGTACTCTGATTCTATTGCACTTTTTGATGTAGTTCTCTCTTCTTCTGGTGTCGCATTAAAATTAGCAAGCGCCTTGTCTCTTCTAGCAATTGTATTGCTACGTTTTGTTTGATTTCTACTCACTGTGTTGTTTTGTTCTTCTATCAATTGGGTAATCTCTTTATCTTCATAAGTAAATAAAACGGTTCCTTGATCTACAATATCTCCATTATTTACTTTGATTTCTGGTTGTGTTCCTAGTTTTTCATTTTTAGCAAATGATTCTGTTTGATCTGGTGTCACCACTCCATTGATGTATACTTGCTCAACATCTGGTACGTCAAAGTAATCAATTCCATCATCGACTTTAGCACTTTTCCCAGCCTCTTCTACTGTACTTGATTTCATCATACTTTTTACTACGAATCCACCAATAATTAATACAACCACTACTACAATACCAACAATCCATTTTTTCTTCATTGTAAGCCTCCTAATTTTTAATTAATAATTCCTTATAAGTATATCTATTTTAAGCATTTATGAGAACCCTTTAATCGGAAGTTTAGATAAAAATCATCCTTAGGTTGTAGGTGAATAGGTCTTTTCTGTCACAAAATCGTCACATTTAGGTAACGTTTGTTATTTAAAATACTTAAAAAAAAGAAAATCAGCAAGTTGATTTTCTTTTTTAAATGTATTTGTGTTTTTCAGTTTTGGCTAGTTCTAGTAATTCTTTTGCATGCTCTAAAGTCAATTTAGTTATCTCAGTTCCTGCTAGCATTCGAGCGATTTCTTGTACTTTAGCTGATTTTTTTAGCAAGTCAACATGGGTCTCTGTTCGTTCTCCTACAACAGTTTTGGAAATAAAAAGATGATGATCCGCCATTGCTGCAACTTGTGGCAAATGAGTAATACATAAAACTTGTGAATGAACAGCTACTAAATAAATTTTATTCGCAATTGCTTGTGCTACTCGACCACTTACTCCAGTATCAACTTCATCAAAGATGATACTAGTAATCCCTAAGTTTTTTGAGAAAATCGTCTTCATTGCTAACATCATTCGAGAAAGCTCTCCACCTGAAGCTACTTTTGCTAATGGTTTTAAAGGTTCTCCCGGATTGGTTGCAATATAAAACTCAACCTGATCAATTCCGTTTTCACTGAAGCTTTTTCCATTTGTTTCTTTTGAAAGGAAGCGAACTTCAAAAATAACTTTTTCCATATAAAGCTCTTTTAATTGCTCATGAATACTGATTTCTAGATCTTTAGCAACTTCTTGTCGTTTTTTGGACAATACTTGCCCTTTTTTGGTCAATTGTTCTGATAATTCTTTGAGTTCAGTTGTTAACGTATAAATATGATCTTCTCGATTTTTAATTTGGCTTAATTCAATGGTTATTTTTTCATAATAATTCATGATTTCAGCTAAAGAATCGCCATATTTTCGTTTCATCTGATGAATCAGTTCAAGTCTCTTCTCGATTTCATTTAAACGATTTTCATCATAGGCTAGCTGATCCATTTCTTTTAAAATATCACTAGCTGCTTCTTGTAGTTGAAAATAACTATTGGAAATACTTTCAGAAATTTGTTTGTACTTGCCATCGATTTCTTCAATTCCACTCATTTCAGTCATCGCACTGCCAATTAAATCGATGCCACTACCTTCCTCTCCTTGCAGAGCATCATAGCTAACTGAAAGGGCACCAACAATTCGTTGATAATTAACTAATAAGTTTTTTTCTTCTTCTAGTAAATCATCTTCTCCAACAACTAGTTCAGCTAATTCAATGTCGTTGGTTTGATAAGCTAGCATATCCATTCGTTGAGCTAATTCTTGTTCGCTATTTTGCCACTTCTCATAAGTTGTTTTAGCGGTTTGGTAGGCTAGATAAGTTTGATGATAATCTGCTTTTAAGCGACTTAATGTCTCATTACCAAATTGATCTAGCATTCCTAAGTGACGTTCTGGATTCATTAATTCTTGGTGCTCATTTTGACCATGAATGTCAATCATCGTTTCACCAATCAAACGTAATGTAGCAATATTGACTAAGCGTCCATTAACTCGACAGACATTTTTCCCATTTCGGTGAATATCTCGTTGAATCAAAACGGTATGATCTTCAAAATCAATATCATATTCTTTTAATAAATCAAAAGTAGTGGCTTCTTTATTTAATGAGAATAAACCTTCTAGGACGCATTTGGACTCACCGTGACGGATAAACTCGCTTGAGCCTCTTCCACCTGCTAATAAACCTACTGCATCAATGATAATTGATTTACCTGCACCCGTCTCACCCGTTAAAACGGTCATTCCATTTTCAAAGCTTAATGACAAATCGTGAATAATCGCGAAATTTTTAATGGCTAGTTCTTGTAACATGTTTTCACCTCTCAAAACCGTTTTTGCTTTTAATTTTTATAATAAATGTAAAAAATGATCTTTAATTCTTGTCGCAGCTTCTGCTGATTTACAAATAATCAAGACAGTATCATCGCCACAAATCGTTCCAAATACCCCTTCAAAGCTAGAAGAATCGATTAATGATCCTAATGCATAAGCATTTCCTGGAATCGTTTTTAAAACGAGAAAGTAATCTTGCATGTCAATCGAAACAAAAGCATCTTTGACCAGTCGTTCCAATTTTTTTGATGTATCGTATTGTGCATCTGGTGGCATACTGTAGCGATAACCGCCAGTTTGTGAGGGAACTTTTACTAGATGAAGTTCTTTGATGTCTCGTGAAATAGTTGCCTGTGTGACCACGATTCCTCTTTCTTCTAATATACGCACAAAATCCTCTTGTTTTTCAATTACATTATCCTGAATCAACTCTTGTAATAACCGATGTCTTTCTTTTTTCTTCATGATTACACCTCGTTTTCTAAAAACAGTATATTTATGCAATGATTTAACTCTATCATAACGTATTTTACTTTCGGAATAAAGAATTAAGTAAAAAATATAGTTGTTTTTAACACTAAATGTATATTCATACTCAAAAAACAGCACTAAAATAAGATTCTTTTCTTAATTTAGCACTGTTTTTTATTTATTTTTTCAAACGCTCATAAGCACTGGCTAAAGTAGAATCCGCATTAACACTATAATTTACAGTTCCAGTAACTTTGTCATTCCATTTTAAATGCATTAAAAATTCAATATTGCCTTCGCCACCAGTGATTGGTGAATAATCAAGAGCCATTACATCATATCCGATACCAACTACAAATTGAATCATATCGTCTAATACTTGTTTATGAACAGCTGGGTCACGAACGATTCCTTTTTTGCCAACACCTTCACGACCTGCTTCAAATTGTGGTTTAATTAAAGCTAATACATCGCCACCAGGTTTTAAAATATCTTTTAATACTGGTAAAATCAAACGCAGAGAAATAAAAGAAACATCGATTGTCGCAAATTCCGGTTGTCCTTTGGTAAAATCTTCTAATTTACTGTGTCTGAAATTAACGCGTTCCATTACTTCTACACGTTCATCTTGTCTTAACTTCCAAGCCAATTGATTGTAGCCTACATCTAACGCATAGCTCATTGTTGCCCCATTTTGTAAAGCTGCATCGGTAAATCCACCCGTTGAAGAGCCAATATCCAACATAACCTTATCCGTTACATCCACGTCAAATACTTCTAAGGCTTTTTCAAGTTTCAAGCCACCACGACTTACATAACGCAATGTTTCCCCTTTGATTTTAAGTACGGAATCTTGTGAGATTTTTTCACCTGGTTTGTCTAAGCGTTCTTCTTTTTCATTATAGATTTGACCCGCCATAATTGCTCGTTTCGCTTTCTCTCTTGTTTCAAATAGTCCTTGTTCAACTAATAAAATATCCACTCGTTCTTTCTTCATTCCATCGCCTATCTTTCTTCTATCAAAAGCATATCGGCAATCTCATTTAAAAGACTTGCGTCAAATACTTCATTATTTTTTTCGTAATTAAGAGCTTTTTTCGCTTGTCCTAATTCTTCATTTAACGCTTCAATAGCGCCAGTTAATGTCAATAAATTAGGATAAGTACTTTTTTCATGGATTGCATCCATGCCAGTTTCTTTCCCTAACTCCGTCACATCTCCAATAACGTCCATCACATCATCTCGAATTTGAAAAGCCAGTCCCAAATGAAGAGCGTATTGTTCAAGCGCATTTAAAGCCAATGATGAAACTTCTGCAATAATCCCGCCTGCTATAGCTGCAAAACGTAATAATTCCCCTGTTTTTCTAGCATGAATTTCTTTTAATTCCTTTAAGGGAACTTGTTTTTTTTCAGCTTCCATATCCGCCACTTGACCGGCAACCATCCCTGTTGGTCCTGCTGACTTAGCCAATGCTGAGATAAGCTTTACTTTTTTATCATTTGATAAAGGACTTGTTGCAATCACTTCAAAAGCATAGGTCAATAGACCATCACCTGCTAAAATCGCCATATCTTCACCATAGACAATGTGATTGGTTGGCTTGCCTCGTCTTAGAGCGTCGTTATCCATTGCTGGTAAATCATCATGAATCAATGAATACGTATGAATGTATTCTAGAGCCGCTGCAACTTCAAATCCTGCTTTTGGATTTTTTCCGAATGACTTTAGTACCGCTAATAAAAGTAACGGGCGGATTCGTTTGCCACCTGCTGACACAGAATAGTTCATTGCATGATATAATGTTGAATTTGGTAAAATTTCTTCTTTTAATGTGTTGATTAAAAAGTCTTCAAACAAGGGCATTTGTTGCGTTTGAAAATCAATTAAGTTCATTTAGGTTACTCCTTATTCTGAATCTGTCTCAAATAGTGCTTCTTCACCGTTTTCATCTACCATTTTTGTTAGCGTTTTTTCAGCATTTTGTAACGTTTCTTTACAAATTTTGCTAAGACCTACACCTTTTTGAAATTGTTCTAAAGCTTCTTCTAAAGGAACATCGCCTTGCTCTAAGTTGGTTACGATTTCTTCTAGTTGTTGCATTGCTTCTTCAAATTTGATTTGTTTTTTTACAGTCATTAGATTTCCTCTACTTTCTTAGTCACTTTTGCTTCAATTTTTCCTTTATGCAAATGAATTTCAATCACTTCATCTTTTTTAACTTGTTCTGATTCTTTAATCACTTCACCATTTTTAGTGACATAACTATACCCACGATCCATGATTTTTAAAGGACTTAAATAATCAAGAGACTGCATTAACACGTGAATAGTTTGTGTTTTTTCATCCATATAGCGTCTCATTTGAAGAGACAATTGCTGGGTTAAAACCGCTATTTCTTGTTGTTTTTGTTCAACTAATTGTGTTGGATTATGAGCTTTTAGTCTTAATTCCAGCAAACTTAAACGATGATTATTTTGATTAATTTTCTCTTCTATATTGCGAAACAATCCCTCAGTTGCTATATCTAAATTTTGAGCATAACCTTCATATAGACGCTCAGGTTGTTTAAAAATATACGAACTTAAACTACGATTTAGACGATGATCTAATACGTCAATTTTACCTTTAAAAGCTTGCATTAAGCGAAGTTTTAATTGTTCTATCTTCATAAGTTCATCTGCTAATAATGGTACGGATAATTCTGCTGCTGCAGTTGGTGTAGCTGCTCTCACATCTGCTACTAAATCAGCAATTGTTGTATCCGTTTCATGTCCTACTGAAGAGATACTTGGAGTCGTGGCTTCAAAAATAGCTCTTGCAACAATTTCTTCATTAAATGGCCACAAATCTTCAATCGAGCCACCACCACGAGCGATAATCATCGTATCAAAATCGCCGATTTCTTCTACTAGTTTAATGTTTTTAACAATATCTTTTGCTGCTTGATTCCCTTGAACTAATGTAGGAAAAATCACTAACTGTACAATTGGATAACGTCTTTTAACAGTGGTCATAATATCTCTTACAACAGCTCCAGTTGGACTCGTAATGACAGCTATTTTTTTAGGGAAAGTTGAGATTAATTGCTTTGGTGCATCAAACAATCCTTCTAGTCGTAATTTTTTTTTAGTTTCTTCTAAAGCTTGATACAAAGCACCTACACCATCAGGTTCCATATGTTCTACGTAGATTTGATAATTCCCACTGGCTTCATATAAAGAGATGCGACCAACAATTAGGACTTTCATTCCCTCTTCAGGCGTAAACTTCAATTTTTGAAAAGCAGGTTTAAACATAATTGCAGAAATCTTAGCCTGATTGTCTTTTAAGCTAAAATATTGATGCGCATTTGGACGCATTCTAAAATTTGAAATTTCTCCTGTTAAATAGATTCGCTCTAAATAAGGGTCTTGATCAAATTTACGTTTAATGTATTTCGTTAGTGCTGTAACAGTTAAATATTCTGTCGTCAAAAGGATTCCTCCTTATTTGCTTCTATTGATTTCCTTTTTTACGTGCATTTTTGATTGTTTGATAAAGCAACATTGTAATCGTCATCGGGCCTACGCCTTTTGGAACTGGTGTTAAAAATCCAGCTACTTCGCTAACCTCACTCGTTGCCACGTCTCCAATCAATTTGCCGTTCTCATCACGATTCATTCCGACATCGATCACAACTGCACCAGGTTTGATAAATTCTTTTGTTACAAAATGACCTCGTCCTATTGCAACAACCAAAATATCTGCCTGTTTTGCAACCTCAACTAAATTTTTTGTTTTAGAGTGAGCGATGGTAACAGTTGCATCCTCCATTAATAAAAGCTGAGCCATTGGTTTGCCAACAATATTGCTACGGCCAATAATTACGGCATTTTTCCCGGAAATGTCAATATTATAACGAGCTAATAATTTCATAATACCATAAGGAGTGCATGGAATCATATCTGGTTTTCCAATTAATAATTTCCCCATATTTATAGGATGAAAGCCATCCACGTCTTTTGTTGAATCAATCGCATTTAGTACTTTATCTGCATCAATATGCTCAGGTAATGGCAACTGCACTAGTATACCATGAAAGTCATCATCTTGATTGAATTTTTCAATTTCTTCTAATAATTCAGCTTCTGAAATCGTCGCTGGATAACGTTCTACAACAGAATGAAAACCTAGTGCAATCGCTCTTTTTTCCTTATTTTTAACGTAGGTTTGACTGGCTGGATTTTCGCCTACTAGTAATACAACTAAACCAGGTGTAATTCCCTTATTTTTTAATTCTGCAACCATTTCTTGCATATCTATTTGCATTTCATCTGCCAAACCTTTACCATCCATTATCGTTGCACTCACTACTGACCCACTCCTTAAAATTCATTTTGCATTTCTATTTTACCACAATAAAAAGCTTCAAAATAGTAATAAAGGCTTTTAACAACGAAAATAACGACAATTAAATCGAAATTTATTAAATTCATTCGTTTTTAGCTTCTTTAAAGAATTCCATAAAAAAAGAGACCCACAAGCAGTCTCTTTTTTATAATTATTCAGCTAGTTCATCGGCTACTTTTGCTAGAACTCCGTTAACAAATTTACGAGATTTTTCATCACTGTAAAGTTTTGTAATTTCAAGAGCTTCATTCAAAGCCACTTTAGCAGGAACGTCCGTCACATAAAGCATTTCAAAAATAGCAATACGTAAAATCATTAAATCGGTTTTTGCTAAGCGTTTCATTGACCAATTTGCTAGATTTTCTTCAATTTTTGCGTCAATGACTGCTTGATGCTCGGTAACTCCTGAAGTTAATAATTCCAAATATTTAGGTACTGCAACTCTGTCTACCTCGTCAGCAAGCTCTTCGTGACTTGTTAAAGCTTGTTGCATCGCTTGATCCGCAGAAAGATCTTCGTTAGCAGCTAGTTGGAATAATGTTTGTAAAGCTTTTTCTCTAATCTCGCGTCTTGTTAAACTCACGCATCTTCACCATCTTCATCTTCTAAATCGATTAATTTTTGAATCTCAGCTTTTTCTGGGATAATTGCTACAACATGGATATTGACTTCAGTTAGTTCAATATCTGTCATAAACAATAATTGTTGACGAATTTTTTCTTGCATTTCTAACGCTACTTTAGGAACCGCAACGCCATAATTCAAGTAACAATAAACATCTACTTTCAAGCCTTCTTCATCGACTGTTAGACGGACACCTTTTTTATGATTTACGCGTCCAAATAATTCAGTCACTCCTGAAGTTAAGCTGCCATGCATTGCATAAACGCCTTCTACTTTACTTGCTGCGATTCCTGAAATCACTTCTATTACTTCTGGTGCAATTTCAATTTCTCCCAAGCTTGCTTTATTGTCTTGTAAGGTTAATTTTGATTCTTCAGCCATAGGGCAACCCTCCACTTTTTATATAGATTGATCTAATTTTTTCGTATTAAGCTCTTGATACATATGAATTGTCTTGTGTGTTAACGATTAAAACATCGTCTACATTAACAAAGAAAGGAACGTTGATCATGACACCTGTTTCCATTTTAGCAGGTTTTGTTCCCCCTGAAGATGTATCACCGCGGATACCAGGATCTGTTTCTGCTACACGAAGCTCTACAGTATTTGGCAACTCAACACCTAATGTTTCAGCACCATACATGATGATTTGAACTTCCATATTTTCTTTCAGATATTTCAATTCTTCTTCAATTTGCGCTTCTTGTAATTCTAATTGATCGTAAGTTTCGCTGTCCATAAAGACATGAGCGCCACCACTTTCATATAAATATTGCATTTTACGGTTATCGATTTGTGCTTTTGCTACTTTTTCTCCCGCACGGAAAGTTTTTTCTTGAGCAGCGCCTGTTCTAAGATTTTTAAGTTTTGAACGGACAAAAGCCGCTCCTTTACCTGGTTTAACATGTTGGAATTCTACAACACGCCAAATTCCGCCATCAAATTCAATTGTCAAGCCTGTTTTAAAATCATTTACTGAAATCATTTAATTTCCTCCTAGAGCTTCTCTATTCTATTTATTTAGTGTAGCATTTTTTTCTCATTCTTACTATTGAATTGTTATTTCAATCTGATTATAAAATGATTAGTTCTTTTGGTGAATGAACAATTACTTCGTTGCCTGTTGACGTAATCACTAAATCATCTTCAATTCGAACGCCACCGATTCCTGGCAAATAAATACCAGGCTCATTCGTAATCACGTTACCTGGCACAAATGCTTTGTCTGCAAGTTGGGAAACATTCGGCCCTTCGTGAATCTCTAATCCAATCCCATGTCCTGTTGAATGACCGAAAGCTTCACCATATCCAAAGCTCTTAATATGATCTCTTGCTACAGCATCTAGTTCTTTTCCTGTCATACCTGGTTTTGCTACTTCAAGCACTTTTAACTGAGCTTCAAGTGTAATTTGATAGATTTCTTTTAATTTTTCAGTTGGTTCACCAACAGCAATCGTTCTTGTCATGTCAGAAACATAACCTTCATAATAACAACCAAAATCTAAGGTTACAAAATCTCCTTTTTCAATCAGTTTTGAACTCGCAACCCCGTGAGGCATCGCTGAACGTAGACCACTGGCAACAATCGTTTCAAAAGAAACGCCGCTAGCTCCTAAACTGCGCATGTGAAAATCAAGTAAGTTCGCAACTTCGATTTCACTCATTCCTGGCTTGATAACGCCTAAGATATAGTTAAAAGCCGCATCTGAAATAGAACATGCTTTTTTAATGGTTTCAATCTCAACGGTTTCTTTTACTTCTCTAAGACTTTCAATCAATCCTGAAACGGGTACTAAATCTGTTTCAACGGGAATGATCTCTTCAAGTAACTCAAAAGTTGAAAATGTAATAAAATCCTGTTCAAATCCCATTGCTTCAATCTTATTTTCTTCAACTAATTTAACAACTTCATCAAAAATTGGACCTTGATTTTGAATTATTTTAAATCCTACTGCTTGTTTGGCAACTTGCTCTGTATAACGAAAATCCGTTATAAAGTAGGCTTCATCTAATGTAATAACACTTAAACCCGTTGTTCCTGTAAAGTTAGAGACATAACGTAAATTATAAGGGCTTGTTACTAATAGCGCATCTAAGCCTCTTTGTTTCATACCCTTACGTAATTTTTCAATTCGATTCATTGACGTTCCCTCCCAAATCTTTTTTATTTAAATGGTACTCTTTCGTCCCATACAAATTTATACAATTCATTTTATTATATCGTGAAACCCGTCTGATTACAACGAATATTCTACTTATTCTAGTCATTTACAGCAATAAAAAAGAGCAACCATTTAATTGGGTTGCTCTTTTTCTGAAAATTGAATATTTTCTTTTTCTTGATAGCTATTTTTCAATGTAGTTTGTACAGCAAATTGATAGGCATCTTGTTTTACTATCTCTACTTCTCCAGACTGAAATACAAATTTCCCCTTTGTCCAATTTTCATGACTTTCTTCTTTTAACTTTTTTTTAGTTAAAGAAATCATCGTTTTAGCTTGATAGTGATCTTTCGTCACCTGTAATTGTTCGAATTGATTTTGATAGATTTTCAAAGTTCCTAGTAATAATAAAGTAAGAAGGATTAGAAAAACTAATGCTGTTGGGAGTAAGGCACCTTTTTGATTCATTGTTTCAGCTCCTCTTTAAAACAAGCTGGAAGTTGATTTCGATACCTTTCTTGATTTTCAAATTGAACTTCAAGAACAATTGAATTGGCTTTTTTTTGAAATGTCAGACTTTCAACTTTTACTAAAAGTGGTTGATGCCCGCCTTTACTCGTTCTTTTGCGAACCATCTTCTGATAATTTTCATAGTAGCTAATCCTACCTTTGGCATTTTCAGTTTGAATGTTATCTTGCGTTACTTTAATTACGATTTGATTTTGCCATTCTTTTTCTAATTGATTTAAAAACAAATGCCATTCCAATTGCCGATCTTGAAAAGTTTGCCTTCTAATCAATTGAAATTGGCTCACACTGATTGAAAGAAGAGAGATACTTAAAACTAAGATAAAAAGGGCGCAAAGCGTTTCAATTAACGTAAAGCCCTTTTGATTAGTCAAAATTTGTGTGAAGTAGCACTTCTTCTTTAGAAAAGTGAGTCGCTTTATCAACAACTTTAATCCCTCCTAATCCTTTATTTTCCAATAGCTTAATCTCCCATTCATGGCTGCCGGATTTCCAAACACCTGTTTCTGACATCTGTTGAGTTTGCTCATATAAAATTCTACTAGCTTCTACTTCTAGTTTTTGTTCTTGAATATGGTTTAAGAAGCCAATTACAATTGGCAAATAAATCAAAACGCCAATCGTAATCAATAAAAATGTGATTAATCCTTCAACTAACAAATAGCCCTCATTCATTCTCCAATACTTCAAAAAAATAACGCCCACTTCCAATTTGAAATTTAAATTGATATTGTTTTTTGCTACTATTAAAATAAATTGTACTAAAACTAGACACATTCCCAGTTCCTGAATTAAAGTAAAAAACCTTATCTGTTGGTATCGTCAGCTTTTCAGGTAAAAAAAGTACTTTATTTAAACGATGTGCTGGTTGCCCCTCCATTTCACACTTAATCTTCCCAGCTTTTAAAACAGTAATTTTCGTTCGCTCATTAGAAAGTAACGCTACGGTTTGCATACTTGTCAATTTACTTTGAAATTCTTCAAAAAATAGATTGCGTTTTACTTCTTCTATAACTGACTTAGCGATAAGTGTCGGCATCAATAACACTATACTTGAGACAATTAAAACAAGTACGGTTTCTAATAAAGTGAACCCCTGATTGCTTTTTTTAAGGTGGTCCACTAACAGCTGTCCCATTAATTTTAATCCCTTTATCTTTGGCATTTTTCACCTGCTTATTTTTCAAATAGCCTGCTTTTTCTAACATTTCAAAAGTAACGGATTCCACATTTCCTTTTTCTAATTGATACAGTTCAATTTGCGTTTCAACAACGGTCACGAGTGCATCTGTTCCTTGATGATCAATTTTTTCTTTTTGTTTTGTCACATTAGGTATTACGAGAATGAGCAACACCGAAATCACAAATAAAACCAGAATCATTTCCACTAAAGTAAATCCGTTGTTGTTTAATAGTTTTTTCTTCATCCAATTCCCTCCATCATTGTAAACATTGGTAAAAGTAGTGCTAGGTAAACACATAAAATGAAAAAAGCGACAATTATAAAAATCAGTGGTTGAATCCAATTTAACCCTTTTTCTAATTTTTCAAGAAGTTCTTTTTGACAATCTTGTCCATAAATAGCCAGTTCCGCTCCCAATTTACTCGTTGTTTCGCCATGAAAGACGATAAAGCTTATTTCTTGGTTAAAAAAAGCAAACTGCTTGAAAATTTCATTAAATTTTTTCCCTTGTGATAATTCCTCTTCCATTATCACCGCTAATTCTTGCATTAAAGGCAGTGTTTCTTTCTGCTTCATTAACTGAATGATTTCTTGCATTGAACAGCCACTTTTAAATAAATGGCTCCATTCAATACTAAAATAGGCAGTATAGTAATGTTTAACCATCTTACTAAAAAAAGGCACATAAGTGAAAAAGGTCGTTTTTTTTATTGCAGATAATTGAGCGAGCCGTCTATTTAATACAAACCAAATCAAGCTACCTCCTAAAACAAAATAAATAAAAATCGAGGGAAAATGCAGAATCAAACCAATTGAAAACCGACTAATAAAAGAAACTTCTTGCGTATTTTGCTGTTGAAATAATTGTTCAAAATGCGGCAGTAATAAAATTCTCATTGCTAAAACAATTCCTATCATCAACCCCATTAATAACAAAGGGTAACTAAGAATTTTCTTTAATTTTTTTTGTTGTGTTATTTTTTCTTCTATAGTCTTTCCTGTTGTCAATAAGGTTCGACCAAACGCACCATGAACTTGTGCTAAATAAAGTTGAGTTGTAATTTGTTGATTAAAATTTTTTTCTTTTAAAAGTTGATGAAATTCATGTCCTTCTCCTAGTCCCGTTATGATACGTTGAATCAACGCTTTTTCTTTTGGCATAATCATTTTTAAAAATACTAAGGCTTCTTTAAGAGTAAATCCCTCTTCTATTAATAATCCCGTTTTTATTAAGAAATAGGCTTTTCTTTTTTCAGTAAATTTTTTATCTAATTTGAAATTGCTGATAGCTTTCTTTTGTAATATATCCATACGCATAAGCCTTTCTTAACACTTCATTAAATCCATTAGTTTGTTTTCGATTAAAAATTTCTTCTTGAAGCTCTTGTAGTCTTTTTTCTAATAGTTGATAAGATAAAATTTCGTATAATGTTGCTTTTTTATGATCATGAGGAAAATGGGTACAAAAAAAATGACAATTCCCCTTACATAATGAACATTTTTTCGCAATCAATCGTTGGCTTACAACCGCCAATAGTACTTGTTGCAACTGCAACAAGCTAACACCTAATTCTAACATTCTTAAAAGAACCCCTTCTGTATCTTTTGCATGAATGCTGGCTAAAATTAAATGCCCAGTTAACGCGCCACGCAGAACATTTTTAGCGGTTTGACTATCTCTAATTTCTCCCACAATCAAAATATCCGGATGATGCCTTAAGCTTGCTTTTAAAATTACTTCATAGGTAATACCGGCTTCTTCATTAAGCTGAGTTTGAAGAAATTCTGGTTGTTCTATTTCCACAGGATCTTCTATCGTAATAACTTGACTTTGCTTTTTATCGACTTGTTCTTTGACTAGTTGATACATTGTCGTCGTTTTTCCTGAACTTACCGGACCTGAAAATAAAATTAAACCACTTTTGGCTGATACTAATTGCTGTAGTTCTCCAATCGCTTTTGGGAAAAAGGTTGTTTCTTCTAATTTGCAGTCTTGTTTACTCAGTAATAGACGAATCACCATTGACTCTTGATAATTAAAGTTTGTGATCGTTGAAAAACGTAATGATTTTTGTAGTTCTCCTATTTCAAGTTCAGCTGCACCACTTTGTGGTTTGCGTTTTTCACTGACCTCCATATTGGCTAAAAATTTAAAATACGCTATCAAACGGGAGCCTAACTCTAAAGTTACTTTTTGCCATTCAATTAGTTCGTTGCTTGTTCTAAAGTAAATACGATAATGGTTCCTTGTCGGCAAGATATGGATATCACTTGCGCCTCTTTTTGCTAAATTTTTAATCAAATGTTTTGCAAATTCTTCAATCGATTCACTCATTATTCCCTCCTTTCCTACTCATTAATAGTATTCGCAAATTTGTCATGCTTCATTTTTTTTAATAAAAATAGAGACAACGATATGTATTTGACAGCTTCGGGAACGAATGAAACAAAATTGATTATGTATGCCACCTATTAAGAAAATAGGTGGTCTTTTTAATAAAAAAAACCTCTACGACAACGTAGAGGGGAAGACATTTGATTGGTATAAACTAGTACACATTTTCCTACCTTATTTACGTACCACTAGCACATCACATAACGCATGGGTTACTACATAACTTGATACCGAACCCACTAGAACAAGCTCAACTGCATTTTTACCTGTAGCACCTACAATAATTAAGTCAATATTTTCTTTTTCAGGGATATGGGTGGCAATTAATTTTTTTGGACTTCCAATTTTAAATATACTCCGAACATGGTTCAGCTCTTTTTTTGCTTTACTTGATAAATCAGATAAATTCTCTTCAATTTTTTGTTCTTCAATATTTAATACATAAGCAAATTCTTTGAGATTTTGAGTGATATTGTTTAACCCCTTATTGTCATCTAAGACTTGCACAATAACTAACTCTGCATTATTTCGTTTAGCAACTTCTACCGCTTTATAAAACGCATGCTTCGATTGCTCCGATCCGTCCACCGCTACTAAGATACGTCGATATTCATTTTCCATTTTCTTCGCCTCCCCTTTCCTTTATTATAGCGTTTACAGTTTTAAATGTACAAAAAAAACCCTCTAGTTGTTAGGAGGCTGCTGAAAAAGTAGAATAATTTAAGCTATCTAAAAATAAAGTTTTTTAGATAGCCTTTTTATAAATGGTCTTTTTTTTTGGGATTTTCTAAATCCATGAATACTCTGGTTTTTTCTTTCTTCATTCAACATCCTTTTCCGCTTTTATAGTTTAAAATAGCTTTAAAATATTTTTCTGTTCTTTTCGAATTTGATAACCTGATTTTTCATAAAAACAATGAGCTTTGTGACGTTCAACACCAGAATGCAGAATCACTCCATCCATTCCCTGCTCTTTGCTCCAGTCCTCCACGCGTTGTAACAACTGACTGCCAATTCCTTTTGAACGGCTATTTTCATCTACTACTAAAGCGATTAAATACGTTAGCGGTTCAAATAACAAAGAATCTAATACTAGCCACTGGGCAAAACCTAAAATTTCTCCATTACTCGCTTCGGCTACTATAATGGTTGTACCGTTGACTTTATCTTTTTTGATTTTAGTTAGTCGCCTTGCCGTTTCTTCCACAGTCATTGGGTAGCCTAACTGATTTAACAATCGATTGATTGATTGCTCATCTTGTTGTTGCATTTCACGTATTTCCATTGATTCCCCTCCTAAATTTTTATTTATTTAATGCGTTAAAAAATGCCTCTACTACTTGTTGAAGGACTTTATTTTGTTGTTTGGGTTTGATTAAATACAGCTCCCTTTCTAACGGTTCTTTGAGGGATTCAAAGGGAATATTTCCTACTGCTTGCTTAGATATGAGTGTTTTCCCAATGCCTTTTTCTAATAATTTTATGATCATTTCGTTGCTTTCAATAATCATTTTTTGTTGTGGCTGAATATTGTATGTGTCGAAATAATCCATCGTAAAATGATGGATGCCAGATCCTTTTTCTCTAACGAGCCACAAGGTCTCCTCTTTTTTACCAGCTACTACTAATTCATCTTTTAGAAAAGGAACTCGCTCTAATTCCGTTGTGGTAAGAGCGGCTTCAATAAAACCAAAATCCCACATTCGTGTTTCAACTTTTTTTAAAACATCCTCTGAATTGCTTAGATAGACTTCAAAATCAACTAATGGAAATTGTTCTTGAATATCCTTTAAAATCGCTGGCAAATAATGAACAGCAATCGTATGAGAAGCGCCAATTTTACACGTCGTTCGTAAAATACCTTTTAAAGACTGGACTTCGTGAATCGAATCTTCCCACAGTTCCAGCATTTCCTTACATTGAATATAAAATAATTTGCCACTTTCAGTTGGGCTCATTTCTGTTCGACCATTGCGAACAAAGAGCGGCGCTCCAACTATCTCTTCTAGTTTGTGAATTTGAGTGGAAACAGTAGGTTGGGAAATAAACAGCTTCTCAGCTGCAACGGTAAAATTTAGTTCTTCATAAACAACTTTATAGGTCTCTAAAAATTTGAACATGTTTTTTTAACCCTTTCCATAAAAAAAAGTAATTGAAATCATTTAAAATAACTATTTCCATAATAATACCATATCCCGTATACTTTAGTCATTAGATTAAAGGAGCTGTATAGTAAATGAATACAATCAAATCTTATTTTCCTGGGCTATTGTTAGCCAGTTGCGTTGCTTTAATCAGTAAAGGAATTGCTCTTATTTTCCCTAGCTTAGGGGCTGCAACATTTGCGATTTTAATTGGTATTTTTTTAGGGAATACTTTTTTTAAAGGTTCAATTTATGCAAATGGTACAAAATTTTCAGAAAGTAATTTGTTAGCTTATTCCATCGTGCTACTTGGCGGCACGATTACCTTTCAAACAATTTCATTATTAGGTGGACATGGTCTTTTATTTATTATGCTTCAAATGACTGGAACGATTTTTGCAGCGATCTATTTAGGGAGGAAACTCGCTTTTTCACAAAACATTCGACTATTAATGGCTAGTGGAAATGCAGTATGTGGCTCATCCGCAATCGCTTCTACTGCTCCTGTCATTGATGCTAACGAAGAAGATCGAGGCCTGACAATTACTATTGTGAATTTAATGGGAACTGTTTTAATGTTAATTTTGCCATTAATCAGTCTCTTCTTGTATCAGCAAGATACCTTAAAAAGCTCAGCTTTAATTGGCGGTGTGTTGCAATCTGTTGGACAAGTAGTTGCTAGTGGCAGCATGGTTAATCCTGAAATTTTAGCAATGGCAACGATTTTTAAAATTGTTCGGATTTTATTTTTAGTTGTCGTTGTTTACGCTTTTGGACGCTACAAACAAAAAACAACTACAATGATTCAAAAGCAATCCTCAAAAAAAATGGTGAAGATTCCTTGGTATGTAATTGGTTTTTTTATAGTTTGCTTCTTTCGCAGTATTGGTTTTATCCCTGAATTTGCAAGCTCTTTGATGCATAGCATCAGTAGTTGGTTTGAAATTATTGCCCTTGCAGGAATTGGCTTACGCTTAAATTTTAGTCATTTATTAAAACAAGGCAACCGCTTGATTGTCTATGGTTTGACTCTTGGAACGGTACAAGTTTTGCTTGCTATGGCGCTGATTTTACTTCTGTTTTAAGCAATCGTCCCCTTGCCTATTAAACTGTTTTATGCTATATTTTCACTAATTGATGTTACGTAAAACGACACTTAAGAGTGAGAAATATTCGTGTTTCACTATAAGGCTCCAGTGATTTGAACGCAATCACTTGGTGTCTTCTTTTTTGGGAATCACGTCAATTGGGAGAGGAGAAAAAATGACAAAAAAACAGATTTTAAATTTAGTAAAGATTATAGTAGGAGCTTTTATTTTTTCTCTTGCTGTAAATGTTTTTGCTTTGCCAAATAAACTTGGTGAAGGTGGAGTAACAGGTTTAACGATGGTTCTTTATTATTTATTTGCTTGGGCACCAGCCTTAACAAACCTGTTATTTAATAGTGTTTTACTAGTAATTGGTTATAAATATTTGGATAAAAGTACTGTTTATTTAACCATTTTAGCAGTCGCTATTTTTTCATTCTTTTTACGAGTGACAGAAAGCTGGCATTTTTTGACCGATCAAACGATTATTGCAGCCATCACTGCAGGAACTTTGATGGGGACAGGAATGGGCTTGATTATGTTAGGTGGCGGCACTACTGCTGGAAGTGCTATTTTAGCGAAGCTAGCGAATAAGTACTTAGGTTGGAATACAAGCTATGCCTTGTTATTTTTCGACTTGATTGTTGTGGTTCCATCGGCTTTTGTTATTGGACTTCAAAATATGTTATTTACAATCGTTTCGCTATACGTATCTACAAAAGTCCTGGACTTCTTATTGGAAGGCTTTAATCCTAAAAAATCTATTACCATTATCTCAGATCAACATGATTTAATTGCTCGAGATATTGAAAAAGAATTAGAACGCGGCATCACTGTTTTTCATGGTCATGGCTATTATTTCAAACAAAATAAAGATATTTTATATACGGTTGTTAGCCGTCAACAATTATTACAAGTCACTAAGATTGTCAATAAGTATGACCCAAAAGCCTTTTTCATCATTAATGATGTTCAAAGTGTCGAAGGGGAAGGTTTTACGAAACAAATTACGAGTGAATAAAAAAAGATCCTCTTAAGAGGATCTTTTTTTACATTTCAGCATTATGAAAGACTTCTGAAACATCATCGTCATCTTCCAATTTATCTAACATTGTTTGAAACAACTCAGCTTTATCTGCAGGTAATGCTGCGGTTGTTTGAGGAACCATCGTGATTTCAGCTTGAGCAAGTTTGTATCCCTCTGCTTCAAGTGCATCCCGTACGGTTGTAAAATCAGTTGGATCTGTATAAATTTCGAAAACCTCTTCACTCGTCTCCAACTCTTCACCACCTGCTTCTAAAACGCTCAGCAACATTGTATCTTCGTCCACATCTAAGCCTGCTCGTTCAATCGCTAGATAGCCTTTACGATCAAACATATACCCCACAGATCCGGTTTCACCAATTGAACCACCATTTTTATTAAAGGCTACTCGAACATTGGTTGCAGTTCGGTTGCGATTATCTGTTAAAGTATGAACTAAAACCGCAATTCCATTTGGACCATATCCTTCATAAGTGATTTCATCATAGTGCTCGCCTTCGCCTGTTTGACTTCCCTTTGTGATCGCTCTTTTTACATTGTCATTTGGCATATTCGCAGCTTTAGCTTTATCAATCATCATACGCAATTGCGGGTTGATACCAGGGTCAGGTCCACCACTTTTAACGGCCATATAAATTTCTCTTGATATTTTCTGGAAAATTTTACCACGTTTAGCATCTTGTGCATTTTTACGTCCTTGGATGTTGCTCCATTTTGAATGTCCTGACATTCCTGTTCCCTCATTTCATCGTATAATGTACTTCTCTTCTATTTTATCAACTAAATCTTTTTTAACAACTCTCATTTTATTCAGCTACATAATGCATTTGGACAAGATCTTTGTATTGTCTTAGCTCACTTAATTTAAAACGTTTTTCTAAATAATTGCCAGAAAATAAGGGAACGCCTTCTCCGATTAAAACCGGTGCAATGGAAAGAATCAGTTCATCAACTAAATCTTTTTCTAAAAATTGAGCGATTAAATTTCCGCCACCAATTAAAAAGATATCTTTCCCTTCTTTTTCTTTTAAGTTTTCAACTAAATGTACAATATCACCATCAACAAAAGTAACTTGTGGATGCCCTTCTTTTGGTGCGTGGCTGGTTACAACGTAATTTTCATAGTCATCATATGGAAAGGGTACATCAAATCCTAAGACTTCGTCATAAGTAGTTCGCCCCATAATGGTTGTATCTACTTGCTTCATAAAAGCATAGTACCCATTATCGCCATCATTTTCAGTTTGATACAACCAGTTCAAATCGCCATTCTTTTTAGCAATTTTCCCATCAAGAGAAGCTGCAATATATAAAATTACCGAACGTTTCATTCGTTTTCCTCCTTATTTGCGTTTTCTATTTTTTCTCAAGCGAACAAAAAGATAGACAATTAAAATACCGGTTAAAGCCCCCACACTATCTAAAATAACATCTTGAAATAGAGGCGTTCGTTCTGCTGTAAAGCTCTGGTGAAATTCATCAAATGCAGCATACCCTGCTGCTAACAGCCAAGAAATTAAAAATGCCAATTCAGTTGAACGCATCTTGTCTTTTAAACCTAAAAACCAAAAGAGGCCAAGTAAAAAATACGTGCCAAAATGTGCACCTTTTCGAATAAAAAATTCGACAAAATGTGAATAACCTTTCGTAGCAATACTAACTTCACTTCCTGCGTAATTAAAATGAACCGTACTCAAAAGATCTTTTAATGGCTCATTTTTCAATAACGTTTCTAGCATTGGTGCTACTGTTTGCTTACTATAAGGTTGTGATGAACTATAAAAGAGAATCCCCATAATTAAAATAGCCAAAAGAATAAAAAGATTTTCTTTTGAGGATGTTTTTTTCTTCATTTGATTTCCTCCAATTTCAATATCTGCTCTATCAGTTTACTATTTTTCACAAAAAAAAGCACCCTTCTCCCTTAAGAAAAGAGTGATTCTAATTAAATTCTACGATTCGCTTGTTGACGTAACTCGTCTAATCCAAATACAAGCAGCCAGATTAATGCAACAATTAACATGAGTGCAAATGCTCCTGAAATAAAGGCTCCATAAACTAACGCACCTACGCCTGTATACCAAGCAATTTTCCCCAACTGACTATTTTGAGTTCTCTTTGCTAACGTCATTACAATAAAACTTCCGATAATAACTAGTAATAATAGCGGTCTTGTTACAATACTTGAAAGCATTGACAATGCTAACACACCTTCAATTAATAAAAATAGTTTAAAATTATGACTCATGTCTCTTCCTCTTTTCCATTTAAGTGATACTCTTAGTTTAGCTGTTCCCCATCAGCTAAACGACCGACAAAAGCCGGAACTTCTTCTGCAACTTAAGGCTGATTTTAGATGATAAAGTTTATTTTCATATTTTGAAAAAGTGAGTTATAATAGATTTATTAGAATTTAGAAAGGATGTCATGAATGACTTATCATATTAATTGGGATTTAGATTCAATTTTCCCCGGAGGAAGCACCTCTGCCGCATTGCAAGAAAAGATTACACTATTACACACTCAGCTAGAGGAACTAACAACCCAGGTACAAGCTTGGGAATTTAACCAAGATCAGACAAATACTTCTCAATTCTCAGCTATTTTAGCTTTAGAAGAAAAAATTTCAATGGGGCTAACTCAGGCTTTTAGTTTTATTGAAGCCGTTCAATCCGCCGATGTCTCTGATAAAAATGCAGGCACTGTTACAGGTCAATTATTAGAGTTAAATAGCCAATTTCAAACGATCCATACAATTTTAGTCAAAAAATTAGTTCTTATTTCTGAGGATAAATGGCAAGAATTACTCCAAATCCCTTCATTTAAAGCTATCGCTTTTAGTCTAAATGAAACAAGAGAAGACGGAAAAGAATTATTAAGCGAAGCCGAAGAAGCTTTAATCAACGCTTTAAGTATCGATGGTTTCCAAGGTTGGAGCGACCATTACGACAGTTTAGTTGCAACGATTGAAATTCCTTTTGAAGAAAAAGATGGTTCGGTTTCTCTTCTTTCTGCTGGACAGGCATTCAATAAAATGAGTGATGATCCTGATAGCGCTGTTCGGAAACAATTATTTAAAAAATGGGAAGACGCCTGGACAAAAAAAGCGCCATTATTTGCAGATACTTTAAATCATTTAGCTGGTTTTCGATTAGCCAACTACAAAGCTCACCATACAACAGACTTTTTAAAGAAACCTTTGCGTTATAATCGAATGAAAAAAGAAACTTTAGATGCGATGTGGCAAGCAGTAAGTGATCATAAAAAACCATTTGTTGACTATCTGAATCAAAAAGCAAAACTTTTTGGAAAAACACAATTATCATGGGAAGACATTGATGCGCCAGTCATTATTGGCTCAAACAAACCACAGGTTTATCCTTTTGATCAAGGTGCTGATTTCATCGTTGCCAACTTTAGAAAATTCAGTACAAAAATGGCTGATTTTGCACAATACGCCTTCGACCATTCTTGGATTGAAGCAGAAGATCGTAGTGGAAAACGCCCTGGCGGTTACTGTACAGGTTTCCCTGAAAGTAAAGAATCACGAATTTTTATGACGTATTCAGAATCTCCAAGTGATGTCTCAACGTTGGCTCATGAGCTAGGTCATGCCTTCCATTCTGACGTGATGAAAGACTTGCCAATCCTCAACCAAGATTATGCGATGAACGTTGCTGAAACAGCCAGTACATTTGCTGAAATGATCGTTGCAGATGCTACTGTCAAAGAAGCTACAACAACTGAGGAAAAAATCATGCTCTTAGATACAAAAATTTCAAGTAGCATCGCGATGTTTTTAAATATTCATGCTCGCTTTATTTTTGAATCTAATTTTTACAAGGAGCGCCAAGCTGGAATCGTCTCTGAAGAGCGTATTTCTGAATTGATGGAAGAAGCTCAAAAAGAAGCTTTCCAAAATTCCTTAAGTCAGTACCATCCGCATTTTTGGGCTAGCAAGTTGCACTTCTTTATTTCAGATGTGCCATTCTACAACTTCCCTTATACCTTTGGCTATTTATTCAGTTTAGGAATCTACGCTCGGTCGTTAGAAGAAGGAGCCGATTTTGAAGATAAGTATATCGCCTTATTAAAAGATACTGCTTCAATGACAACAGAAGAGCTAGCGATGAAACACCTTGACGTCGATTTAACAAAGTCTGATTTTTGGGTTGCGGGAATCAAACTAATGGAAGCAGATGTACAAGAATTTATTGAGTTAACCAATAATCTTTAATCACTTTCTTTATACAAAATACCTCTATTTTTTCAATAGGGGTATTTTCTATAACATAAGGCGATTGACATTCAATTGAAGTGAGGTTTTCGTATGAAAAATCAACAAGATTTAATGAACTGTATTTCAAATAATCCTGAGTTAATGACTATTCTAACAATTGTCGAAGAATTGCATTTGCCACAAGCTTGCCTTTGTGCTGGAACAATTCGAAGTACCATCTGGAATCATTTATCAACTAAAAAAAATTACTTATCCAATGATCTTGATATCATTTTTTTTGATCCAAACGTATCCTATGAATCCGCTCTTCTAATTCAAGATCAGCTTCAACAAAAGTATCTTTTTTATCAATGGGAACTGAGAAACCAGTATGATATGCACCAACACAATCCTAATACCGCTCCCTATTTGTCTGTCGAAGATGCGATTAGTAAATTTCCAGAAACCTGTACAGCTATCGGAATTCGAACACAAAAAGGAGAACTTGAACTGATTGCGCCTTATGGTGTTTCTGATTTAATTCATTTTAAAGTAGTACCTACACCATATTATCAAACAGATCCTGAAAGAATGGCGATTTTCAAACAACGATTGCGACAAAAAGATTGGAAGAAAACCTGGCCCAATTTAACACTTTACTTGAATTGATGATTTAGCTCTTTATTGACTTAATGACTTTACTCTTGCTTTTAGCGTATGAACTAATAAAAACGCATTTCCAAAGAGACTATGGACAAGTAGTTTTCTTATTTTTTTACTTAGTCGTCGGATTGGTTTTGTCTTAATTTCATCTGCTAGTACATCAAAATTAGCACCTACTCCCATTGCGAAAGGAATTCCCAATTGCCCTAAGTATTCGTCAATCCAATATTCTTTTTTGGGACTGGAAAACGCTACAAATAAAATATCTGATCGTGATTTTTGAATTTCTTTAACAACCTTTAAAGTATCTTTCTTTGAAAAATAACCATTATGATAACCAGAGATGTCAAGTGTCGGATAAGTGATTCTCACATAATTTACTACGTCTTCAAGAACTTCATTACTTGATCCAAGAAAATAAGGACGATAACCTTGCTCCTCACACTTTTTTAACAGCTCAATAAACAATAGTTTTGTTGATACTCGCTGTTTAAGTGGTCTCTTTAGTAATTTACTAGCATGTAAAATGGTTGAACTATCTGTAGTAATTAAAGGGGATTTGTTCACGATTAATCTAAGTGATAGATCTTTTTGCATTGAATTGATTTTACTCGGATAGATCACAATGTGTTGACTAGGTTTTTTTCTTTTGATAATTCCTTCAATTTTCATTATTGAATCCATTAATCCTACATCATCTACATAACAATTTAAAAATTTCACCCTCATTAGTAAGCCCTCCTTTTTGTTATTCTTTAGAGATTGAAAAATAGCCCTCAATTTTTTTCCGATTTAAAATATAGGGTTTACTAGTAGATAATAAAAACTCCTTTGCAACAAATTCTTTAAAAATTTTTGTGATTGTATTCACGTTGCAATTGCAGTAATTTGCTACAATACGAGTAGTCATTTCTTTAGGAAGATAGTAGTAATCTTGGTCTTCAACTCCAAAATTAATCGCTATTTTTTCCATTACTTTTAAAATTCGTTTTTTTAGAGGTAGACCTAATAAATTTCGATGTGAAATTAAACTATTTAAGGTACTATGCATATAGTTAATATGGAAAATTGCTCCTTCTTGAATTGAAAAAAGAATAGCCAATAACTCTTCTTTTTTTATTTTCACTAATACAGCAGAAGTTAAGCTCATTACACCTAAAGAAGATTTTTCACCTATGAATAAATCATACAAACCGATTACAGACGATTCTCCAATTAAATCAACAATTTGATTGCCTTTCTTTAAAACAAATATTCCTTCTTTAATAAAATAAAAAGAATCATGAATCGTATTTTCTTCAATTAATGTTTTTTTACTTGCAACTTTAATTACTTCCGATTTTATCTTAACAGTATGATTATCTAATATTAAATCGACTAATTTTTCATTACCAAATAGATTTTTTATCGTATTTTTTCCATATAGACTATCCATTTCTACCTCCATACATAAGTGCCAAATGAACACTATTAACTATTACATTTATTATATAGTTAGAAACCGATAAAAAGTTAAATCAAAAATCTAATAACTAGACTTTTTACCAACTAAGTAATGAATTTTCTGTCGCATTTATATTTTGTAGACAAAAAAAAGCTATCAATTTAAAATTGATAGCTTTTCAAAAATTATTTTTAATAGCGGCCATAGCCTACAATAAATTTATCCCAGTAATAAGCGTAGTTCGCATAAGCAACACCTGATGAAGATTGTGAGCCGATAAATGTTGAACCACCTGCATAAATTCCTACGTGATCAATCTCTCCACCTGATTGTGAGAAGAAGACTAGATCACCTGGTTGTGGGTTAGATACTTTTGTTGAAGCAGCATATTGTGCTGAAGCAACACGTGGAATTGAAATTCCTGCTCTTGCAAATACATATTGTGTAAATCCTGAGCAGTCAAAACCATTTGTTGTTGTTCCGCCCCAAGAATAAGGAATTCCTTGTAAAGGATTGGCAATTGCTTGTAAGTTGCTCCATGAAGCACCGCCACCAGATGGTGGTGTTGGGGGATCTACTGGTTTAATCGGTTTTTCTGGTGTTACTGGTTTAGTTGGTTGCTCTGGTACCGGCGTTGGAGCTGCTGGTGTTGGATTACTTGGAGCTACTGGATTGTTTGTTGCTGGAGTCGGTACAGAAGAAGGTGCATCTTGACTCGAATTTTTATTACTACTTGAATCAGCTGTTTCTTTAGTCGTTGCAGATGCTAATTGAACAGCTTTCGCTGATTCATCTTTCGCTGCAGTAAAGGCAGCGACTTGTTTTTCAGCTTCTGCTTTTTGAGCTAAGAATTTAGCTTTGTCGCCTTCAGCTGTTGCAGTATCTGCTGCTAATTGAGCAACTACTACTTCTTTTTCCATTTTTTGTTTTTCTAGCTTGCTTTGTGTTGATTCAAGTTGTCCAGCCAATGTATTTTGTTGATTGACTTTCTTTTGTGTTTCATCTTTCTTTGTTTTCACTGCTTCTTTATCAGCTACTTGTTGTTGAACTAAACCGCGGTTAGCAGAAACCATTTTGCCAACAACATCGATTCGGCCAATTACATCAGAAAGAGATTCTGCACTAATGATAAATTCTAAGTAATTTTGACTGTCGCCAGTTACTTGAACAGAACGAGCTTGTTCTTTTAATTGATCATTTCGTTGATCAATTTTAGCTGTTAATGTTGTAATGTCTTCATCTAATTGTTTCATTTCAGAATTCGCTGCTTGGATTTCTTTTAATAATCCTTTTGCTTTTGCTTCGTTATTAGAAATTGAAGATTCAACTGTTTCTAAATCTGATTGAACACTTGTCGATTTAGATTTTAATGAGTTGATTTTGCTATCTTGTTCTTGAATTTGAGTTTCGACAGAATCTGCATGGGAAACAATAGGTAAAATCATTGAGCTAAATGTGATTGTTCCTAAGATGGCAATATTCATTAATTTCTTGTTCACGATTTCATTCCTCCAAAGTATCATTCATTGTTTAAATTTTAAAGTTTTCCTTAACGTCTACTTAGTATAGCATACTTCACTTTCAAATTAGATATCTATTAGATTACAATAAAATTTCATTTACCTCGTTATTTATCACATTCTTAAGAATTCTATTACTTATTTGTCATAATTGACTGCCATTCTATAGGAACAATTCATTGTGTGATCATTTATCAATCCTGCTGCTTGCATAAATGCGTAGCACGTAACGGGGCCTATAAAAGAAAATCCTCTCTTTTTAAGATCTTTGGCTAGCTGATTAGACAATTCCGTTTGCGCTGGAACTTCTGCAATGGTTTCAAATTGATTATCAATCGTTTGATAATCAACAAAAGACCATAAATAACGATCAAAGCTTCCCCACTCTTTTTGAACCTTGATAAAAGCCTGTGCATTTTTAATAATTGATTTTATTTTTAAACGATTACGAATAATTCCAGCATTATTCATTAATTCTTCTACTTTTTCATCTGAATAACTAGCTATTTTATGATAATCAAACTGATCTAACGCTTCACGATAATTTTCACGTTTTACTAAAATCGTTGACCAACTCAAACCTGCCTGCATCGTTTCTAAAATTAAGAGCTCAAATAAACTGTCTTCCGAATGATGGGGGTTTCCCCACTCTTCATCATGATACCTAATATCTAACTCTTTTTTTGCCCAAGCACATCTTTCCATTTCCCCAACCTCCCTATTTTCTTTATTGCTTTCATTATAAATGACAATCACTAACTTGCAAGCATCTCATTATGTGATTTTAAACACAAACATAATTGCTAGCTAATCGTTTTAATTCATGTTAAAGTATAGTGTCAATCTATCTTATTTAGTTGATGGGAGAAAATTTAGGAGGATTTACTATGTCAAAAGATTATCGTGTTTTACTTTATTACCAATATGTTGCGATTGAAGATGGTGCAGAATTTGCAAAAGAACACCTTCAGTTTTGTAAAGAATTAGGGCTTAAAGGCCGTATTTTAGTTGCCGATGAAGGAATCAACGGAACGGTTTCTGGCACAGTAGAAGAAACACAGCGTTACATAGATGCGATGCACGCTGATCCACGTTTCGCTGAAACTGTTTTTAAAATTGATCCTGAAAATCATGATGCTTTCAAAAAAATGTTTGTTCGCTACCGTCCTGAGTTAGTTTCTTTAAACTTAGAAGATGATATTGATCCACTTAAATTAACAGGTGCCTACTTAAGTCCTAAAGAGTTTAGAGAAGCTATTTTAGATGATGATGTCGTTGTCATTGATGCCCGTAATGATTATGAATATGATTTGGGTCACTTTAGAGGAGCTGTTCGCCCTGAAATCCGTAGTTTCCGCGAATTGCCTCAGTGGATTCGTGATAACAAAGAACAATTTATGGAAAAACGTGTCGTTACTTATTGTACTGGTGGGATTCGCTGTGAGAAATTTTCCGGCTGGCTAGTCCGTGAAGGTTTTAAAGACGTTGGTCAATTACATGGTGGAATTGCTACTTATGGAAAAGATCCAGAAGTACAAGGCGATTTATGGGATGGTCAAATGTATGTCTTTGATGAACGAATTAGCGTTCCTATTAACCGTAAGGAACATGTTATCGTTGGGAAAGATTGGTTTGATGGAACGCCGTGTGAGCGCTACGTAAACTGCGCAGACCCTAAATGTAACCGTCAAATCTTGACTTCACCAGAAAATGAAGCGAAATATTTGCGTGGCTGTAGCCATGAATGTCGTGTTTCGCCTGAGAATCGTTATGTGAAAGAACAGCACTTAAGCATTGAAGAAGTCGAAGCTCGTTTAGCTGAAATTGGCGAAAAACTCCCTTCAAATGTTTAATAAAAAAAGGCTTTGTTGACGTAAACGTCAACGAAGCCTTTTTCCTTATCCTAAAACCAAAGAATCTTCACTCATTACTTGACCACTATTTTTTTGGAATAAGGTCAATAAATCGGGAACGGTTAATTCTTGCTTTTGCGAACCTTTAATATCTACCACAATTTGTCCATTATATAACATAATTAAACGATTGCCGTAACGAATCGCATCTTCCATATTATGGGTAATCATTAGAGCTGTTAGTTTTTTTTCTTCAATTACTTTTTCTGTTAATTCTAAAACAGATTGGCTAGTTTTTGGATCGAGAGCTGCCGTATGCTCATCTAATAAAAGTAATTTGGGTGTTACTAAAGTCGCCATTAATAATGTAACGGCTTGACGTTGACCACCTGAAAGCAATCCCACTTCCATTTTCAATCGATTTTCTAATCCTAAATTAAGTTGTTGTAGTTGTTCCTTAAAAAAAGCTCGTTGCGCTCCCTTTACGCCTTTTGATAGACCTCTGCTTTTCCCTCTTTTATAAGCAACTGCCAAGTTTTCTTCAATTGATAATCGCGTTGCGGTGCCCATACGTGGATCTTGAAATACTCGTCCAATATAAGTTGCTCGTTTCGCTGTTTTTTGATTGGTAACGTCAATACCATCCACTAGGATTTCTCCTTCATCAACAGAAAAGCTACCAGCAATACTGTTTAATAAAGTTGATTTACCAGCACCGTTTCCGCCAATAATCGTAACAAATTCACCAGTTTCTAAGGTTAAATCAATGCCTTTTAACACATGATGTTCATTGATTGTTCCTACTTCAAAACTTTTATGAATGCCTTTTAATTCTAAAATAGTACTCATGCTAATTTGCCTCCTTTCTTCTTGCCTTTTTTGATTCCTTTTAATTTACCACGCAACAATGGTGTTGAAAGTGCAATGGCTAAAATAAGTGCTGAAAATAGCTTTAAATCAGTTGGTGCTACACCTAATTGTAAAACAATATCAATAATCAAACGATAAACGATTGCTCCAATGACGATTGTCATCAGACGTTTTACAAAAGTTAAATGACTGAAAATAACTTCTCCAATAATAATCGAAGCTAGTCCAATCACAATCGTGCCAATTCCCATACTAATATCTGCATACCCATTATTTTGTGCTAATAATGCACCTGAAAGAGCAATCAAACCATTACATAACATATATCCTATAATTTTCATTAAATCAGTATTAATCCCATTGGCTTCACTCATTTCCTCGTTATCTCCTGTTGAATGAATAGCTAAACCTATTTCTGTACTAAAAAAGAAATACAATACCACTATAACAATAGCAACTGCGATGCCTCCGACAATTAAAACCGCTGTTTGATTGGTCATTCCCAGTAATGCCAAACTTCTCATAATTGTTTTTTGACCTAGCAATGAAATATTCGCTTGTCCCATGATTCTTAGGTTAATCGAATACAACGCCGTCATTGTTAAAATACCCGTTAGTAATGCTGGGATTTTCAACTTAGTATGCAACAAACCTGAAACCAAACCTGCTCCCATGCCACCTAGTAGCGCCATTAAAGTGGCAATAATAGGGCTAGTTCCAGCCACAATTTGACTTGCACAAATAGCCGCGCCTAGTGGAAAACTTCCCTCAGCTGTTAAATCAGCGATATCTAAAATACGATACGTTAGGTAAACTCCAATTGCCATAATTGACCATAAAAGACCTTGCGAAACACTTGACATGATAATATCCATTTAACTTATCTTCCTTCCTGTATAAGAACGTTTCATGATTCGTTATTTTTTGATTTTAATACTTGTAGGATCAATTTCTAGTGCTTTTGCCATTTTTTGATTCACAACTAGTTCCAAGTTTTTAGAGGTTTCAATGGACAACTCTGCTGGTTTTGCTTCACCTTTTAAAATTTTAACAGCTAATTTTCCTGTTTGACGTCCTAATTTTTCATAATTGATTCCATAAGTTGCTAAACCACCCTCTTCAACCATATCTGTTGAACCTGCAATCACGGGAATTTTAGCTGCTTCTGCGATTTCACCAACTGTTGACATTGTTTTTGCTAAGGTATTATCTGTTGGAATGTAGATTCCATCTACTTGTTTTGCTAGTGACGTCATCACTTGTTGAACATCATTAGTTGAAGAAACCGTTACTTCTTTTACTTTAACACCTGATTTTTCAAGCGCTTTTTTCGCTAATTTTGATTGAATTTCTGAATTTTTTTCACTTGCATTGTAAATAATTCCTACTGTTTTAGCTTCCGGTACGATGGATAATAATAAATCTGTTTGTTCATCAATTGGCACCATATCGCTTGTTCCAGTAACATTTCCGCCTGGTTTTTCATTGCTTGTTACTAACCCTGCTGAAACGGCATCTGTCACGGCTGTAAATAAAACTGGGAGGGTTGTGGTTTCATTGACAACTGATTGTGCTGCAGGTGTTGCAATGGCTAGAATGACATCATTTTTATTTTTTACTAAGCGTTCACTCATACTTTTCAAATTCGATTGATCCCCTTGAGCATTTTGGTAATCTAAGGTCATATTTTTTCCCTCTTCATATCCAGCATCTTTCAATTCTGCAACAAAACCTTTGCGTGCTTGATCCAATGAATTGTGTTCCATATATTGTAAAACGCCAACTTTAACTTCCTTTTTGTTCTCACTTTTTGAATTTCCGCCAGTACATCCCGCTAATAACCCTAGCGCTACTAATCCTGTTAAACTTGCAATTGCTATTTTTTTCATCTTTTTTTCCTCCAATTTTTTATTATTTAATAATTAAGAATTTTCAAACTATTATAGTTCCTTTAACGCTACTCCTATCTGTTTAATTTGTTTTGAAGACACAAAAACACCTCTTTAGATTTTGATAAGTAAAATCTAAAGAGGTGTCCCTGATTCCCTATTGAGGAAAAATAAACGATAAAGCCACTCTAGATCATTACTCATCTATGTGGCGAATTTTGTGTAAATCAAAATGCTCTAGCCATATAGATACAAACATTACGGTTTGTACCCATGAAGGTTCATGTTTACAAACACTATCTAAAATAGCTAAAGAAGAAATTATTCAGTTGTGTTGGATATACTTGTTCGTTTTTCATAACCATCACTCACAATCTAAATTTGTTAGTCAAAGTATATCTATAATCAAAATAAATGTCAAATACTTTTTTTATTTTAATTAATTTAAAATAGTGCTCTAATTTTCTTGAATTATTTGGTATACTTGTAGGAACAGTATTTTAAGGAGTGAACCTATCTTGGAAAAACTTTATCAACGTTTTAATGCGGTTGTTCAAAAGTTTGGTTTAACAAAACAGTATTTTGCTGGTGATTTTTATCGTATTTATCAAATAAATCCTGAGCATTATAGTATTGCTCGTCTAAAAACTGGTCCCTGTGGAGAATCGCTTTATCAGCCACAATTAAAAATAGCGGTTCGATACAATCAACTTTCAGTTTTGTCCTATTTTGATAACGTAAAAACGCCTACCCAATCTGTTCTCTTAGCTGACGAAACAACTGAGTTTTTAGAAACTGAGTTTATAGAGTTGCTTAGTAAATTTGAGTATCTTCTTTCAAACGAATGCACCATCGACTCCTAACAGTTCATTCCCTTTTTTATTTTTAAAGAACAAACGTCTAAACAATTACTAATTTATATTATTGAGGTGAAAAAATTGAATGATCCACATAACAATAACAATGGACCATCCATCAAAGAAAAACTTATCAAGTCTTATGAACGTTTAAAAGAGTATGCCAAAATAAAATGGCTTGATTTCAAAAAAAATAGGCAGATAAAAAAAGAACAAAAAGAGACTAATTTAACCGAACCTACTGAGATTGAAAAATCACCTATTGAAACAGCACCGTTAATAAGTGATAACCCAGAGTCACCATCTATCGGTTCAAAAATAGTCGTTTTTTTAGCAGCAATTCAAATTGCCTTCATTACAAAATGGACTAAATTACGCACTCATTTTTCAGAATCAAAAACAAACAAGCAAAATAAAGACCTCACTCCAGAAGAAAGAAAGAAAAAAATGATTTTTCAATTTAATGTAGGCTATGGCGTTATCAAAAATCTATTTTTAAGTTTTATCATTTTAGTTCTATTTGGCGGTGCCCTCTTTGCGGGTGTTGGTTTAGGCTATTTTGCTTATCTCGTTTCTAATGAAAAACCACCAACTTATGAAGAGATGCAAAGCGATATTAGCAATCTAGAACAAGTTTCAAATATGTATTTTGCTGACAGCACTCCGATTGGGCAATTAAAAACAGATTTAAATCGAAAAGTTGTGCCTTTACATGAAATTTCAAAAGACCTGCAACACGCGATTGTTGCAACCGAAGATGAATATTTTTACAAACATCATGGTGTTGTTCCAAAAGCCGTAGCTAGAGCCTTAATCCAAGAATTTACAGGTTCAAGTATGCAAACGGGTGGATCAACATTAACTCAACAATTAGTCAAACAGCAATTATTAACAAGTGAAGTTTCCTTTAAACGAAAAGCCAATGAAATTTTATTAGCTTACCGATTAGAAAACTATTTTACTAAAGATGAGATTTTAGAAGCTTACTTAAATGTTTCAAGTTTTGGACGTAACAGCAGTGGTCAAAATATCGCTGGTGTTGAAGCTGCTGCTATTGGTATTTTTGGTATTCATGCGCGTGAGCTAAACCTGGCTCAATCTGCTTTTATCGCGGGACTGCCACAAAGTCCTTCCATGTACACTCCCTATAATCAATTTGGGGAATTGCGTCAAAATTTAGAAGCGGGTACAGAACGTAAAAATACCGTTCTCTTTAGAATGTATCGTGAAAAATTTATTACTAAAAAAGAATATGATGAGGCCTTAGCCTATGATTTAGTAAAAGATTTTGTTTCTCCAACTGAAGACGTTGAGGATCACAATTATTCTTATGTTTACAATGCGGTTGAAAAAGAAGCACGTCGAATTATTATGAAGCAAATGTATACCGCCGATAAACTAACGGATGCAGACATTGAAGCGAACGATAATTTATATAATGTATATTACAAACGTGCTGATTTTGAAATTCGTCAAAAAGGCTATGAAATTCACTCTACAATTAATAAGAATGTGTACGATGCAATGACTGAAACGGTACAAGAATATGGCGATTCACTAGGTCAAACCTATCACGCTACCGTATACAATGAAGTGACTGGTGAAAATGAAGAGATTCAAGAACCTGTTCAAACAGGTAGCGTTTTAATGGATAACCAGACTGGAAAAGTGATTAGTTTTGTTGGGGGACGTGATTTTGATATTACACAAGTCGATCATGCTTTTGATACCCAACGACAGCCAGGGTCAACTATTAAACCCTTACTAGTATACGCACCTGCATTGGAATCTGGCTTAATTACACCTGCTACAATGATTGCTGATACTAACTTTACCTTTACACAACCAAATGGGGAAATTTGGGCGCCTAAAAACTATGGCGGAACCATTAGTGGGAAATTTGTCAGTGCTAGAGATGCCTTAAAACGTTCTGCCAATGTCCCAACCGTTCAAATTTATAACGAACTCTTAAAAAATTCTAATCCTGGGGATTATTTGAAAAAAATGGGCATTCAATCCATCAATCCTTCTGAGTACGGAAATCTTTCCCTTTCACTGGGTGGAACCGATACTGGTCCAACTGTTTTAGAACAAACTAATGCATTTGCAACACTTGCAAATGGAGGAAATTATACAAAAGCGTATTTAATTGATTCCATCACTGACAAAAAAGGCAATAGCATTTATCAGCATGAAACGACTTCAACTCCTGTCTTTTCACCACAAACAGCATACCTTACTACTGACATGATGCGTTCTGTAGTTAATGAAGGAACAGGTAGTTCGATTCATAATTACTTGAATTTCACTGCTGATTGGGCTGGAAAAACCGGAACGTCGCAAAATTTCCGTGATATTTGGTTTATTGCCAGTACACCTCAAGTTACCTTAAGTTCTTGGATTGGCTATGACAACCAATATAGTAGTCATGAGCTTTCACAAACTGATGGTTACGGCGATACAAGTCTTCGGAATATAAGATATTGGTCAAAATTAGCCAATGCAATTAACCGTGTTGATTCAACGATTTTAGGAACTGAAAAAAGTTTCAACCGTCCGGCTGGTGTGACTTATAGTTCAGTTTTAGCTGCTACAGGTATGAAACCTTCTACCTTTACAGCTCCAAATGGATCAAGTATTACAGCTAGTGGCGCGATGATATCGGAATTGTTTAACACAAAATATTTGCCAAGTGCTACCAATTATCATTTTACTTTAGGAGCAAATTCTTCAGAACTGTATAAATATTGGTTCGAAACATATGTAAAAACACAAGAAGAAGATCAAAAAAAGAAAAAAGAAGAAGAAGAAAAAGCCGAGAAGGAAAAAATTGAAAAAGAGAAAACTGACAAAGAAAAAGCTGAAAAAGAAAAGAAACAGAAAGAAAACAAAGAAAAGGAAAAAGAAACTGAAGAAAAGGAAATTGAACAAACTGAGGATATTCTAGAAATTAAATCAACACCCTAATATCAGGATTTATTACATTTTACAACAAACTAACCACCTGCTGTAAAATCAAAAAGAAACCATCTATTTGGAAATTCCGAATAGATGGTTTCTTTTATTTATTTTTTAGTTGTTCCACGATCCGCAATATTATGAGGTAAAATAATTGTTTTTTCTTCAACTTCTTCTTTATTCATCAATTTTGTTAATAAGCGCATTGAAACAGCACCAATATCATATAAAGGTTGCGTAATCGTACTTAATCGCGGACGAACCATTTCAGTTAATTTTGAATTATTACTTGTAACGACTTCAAATTTTTCTGGAATTTTAATTCCATGATCTAACGCTCCATTTAAAATACCAATTGCTAATTCATCATCGCCAACAAAAGCTGCTGTTGCACCTACTTTAGCTAATTTGTTATACATTTCTTCACCAGCTTGGTAAGAATATTCCGTTTCAAATACTAATTTTTCATCAAAGTTAATCCCTGCTTTTTTCAATGCTTTTTTATAACCATTCATACGGTAAATTCCATTGATTGGTTCAGTTAAAGCGCCTGAAACAAAGGCTATTTTTTTATTGCCTTTTGCAATTAATTGCGTGATTACTTGTTCTGTTGCTTCAGTATAATCAATGTTCACACTGCCAACTTGCGCATCTGGGTCAACGGTTCCAGCTAGAACTACGGGTGTTTTTGAACGTGAAAATTCAGCACGCATTTCATCTGTAATTTTGTGTCCCATGTAGATGATTCCGTCTACTTGTTTAGCTAGTAACGTATTTAATACTTGAATTTCTTTTTGATCGTTTTGATCAGAGTTCGCTAGAATAATGTTGTATTTGTACATTGTTGCGATATCATCGATTCCTCTTGCTAATGAAGAGAAATATAAATTCGTAACATCTGGTACGATGACTCCAACCGTAGTTGTTTTTTTACTTGCTAAACCTCTTGCTACTGCATTTGGACGGTAATCTAAACGATCAATAACCTCCAAAACTTTTTTTCTAGTCGTTGGTTTTACATTTGGATTTCCATTGACCACACGCGAAACTGTCGCCATTGAAACATTGGCTTCTCTTGCAACATCATAAATTGTAATTGTTTGTTTTTCCATGTTTGTTCTCCCTCTATTATTTAATTTCGTTCCTGACAATCCTATACTCATACAATTTAACAAATAAAATTTAAAAATGCAAACGTTTTACTTTCGTTTTCATGAAATTTTCATAAACTTTTTCAACAACTCTCGTTTCACTATCTTTTTGGTAAAAGAATCAAAAAGTTTGCTTTCATCCTTTTACCACTTCCATCATTAATGCTACAATAAACTAGAACAACTAAATGAAAAGAGGTATCTTGATGAAAAAACAATTAAAAGAATTACAGCAATGGTTAAAAGACCATCAAGTAGATGTCGCCTTTGTCAATGCTCCAGAAACGATTGGCTACTTTACTGGCTATGAAAGTGATCCCCATGAACGGATTTTAGCATTACTTGTTTTCCCAGAAAGTGATCCATTCTTATTTACTCCCGCACTTGAAATCGATGACGCAAAAAATAGCGAATGGCATTATGATGTTTTTGGCTATTTAGATAATGAAGACCCTTGGAAAATCATTGCTGAAAAAATAAATGAGGTTACGTCAGCAGTAACTAATTGGGCTGTTGAAAAAGACAGCCTAACATTAAACCGATTTGAAGCTCTTCAAAATTACTTTCCTACAAGTCAATTTAAAACAGACTTAACACCAATGATTCAACGGTTAAAATTAATCAAAACGCCCGATGAAATTGCCACAATGATTGAAGCAGGTAAATGGGCCGATTTCGCATTTGAAGTTGGTTTTAATGCCATCAAGGAAGGCATTATGGAACAAGAAGTCGTTGCTGAAATTGAATACCAACTCAAGAAAAAAGGCATCATGCAAATGAGCTTTGATACTATTGTCTTAGCAGGTGATAATGCCGCAAGTCCCCATGGCAATCCTGGTGAACGTAAAATTAAAAAGGATGAACTTGTACTCTTTGATTTAGGTGTTGTCTACAATGGCTATACCAGTGATGCGACAAGAACGGTTGCCTTTGGAGAGCCTTCAAAAGAAGCTAAAGAAATTTACGACATTGTTTTAACTGCCCATAATGCAGCTTTAGCAGCCGTTAAACCAGGTATTACAGCTGGTGAATTAGACAAAATTGCACGCGATATTATTACGGATGCTGGATTTGGACCTTATTTTAATCACCGATTAGGTCATGGCTTAGGTAGCTCGGTTCATGAATACCCTTCACTGATGGAAGGTAACCCTCTTGTGATCGAAGAAGGCATGTGCTTTTCAATCGAGCCAGGTATTTACGTTCCAGGCGTAGCAGGTGTTCGAATTGAAGATTGTTTGTATGTTACTAAAGAGGGTTGTGAGGTCTTCACTCATACTCCAAAAACCTACACAACGATTTAAAAACAAAAAAGGAGTCGATTAGAAAACACAATCGACTCCTTTTTTTCGTCTTAATTTACTTTTTTGATTACTCGAATCATACCTGTATCAGACTTTAATTTAACTTTATAAGGTGCTTTCTTTTTAGAATTAAATTCATTAGTCACATCACCTGTTTTAGAAACTGCAACAATGCGAATATCGGCATCACTATCTTGGATCCATTTTATAAAGCCAGATTCACTCTTAATGTCTGCATTCAAATTATCGTGTTGAATGGATATAATCGTCCCTTCATCATTTACAACTTTTAATGGTCCATTGTTAGATCGAAGAATCATTTTTCCTGTTGTCGTTTTCAAATCGACTGATCCTTTTGTTCTTTTTACAATACTTTGTCCATCATTTGACACGGCAACTAGTTTTTGAATAGTAGAATCTTCTAATATAAATTTTCCAGAATTGCTTTTAACATTCACTTTTTTTGATGTCAAGTCTTTAAAAATGGAAAGTCCATCTTCAATGTTTGCCTCAACATCTCCTGTAATCATCGTTAAAATGGTTTTGCCTTTTTGACTGTCTACCTTTAAATTTGTTTTTGAGTCCTCAATGACAACTTCTCCAAACTCACTATAAATTTCTCCTCTATTAGATGTAATATTCTTACCATATAAATCGCCATCAACTAAATTTAAATTAAAATGATCAACATGAAGATCAATAATTCGTAACTCACCTTTCGTTAAATTGAAATCAAGCGAATCAAGTTTCGTCCCTTCAGGTATAAAAACAACCATTTCAGAGCTTCCTGTTCTTGTAAAAAAATCAAATTTATTACGTTTGTCTACTTTTAAATCAAATTTATTTCCTTTAATAGCATGATTGATTTTAGTTAGTTCACTTTTTTTGAATCGTCCGCTTAAAAAAATTCGGAATTCTTCGTTTTTAGGAACCTCTAATGTCGTAATTTCAACATCTGCATCTGAATCCATTATAAGTTTGACATCTTTTTCATTTTTTATCACTAAATCTTGTTCAATTTTGATTCCTTGATAAAATAAATCTCCTGCTAAAAAAGCACCTGCTACTATAATCAAACTTAAAAAAACTAACACTACTGACGTCCAACCACTTAAATGCATTTTTTTAAATAACCGTTTTTTTCTAAATCCTAAACTAATAATCGCTACAATCATTAAGCTAGAGGATAAAGGTATAATTGCTAAATGCTTCTCATTAATCATTTCTTCTCCTAAATAAACAAGAAAATAAAATAACATGAACAATAATAAAGACATAAAAAAAATACGAACCACAGTGAAGATTGACATCGCTAAAATCTTCATTTTTTTCTTTTGAGTGCCTAAAAAAACAGATTGGATTTCTTCACTTGGAATAACATCTTTTTCTGCATTCATTGCTGTTTGTAAGCGACGATCCTCAAAAAAATCATCCGCTACTTCTTTAGGAGAGGCTAACGAACTTAACGCTTCTTCAACCGTCTGTCCGTCTTCTTTACACGCTTCGATGTGATCCATTAGGTCTTCTTTAATTTCATAGTAACTCTCTAAATCATCCTCTGAAAAATAACTTTTCAGTTCTTTAAAATACTCTTTTGTTAAGTCCATTATCTTCATCCTCCCTCATTTTTTTTATATTTTGAACAAAAATATCCCAATCTTCAATTAATGACGCTAAATAGTCTTCCCCCTTAGAGGTTATACGATAATATTTTCTTGAAGGCCCACCTGATGATTCTTTTGTATAGGAAATACAAAAATCTTCTTTGACTAATCGTCTTAAGACAGGATAAAGCGCACCTTCGGTTGTCGGAACGTATTTATTAACTACTTGGGTCAAATCATACCCATAGCGATCTTCATTTTTTAATAAATAAAGGACACACATCTCTAATGCGCCTTTTTTAAATTGTGTTGCGGCTCTCATAGACACTTCTCCTTAAGACAATATCTATTATTATATCAATAATCCCTTTAAGTAGCAATAAAACTTCAACTACTATTCATAAAACAGTATTATTCTATTGACAATATTTTTTTTTGATGTATATTATAAAAAGCAACTACTATTCAATAAATAGTATAAGCAGAAAAATAGCAGAATGGAGTTAATATTTTATGAACAAAGTAAGAAAAGCGATTATCCCTGTTGGAGGGTTAGGCACTCGATTTTTACCGATTACAAAATCAGTTGCAAAAGAAATGCTTCCAATCATTGATAAACCAACGATTCAATTTATTATAGAAGAAGCAAAAGAAGCGGGAATCGAAGAAATTTTACTCGTTACGGGTCGAGGGAAACGTAGTATTGAAGATTATTTTGACTCTCATCCAGAATTAGAATCTACTTTAAAAGAAAAAGGAAAAACGGATCTTTTAAAACTTGTAGAGGATACAACCGGTATTAAATTGCATTTTATTCGTCAAACAAATCCAAATGGCTTAGGACATGCAATCTTACAAGGAAAATCATTTATTGGAAATGAACCCTTTGTTGTATTACTTGGAGATGATCTGATGGCAGATACCAAACCACTAACAAAACAATTAATGGATGCCTATGAAAAAAAAGGTCGCTCTATTGTTGCAACGATGGCGATGCCTCTTGAAGAAATTTCAAAATACGGCGTAGTTAGTCCGATTGAAAATTCCTCTGAACAATTATGCCAAGTAAATGGTTTAGTTGAAAAACCTGCTATCGAAGATGCACCAAGTAATTTAGCGATTATTGGCAGATACTTGTTAACTCCAGCTATTTTTGACCTATTAGAAAAACAAGAACCCGGTGTTGGCAATGAGATTCAATTAACTGACGCTATCGCTACTTTGAACAAACAAGAGGAGGTTTACTCTTATGAATTTAAAGGGACACGTTACGACGTTGGAGATAAAATGGGCTTTTTAAAAACCAATATTGAATACGGATTAAACCATCCAGAATTAAAAGAAGACTTAAAAACATATCTAAAAACGATTACTTTGTAAAAGGAAGGAAAAAATATGTATCAGCTATTATTCTATTACTACACGATTCCTAGTATTATTTTTCTAAGTATTTTTTATATTTTAACCAAAATCAACTTAAAATTCAGACGTTTTTTATTGATTGGGTACGTTTTAATGAACGGCATCTATCTTTATTGGAGAATTGCTTATTCTTTCCCAACTATTACTATTTTTAGTAGTTTTTCTGGAGGGTTACTATTATTTGCTGAAATAATGGGGTTTTTACAATCCCTAGTTTTAGTTATACTGTTTTGGTCCCCCTATCGCAGAAAATTTCGTAGTCTAAAGCGACTTAAAAAACTTCCAACTGTCGATATTTTAATTGCAACTTATAACGAAAATGCTGAAATTTTAAATCGCACAATTTTAGGTTGTCAAAATATTGATTACCCGAAACACCTTGTTTCTATCTATCTTTGTGATGATGGAAATCGCAATGATATAGCCATGTTAGCTAAAGAATTCAATATTGGCTACATTAATCGAGACAGCAGCGAGCATGCAAAAGCAGGTAACCTAAACCATGCTTTGACTAAAACAACAGGTGAAATTGTTGTCACACAAGATGCCGATATGGTTCCAAAACGTAATTTTTTAAAGCGAACCTTAGGGTATTTTTATCAAGAAGATGTGGGTTTTGTTCAAACACCCCAAACCTTTTTCAACTATGATATTTTTCAAAATAATTTATTTCTACATAATGAAGTTAATAACGAACAAGACTTCTTTATGCGCTCTTTGCAAACGGCAAAAGATCAATACAATGCCCTTTTATATGTTGGAAGTAATGCTCTTTTTCGTCGCAAGACACTAGAAGAAATCGGTGGCTTTAGCACTGGTGTAATTACGGAAGATATGGCAACTGGTTTAATCATTCAAAATAATGGTTGGAAGACTGTTTTTGTAAATGAAGCTTTAGCATCAGGCATTTCTCCTGAAACATTAGAAGATTTTATTAAACAACGAGATCGTTGGGGACGTGGCAATATTCAAGTATTTAAGAAGTACAAGTTAAACAAGCTACCTGAACTAAGTTTTATCCAAAAATTATTTTATGTCGATGGTGTTTTGTATTGGTTTTATGGAATCTACAAATTAATTTATATTATTTGTCCCCTTCTTTATATTTTATTCAATGTTTATAGTATTGAAGCTGCTTTTACTGATTTACTTTTATTTTGGGTCCCTTCTTATCTTTCAGGACAACTAATGTTTAAATCAATTGCAGGAAAAAAATACCATTCATTCTTAAGTCATATTTATGAATTATCCACCGCTCCACAAGTGTTTTGGGCAGTTTTTAAAGAAGTATTTGCTAAATCAGATAAAGGAAAAAAATTCCATGTAACAAAAAAAGGTTTGAAGCAAACCACTAGCCACTTTAACTGGCGCATCATTCGAACACAAATTGTATTATTGGTTATTTGTTTAATCGCTTTTGTAAAACTATCCCTAACTAGCTATCAATCAGGACACGCGATTTCATTCTTTAATCTAAACACGTATTGGTTACTTTATAATATTTTTGCATTAACGATTGTTGTTTTCGTTGCAATTGAACGTCCTAGATTGCCTTTATTTGTAAAAGTCATCGTGGATGAAATTATTAACATTGGCAAAACGAACCTCTTTGCTGAAGACATTATCATTAGTGAATCTCATTTAATTTTAAACTTACCCTATCGCAAAAAATTAGCACGACAATTAAAAGAAAATTACTACACCACAATTTCTTTTAAAGAATTAACCGATTTACCTATTCAAAAAACGAAGTTAAAAACATCCGGTAATACAATTGAAGTTACATTTAAAATCAATCATCTAACTAAAGAAAATCAAAAAGCCCTTCATCATTTAATCTACTCTGACATGAAAAATCAAGTCGGTGAAGTCAAAAACTTAAGAGCTTGGAGAATTCTTCATGATGTGAATAAAAATCGTTATTTCAATCGAGAAAATTATCTTACATTAAGATAATTAAATAAGAAAAGGAGATTTTATTAATGAAAAAGAAATTAGTAACAGGTGCTGTAATAATGATTGTTGGAGGAAGCCTATGTTCAGTTCCTGCTATTGCCAAACCCGATACTTCAAGTTTGATTGAAAATCGTTTCAAAATTAAACGAGAAAAAATGATGACACAACTTAATCAAGTTCTTTCTAGAGTCGATGTTGAAGTGAAAGAAACAATCAAAGAAAAAATTGCCATCAAAGAAGAGACTTTAGTCAAAGCAGAAGAAGAAGCTCGCGCTACCCAAGAACAAGCCCAGCAAGTCGCTAATGAGCAAGCCGCTCAAGAACAACAAGCAGCAGTGAATACTCAACAAACTACTCCGGTAGAACCAAATGAACCGTCGGCTAGTTCTGCTACTCCAGAAGCAACAACGGGAGCCAGTCAAAACAATTGGCAAGAACGCAGCAATAAAGGGCGTGAGTATGGAGAACGTCTAAGTGATCCTAACTTAAGCCAGGATGAAAGAAGAAATATTGTAGAAGAAAAGAAAAACTATTTCCGTAATGGACGTTAATAGTAATAGGAGCCTATAAAAATGAAAAAAAGAATTTTACCCATTTTAGCTGTATTGAGTATCAGCTTAACCTTGTTAGCTGGTTGTACAAAAAAAGTTGATTCAGAAGATGCTATTTCAAGCTATATCAAAGCCTATATCTATAGTGAAGAAACCGACACTTTACAAAAAGCTTTTGCTGAAAAAGAAATGGACTTAGCAAAAGAAGACAAAGAAAACTTTACTACCTCTTTAAAAGAGCAGTTCAAATTAGGCGCGGACTACGATAAGAAGCTAGATGACCTTTATCAAGTTTATCAAACGAATTTGAAAAAAAACACTAAATTTTCGACAAAAATTTTACATGAAAAATCAGATAAAGCAACTGTTGAAGTAACTGTTTCTGGCTTAAAAGAATTGAATTTAGATAACCTTGAAGAAGAAATCTCCCAAAAGATAGCAGCTAACCCCGATTTAATCAAAGAAGATTTGTCTGAAGAAGATGCACAAAAGGTGATTAATCAATTAGCTTTTGACATTTATTCAGAAAAAATTAAAGCAAATACTGAAACAAAAGAACCTATAAAACTATCTATTTCTCTAAAAGAAAATCCCGATGATAAAAACGCTTGGGTCATTCAAAACGAAAATGATATTTTTAAAGAATTAAGCGATGCCTTTGGTGTATAACCTAAAAAAACCGTTTGACCTCCAAATAAATGGAGGTCAAACGGTTTTTAACTTGCGTTTATTTTTTAGCATCTTTAATCGTTGCTTTAACGTCTTCTTTTACATCTTTTGCTTGGTCTTTTGCTTCGTTCGCAACATCTTTCGCATCTGATTTCACTGTTTCAGCTGTTTTTTTAGCTTCCCCTTTTACATCATCAGTTGCTGATTTCACTTCATCTGCAACATTTTTAGCTCCTGCTACAGCTGTATCTTTTGTATCTTCTAAGTCTGATTTCAACTCTTCTTTGTTGCTATCTAATTCAGTATGAATATCTTCTAAATCTGATTCTACTTCTTTAGATGTTTGTTTTAATTGATCTGCAAATTGATTCGCAGTATCTTTTAAGTTTACTTTGATATCTTCTGTAGCATCTTTTGCAACACGACTAATTTCAGTTCCCTTATCTACAGCGATATCTGCATAGTCTTTTGCAGTTTCTTTAAAATCATTGGCTTTATCGTTAATATCGCCACGTAATTCTTTTCCTGATTTTGGTGCAAATAATAATGCAGTAATTGCTGCAGCTGTACCACCAATAATTGTTCCTAGTAAAAATCCACCTTTTTTAGCCATCTTTCATTCCTCATTTCATTTTTATAGTGATTGTTTCGATACTTTTTTAGCTTTACGATTTTTATTCATTGACCATGCCGTACGGCCAATTTTTGAAATAACGGAAGCTTGCGCAGTTTTCTTAGTTGCGCCTGTTACATGCCCTGCTAAATTACGACTTGATTGGTTTAAATCAGAAACCGTCACACCCAAATCACCAATTGCTTGGAATAGAGGGTCTGTCATACCTAATTTGCCGTTGACATCATCTAATAAAACATTGGATTTATTCAATAGCCCTTCAACTTCAATCGATAAACTATCGACATCTTTCGTAATCACTTCGATACTGTTGTTTGCCTCTTTTACTGTTTTAGAAATTTCTTCCATAATTTTAGTGATTTTCATCACTGCCATCACGATAAACACAACTAAAACGGCAAATGCAACTGCTGCAATAATTGCTGCAATTTCTCCACCTGTCATCTTAATGCCTCACTCCCATCTAAATATAGTATTCATGCTATTTAAATTGATATGTATTCGTAAAAAGCTACTAAAAATCAACTAAATAGTCACTAATCTTCTTAATTAGAATAACATTTTTTCACTATCACTTCAAATTATACGAAAGGGGTTTCCAATAATTTTTATTAAGAACGTTAGTTTATTCTTAATTTCTACTAATTTTTTTTCTTTTCCGCTTAATTTTTGATAGAATGAAACTAAGTAGTTTTTAAAGGAGTTTTTTTATGAATCAAGATGTAGATAGTTCTGTCACAAATGACGTGGTTGAAAAAGTTTCCAAAAGTACCAATCTATTTGTTAATTATTGGCATAGTATTGATTGGAACAACATTTTAGCCTTGCTTATCAATAAATCAATCCAACTTGTTTTTATTACCTTTTTATTTTTTGTCTTTCGTAAAATGGGAAAAGTTTTTCTTGATAAAAGCTTTAATAATTATAAGAAGAAAAAATACGTTTCAGAAAACCGTTCAAACACACTTTATACCTTATCATTAAATATTTTCCACTATGTGATGGTTTTTTTCTATGCTTATGCTTTACTGTCAATTTTAGGTGTTCCTGTTGCAACGTTAATCGCTGGTGCTGGGGTGGTAGGAATTGCAATTGGTCTTGGCGCACAAGGTTTTATTAGCGACATTGTTACTGGTTTTTTCATTATTTTAGAAAAACAACTAGATGTTGGAGACTTTGTTAAATTAGACTTAATTGAAGGCAATGTAGTAGCAGTTGGACTCAGAACAACGCAAGTTAAAAGCGTTAATGGTACGTTAAACTATATTCCAAACCGTAACATCACGATTGTTAGCAACTTATCTAGAGGCAATATGCGCGCATTAATCGATATTCATATGATGCCAAATCCTGATATTGACAAAGTTGCCAGTATCATTGAAGCTGTTAATGAAGAATTGGTTCCACTTCACCAAGAAATCGTTCAAGGACCTACTAATTTAGGCTTAACTGATTTAGGAAATGGGCAGCTTGCGATGCGAATTGTTATTTTCACTCTAAACGGCAGCCAATATCAAATTCAAAATGAATTTTTACAAAAATACATTGTGGCCTTAACAGCTGCAGGTATTGAAATTCCTGTTTCACCTTTGAACTTAACAAAATAAGCATCACTATGATATACTCTATCAAAATGAACACAGAAAGGATGGATGGTCACTTGGACAAAGCTCCAAAAATACTCATTTTAACAGGTAGCTATGGAAACGGGCATCTTGAAGTAACAAGAGCACTAATTGAAGAACTTCATCGAGTTGGTATCAAAGATATTACCACGTCGGACTTATTTTATGAAGCTCACCCAATTGTCACTACTGTTACAAAATATCTATATATTAAAAGCTTTACTAGATACCGCAATCTTTATGGCTTTCTGTACTATAATTTTGACAATCAATTAAAAGAGCACAGCTTTGATAAGTTTACTGATTCATACGGTTATATCCGTTTAAATCAATTGATGAAAAACAACGACTTTGATTTGGTGATAAACACGTTTCCAATGCAAGTTTTTCCTGCCTATAAGAAAAAAGTCGGCAAACGCATTCCTTTTGTCAATGTACTGACTGATTTTTGTTTGCATACTCGTTGGGTCTCAAAAGAAATTGATCATTTTTTTGTTTCTTGCGATCATTTGAAAACAGAACTGATCGAATCTGGCATTCCAAAAGAAACCATTACAATTTCTGGTATTCCTATCAAAGAACAGTTTTATCTTGAAAATCAAGAAAAAGCACAGAAAATGACATCTCCTTCCAGCAAAAAAAATCTCTTGATTTCAGCAGGAGCATACGGTGTTTTAACAAATTTAGCTGATATCCTTGAAGAATTACAATCAAAAGAGGATTTGAACATTGTTGTTGTTTGCGGCAATAATAAAAATCTTTTTGATTCTCTATCAACACAATTTGCAGATCAACCTACTATTGAAATCAAAGGATTTGTTTCGGAAATGGCTAAATTAATGAGTCACGCCGATATTATGATTACCAAACCAGGAGGTATTTCCTTATCAGAGGCCCTAGCCATTCAAACGCCTTTAATTTTAACTCCTGGTGTTCCAGGACAAGAAAGTGAAAATGCGCAATTATTTGAAAAAGAATGTATGGCTATTGTAACTAAAACTGAAGAAGAAATTATTCCAGCTATTTATCAGTTATTAAAGCAACCCCTGTTAGCAAAAAATTTAGTGCAACATATGGAAGAACACTTTTATCCACATGCCGCTAAAACTATTATTACAGATTCTTTAGCACTAGCGGGAATCTCTATCAACTAAAAAAGTTGCCTAAAAAACAAGATCTTGTTTTTTAGGCAACTTTTTGTATTTCTTACTTTTCATCAAAAACAACTACTTGATTTCGATTTTGAGCCTTTCCTTTGTACAATGCTTCATCTGCTTGATTAATTATTTCTTGATAACGTTGTTTTTCATTTAGCTTAAACGAAACTCCGATTGATGTTGTCACCGCTATTTTTTTCTCTTCAGATAAAATGAAGGGATATGTTTCCACAGCCACACGAATAGTTTCAGCTAATTTCGTTATTTTTTCACGGTCTGTTTCATCAACTAAAACAATAAACTCTTCCCCACCATAGCGAAAAACAAGCGAATTCCTTCCACTAGTTTTTCGCATTAAGAGTGCTGCAAATTGCATTAAAATAGTGTCGCCTGCAGCGTGGCCGTAGTGATCATTAATTTTTTTAAAGTGGTCAATATCTAGCAATAAGATACTGTAGCGTTTTTGTTTGGCATCTCTTTGTTTGATTAATTTAACTAGGTAATTACGATTATAAAGCTCTGTTAAAAAATCTTTCCTTGATTCATCCACTAAAGTTAAATGACTTTGAAAATAAATCCGTTGTTTATTAATAAAAAAGTAACAAATTACTGAAGATAGATAACAAAATAATTCAAATATCCAAATACTCGGCTTCCAAATTGCGGTAGGATAAAATATGAAAATAAGCACTAAAGAATAGAAAATAAGAATAAAAAGAACGATTGAAAAAGCTTTAACTGATCTTTTTTCCCAAACTCTTAAAACAATCAAAAACATAAAAATCACAAGCATGTAGGTAACATTAAAAAAACTAAAAGCTACCCTATCGGTAACAGATAAAACAAAAAAACTTGTCATACCTGCAAAGGGTCCTGCTAAATAAAAACAAATAAAAATAGGAATCAGACTGTAAGACAGCTCACTTGTTCCTTCTTTAATTGCTGTTTCTGTAAGTAATAAAGCTAACATTCCAAAGGAAATCCCAAATAATAGTTTTTTCCAATAAGCAGAATAGACGGTAATGATTTCTTTGCCATCAAATAAATAGAAAATAACTGAGATAAAAAAATAAATCACACTAATATTTTCAAGAGAGCGAATCAATAGTTCACTAGTTTGCATTTTTTCCATCTCCTTACCTAGCTATTTTAGTAAATTTTTAAACTAAATAGCAACAAAAAAGCATTCCCTCTTTGCTGGAATACTTTCTATTAAACTATTTTTTTCTTAAAATACATACTTTCAAATAGTCGCCTTCTGGAAAATGTGGATTCAATTTAAAATCACTTGGTAAACTATATTTTTCTAATAAGGTATATTTTTCATGACTGTTTTCAAACGCTTTACGAATAAATCCTTCAAATTTTTCCATCGTTACATTAGCCGCATTAGTTGAAGCCACAATCACACCATTATGATTTGTAATTGAAATGACTTCTTCTAATAGTTTTTGATAATCTTTGGCAACGCTAAATGTCCGCTTCTTTGAGCGAGCAAAACTTGGTGGATCAATAATCACTGTATCGTAAGATAAGTTTTTTTTCAATGCGTATTTAAAATAATCAAAAACGTCCATTACTAAAATCCGTTGTGTATCAGCGCTAATTCCATTAACTTCAAATTGTTCTTTAGTTTTAGGCAAACTCCGGTTAGCTAAATCAACGCTCGTTGTTTCACTTGCTCCTCCCATTGCTGCTGCCACAGAAAAAGCACCAGTATAGCTAAATGTATTTAAAACTGTTTTTCCCATTGAATAGTTTTCTCGAATCGTTTCTCGAACCTCTCTTTGATCTAAGAAAATCCCCGTCATCAAACCATCATCAAGGTAGGTAGCATATTGAATCCCATTCTCAAGAATTATCAATGGCGTTGGTGCAATTTCACCAGCAATATGACTGCTGTATTCTTTGCCTTTTACATCGTAACGAAATTTTTGATAAATCCCAAGACTGTTTTTAATCACCGCTTGAAAAGCTTTAAGAATCACAGAATGATGTTTATAAATTCCCTCACTATACCAAGAAAAAACATAATAATCTGCGTAATAGTCAATTGTTAAACCGCCAAGACCGTCCCCTTCACCATTAAAGAAGCGAAAAGCCGTCGTTGATTCATCAAGTTTTAATGTATTTCTTGCTTTTTCAGCTTTCAAAAAAAGACCTTCAAAGAAACTTTGCTCTAATAGCTCCTTAGGGTTCGTTGTTAAAACCCAGCCATCTCCTTTATTTTGAGTAGCAAGATAGCCTCTCGCAACAAATTGTTTTTGATCATCGACTAATTCTATAAAAGAACCGTCATTCAGCTTAGGCTCTGAAAGAAAATCCCCTTTAACTAATAGCGGATAGCCCTCTTTCACTCTCTTGGTTGCGACTTTCTTTAATTTTATTTTTTCCACGTTGTATTATCTCCTTTAAATTAAATACTGACTACTTTTAAATCCTCGTTTCAAAGCATACCATAAACTAGAACCGCTGGCAAAAGCTGTTTTTAATGTAATTGCTGATGAATACTTTTCGTATTTCTTCTGACAAGTATAAAATTAAATAGAACAAAAAGTGGTGTAATGATAAAAACTCCTCTAAAACCTAAACTACTTGAAATCATCGATCCAATCAAAGGTCCCATCACATTTCCCATCGCTTGAAAAGACTGATTATAGCTAAAAATCCGTCCAGCAACAATATGAGGACTATTTTTAGTTAAAATAGCTTGAACAGCCGGAATCAATGCAGCATCAGATACCCCTAAAAAGAAACGTAAAACAGCTAATTGCCAAACATTTGTAACAAAAGCCATCGGTAATAACAGGCAAATCGATACAATCAAACCCGCCATTAAGATCCGTTCACTTCCGATTCGATCCCCTAAAGCTCCTAACCGAGGCGCTGCAATTAATGTAGCAATGCCTGGCACCGATGCCACAATGCCACTAATAAATGCAACGTTTTGATTAGCTCCTAATAGTTCTTTAATATATAAACTTAAAATGGGACTAATTGAATTAGCTGCTACTTGAATCATCATCGTTGTAATAAACATCCCTACAATTACTCGAGGATACGTTAGGTTTTTCAATACTTCCTTGCCAGAAAGCTCCGTTCCTTTTTCGACTGGCTGAAATGCTTCTTTCACAAAAAAGAAACATAAAAAGAAAACCACTAACAATAAAATTCCTGTCAACAAAAAAGGAATTCGATATCCAAACAATTCAGCAATCCCACCACCAAAAAAAGGACCTAATAACGTTCCCGTGACACTTCCAGTCGTTAAAGTGCCTAATGTTTTACCACTTTGTTCTCTAGGAACTTGTGTTGCAATTAATGCAGTCGCATTTGAGATAAATCCTGAGAAAACTCCTTGTAGCAAGCGCAACCCAATCAATTGATAAACATTTGTAACACAACTCATCAAACCGATGACAATCGCCATCCCTAAAGCTGAACGTAGCAACATTAACTTGCGGCCTTTACGATCAGCCAACCGTCCCCAATAAGGTGAAACGATTGCTGTTACTAAAAAAGTCGAGCTAAACGTAACCCCGCTCCAAAGGCTTAGTTGTTTTTGAGAAAAGTCTCCTAACGTATCAATGTATAACGACATAAAAGGCATTACTAAACTAAAACCCATTCCAGCTAAGAAGCACCCTATCCAAAGTATTTTTAAATTTCTTTGCCAAATCGTTCTTGCTGCTTTTGCTTTTTCTACCATAGTAGAGTCATCTCTTTTCATTAAAGTCAGTTTTATTATAGCACAGCAAAAAAGCAACCAGTGATTAATCCGTTGCTCCCTTGCTGACTATTCTCTTAATTGAAAAAATAAGTTCATAAAGTAAATATCCGATAAGTGTACCAATTGTATTAAAAATCAAATCGTCAATGTCCGCGACCCCTGTTCTAAAAAGAAACTGCATCGTTTCGATTGAAAGAGAGCATAAAAAACCAAACAGTAAGACTTTAAAAAATGGATGTCTTTTCCTGAATAACATTCCTAAGAAAAAACCCATTGGAATAAACCAAAAAATATTTCCATACAGATTATAAAAGAAATCAAATTGAGAAGACCCATTAGTCAATTTAAACGTTTCTGTAAATGGTTCCCAGTTAACTTCACTAATTGGCCGCCATTCAACATAGACATTCATTATCGTGTACTCCCCACGAAAAACAGTCAGTTGAAATAACAAAATAAAGTAGAAAACAAATAAATGAAGCAATAGCTCTTTAAGCAACGAATTCTTTTGGCCACTCTTTCTTTTCAAAAGCAAATAAAAAAAACGAAGGGCTAACCAAATTAAAAAGTAAATCAGCGTTTTATCTAAACTATAAAAAATTAATTTAATTAATGGGAAATGATTGATTGTGTCCCCAAAAATCGTCTCAGTGTATTCATATAAATCATTTAAGAAAAGCATCGTTTTTTGGGATCCCCCCTTTTAGTGATAAATCAATATTCATTATAACTTAAAGACAAGAAAAATCATGGAAAGTTTGTTTAAATTTTTATTAAAATCCTAAATTAGCGTCTGAACCTCTTACAGACTCACTTTGCGAAATGAATCAATTTTTTTATAAAGTTGACTTTAAAATCGAGAAACGGTAAAATTAAAGGTGATATATTTTTAAAGCAACAGGCAAATATCCATCACAAAAATGATGATTACCCGCTACGCTTTAGTGCTAATCATAAAAACTGTCTGCTTTTTAAGAGGAGGACAACAACTTTGAATTTTATGAATAAAACAAAATCTTTATTAAATACCCGTTTAGGATTTTTCACTTTAAGTGTGATTTTTTTCTGGGCTAAAACTTATTATGGGTACCAAGCCGATTTTTCATTAGGAGTTACTGGACCACTACAACAGTTCATCTTAATTATCAATCCAATCGCAACAACGCTGTTTATCTTTTCAATTGCGCTGTACTTTAAAAAACCCAGAAGCGCCTATATCGCATTATTTGTTCTCTATTTCTTATCATCGGCTTTGATTTATGCCAATGTCATTTATTATCGAGAATTTACAGACTTCTTAACCGTTAATACGATGTTAGGAGTTAAGAGTGTTTCAGGTGGACTGAATTCAAGTGCTTTTGCCTTAGTCAATTTTTCAGATGCTTTCTATTGGTTAGATTTTATTATTCTAATCGCTTTACTTGTTTCTAAAAAAGTAAAAATTGATCCAAGACCCTTTAAAAAACGCTATGCATTTGCAACAACTGCGTTAGCAATTGCTATTTTCAGTGCCAACTTAAGTTTAGCCGAAAGCAATCGACCTCAATTGTTAACAAGAACATTTGACCGTAACTATATCGTCAAGTATTTAGGGTTAAACGTCTTTACAGTTTATGATGGAATTAAAACAGCCCAAGCTAATCAAGTTAAAGCCAATGCTGATGTTTCAGATATGGATGACGTTTTAGAGTATTTAAATGAACATCGTGCCGAGCCTAATCCAGAAACATTTGGTTCTGCTAAGGGACGTAACGTGGTTTATATCCATTTAGAGAGCTTCCAACAATTCTTGATTGATTACAAGCTAAAAGATGAAAACGGCGTTGAACATGAAGTAACGCCCTTCTTAAATAGCCTTTACCACGACCAAAGTACAAGTAGCTATCCAAATTTCTTCCATCAAGTCGGACAAGGAAAAACAAGTGATGCTGAAACGATTCTAGAAAATTCACTGTTTGGTTTGCCACAAGGATCCGCTTTTACTCAAGCAGGATCATCTAACACATTCCAAGCTGCTCCAAAAATTTTGCATGACAACGGTAATTATACAAGCGCCGTTTTTCATGGAAACGTAGGCTCCTTCTGGAACCGTGACGATACCTACAAATCTTTAGGATACAACTATTTCTTTGATGCAAGTTATTATGATACTTCTGAAGGAAATACCTTGGAATATGGCTTAAAAGATAAACTTCTTTTCCAAGAGTCTGCTCAATATTTAGAACAATTACAACAACCCTTCTACACAAAATTCTTAACAGTAACCAATCACTTCCCTTACCCTCTTGATGATGCGAATGTTAGCTTTCCAAGAGCGTCAACAGGTGATAGCACGATTGACGGTTACTTTGCGACAGCTCATTATTTAGATCAGTCTATTAAAGAAATGTTTGACTATTTAAAAGCAGCTGGTTTATATGACAATACTGTATTCGTTCTTTATGGAGATCATTATGGTATTTCAAATTCTCGTAATCCTTCACTGGCACCATTATTAGGAAAAGATGCTAATGAATGGAACGATTACGACAATGCAATGTTACAACGCGTCCCATTAATGTTCCACATTCCTGGTCAAACAAATGGTGGAATCAAAGAAGAATTCGGAGGACAAATTGATGTATTACCTACCCTATTAAACTTACTAGGCGTAGATGCTAAAAGTTATATTCAATTTGGAACTGATTTAACTTCAAGCGGTCACGATCAAACTGTCACTTTCCGTAATGGAAACTTTGTTACTACTAATTATACCGTTATCGGTTCAAAAATTTATGAAACAAAAACCGGAATCTTGATTGAAGAACCTACCCAAGAAGTTCTTGATGAAGTTGAAAAAATAAGATTAGGCGTTGAAAAACAATTAAATCTATCAGATAGCATTATCAATAGTGACTTATTGAGATTCTATACACCTGATGGCTTTAAACCAGTTTCGCCAGAAGATTACAATTATAAAAAACAAAAAGAACAAATTGATGCAATTACCAAAAAATTAGGGAAAGAATCAACAAGTTTATATAGTAAAAACAATAATACTTCAACTGTTGACTTATATAAAACAGATGCACCAGAGCTTGTTCCACCAGCAACTGACTCTGCTGCTGAAGAAGATTCTTCAACAAAATAAAAAGATAGCCCTTAAATGCTTAGGCATTTAAGGGCTATCTTTTGCTCTTTTAGTGACTAATATCAACAAATTGAGCTTTTGTTACCTGTGCTAGCTCTTTTGGTGCAACAGCTAATTGCATTCCTCTTCGACCTGCAGAGATAATCATTTCATCTTCTGATTCAGCACTTTTTTGAATAAAGGTAGGAAACTGTTTTTTCATACCAATTGGCGAGCAACCACCGCGAATATAGCCAGTTGTCTTTTCCAATTCTTTCATCGGGAGCATTTCCACTTTTTTATTGCCACTTACTTTCGCTAAGGCTTTTAAATCCAGCTCTAGAGATCCAGATAAGCAGGCTACAACCACTCCGGTTTTATCTCCTACTGTCACGAGTGTTTTATAAATAGACTCCGTAGCAATTCCTAACTGATCTGCTACTGACTTTGCGTCAATATGATCCTCACTCCAAGGAAATTCATAAATCTTATAAGGAATACTTTCTTGATCCAAGATCCGACACGCATTTGTTTTAGTTACTTTTTTTGCTTTCATAATGAGTTCCTTCTTTTTTTAATTTGTTTTTAGTTTAACATAAATTTAGTCTATTTGGTTTTATTTATCCTTTTTACGCATTAAAAACCCAACTACATAATTAAATATCTTATCATTATCTTAACTATTTTATTATTGTTGATCCATCAAAAAATCGTTATAATAAAGTATGTAACATAAAAATGTGTAATATTCTTTAGGAGGAACGTTATTTAATGTCTTTAATCAATACACTAAAAGGTTTTTTAATTGGGATTGCCTTAGTTATCCCAGGGTTATCTGGTAGTATCTTTGCAGTCGTTGTCGGATTATATGAAAAAATGATGGATGCTATTAATCATTTTAAGTCTAATAAGAAAGCTTCTATTCAATTTTTATTACCTATTGGAATTGGTGCAGTTATCGGGATTATGGCTTCTACAAAAATGATTCTATGGGTCTGTGTTGAATACCCCATCCAATCTTACTTATTCTTTGTAGGATTAGTCTTAGGCAGTTTTCCTCTAGTCTTTAAAAAAATGAAAAAAATCCCATTTAAGCCAAGTTATTTAATTGTTTCAGTTGTTTCATTTCTACTTATTTTAGCCCTAACAAAAATGGGTGAGGGCGGCAGCGAATCCTATATCGCAATTCAATCTTTTGATAGTTGGGACGATGCTTTTTCAATGCTCTTTGCAGGTGCCTTCTCAATGTCATTAATGTCCGTTCCAGGTGTAAGTGGCAGCATTATGTTAATGGTTATCAATCAATATGGAACCGTTTATAATGCAGTTGGTCAGTTTGTAGATTTACTTTTCTATTTACTCAAAGGTGACTTTGTTGCAGCTAGTGCAGCATTTGGTAGTGTCCTATTATTAGTACCATTTGTTATCGGATCTGTTGTTGGAATCATTTTAATTGCTAAATTAATGGGCTATTTGCTAACAAAATATGAAAGTCTTGTTTATTATGGTGTGGCTGGAGTAATGATTTCAGCTTTAATTACTTTATTTGAAACAGGAGTCTTTCCTTATTGGGGTGCAACAACAGCTACGATGAATCCTATCCTATTAGTTTTGATGGGAATTACTTGTTTAGTGATTGGTGTTGTATGTACGATTTTCTTAGATTCACCAAGTGAAGAAAAAGAAGCTTAATTAAAAAAGCGCCTCTCATACTTTATGAGAGGCGCTTTTTACTATTCCATGACAAATTGGTTGTGATACAATTCAGAATAAAATCCTTCTAAATTCAATAGTTCTTCATGTGTACCTTCTTCAATGATTTCTCCTTGATTCAATACGACAATATAATCCGCATTTAAAATAGTTTTTAAGCGATGGGCAATTACAAAGCTGGTTCGACCAGAAATGATGGCTTCCATTGCTTTTTGAATTTTACTTTCGGTCACCGTATCGACATTACTCGTTGCTTCATCTAATATCAACAAGGATGGATCTGTAATAATTGTTCTAGCAATACTTATCAATTGTTTTTGCCCCACACTAAAAATACTGTGTTCATCACTTACAATTGTCTCATATCCATCATCTAATGACATAATAAAATCATGAATATGCGCCTGTTTTGCAGCGCCAATGACTTCTTTATCTGTAGCTTCTGGCTTACCAAAAACGATATTATCTCGAATCGTGCCTGAAAACAATACTGAATCTTGTAACACAATTCCTACCTGTTTTCGTAATGAAGCTAGCTCAATATCACGAATATCAACATTATCAATTAAAATAGCCCCATTATCAACATTATAAAAACGATTTAGCAAGTTCATAATGGTCGTTTTACCAGATCCTGTTGGTCCTACCAAAGCAACCATTTGACCTTTTTTCGCCGTAATTGAAATATCCTTTAAAATAGGTTTATTTGGTACATATGAAAAATCAACATGGTCCAAACGAACTTCTTTTTCAATTCCATACATTGCTTTTACCGTTGGACGTTCCACTTCTGGCTCTTCATCAAGAACTTCAATAACACGTTTTGCACCAGTAAAAGCGAGTTGCAGCATGCTATATTGTGATGAAATTTGCGTTAAGGGCATATAAAATTGTTGTGAATATTGTACAAAAGTCACAATTAACCCTAGTGCTACCGCACGTTCGATACTGCCATTTAAAGCAAAATACCCACCAAAGAAAATAACAATCGCTGTATTAAAAAGAGCAATTCCTTGCATCATTGGGAAAAGCAAACCTGAGTAAACTTGCCCTTTAAAAGAAACCTTTTTAACATTCTGATTATAATCCAAAAATTCAGTAACAGTTTCTGCCTCTAAACCATTGGCAATAATCATTTTTTGACCTGAAATTTTCTCATCAATATAACCATTTAAAGAACCGATGCTCTCTTGCTGTAAGTTTACATACTTACGCGCTTTACGAATGACTAAAGCTGCTATAATAATGGCAAATGGAGCGGCTGCCAATGTTACGATACTTAATTGAACATCTTGACGGAACATCATAATAGTCACACCAACCATCAACGCCACATTTGACATGACTTGAACTAGCGCTTGATTCAGCGTATTTGATATATTATCTAAATCACTTGTAAAACGGCTCAGCATCTCTCCGTCTTTATGACTGTCAAAAAATCGGATAGATAAACTTTCCATTTTTTTGAATAAATCAATACGCATTTTATTAGTCGAACGACCTGAAATTCCAGCCATCAAGATACTTTGAATAAAGGTACCTGCTGCAAGCAATACATAAAAAATGACTAACAACCAGATAATGCGGATAAATTCACTATTATCTTTAAAACCACGTGCTGCATAATTTGCTAATTCTTGAATCGCTTGTCCAATATAGTAAGGGGCTTTTACTTGTAAATAAGTCGAAGCAACTACTGCTACGATTACGACAGCTAATTGTAATTTAAAATGCCGTAAGTACATCCAGAAAAAACGACTAATTTTTTTAAATTCACTCATTTACTGCCACCTCTTTCCCTTTTTGAGTTTCATAGATTTCTTGATAAATAGCACTCGTTTGTAGCAACTCTTTATGGGTTCCTACTTGAACCAATTTCCCTTGATCTAATACTAAAATTTTATCGGCCTGAATGACTGATGAAATTTTTTGTGCGATAATAAATGTCGTTGTATCATCTAATTCTTGATTCAACGCTTCTTTTACCAATTTTTCAGATTTAGCATCTAGGGCGCTTGTACTATCATCTAAAATCAAGACTTTGGGTTCCCCCACAATTCCTCTTGTAATTGATAATCGTTGCTTTTGCCCACCTGAAAAATTCAAGCCACGTTCTTCCACCATTGCATCATATCGGTTATCTTGACGATCGATAAACTCTTTTGCTTGCGCAATAGCAGAAGCATGCTCCATTTCTTCTAGCGAAGCATTTTGTTTCCCTTGACGAATATTATCCGCAATCGTACCTGAAAATAAGACAGCACGTTGCAAAACTAATGAAATGGTATGTCGCAAAGTATCCTTAGGAATTTCTTTTAACGGCACGCCACCAATTAAAATCTCGCCTTCGCTTGGGTCATAAAGTCTTGTCATTAATTGTGCTAAGGTCGATTTACCTGAACCAGTAGCACCAACAATTCCAACTAGTTCACCTGGTTTAACTGAAAATGAAATATCTTTTAAAGCTGCATCATCGTCATTTTCATATTTAAAACTAACATGCTCAAAAGTAACACTACCATCAAGTTCTTTTTTCAATGGTGTTGCACTGTATTCAATGTCTGATTTTGTTTCAAGAATTTCGGAAATACGTTTTAAAGAAATAATCGCTCTTGAAGACATCATCATTAACATTCCACCAATGATAATCGCCATCATAATTTGAGTTAAATAACTCATAAATGAAGCAACTGCACCAATGACAGCTGGATCACTCTTCACCATTGTTCCAACAAAGAAAATTGATGTCACAACAGCGATATTTGATACAAACATAAAGGCTGGAATCATAATTGAAAATAGATTTCCCACTTTAATTGTATGGTAGGTTAACGATTCACTAACATCTGTAAAACGTTTTTCTTCGTTTTCTTCTTGTACGAATGATTTCACAACACGCATACCCGCTAAATTTTCTTTTGCAATGCCATTGACACGATCTAAAAAGCCTTGAATTTTAGCAAAGTGTTTGCCCATTGCACCAAAAGTAAAGAATACAATAATAAAAACTAAAACAACTAATAAAATAATGATCCACCACAATTGTGGCAAAGTATACATAGCTAAAATAAAACTACCGATAAATAAAATTGGAATTCGGATCAACGATTGTAAAGCCAACATCACTAAATTTTGAACTTGAGTAATGTCATTCGTTAAACGAACAACTAAATTTCCAGTTGAAAAACGTTCAATATTACTATACGAAAATGTTTGAATTTTTCTAAAACTTTCTTCTCTTAAATTCGCTCCAACTTCTTGAGCTACTTTTGCTGAAGTAATTGTATTTAAAATGCCGGCAATCAAACCGACTCCAGCCACTCCAATCAATATTACTCCAATTGAATAAATATCGTCTAATTTATCGTTTACAATCGCTTCTAATACTTGTTGCAATAACTTAGGTTGCCACAATTGAGAACCCACCATGATACTAGTTAAAACAATTGATAAAACAGTAAACAAACGAAATTTTTTCATTTGTTGAATCAAAAACTTCATGCACTTTCCCTCCTCTTTCACTCGTACTGTCAAACATAGATTTCTATTATAATACAAACATCCGTTCTAAACAAGCGTTTTTAGTTAACAAATTAAAAGAAAAGACTTATTCTTTTTATTCTTAATTTATTATCCATTCATCCAATAACAAGAGAAGTTGGCGATTAAATTTATCTATAAAAAAAGGCTTATGCAAAATAGCCATAAGCAACTTTTCATTCACTATTTAATTTATTTTCATTGTTAAAAAGGCTTCAAGAACTTCAATAGCAAGTGGAATTGCCTCTTCTTTGGGACTCATCATCGAATGATGCAGGCCATAGGGACTATCTACACCCAACCAAAACATCGCTCCTGGAGTTTTATCTAACAAATAACCAAAATCTTCCCCTGTCATCGCTGTTGGTGAAGAAATAAAATCAACTTTTGAGTGGTCTTTCATAAAATCAATCAATTCAGTTGTCTCTTTTTCCGTATTTACAACCGGATAATAGCCACCTTGCTCTAAAATCAACTCGACTTGACATTGATAGGATTGTTCAATTCCATGAGCTACTTGTCTAACACGTTCTTGCATTAAGCGACTCATCTCAGGGGTAAGCGTTCGAATTGTCCCCGTCAAAGAAGCCTCTCCACTGATAATATTTCCTGTTGTTCCAGCATGAAACGTACCTAAAGTAATAACCGCACCTTCAATTGGGTCTACATTTCGACTAATGATGGTTTGGATTTGATTCACAAATTGACTAGCAGCAACAATCATATCATTGGCTTCATGAGGATATGCCGCATGTCCACTTTTCCCGCTAAACTTCGCTTGAATAGTACATGTTCCAGCAAATAACGTTCCAACTTTTGTCCCAATCTGCCCAACTTTTAAATTAGGTTGAACGTGCAATGCATAAAATTCATCTGGCATCCATGCATCTAAGACGCCCGCATCATAAAGAAGTTTCCCTCCGCTTGCATTTTCTTCTGCTGGTTGAAATAGAAAGACTAAATGATTCTGTCCTTGGTGTTCGCTAAAGTATGTCAGTAAACCTAATGCAATCGACATATGAACATCGTGTCCACAGGCATGCATTTGGTTCGGATGAATAGATTTAAAAGGCAATCCTGTCTCTTCACTAACGGGTAAACCATCGATATCTGTTCGCCAGCCAATCGTTTTAGCTCCAACTTTGCCACGAACTCTCACTATAATAGCTGTTTCCCATTCAATAATTTCAAGATACTCTTGTGGGAGTGCTGTAATATAGTCCATCAAGTAAGCATGCGTTTTAAATTCTAGTAAACCAATTTCTGGTATTTGATGCAAGTCTCTTCTTATTTTTATAAAAGGATTTAATTCGCTCATCATTCTTTCTCCTTTAAGTAAATAGTATAAAAAGCTATCTCACGAGAGATAGCCTTTTATTTTTATAGTTTGCGCAATTCGTCAATTAAACTTGTTTTACTTTTTGTTTTTTCATCGATATCTTTAATTTTTTTAGCTGGAACACCGGCAACAACGGTATACGGTGCAACGTCATTAACAACAATTGCTCCCGCTGCAACAACAGCACCTTTACCAACACGAATCCCTTCAAGGACAACTGCGTTAGCACCGATTAATACATCGTCTTCGATAACTACTGGTTGAGCACTAGCTGGTTCAACTACACCTGCTAAAACCGTCCCTGCTCCGATATGACAATTTTTTCCAACAGTTGCACGTCCACCAAGAACAGCACCCATATCGATCATTGTATTATCTCCAATAACGGCACCAATATTGATTAAAGCGCCCATCATAATAACTGCTTGATTTCCAATCTCAACTTGATCTCGAATAATCGCACCTGGTTCAATTCTTGCATTCAAGCCTTTCATGTCTACTAATGGAACAGCTGAATTGCGACGATCATTTTCAACTACTTGATCGGTAATTAACGCTTGGTTTTCTTTTAAAAAAGGTTCTACATCTTTCCAATCGCCAAAAAGTACGCCAGTTTTACAATTGGTAAAATTTTGAATTGTATCTGGGAAGGTTAATTCTTTTAAAGACCCTTTAATATAAACCTTTACAGGTGTTTTTTTCTCACTATTTGCTATAAAAGCAATGATTTCATTTGCATCCATGATATCTCTCCTCTATAAATCTTTTATCGTTATGACTAGCATAGCAAATTTTTAACGGAAAATGAAACCTTTTCTGTTAAAAATTGATTTCTAATGACTTTTCTTCATGTTTTCTTTTTTTATCACATCAAATTCATTTTCAAATTCATGAGCAATTCGATTGGTTCCTTTTAGAATTTCACTTCTTGTTACGATCCCTGTAAAGCTTCCATCTTCGCTTGCCACACAGATAAATGCATGATTTACTAGTAAATGTAAAACTTCTTCTAGATCATACGGATTATTTATCGTTGCAAAATCAGTCTGCATCACTTCATGCACACATGTATCACTTAATTTATCGTAATCGAATTTTTCAAGCCCCATAATAGCATCTATAATCATTGGCATTGAAATTAACCCTTTTATTTTATATTCATGATCTAAAACAGGAATAACAGAGTAGCCTACTTTTGTTAAAACTAATAGTGCATGGTCTAAATGATTATTTACTTGAACATGGGCTACCATTTCTGCTGGAATTAAAAAATTTTCTTGATTTTCAAGGAGCATTTCTCCTATTTCTTTCCCTATCATTATTTAAATATCCTCCTTAAAAGTCCTTAACTTACTTCTTATTTTACGTTATAAATGTGAAAAAAAGTAGTCTTTCTTGTTAGTATTTTAACTTTAATACTTCCTTAAGAAAGCGTTCTATCTAACGACTCTTCTCTCGTTAACTTTTAGGAACTCCAACTCTTTTATTATAGCGAATTCTGTCTGAAAGGGAAATTTTTTCACTTATCTTGTTATTTTTAAATAAAAAAAGCAGAGAATATATTCTCTGCTTTTAGCTTTTAGCTTCTATCTTTTAAATTCACTTGTTAATTCAGATACCAATTGATGGGTTTCATCATAGTACTTAACTGTTATTTTTTCTGATGTCGTTTCAACGATTGCGTATGTTTTAATTGGATACTTTCCTCTTGGCAAACGAATGCTCCCTGGATTAAGCAACAACACATCATCGACTAATTCTACTCCTAGTTCATGGGTATGTCCAAAGAAGGCAAAACTAGCACCCACCTCTTTAGCTGCCAATAATAAAGTATTCATCGTAAATTTCACTTCATGCAAATGTCCATGAGTCATAAAAATTTTCTCTTTTTTGATATCTGCTACAACGGTCGTTGGAAAAGCATCGTCGTAATCGCAATTGCCACGGACAACATAAAAATCATTCCACACAGAATCTGTCGCTTCTAATTCGGAATCCCCACAATGAAACATCCCGTCTACTTTTCCTTGATACTTTTCAATCAAATCCACTAATACTTCACGATCGCCATGATTATCACTAACAACTAAGACTAACATGTGCTCACTCCTCGAATTTTTATTGATTGACCCAACCGTCCCAAACTTTTTCTAATTGCATTAAAGCTTGACTACGATGACTGTTTTGATTTTTTTCTTCTCCGGATAATTCCGCCATTGTTTTTTCCAAACGAGGGACATAGAATAAAGGATCATAACCAAACCCATTGTCGCCACGTGGAATGGTCAAAATAACGCCGTCTACTTCGCCACTTACAACCAAACTTTCTTTATCTGGCATTGCTAAAGCTAGTGTACAATGGAATTGTGCCGTACGCTCTGCATCTGGTACATCTGTCAACTCATGAAGCAATTTAGCATTATTGGCAGCGTCACTCTTAGCTTCACCAGCAAATCTGGCTGAATACACACCTGGTTGCCCACCTAAAGCATCTACTTTCAAACCTGAGTCATCTGCTAAAACAACCATGTTCAACGTTTGTGCAATCGTTTCTGCCTTTAATAACGCATTTTCTTCAAAGGTTGTTCCAGTTTCATCAACATCTGGAATTTCTGGAAAGTCTAGTAAGGTTTTAATTGACCAACCTTTTTTAGCAAATAAGGCTTCAAACTCTTTAGCTTTTCCCTTATTGCGAGTTGCAATCAATAATTGGTTCTTAGGCAATGCTGGATAAACGATTGCTTCCGTTGAACTATTTTCAATCGCTTCATTTTGAAGACGAATCAATTCTTTGATACCTAAATCACCTAAGGCTAGCATTGAGGTTAATTCATCTGTTGAAAAAGTCGCTTCTTCACCAGTACCTTGGATTTCAACAAACTTTCCACCCGTTGTCATAACTAAATTCATATCCACCGCTGCAGAACTATCTTCAAGATAGTTTAAATCTAAAACGGCTTGCCCGTTTGTTAAAATACCTACACTGATTGCTGCAATATTTTCTTTGATTGGATTGGTTGTCAGTTCGCCACTTTCAATTAATTTGTTAATCGCAAGGCTTAGCGCCACGAAAGCTCCAGTAATACTTGCCGTTCTCGTTCCACCGTCTGCTTGAATTACATCACAATCAACGACGATTGAGCGCTCACCTAATAAGTCTAAATCAATTACTGAACGCAATGCACGTCCAATCAAACGTTGAATTTCCATTGTTCGGCCAGTTAGTTTTCCTTTTGCTGCTTCACGAATATTGCGGGTATTTGTCGCTCTTGGTAACATGCTATATTCGGCCGTTACCCAACCGCGGCCTTCGCCACGCATAAAAGGCGGTACGCGGGATTCTAATGAAGCATTACAAATTACTTTTGTATCCCCAACAGAAATCAAAACAGATCCCTCTGGGTGTTTTAAATAATTGGTCTCAATTGTTACTTTCCGACTTTCATCAAAACTTCTTCCATCTACTCGCATGTTGTTTGCCTCTATTCTTTTTATTTCTTAATGACTACCAAGTTTGATTTGCTCCACATTCATTTCTTCAAGGCCTAACCATCCAGAAGCAATTTCTTGAAACATCTGTGTTGAGCCAGTTGTATAAAAACAGCGTTCTGATTTTTCTTTATTTTTACTATCGACTGCTATATCAAAATAATCTAAAATTGTGCTAACTTCACTAACTGTTTCTGCTCCAGAGTCGATTAATGTAACCTGTTTTCCCATTACATTTTGAATAATCGGACGCAATAAAGGATAATGAGTACAACCAAGAATCAACGTATCTACACCTTTATTTTGCATTGGCTTCAACGTTTCAGCTACAACTTTTTTGGCAATTGCACTGTTGTATTCGTTGCTTTCAACAATCGGAACAAATTTGGGACAAGCTAAACTATTAACTGTTGCTTTTTTATCTTTAGATTGAATCATTTTTTTATACATATCGCTTTTTACAGTTCCAGCTGTTCCAATCACACCGATATGATTATTAGTTGTTGCTTTAATTGCTGCTCGACTTCCTGGTAAAATCACCCCAATGACAGGAATGGCTAATTTTTTTTTGATGTCTTCTAAAGCTGCTGCAGTTGCTGTATTGCACGCAATTACAAGCATTTTAATATCTTTATCTAATAGAAAATGAGTCATTTCCCAAGTAAATTGGCGGACTTGTTCTTCCGGTCTAGGACCATATGGACAACGAGCCGTATCTCCAACATAATAAATAGATTCATTTGGTAACTGACGCATGGCCTCTTTGACAACCGTCAATCCGCCAACTCCTGAATCAATAAAGCCAATCGCTTGTTTTGTCATAGTTCAAAAACCTCATTTTACATTTAGTATCGTTGATACTTTCTATTTTCGCTTTTTTTCAGGGAAAATTCAAGGGATAGCTGCATCTTTTAATGGAAACTTGAGGATTTCTATCATTTTTATTAAGTAAAGTGAAAAAAGATGGGCTTCAAACACTTTTCACGTTATAATGAACGAGAAGACTATAATGAGGTGACGCAAATGAAAAACGAAGAACAAGCAACATCATTGGATTTAGAAAACTTAAATGGTTCAGTTTCCATGTTTGGTTATGAACTGATACGTGATGGTCTATTGCCAAATCTTTTAGGAAAAGACACGGAAGATATTTTATATTGGGCAGGAAAAGAACTGGCAAGACAATATCCTTTAGAAGATTTTTCAGCTATTGTCTTATTTTTCAAAAAGGCTGGCTTTGGTTCACTCACATTAGCAAAAGAAAAAAAACATCAACGGATTTATACGTTAACAGGCGACATCGTTAACACTCGAATTGAGCATGCAAAACCTAGCTTCAGTTTAGAAACAGGATTTTTAGCAGAACAGATTCAATTACAAGAAACACTTTATGCTGAAGCAGTATCAGAAGTTTCTCTCAAAGCAAAAGAAGTCACCATTACCCTTCAATGGGATGCAAAAGACACGGTTTCAATTGAAACTCCTCTTGAAACTTTTGTTATGACTGAAGAAAAAGAAGAGAGCCCAACGTTAGCTGTTGAATCCATAAGCATGGAGCAAAATGAAGCGACTGAACTAAATGAAACTTTTGACGAAGAGATTGATAGCGACTTATTTGCAGAAGAATTGGTTCCTGAAGTAGAACCTATTAATGATGTTCAATTGGAGTTACCAGAAACAGCCATCACAGATGACCTTCCTTTAGAAAGAATAGAGGAAGAAACAATTGTTGAAGAAAAAGTCCTTATTCCATCAGCTTCCGTTGTTTCTCAAGAAGAGGTTGAAAAATTTCATCAGATGAGTGCTGAAGAAGCTTTATCAGAATTTGATAAACTTTCTCAAGAATTTACAGATGTGAATGAGCAAATTTCTTCAGAATTAGAGGAAGAAACGATCTTTGATACATTACCCTCTCGCTCTTCTAGGCATCAAAAGAAAAATAAAAAATAAAACAAAGAGTGTCTGGGTTATTTTATTAATAATTCAGATATTTTTTTATTTCTAAAATAACAAGATAAAAAAATCAAATGATTTTTTTAATAAAGAAAAACTTTAACAGAAGGCGAGTAAAATTTAATATTTTTTTAAATAACAACCAACAAAAAACGAATATGACTATTTTATTAACGCTTACGATATTTCCGATTCTTTTAAAAAAAGAATCATGTTATATTCATAGTTAAGGAGGCAACAAAATGACTATACCTAAATTCTCTGAGTTTTTATTAAATAAAATGGGAATAACATCATCTGAAAAAAATTACGATTATATTCAATATGGGCTAGAGATTTTACTTATTAATCTATCTAAATTAACCATTATTTATGGTATTGCTTATCTTACAAAACAATTAATCCCAACATTAATTGTGCATCTATCTTATATGTTGCTTAGAAGATATTCTTTTGGATTGCATTCTCTCAGTAGTTTTGTCTGTACCATTACTAGCATCGCTCTTTTTAATATTATCCCCTATTTTTTTAAAGAGCTTATATTGCCAACTCCTTTGATTTTTCTTATTTCTTTCTTTATTTTCTTTAGTATCTTACTATACTCACCTGCTGATACTGAAAATAATCCACTAATTGATGGTGAAAAAAGAAAAAAATTAAGAATAAAATCAACCATTTGTTGCATTATTCTTTTAATCATAGTTGCATTTGTACCTGCAACTATCAAAACATTGATTTTACTAGGTGGATTTTATCAAGCACTATTAATTCTACCTGTAACTTATAAAATTTTAAAAAGGAGGTACAATAACTATGAACTTTATGAATAGTATTTTCAAAAAATTATTCTTACATCTTGGAACTAGCGCTTCAGCAAGAACTTGTTTTGTTGTTCAATATGAGCCCGTTTCTCCTAAATTAAAAGAACTACAAAAATTACAAAAAGAAGCTTAAACCAATTTAATTATAAAGCCGTTTCTGTTAAAATGGCTTTATAATTATTTTTTATGAATGGAGAAAAAATGGAACTCTTAATTTATGGATCTTTAGAAAATATCAGTCTTTTTTTCTTAGCCTATCAATTTTTGGAAAAGAAAGCTTCTTTAAAATTTATTACACTTATTTATATTCTTTTTAATTTAGTCGAATTTGGCATACTTTATCATATCAATGAAAGTTTATTGTTACCCTTCTCAATTCTAACAATTATAAGTCTTGTTTATTTTGTCAATCGAGAATTAATAAACACCATTATTATTGTACTGCTAACCTTTATAATCACTTATGCAGCGCAATACTTAACCGGATTTATCATGATGCCTATTTATAAAGATACAGCAAATTATGAATCCTTTTCTTCAAGGATGTCCATTTCTTTATTTTTATTAACCTATTATCTTATTACTTATTGTCTTTTCTTAATTGTCAAAAAAACATTGAAGTCTACTCAAAAATTATGGACCCTTGTTTCTAATAGAACTTTTATTGTTATTGCTGTAGTGTTTCTTACACTTACCATTATCTTTTTTATTACCTCAACAACTTTAGAAAAACTCTATCAGTTTGACCATGAAATTATTCAAATAACCAACTTGATGTTCTTAGCTTTTGGAAGCATCATTCTAATTGCTTTTATTTTTCTTTATATCGCTCTAACCCGTGAAACAGAAGTCCAAAAAAGAAAATTAGAGTTGGATCAGCTTAGAATTTATAGCAATAAGCTCGAAGAAAACTATCAAGAATATCGCAAATTTCGTCATGATTATTTAAATATGTATACTGGGATGGTTGGGTATATCGAAACGAAGGATATGGCTGGATTAGAACGTTATTTTACTGAGCATATCGTACCTATCAGTCAATCGATTACTACTAATCTAATTAAGCTTGCGGATCTTTATCGAATTGAAATTCCTGAATTAAAAGGCTTAGTCGCAACAAAATTATTGCTTGCTCAAGAAAAAGGCATGGACATCAGTTGCGAGGTCCCCACTCCTGTGACCCGTATTAATATGGATATTTTAGATTTATGCACGGCCATTGGGATTTTGTTAGATAATGCCATTGAAGCAACTGAATCTATTGAAAATGGTAGAATTCGTCTTTCCTTTATCACATATGAAGACCGCGTCTTGATTACAATTGAAAATCAAATTGAAGATTTGCTTGTTCCTATTTATCAACTATTTGAACATGGCTTTTCGACGAAAGGCTCTGACCGTGGTTTAGGACTTTGGAATTTATCAGAAATGATGGATAAGTCCGATGTGATCCATTTAGACACCGCAATTGAAAATCATTATTTTATTCAGCAATTAAATATTATGGAGGAATCAACTTATGACTGAACTTTTTATTTGTGAGGATAATCCAGCGATTGCAAAACAAATTACCGCTCATGCCGCTAATGTGATTGAAGAAAATCAATTAGATTTTTCAATAAAATTAACAACGAGTAACCCTACAACTTTACTAAACATTGTTAAATCATCTAAAGAACCTGGTGTTTATTTTCTAGATATTGATTTAGGAAGCAATGTGATGAATGGTTTGGAACTTGCTCAAAAAATTCGAGAGCTAGATCCTCGTGGTTTTATTATTTTTATTACTTCTGATACAGAGAAATTTCAACATACCTTCAAATACAAAATTGAAGCATTGGATTATATCGTAAAACAGGATACAGATAATCTTGAACGTCGCTTGCTTGAATGTTTAACCACTATTATTTCACGTAATCCTTCAAGTAATGAACAGTCACAATTTAGTATTAAGGATGGTACTCGTATTATTACTGAAAAATACAAAAATATTTTATTTTTCGAAGTTTCTTCAAAAGTTCATAAAATTAAAATGCATTCATTAACCAAACAGGCAGAATTTTATGGTTCTCTTAAGGATGTTGAAACGGAGTTATTAAAACACAACTTTTTCCGTTGTCACCAATCTTATTTAATTAATTTGACTAATGTTAAAGAAGTTGATGTTAAAAATCGCTTTGTTTACATGATAAATGGCCAAAAATGCGAAGTTTCGTACCGTGCGTTAACGGAGCTTAAAAAGATGATGAAACAAAACTAAAAAAGGAAGATCAAAGAAATTCTTTGATCTTCCTTTTTAAATTAAATCAAAATAATTAAGACTAAAATCGCAATTGCTAATAACGTAATTTTTAAAGGACTTTTTGGAGCCGCCCCCACAACTTTTCCACTCTGACCATTCACAAAATAATGATAAGTTTTGCCTTTATACGAATAGCTATTGATCCAAATCGGCAATAATAAGTGTTTAAATTGAGGGTGAGTATAGCTCGTTTGATACTCGATTTCTTTGGTCGTATCTCCACCAATATCTGTTTCAATACTAGCTTTGATAGCTGGAATTACTTTTCCTTGAGCTGCTTTCCATGAATCGGACAAATCAATTTGATAGCGTTCTGCAGAAAGTCCAGCTAAATAATCATTTTGATAAGGAACGAGTTCTTTAAATTGAAAAGGTTCTAGTTTTTTAATAAAATTGCTACCTTCTTTGCCACTTGCTGGAATCAAAATATTTTTAAATTCTTTTGTCAGATTTCCTCTAGCTTTTTTCCATCTTACTTTGCGCTTATCTCTTTGTTTAGTAGTGCCATTTTGCCAGTAGGTTTCTTTAGTGTTGTAATAATCCCCACGAATGCCGTGATACTCAACATCAACTTTAGTATCAAATGCCCAATAGGGTAAATAAACCCCTTGAATTTGACTCGCTTGCTTTGCACTTCTTAATTTATTTGGAGCGAATCGCTTTTTCTTAATCCATTGTTTGAAATTCGCTTCTACTTCAGTTTTAGATACTTTAAAAGGAATCAAAGCGTCTGGCGGGATCATTTCATATTCCTTATTTTCCACAATTAAACGAGAATTACAAAATGTACAGACATTGATAACTTGCGTCGCATCCGTTAAAATTTCGGCTCCACAATCATTACAATGAATCATTGTGGATAAGCCTTTAACGACTTCTTTCTTTCCTACTAATTCATCTGCTAATTTAGTTGTTGTAATAGGGGCGTTATTGGAAACAACATCGTATTCACTTCCACAATATAAGCAAACCATTTTATTTTTCGCAGGATCAAACTCAACTGCTCCATCGCACTGGCTGCATTTTACATGTTGTGCTTTTTTTTCACTTAATTCTTCTTCGTTAATGGTAAACACCTCAGCTTTTTAAGATTGCTTTTGACCACATTCTGGACAAAATTTAGTTTGCGGGGTAATTTCAACTTGGCAATTGATACATTTTGGGGTAACGACTTGTATACTTGAACCACATTCAATACAGAATTTGGCATTCGCTGGATTTTCATGCTGACAATTCATACATTTGGTTGCTGATTTAGGTGTTGTTGTCTCAGATTTTATTTCTGGAACGGTTGGTTCAACTACTTGTTGAGGTGCTGATTTTGCCATATTGGTTGCAATCGATTGACTCATTGCATTTCCCAAAACGACACCATTCGTCATTTGGGCCGCCATTCCAGCGACGCCACCATTAGGATTTTTTGCCATTTCAGTCATTGCATCAGCCGCTTGAAGTTGTGTGTAGGTGCCAACTGCATCGCCCATAATTCCCATTGTACTTCTCTTATTGATAGCTTCTTGAACTTCAGGTGGTAAATTAAAGCTTTGGATATCAAAACTGTCTAATTCAATGCCTAATGCAATAAATTTTTCTTGTAGCTTCATTTCACATATTCTACCAAGATCATCTGTAAAAGCCATTAAATCCATATAAGATAGCTTTGCTTCTCCTAGACAATCACTAAAGCTAGCTAGTATCTGTGAACGTAAATGGTCAATTAAAGAGGTCGCGGTTACTTCTTCACCGCTTCCAACGACTTCTTTTAAGAAAACGATTGGATCACTGATGTGATATGAAAAAGTTCCATTACTGCGAACAGCAATAAATCTAAAATCTTCATCTCTTAGATTAATTGGTTGTTTAGTTCCCCAACGTTGATCCAACATTCTTTTTGTATCAATAAAGTATACTTCAGCTTTAAATGGAGAATTAAATCCATATTGCCAAGATTTTAATTTTGTTAAAATCGGTAAATTTTGTGTTTGAAGTTCGTATCTACCTGGAGTAAAAACATCAGCCACTCTTCCTTCATTGATAAAAAGAGCAATTTGAGTTGGAGAAACCGTCAATTGGGCTCCCATTTTTATTTCTTTTTGCTGAATTGGAAACTTATATGCTAGTGTTTCCTTCGTGGTATCTGACCATTCAATAACTTCGATAAATTGTGATTTAATAAAATTAAGTGCCATGCTATTTACTTCCTTTATTACTGCCAGTCCTCTCTACTTGCTGTCTTTTGAGTTTAAAGCAGTTTATTTTATACTATTATCTTAATGGCAAAAGCTTCTAAATACAATGGCAATTTTAATTAATAAAAAAATCCTTACTTTTCAGTAAGGATTTCGGGTTTAAATCTTATTTTTTTCATTTCGCATAATAACCCACGAACGTTTAAGTGATTTCATTAAACTTGCATCAGAATAAATCAAGACATTTGAACGATACATGGTTAATGATACATACGTACAAATAATTGTGAAAACTGCCATCACAATGATCGATATGATAACGCTATTACTGCTAACTGTATCACTGGCGATTCTAAATGGCATCATAAACGGTGTGAAAAATGGAATAAATGAACCGATTTTAACTAATGGTTCATTAGGTGTGGCAAACCCATACATTCCTCCAAAAAATCCAACTAGCGTCAATAACGTTAATGGTGTAATTGCTTTACCAACATCTTCTACTTTTGAGACTAAGGAACCTAGTAACGCAGCTAAAATCGTATAAATCATAATTCCAAAAATAAAGAAGATAATCGCATTCCCAATTAAATCTTTTAATAGGCTAAACAAATCGATTCCTTTTAAAGCTTCTTCCACAAAATCAAAAGATTTCCCAATTTGATAAGCTATTAGACCTAAAATAGCATAGCTAAAAATTTGAGTGAAACAAACAAATAAAATGCCGACTAATTTTCCAAAGAAATGTTGCGTTGCAGAAACACTTGATAAAATAATCTCCATAATTCGTGTGCCTTTTTCTGAAGCAATTTCTTGGGCAATAATACTTGAGTAGTATAAAGTAAACATATAAATGGCAAATGCGACAATATAAGCGCTCCAGCGTTTAATCATAGCATCTGTTTCTTCATTGGTTTCTTCTTTATTTCCTTCAAATTTTAACGTTGTCGTTTTAACATCTGCAGGCGTAACTAGTGCTGCAACGTCTTTCTGGCTTAACCCTAATTTACCGGCTACTTGATTCGTTTGAATTGCTGTCAAAATCTGAGTAATCATCGTTGTATCCACATTGTCACTTGTTGTACTTTGAATATAATTACCAGTTATTTTATTATTTTTTTCTTCAATAACAAGATAGCCAGTTAAATCTTCTTTTTTCAACGCATCTTTAGCAGCCTTTTCAGTCGTAATTTTTTTATTAATTTTGTACTCGTCTTTTGAGGAGCTTAGGGCTTCAACAAATTGTTTATTTTCAGAAATAATGGCAATTTCTGGAGTTGTTGCGGTTTTATTGACAATATATCCAATTCCACCTGCTGCTGCCGCTATTAAAATTGGGGAAAGAACCATCATAATAAAGGCTACCGATCTGACATTTTTTTTATAAACTTCCCAAACGATAATCCAAAATTTATTTATTTTCATCATTGCCACCCGCTTTCAATTTGAAAATTTCTTCTAAAGTCGGAGCTTGTTGACTAAAGGTTGGAATATAGCCATTTTTAGTCACAATATCAAAAATTTCCTTGCCATAATGTGCGTCACTTAAATGAATAACTGCAACGCCCTCTGTTGAATAAGCAACGTTCAGCACGCCAGGAAGATTCTCCAATTCAGCAGTTGTTAAATGGCTTTCTAAAAATAATTTTGTCCGACCAAATGTTTCTCTAATTTCATTGACTTTTCCATGTAAAACCGTCTCTCCATTACGCAGCATAATTAAACTATCACAAATTTCAGCAACGTTTTCCATTTGGTGGCTTGAAAAAATGACACAACTCCCCTGCTCTTTTAATTCTATAATTCCCTGTTGTAATAAATCAGCGTTGACTGGATCTAAACCACTAAAAGGTTCATCTAAAATTACAAGTTTTGGTTTATGAATTAAGGTACAAATCAATTGAACTTTTTGCTGATTTCCTTTTGATAATGATTTGACCTTATCTGTTTTTTTACCTTTCACTTGAAATTTTTCCATCCAATAATCAATTTGAGGTCTAATTTCTTTTTTAGACTTTCCTCGTAATCGTGCAAAATAATAAATTTGTTCTTCGATAGAAATATTTGGATACAACCCTCTTTCTTCTGGTAAATAGCCAATCATATCATAATCTACCTTTTTTAACGGTTTGCCATTCCACAATATTTCCCCTGTATCTGCTGTTAAAAATTGTAGAATCAAACGAAACGTTGTTGTTTTACCAGCGCCATTTTGTCCAATCATACCTAGAATTTCACCATCGTTGATTGTAAAAGATAAGTCATTTACCGCGGTTAATGAACCGAATGTCTTTTTTAAATTTCGTACTTCTAGCATCTTTACTCCTCCAATTCACATACCCTGTATTTAACTGTTAACTTTTTTATTTATAGTTATTAGTTTATCATATATCTTTAGAATTACATAAGTTTTATGGATAAAATAACGTACAAAAAAAGTGACGAAAAATTCGCCACTTACTCATTATTCTCCCATATCAGCAGCTTTTTTATCTTGCCACTCTTTTGTTAGAAAATAATTATTTAATTTAATTACATTGGATTCCTTTGTTTTTGACTCTAAAAATGGTTTTAATTGCTTATCAAGAGCCAACCAACCACGCCAACCAATATGAATCGTATCTTGCATAAAGTAACTTTCAGAGCCATCTTGTGAAAAATCAACGACTTTAAAACCTTGGCTTTTTAATTGATAATTGATTTTTTTAGAAAATTGCTCCATCATTTCTGGAGATAACCCTGTAAATTCCATCCACTTATGATTGACAGGTGTTACTACAAAGCGAACGTCCATATTGTTTTCTTTCATTTTAGCTAATACTAATTGAAAATCTGAATATTCCGGAGAGCATTCATAGTCAAAATGAGTTTGTGAGTTTTTTAAATCCCCTTGAATCGGTTGAATTCTTGTTTGATAGAAGCCATTTTTAATCTCAAAAGGATTATTATTGCTTCCTTTTTCGCCAATTTGATAGGCTAATTTATCTAGCTTTTCAAAATTATAAACATCCGGTAGACGTTTAACTGATTTTTCAACTTTTTGTTTATTTTTATTTGTAATGAAAGCACCAAATAGATCATCTTCTCGCTCTAAAATACGCAATTTCATTTTAATATAAACACGTTGTTTCCGTGTCAAGGCTTCGCCTTTTTCTACCGAGCGTAAAGCTGAAACCATTTTGATATCGGATTTAACGGATTTATAAGTTAGTAAGCGCGATGCTGCGTAGCGACGTTCTGGTGTGTCTTTATCATTTGCTTTAATAAACTCGAAGGTTTGCAATGGTGAAAAATGCGAATCAAACATCATTCCTGGAGCGCCTTTTTTGACAAACCATTGTGGGGAAATAATAAAGACTGCTTTTTTATTTTTTAAGCTTTCTCCCATTCCCTCCATTGCTAAAAAGTGTGTTAGTGATTGAGAACCGGCATTTCCAATCAGATAAGGAGTGTAGTTTCTTTGGTATTTTTCAGCTAACACAGAAGGGTGAAACGGATCAAAACGTGACAATTCAGAAGACCCAAAGAAAGGTACCATTTGTGGCTCATTCATTGCTGTTTGGTACACTTTTTCCCCCTTCATAATATTGGTACTGATTGCTGTAGCAGAATCAGCTACTTGTCTTTTTCCAACAGGTAAAATATTAAATGGCGCAAATAAAACTCCTAGTAACATGACCACTGCTACTACTAATGGGCCTATCGCCATAATTAACTTGCGTTTCATTACATTAAAGACTCAATTTTTTGGCTAATTAAGTTAGGCGTTGCCCACTCTGCGCGGTCAAATTCAGAAACAGGTACAGAAACACCAAATCTAGCTTCTACTTCAATCAATAATTGTACAGTTCCTAATGAATCTAAAACCCCTTCATCAAATAAGTTCATATCTAAATTTTCTTTTACTTCATCTGTTCCAGTTAATTCTTCTAATAAATCTAATACTTCTTCTTTTGTATTCATAATAAAACCCTCTTTTCAATTTTTAGTGAATCATTTTATCAAAAATCCCTGAGAATATCAGGAAGCTAAAGCAGACAACGTTAAACGTAATAAAAATGGCTAACCCTTTCGTTGCAAAATTACTTGGCAGTTGTTTTTTGTGTTTCTTTTTAAAACGAAGCCACGCCTCATTGATACACATCGCAACACCGTGAAACAATCCATAAGCAATGTAGTACCACGTTAAACCGTGCCACACACCCATTAATAAGAATAAGGTTAAGTAGCCCACATTAGAAACCGTTACGCGACTCTTAAAGACTTTTTTCTTCATTAGCATAAAGACCATTCTCATAAAGACATAATCTCTAAACCAAAAAGATAACGACATATGCCATCTATTCCAAAAATCTTTTAAATTTTGGCTGATAAACGGCTTGTTAAAGTTAATCGGGGTTTCAATTCCTAATAAATAGCTGGTTCCAACTGCGAATAAGCTGTACCCTGCAAAATCGAAAAACAAATAAAAACTGTAACTATACATATACAACAATAAGCTCATTGAAAAGCCTTTTGTATGCAAAGCCATCTGTTCCGTAAATGGAACTGCAAATTGCCCAATATAGTGAGCAATAATAAATTTATACAAACAGCCTAAGAAAATCATCATAATGCCTTTTCCAAGAAGCGTTGCATATTTTTCCTTATCAGGAGGTGTCACAAAATCCTTTTCAAAACGACGGTAACGATCAATTGGACCGGAAGAAATCGTTGGGAAAAATAAAAGGAACTGGAGGAACATTAATGGATTGTATTCCTTAATGATGCCATCTCGAATTTCCATAACCATTTGAACGGCCTTAAAGGTTAAATATGAAATCCCTAAAAAGCCAATAATCGAGGTGTGTCCAGTAACGAATGGGAAAATTTTTACGATTGCTAGTGGAGCAATGGCTAAAATCACTGCGCCAACAAAGACATTCGTTTCATTTTTTTGCATTCGATAACGATGGTAAAGGTAAACTAGAAGGACTTGCCAAATAACATATACAATAATTGAAATACCTTGCTTCCAGTTGCTACCACCAAACGTCACGTACAACAAGCCTAATGTTACGAGGTTTTGATAAATCAAAAATCGCTTGCCATTTAACAATCCAATAATAATAGGTAAAAATAAAACGGTTAACATCCCAAAATATTTGGGTGCCTCATAGGGTAAACTCATGAATTCACCTCATTCATTAATCCTTTTCGATCCACTTTGCCATTTTGAGTTAGCGGCAACTGCTCGACGTAATTCCATTTTTGAGGCATCATATAGTCCATAATCAACGGCTGCAACTCTTTTTTGATTGCATTAGTCAATTGATAGTTTTTTTCAAAATCATGCTCTCTCGCCACAACGAAAGCCACTAAACTTTGAACTTTGTGATCTTTTATTTTTGGAACAACGGTTGCTGCTTTTACGTAAGATACTTGTTCGATATTATGATCAATATCTTCCAATTCAATTCGATAGCCATGAAGTTTCACTTGAAAATCAATTCGTCCTTGATAGAATAATTGATCGCCTTCATATTTTCCAATATCGCCTGTTCGATACGCTTGCACGCCGTCAATTTGATAGAAAGCTTCCGCTGTTTTTTCAGGATTATTAAGGTAACCTTTAGAGACGCTTGGTCCTGTAATCACCATTTCTCCAAGCATGCCACTTGCCACTTGATTTAACTCTTCATCAACTAAGATTACTTCTGTGTCCGACTTCACGCGACCAATTGGCAAACGTGGGTATTCTTTTGTAACGTCTGGCGTAATCAAAACCTCTGTAATCGCAACCGTTGCTTCGGTCGGACCATAGGTGTTAAAAACTGCTGCCTTTGGAAAACGGTCATTTAATAATGTTGCTGTTCGGTTCGTTAATTCTTCGCCACAAAATAGGAAGGTTTCTAACGATGGATAATGCTCTGCATCAAAATGGGGTTCCATTAGACAAATATCCATAAATGAAGGCGTTGATACCCATACATTTAAGTCTAGAGTCGGCAATTTTTCAAACAAAAGCTTGAAATTTGTTGTCACTTCTTTTGTTAAAGGAACTAATGTACCACCAGATAACAACGATGGGTACAAATCCATTACGGATAAGTCAAATGAAAATGGTGCTTGCGCTAAAAAGCGCTTGTTCATTCCAAGTGAGAAGTCATTAGCCATCCACTCACTAAAACTAATTAGGTTATCATGGCTGATTTGAACGCCTTTGGGAACGCCTGTTGTTCCAGATGTAAAAATAATGTAGACATTTTCATCTCCTTGAACAGCTTCTGATATCGGTAAGGGGAACACTTTATCAGCATCCAACACATCAAAAAATGTTGTCTTATCTATTTTCAATTGCTTCGCTTCAAGGGCAATCGGCAAATCTTCGATTGAAATCACCATTGCTGGCTTTGCAATCGAAATAATTTGTTCTAAACGCTCTGAGGGAGTATGTCCATCAACTGGAATATAAGCATGTCCGGCTTTCATACATCCTAAAAAAGTAATCAGCATCTCGAACTGCAGTCCACCAAAAACAAGAATTGGCGCTTTTTTTGTCAATGCTGTTTGTTGGTTTAAATAACTTGCAACTTTATCTGATTGTTGCATCAATAATTCAAAAGAATACTGTTGCGTTCCATCATCATAACAAATTGCATCTGGATTGCGTTCTGTCATTTTTTTTAGTCGTTCTATAATCGTTTCTGTCATTTGATTTCGTTACATATCTAAACTATGCAACTCGCTCCTTTCTTGTTAAAATTCATTATAAATAAAATTGCCACTGTCTGTATTGGTGTAATCGTATAAGTAAACCAAAATCAATAAAATGGCTAAATAGAATACGGTTTTTGCACAAAATACCACAATATCATTTTCTTTTAATTTATGAATGGCTTCTTTCATTTGAAATACCTCCTTGCCTTGTTTCATCTTCACTGAATATTACAGTCAGATTACACATTGTCATAATTCTATCATTTATTGCTATAAAAAAACATACAAATATATGTAAGTTTTGTTAAAACACCTAACACTTTTGTCACTTCGCTAGAATTGACTGATAAATTACAATTTTATCATTTAATACTACAATTTTTAGTTTACCGAATATCTCTGCTTCTAACATCCGCCTTGAGAATGAATTTCTGCTCCGTCGATTGTCCTAAATAGTCAACTTTTCCTATTATAGCGTGTTTTATCCTTTATTTCAAAAAAAAACCAAAGAAAGAAATTTTTGAAATTTCTTCTTTGGTTTAATCGGTTATTCTAGTGCACTGAAATGCTTCATTACATTTTCAGCTACGTTTTTAGGAAGTCCCACAGCTTTTAACTCTTCCATTGAGGCTTCTTGGATATTTTTGACAGACTTAAAAGATTTCAATAAATTCTTTTTACGGGTTGGACCTAAGCCATCGATGCCATCTAATTTAGAGGCAAAACTGTTTTTATTTCGCAATTGACGATGGAAGGTAATCGCGAAACGATGGACTTCATCTTGAATTCGTTGCAGTAAGAAGAATTCCTGACTGTTTCGTTTTAATGGAATGACACCTAGTTTTGGACCAAATAACAGTTCACTCGTTCGATGCTTGTTATCTTTAGCTAATCCTGCGATTGGAATTTCCAAGCCTAACTGGTTCTCTAATACTTCCTTAGCAGCGTCTACCTGCCCTTTTCCGCCATCTATCAAGACTAAATCAGGCAATGGTAGCTCATCCTTTAAAACCCGTGAATAGCGTCGATAAATGACTTCTCGCATTGACGCATAATCATCTGGTCCTACAACGGTTTTAATTTTGTATTTTCGGTACTCATTCTTAGCAGGTTTCCCGTCAATAAACACGACCATTGCTGAAACGGGATCCACTCCCATAATATTCGAATTGTCAAAAGCTTCGATACGAATTGGAGCCGGAATATTCATTGCGTCCCCTAAATTTTTAACTGCCCCTAATGTACGCTCTTCTTTTTTCTCAATCAATGAGAATTTTTCTTGAAGCGATACGCTAGCATTTTTGTTCGCTAGTACGACTAATTCTTTTTTTTGCCCTTTTTGTGGTTGAAGTATTTTAGCATCTACTAGTGCTGCTACACTTTCACGATCAATATTTTTAGGAATTAAAATTTCTTTTGGTATAAAGTGTTGATTTTTTTGATAAAACTGACCGATAAAGGTTAGAAAATCAGCTTCTTCTTCATTATAGAAAGGAAACAAAGAAACATCCCGTTCAATTAATTTTCCTTGACGAACAAAAAAGACTTGGACACACATCCAGCCTTTATCTACCGCATATCCAAACACATCGCGGTCGATAAAATCGGCACTTGTCATTTTTTGACGAATCAAGGTGGTTTCAATTGAATTGATTTGATCTCGAAATTCAGCGGCTTTTTCAAACTCCATGTTTAAGCTTGCTGTTTCCATTTTTTCTGTCAACTCATTTTTTACATCTTCGTAGCCGCCGTTTAAGAATCGTTTAATTTCTTCTACCATCTCAGTGTAGGTTTCTTTGGGAATGTCTTTCACACAACAACCCAAACATTGTCCTAGATGATAATAGAGGCACACGCGATTTGGCAACATTTTACATTTTCTTAGTGGGTAAAGTTTATCTAATAATTTCTTGGTTTCATTGGCTGCTTTAACATCTGGATAAGGTCCAAAATAAATCGCCTTATCCTTTAATACTTTTCTCGTAATCAATAAACGCGGGTATTTTTCATTGGTAATTTTAATGAATGGATAAGTCTTATCATCTTTTAACATGATATTGTATTTAGGATCATTTTTTTTAATCAAATTTATTTCTAATAACAAAGCTTCAATATTGGAGCCCGTTACGATATATTCAAAATCAACAATTTCGCTGACTAAACGTTCTGTTTTTGTGTCGTGACTTCCTCTAAAATAAGAACGAACACGGTTTTTCAATACTTTTGCCTTTCCAACATAAATAATGGTGCCGTTTTTATCCTTCATTAGGTAACAGCCAGGTTGGTCTGGCAAAAGAGCTAATTTATGCTCGATATGTTCATTCATTGGATGAGTAAAACCTCCTTTTATTTAGGAATAAACATCTTCTAAAAATGAAAATACTAACCGATTAAATAGATCTGGTTTTTTCATAATTAGAAAATGATCTGCATCTGGAATAATTTTTAATTGACTGTTAGGTAAGGAAGCGGCAATCAATTTGGTATGATCTTCTTCAATCATATCATGATCTCCCGCCACAACTAACACAGGTGCTTGAATCGTTTGTAATTGCTCTGGTGTTAGTTGGAGTTGTTTTAACATTAAATCAATGATTTGTTTACGTTGATTAAAATAGCGACTCACATTTCCTAACAGTTTAGTCATTTTATAAGCTAACTTTACTTGAAAAACAGGAAGTTTTTTCATACCATCCGTTTCTAAGTTTGCCCCTACGATAATTAACGATTGAACATATTCAGGATATTTTAAGGCTACATATAACGCGATATTGCCACCATCACTAAACCCAACAATAGCCGCCTTACGAACATTGAAATAATCCATTACTTCCACAATATCTAAGGCTAATCGTGTAAAGCTAAGGGGGTATTGGCCATGCTCTGAACGTCCATGTCCTCTTGTATCAATGGCAATCACTTGGTATTTCTGACTAAATGCTTCTATTTGGTCTTCGAAAATACTACTATCTTCTCCATTGCCATGTAGTAAAATAAGAGGTTTTCCTTCACCTGAAATTCTACAATAAATCTCGGTGTTATCAACTGGAATATAAACGGCTTTCATGCCTTGGCCTCCCTTTTAATAATTGAAATGTGTTTACTTGTTATCTAGTTTAATCCATTTTAATCGAAGTTGCAATTGACAAAAAAAGAGGCATTGCCTAGTAAATTAGGCAATGCAATCTGATTGTAACTTAAGCGTATTTTTTAATGATTTCTTCTAGTTGTTCTTTTGCGTGATAGCCAACTAATTTTTCAACCACTTCGCCATCTTTTTTAACAAGTAATGTTGGGATGCTCATAATACCAAATGAAGCGGGTACTTCTGGATTTTGATCCACATCCATTTTTACGATTTTTACTTGTTCACCTTTTTCTTCTTCTAAAAGATCTAATACAGGTGATTGCATACGACAAGGTCCGCACCACGTTGCCCAAAAATCAGTGATTACTAATCCTTCTTTTGTTTCATTTTCAAATGTTTGATCTGTAACTGCTAATACCATATTTATTTCCTCCTGTTACTTATAAATTGTAAGTTTGATTTCTAAACTTATTATAACAAACTTTTTCCTTTTTTTCTAAAATAATGCTCGCTACTTAAATTCGACAATCGTAGCGCCATTTCCACCTTGATTGGCGGGAGCTGTTTCAAACTTTTTAATGGAACGATGATTTTTTAGAGCTTGGGTTACCCCTTGTCTAAGAGCGCCAGTTCCTTTCCCGTGAACGATAGTGACTTGTGGATAACCTGCTAATAATGCAGCGTCTAAATACTGGTCCAACTCTTTTAAAGCTGATTCATAACGTTCACCTCGTAAATCCAATTGTGTTGAAACGTGGCTGTTGCTTTCTGAGCGGACAGTTGCTACCATTTTGCGTGCTGTTTCCTTTTCAGCTTGGACTCGGCTTAAATCTGATTCTTTAATCTTCATTTTTAAAATACCAATTTGAACAAGCCATTGATTGTTGTCTACTTTTTCCATTAAAATGCCTCGTTGACCATAAGAATGAACCATCACTTCATCGCCTTTTTTGAAAGTCTTTTGTTCTTTCGCTTTTTTCAAGACTTTATTTTTAGCTAGTGCTTCTTCGTGATGTAGTTTAGATAATCTTGTTTTAGCGTCAATTAGTTCATGTTCTTTAATGCCACCTTCAAATTGACCTGTTAACTGCATTTTGCGCAAATCTTTAACAATTTGGCTAGCTTCTTCTTCTGCTGTTTCGACTACTTGATTGGCTTTTTCACGAGCTTTCTTCATTAAAACTTCTCGTTCTTCATAAAACTGCGTGATTGCAGTTTGCAAATCAAGATGCAGCTGTTCAGCTTCATTGACATAATGACGCACTTCAAGATACTCTGTTTCCGTCATTTTACGACGATTTTCCAAATCTGCAATCATTTCATTTAGGTTTTGACTTTCTCCATCAATCAAACTGCTAGCTGCTTGAATCACGGTTTCATCTAATCCTAAACGTTTCGAAATCTCGAAAGCATTACTACGCCCAGGTACGCCAATTAGTAAACGATACGTTGGGCTCAAAGTTTCAACATCAAATTCCATACTTGCATTGATGGTTTTAGGTCGATTATAGCCATAGGCTTTTAATTCAGGATAGTGAGTTGTTGCCATCACAAAACTGCCAATTTCTCCTACTTTATCTAAAATCGCAATCGCTAAAGCGGCTCCTTCTTGAGGATCGGTTCCAGCTCCTAATTCATCAAATAAGATTAAGCTTTTTTCATCAATTTGATCTAAAATAGACACAATATTAGTCATGTGAGAAGAGAAGGTACTTAAACTTTGTTCAATCGATTGTTCATCGCCAATATCGGCAAAAATCTCATTGAAGATTCCCATCTGACTTTCTTCTGCTACTGGCAATTGTAAGCCCGATTGTCCCATTAATTGCAACAAACCGAGTGTTTTTAATGTAATGGTTTTCCCACCCGTATTTGGTCCCGTAATCACAACAGCTTGGTAATCACCACCAATAGTAATGTCATTTGCTACTGCTATTTTTTCATCCAATAAAGGATGTCTTGCTTGGTGAAATTTGATTTCATTTGTTTCGCTAATCAAAGGTCTCGTTCCTTTAATGGCTTTTGCATAACTGGCTTTTGCACCGATGAAATCTAATTTTCCTAATAAATAGGTATTGTTTAAAATTTCATTGCCAAATGGTTCGATTTCATTTGAAATTTCTGCTAAAATACGGTCAATTTCTTGACGCTCTTCTATTTGTAGTTGTCTTAAGCGATTGTTTAAGTCAACGACACTTTGTGGTTCGATAAATAAGGTTTGACCTGTTGAACTTTGATCGTGGACAACCCCACCAAAATGACCTCGGTACTCTTGTTTTACTGGAATCACGTAACGATCATTTCGCATAGTTACAATCGCATCACTTAAATAATGAGCACTTTTGCCACGTACCATGCCATCTAATTTTTCACGAATGTTGCTCTCTGCTCGCTTCATTCCGTTACGAATGCCTTTTAACGCTTGACTTGCGTCATCTAAAACGCGACCGTCTTCATCCACTGTTTCACGTATTAATTGGCTTAATGTTGGCAGTGTGACAAGTTTTGCTACTAGTTCATATAATTGATACAACTCGATTTCAGCATCTTTCAAGTCGTCAAAAAAGCGTGTTACTTCTGACGTCGTTTTTAAAATTTTACCGATTTGAGCAATCTCAAGGCCATTTAGCATGGCTCCGATTTCTAAGCGTTTCAAATGTGGGCGAATGTTTTGCAGTTTAGGAATCGGCATTCCACCACGCAAACGCAAGATTTTTGCACCATCCTCCGTTTCTTCCTGCCATTTTTCAACTTCCTCGATGGACGTCGAAGGGGCTATCCCTTCCGCTTGTTCTCTTCCTAACTCAGAAGAAGTGTAACGAACAAGTGCCTGTTTGATTTTATCGAATTCAAGTGTGTAACTAATTTTTTTATTCATGTCCAACCCTTCCTTCACTTCATTTCCTTAAAAGAAAACGCCCTTCAAAAAAGAAGAGCGACTCATTAACCGATTGTACCGATCCACCAATTGTAAATTTGATTGGACAGTATCGGCGTATGTTTGACAATAAACTGCGCTAAACTACTATTTTTTAACATTTCTTGGATGTTATCCATTGGAATCATGGCTAATACATATAAAATCAAAAAAATAGCAATATAAGCCACAAGTACGCTTAAAATTCCGCCACCTAAATAGTTGGCTTGTTTGATGATTGGGAAAAAAGTTAACGAATTTAAGAGTCGTCCAATAAATCTTGTAACCAACCAGCCGATAAATAAAATCAACATAAAAGCGACTGCATTATAAAAAGCTTTATCTAGCTCCAAACCTAGGGCATGATCGAAAAAAGCAAATTGACTGTTTTCGGTAGCCGATGGATAGGGAATAAAAAGTTCTAAATGAGCTCCTAGTTTTAAATAATAGAGTCTTGCCACAATATAAGAGAGCAAATAGCCTCCTGTCATGACAATTTGTAAGACAAGACCCCTTCTTGCGCCACCATAAAAATTTATCACTAAAATAATGATGATTCCTAATGAAAGCATTCTCTCATCCTTTTCTACCTGAAAGTTAGGGGATTTGATTATCCCTCTTCAAATTTTGCTAATTTAGTTTCTAACTCAGTTATTTTTTGACGCATTTTTTCCATTTCGATTTGCATTTCTAATTGATCAGAAACGGCATTTACTGCTGTTAAAACCGCCATTTTATCTAGTTCAAGATTATCTGTTAAGCTTTTAATCTGATTGATTTGCTCATCAACGGTTTCTGCTACCAGTTGAAGATGCTCAGTTGGTCTTGAACCAACAATGGTATAGGATTTCCCCGCAATGGTTGCCTTATAACGTTTTTTTCCACCTGACAAAGAAAGCCCTCCTAATGTTACATTTCCCTTATTTTACCATGAAATTGAACAAAGTTGCATTCTTTTTTAAGAAAATCACTTGATTTAAGATTAAATTAAGGCTTTCGACTCGTTTTTCAGTAAAATATGGTAAACTTATAAGAAAATCAATGGATTAGAAATGAGTGAATCCGCTTGGCAAATGATGTATTAACGGTTGCAACAGCAACTCTTAAAGAAATGAAAAATTATTATCAAGACTATTTAAAACCTACTACTCCACCTGGGGCACTTTTTGCTGCAAAAAAAAGTTCAGTAAATATCACGGGCTACAATTCTGGTAAAGTTTTATTTCAAGGAAGTTCGGCTGAGCAAGAAGCCCATATTTGGAAGAGCAAGGCCACTACTACTTTACCCTCAAAAAAAAGCACTAGTAAAAAACCAATCGACACGCCACTTCCTCACGGATTTGATTCTTGGTCCGTTATCGGAAGCGATGAGGTGGGAACAGGCAGTTACTTTGGTCCGTTAACTGTTGTAGCAGCTTATGTTGAAAAAAGTCAAATTCCATTGCTAAAGGAGCTAGGTGTGCGAGACTCTAAAGACTTAAAAGATCCTCAAATCATTGCCATTGCGAAAGACTTGATGACCTTTTTACCTTTTAGCTTGCTCAATGTAATGCCGGAGAAATACAATCAAATTCAACCAACAATGACCCAAGGAAAAATGAAAGCAGTCTTACACAATCAAGCCTTAGGACATGTCTTAGCTAAGATTTCTCCACAAAAACCTGATGCCTTTTTAATTGATCAATTTGAATTGCCTAGTACTTATTTTAAACACATTCAAGATCAACCTGCGCAAATAAAAGAGCGGGTTTACTTTCAAACTAAAGGCGAGGGACATCACTTAGCTGTGGCTGCAGCTTCTATCATTGCTCGTTATGCCTTTTTAAAAGGATTGGACGACCTATCTGCAGAAGCTGGAACGAACATTCCTTCTGGCGCTGGAAGCAATGTCGATTTGGTTGCAGCTAAACTATTAAAAAGAGGTGGCGTAACACTGCTAGGAAAATACGCCAAACTTCACTTCGCTAATACTGAAAAAGCAAAAAAAATCAGTGGTCGTTACTAAAAAAGACGCCCCTTTCAACAAAAAACATCTTCTATTCAATTGAATAGAAGATGTTTTTTGTTAACGCTTTTTGCGCTTTACTACGAAATGAACAATCCATGTGATTACACCGCTAAAAAGAAATAAGTAGCCTAGCGGTATTAAGAAAAAGTAAGGTTCATGTAACATGCCGTTGCTGTCGATTCTTGATTCTGTAAATGCACTCGACAAGAAACAAAGTCCTCCTATTAACAAGAGGCTAATACTAATCACCATCAGTTTTGCTTTTCTGACTTCACTTGCATCTTTAACTAATTTGTTTGTCATCTGTTCATCTCCTAAAATTAATTGATCGAGTGAGATATCAAATAATTTTGCAATAAGCACCACCATTTCTAAATCAGGTAAATTCCGATCATTCTCCCAACTAGAAACAGCTTGTCTAGAAACCATTAGTTTTTGAGCCAATTGTTCTTGTGTTAATTTATTATCAGTTCTAACTTTTTTGATTTGTTTGCCAAAATTCATATCTGCCATCTCCTCGTTCCATTATCCTAAAAGAAAAAAAGTTTTTTTTAAAGATTGTCTTACAAGCATGTAGGACAGTGCAACTGTCATTGTTATTAAATCAACACTCTTGATAAATTTACTACAAAATAAATTTTTTCAAGCAGTTTACTTTTGATGGTGTTTTAGTTATTGTTTCCAAAAAAATAACAATTTACTCGTCTAATGCTTTTATTTCCATTTGAGTAACCACAATGCTTGCTGCACTTAGTACACCAATTCCCAGCAATAATTTTGAAGAAAATGGAACACTTAGAAATAGACATCCAGTCGCAATCATTCCATTTGCATATTGACTTCTTTTTAACGAACGTTTAGTTGGTACCGGCAGTGTAACTGAAATTCCGATTTTCTGATTTAACTTATTTAACGAATAATGAACTTTTTTTATCATCTGTTTTCCTCCTTAAAAATGCCTGGCAATGAGTGGTCTAATAAAAATTCAAAAGATTTTTCTGTAGCTGTTAACGTATCTCGATCAATTGTTGCCAAAAATAAAATAGTGTGAATAATGTCAATCGCCTCTTTTTCAGGCAACAACAAATGCAAGTTAGAAGTGTGAATTACTTCTGAAAAAATGTCCAAGCTTTTTTCTTTTAACTGCGTGACTTGCTCTTGAGGTAATTTGGCAAAAAATAGATCATACTCTGAGTTATTAAAATTATACAAAGCTGGATACTGACGATATTCTTTAAAAAGCCACTTCATTCCTTTTTTAAAGCCTACAAAAGAAGACTCTTCCTCTTGGATAAAGCCCGCCCATGTCCTTAACAAGTTTTCTTGTACCTTTTCAAGAACTTCAATAAAAAGTTGTTCTTTGGTTTCATACATCAAATAAAAAGCACCTGTTGAAATCCCAACGGTCTTAGTTAAGTATGGAATACTCGTTCGTTTGTAGCCATTTGTCTTCCAACTCTGCTCACAAGCTCTTTTTAATTTTTCTTTAATCTGAAATTTGTCCTCCTCTGAGAATCCTCTCACCATTTTGACCCCTCCTTTTTCTTACTTTTCACTCTGTTCATGAATATACCATAACAAAAATTCATGAATATAACAAGTTTAAAATTCATACGTTATCTACTTACCTTATTCTTTGATACTAAAAAAACTTCTAGAACGTCGTGATTCACACAACTTCTAGAAGTTTTCATTTACCTTTTTTTTATTTTATTTTGTTGATATAAATACACTGGAATACCTAGTAACGTTAATAATAATCCTAAACCAGCATTTAAAGGCTGAACATATAGTGTATTTAAAATGATATAGAAACCACCTAAAATCGCAATTAAAGGAACGACTGGATAGAAGGGAACCTTGTAAGGTCGAACCAATTCAGGGTTGGTTCGTCTTAGCTTAATCACCGCAACAAAAGTTAAAGTATTGAAAATCCAAATGACAAAAACAATTAAATCCGTCAGTTGATTAAATTGTCCCGAGCAAATCATCACAATTGAAATCACCAACATTAAGATTCCACCATTTGTTGGCATATTTCCAGATTTGCTTAACTTGCTAAACCAATTGCTAAAAGGCAATAAATTTTGGCTTCCCAACGCATATGGAATTCTTAATCCAGAAATCGTATATCCGTTAATTCCACCAAAAACTGAAATTAAAATTCCAATCGTCACAAGTTTTCCTCCAAAACCACCAAATAAAGCATGCGCTACAGCGGCTGCAGGTGTATCCGTAGCTGCCAATTGAGGCGCATCTAACACGAATAAGTACGCAATATTAATCAATAAGTACACCGACATAACGATCGATAAACCTCCGATAATTACTTTAGGCAACACTTTTCCTGGATTTTTCATTTCACCAGCTAACGCGCCGACGTTCATCCATCCATCATAAGCAAATACGGTTGCAACTAAAGCAGACCCTAGGCTAGTTACAAAGGGGTGATCCGTTACGCTCATTGGCAACAATCGAACAACGCCACCTCCTGGATAAAGCAAACCTGCAATAATAATAACAGCAATTGGGATTAATTTTAACAAAGTTGAAACATTTTGAACAAAACCACCATATTTAGTTCCTAATAAATTCATCCCCATTACTAAACTAGCAACGCAAATTGCAATTGGAATCAAATACCCCATTGATAAATCAAATAAACTCGTTACTTGTGTAGCAAATATAATAGCTAATGCTGCAATATTGGCTGGAAAATAGACAATCATTTGTGCCCAACCTACTAAAAATCCAAGCCACTTTCCAAATACTTTTTCTAAGTAAATCATCATGCCGCCTGTTTCTGGAAATATCGTTCCAATCTCGGCAACTGTCAAACCTCCTGCAATCGCAATAATGCCACCTAACACCCAAGCCAATAGACCTAATCCAGGTGAGCCGGCTGCGCCATATACAGCAGTTGGTTTAAAAAAGATTCCTGCTCCAATAACCGTTCCTATCACTACTGTAAGCGCGGTTAAAGCACTCACTTCTTTTTTCAATTGTGTTCCTCCCATAAAATACGGTCACATCCTTTTTTACTAATAAAGAAAAAGAACCCTATTCAACAATAGCGTTCTTTTTCTATAATTGATTTTCTTATCTTACCACAACATGGAAGGTTTCTACTAGTGCATTTGTCACTTTTTCAAATGCTAACGTTACTTCCTCTTCTACAAGCGTTGCTTCTGGGTTTAAATAAATCAATTTGTATGCCATTGACTTTTTACCAGCTTCAATTTTTTCACCGTTATAAACGTCAAATAATTGAACATCTTGTAAATATTTTCCACCCTTAGCTTTAATCAAAGTCGTTAACTCTTGATTATCAACGGTTTCATCTACTAATAATGCCATATCTCTTGTCATACCAGGATATTTAGGAATTGTTTGATAAATCGTTGGTGCTTTTGGTGCGTCCATTACTTTTTGTAAATTGATTTCAAAACCATAGGTTTCTTTTAAATCGTACTCTTTAGCACGTAATGGATGAATTTGGCCTAAATACCCAATTTCTTCACCATCTAATAAAATCAAAGCCGTTCTACCTGGATGCATTCCGTCTAAAGTTTCTGCCTTTTGATAGCTGATTGAACCTGTAAATCCGTACATCGCAAGTAATCCTTCAAGCACACCTTTGACAGTGAAGAAATCAACTGCTTTGCCACTTTGTTGCCAATCACTTGTCACTTCTAAACCAGTCATTACACCAGCAACGTGTTCTTCTTCTAAAGGCAAGACTTTCCCTGCTACTTTATAAAAAACACGACCGATTTCATAAAGGGCAACATCTTGATTTTTACGTGCTTTGTTATAACGAACATCATCCAATAAGCCACTTAATAAGTTCATACGTAACGTACTACGCTCTTCCGTCATTGGCATATCCAACATTGTTGCTTCGCTTTCACGCATCATAAATTGACTGGCTTTCGTTGGTGTCGTTAACACATAACTAATAGCTTGTGACAGTCCTGCCCCTTCAAGGTAACGTCTTGTATGACGAACCAAACGCTGATTTTCATTTAGCATTCCAGGTGTTGCCTCACTAATTGGTAGTGTTGAAGGCAAATTATCGTATCCGTAAATCCGTGCCACTTCTTCAATCAAATCAGCTTCAATTGAAATATCCCAGCGTCTTGGTGGAATCGTTACGTCAAAAAGTCCTTCTGAATGGGTAACGCCAAAGCCTAGGCGTTCGAAAATGGCAACCACTTCTTCACTTGAAATAGCTGTTCCTAACGAGCCATTAATTCGATCTAATGTAATATTTAATGAACTATCCATTGGTTTTAAGACATTTTTTGAAACCACTCCGCTGACGATTGTGCCGCCGGCAAGCTCCACCATTAATTGTGCGGCGTGATCACAGGCTGTTAAAATAGTGCTAGTGTTGATCCCTTTTTCAAAGCGCGCGCTGCCTTCACTGCGTAAATTGAACTCTTTTGCCGTTCTACGAATGGTGGTTGATTCAAATAAAGCTGATTCCAAAGCAACAGTAACAGTATCTTCTTGAATTTCAGAATCCAAACCGCCCATAACGCCGGCAAGTGCCACTGGATTTCCACCATTTGTTACAACAATATTTTCCTCACTTAATTTACGTTCTTCGCCATCTAAAGTAACCAATACTTCCCCTTTTTTGCCACGACGAACTAAAATTTCTTTTGATCCTAAACGATCATAATCAAATGCATGAAGAGGTTGGCCGTATTCTAAAAGAATATAGTTGGTAATATCCACAACATTATTAATTGGGCGAATGCCAGCATTCATTAATTTCGTTTGCATCCATAATGGACTTTCGGCAATTTTTACATCTTTAATAATACGCATGTTGTAACTTGGAACATCTACTGAATTTTCAACCTCTACTTGAATGTAATCTGCTGCTTTTACTGAAGAGTCTTCTGTTAGAACCACTTCTTTAAAAGTTGGTTTTTGATCATAAATTGCACCAACTTCATAAGCTACTCCACGCATACTTAAGGCATCTGCACGGTTTGGTGTAATGGATAATTCTAAAATCGCGTCATCCATTGCCAGATATGGGAAAACTTCTTCTCCTGCCACTGCTTCTGCTGGTAAAACATAAATACCATCTGCGTATTTTTTAGGCACTACTTTTTCAGAAAAGCCTAATTCACTTAAAGAACAAACCATTCCATTTGAAACTTCCCCACGAATTTTGCCTTTTTTGATTTTTGCATTTCCAGTAATTCTTGCTCCTGGTAAAGCTACAATAATTTTTTGATCCTTAGCAATATTCGGCGCACCACAAACAATTTGGGTTGGCTCCTCTTCACCGATATCTACTTGGCAAATGTGCAAGTGATCTGAATCTGGATGATCTACTACTGAAAGGGTATGTCCCACAACGATTTTCTTTAAACCTGTTTCGCCTTTAAAAACATCTTCGACTTCAATTCCAGTACGAGACATTCTATCCGCTAATTTTTCAGGGGTAATCTCTTTATTTGCGTTTAAATCTAAATATTCATTTAACCATTTATAAGATACATTCATGATTTTTACTCCTTCACCTTGAATTGATTTAAGAAACGTACATCATTTTGATAGAAATGACGGATATCATCGATTCCGTATTTTAACATAGCAACGCGATCTGGTCCCATCCCAAAGGCAAATCCGCCATAAACAGAGCTATCAATGCCTGCCATTTCAAGAACATTAGGATGAACGACTCCTGCGCCTAAAATCTCGATCCAGCCTGTATGCTTACATACGTTACAACCTGCTCCACCACATTTAAAACAGCTAACGTCCACTTCAACAGAGGGTTCAGTAAATGGGAAATAACTTGGTCGTAAACGAATTTCACGATCTGCTCCAAACAGTTGTTTAGCAAAAACTTCAAGGGTTCCTTTTAAGTCACCCATTGTAATATTTTTGTCGATTACTAAACCTTCTATTTGATGGAATTGATGTGAGTGAGTAGCGTCATCACTATCGCGACGGTACACTCTTCCTGGACTGATCATTTTTAATGGTCCTTTTGCAAAATCATGCTTCTCCATTGTTCTAGCTTGAACAGGAGACGTGTGGGTTCTTAGTAAAATTTCTTCTGTAATATAGAAGGTATCTTGCATATCTCTGGCTGGATGATCTTTTGGCAAGTTCATCATTTCAAAGTTGTAACGGTCTTCTTCTACTTCAGGACCTTCAATAACTTCATAACCCATTCCAATAAATAAATCTTCAATTTCTTCAATAATTTGTGTTAAGACATGTGGTTGACCTACGCTAACATAGCTTCCAGGTAGTGTAACATCAATAGCCTCATTTGCTAAAGCTTCATTAATTTTTTTCATTTCTAAAGTTGTTTTTTTCTCCTCTAGCATCGTCGTAATTTCATCACGTACAACGTTAGCCAATGCCCCTACTTTGGGACGTTCCTCAGCCGATAAATCTTTCATACCTCGTAAAACTTCTGTTAGCGGTCCTTTTTTCCCTAGATACGCTACACGCACTTGGTTCAATACATCTAGATTTTCAGAAGCTGCTACTTTTGCTAGTGCTTCTTCTTTTAAACTTTCAATTTTTGCTTTTAAATCCATCATTTTCTACTCCTTTATAGTATATTTAGGTTGTTTTAGGCAAATAAAAAAAAACCTGTTCCCCAGAAAGGGACGAGGTCTTAGAATCGCGGTACCACCCTTGTTCAGTTAATTGCACGATGGCAACTAGACTGCACTTCATTTAGATAACGGCTAATGCCGGAACTTCTTTCATTACAATTTGCAATAGCCAAAAGTCAACTCGAGAAGTGAATGTTCACTAGTATCTGATTCCTTTCAAATGGTTTCAGCCACGCCATTTGTCTCTACCTTACGGAGTCAATACTACTTACTTTTTTTCTGTCATTGTTTTATATGTGTATTCAATTGTTTCTCTTCCTTAGTTTACGGAATAAATCAAGGTTCGTCAAGCAGATTCTATTTTTCTTTTTCGTTTAAATGATAAAAAGCTGTTGATTCTTCTCTTTTAAAAAGAGCAAATCAACAGCTTTAGGATTCATTGAGTAAGGGATTAGAGAATTTATTCTTATACAGTTTGTGGGACAGTTTCTTCTGAGTCGATCCATTTATCTGCCCAGCATTGAACTTCATCCATTACAGGTTTTAATGACTCGCCTTTTTCAGTTAGACTATATGCTACTCTAACAGGTGAATCGGGATAGACAGTTCGTGTAACGATGCCTGCTTGTTCAAGCTCTTTTAAGCGCTCAACTAACACACGATCACTAACACTTGGAATTTTCGCTGCCATATCTTTAAAACGTTGTGGCCCTTCTAACAAGACGTCGATAATGAGCCCCATCCATTTTTTCCCTAAAATAGAAAAAGTTTGCTCAAATTTTGGACAAATCGTTTTCTGTCTTTCTTCACATGATGTCATCTTCTTCACCTCTTTTTTTTATTATAGCATTAATGGTTATAAAAAATAAGTAACTTGCTTTTAATTCTCACTCTTTTTTTTTATTAGTTTCTATAGTATAGCACATTTCTAAAAAAATAAAGAGTTATTATTTGCTTATTTTTTACAATAGGAGTAGGATACTAATATAAAGTAAGTAAAAATAAATTGGAGGAATGAAACATGTCAAACACAAAAATTGCTGTCATTTACTATAGTTCAACAGGAGGAAATACCCAAATGGCTCGTTGGGCAGCTGACGCTGCAAAAGAAGTTGGTGCTGAAGTTCGTTTATTAAAAGCTCATGAATTAGCCCCTGATGTTGCTATTGATTCAAATCCTTTATGGCGTAAAAATGTTAATGAAACAGCTGATATTCCTGAAGCAACAAGCGCTGATTTAGAATGGGCAGACGGAATTATTTTTAGCTCTCCTTCACGTTTTGGTGTGATGGCTAGCCAATTAAAACAATTTATTGACTTGCAAGGTGGACTTTGGGCACAAGGAAAATTAGCAAATAAAGCTGTCACAGCAATGGCAACAGCTGGTAACCCACATGGTGGCCAAGAAGAAGTCATTCAAAGTATTTATACTGTGATGCAACATTGGAGTACCATTCTTGTCCCAACTGGTTACATCAATAAAAGTACCTTCGGCGCAGGTGGTAACCCTTACGGAAGCAGCGCGACAATCAGTCAAGACGGAGAAGTTGTGGATGCAAAAAATATCCAACCTGCTGTTGCAGATCAAGCAAAACGTTTGGTTCAAGTAGCAACAGCTTTAAAAAATGGCTTATAATTTTTAGTCAATAAAAAAGTTTAACTCGCAAATTGACGAGTTAAACTTTTTTTTATGATTGAACGGATACTTTCAGTTTTAACCAAGTGTTTTTCACACTAGCAGTAGCGCGACCCATCAATGGCGCAATAACCTCCGCACAAGCGCAATACTTATCGACAAAAGTTACAACGTAACTTTCTTTATAACGAGGTGGCGCAATCGTTGCTAACCACATATGTTTAATAATAATGTCTTTTTCTAAATCAGACAATGGTGTTAATTTTTCAGCATTTTCACAAGCCATTCTTGGATGTACATAGGCATGTGTTCCTTCATCAAACTTCGTTGTTCTCCAGTCATAGTAAAACAGATCATGTAGCAAACCTGCTCTGGCTGTTGAACGTGCATTCCAGCCGAATTTTTTACTAATTCGGTAACTTCGGTAAGACACACTAATGGAATGTTCAAGTCTGGTTGTAAAATGATGTTGAGTATACTCAGAAAGTTGTTGCACTTCTTTGCGGTTGATTAAATCCTCAATATGTCCAATATATTCGGTATCTGTTTTCCATTTTGGTTCCGTCATTTAACGACTTCCTTTTTTTAGAGTTCTTGATATGAAGCTGAATCGCTCTACTATTTTCTTGCTAACTTCTATTTTACACCTTTTTACTACGATTAATAGTAGAAGGAATTCAATTTATAGAATTTTAAACAATCCTTAACTTTTTTGTCACAACTTATTTTTTCAATGTAAACATTAAAATTCCTGCTGCTACAGCAACATTTAAGGACTCTGCTTTTCCTGTTATTGGAATATAGAGATTCTTAGTTGTTTTAGCTAATAAATCAGCCTGCATCCCATTGCCTTCATTGCCCATTACGATAGCAAATGCATCTGTTTTAGGAATACTCGTGTAGCTAACAGCGGCTTCGTTTAACTCTGTCCCATAAATAGGAACATTCTGCTGCTTAAACGTTTCAAACCATTCAGTTAAATCACCTTCAAAGATAGGTAAATGAAAGTGGCTTCCCTGCATTGAACGTAAAACTTTGCTATTATACATATCCACTGTTCCACTGCCTAACACGACTCCACCAAACCCCGCAGCATCGGCTGTACGAATCATCGTTCCTAAATTGCCAGGGTCTTGCACAGTATCTAAACATAGAAATGGCTTGGTAAAAGTTGGCGTTGCTTGATTTTTCTCTAAGGAAATTACCGCGAACACACCTTGCGTTGTAGGTGTTTCGCTTAATTGATTGGCAATTTCTTTTGAAATCATAACTTGTTTATCTAGTGGGTATTTAAAAGCTAAGTCCTCATGTTCTTCACTGATTAAAAGTTCAACAATCGGTGCATCATAGTGAATCGCCTCTTCTACTAAATGAAACCCTTCAATCAAATAACGTTTTGCTTTTTCTCTGCCTTTTCTCGTTTGTAATTTTTTCCATTGTTTTACTCGTTCATTTTTAACAGATAGAATTGTCTCCATCGTTATTGCCTCCTAGTTCGCTCTTAACTAAAAGCGTCCTTTGAGTAAACTCAAAAGACGCTTGGTTTGGTTTATTTTTGTGACGTCTTAACTAGTATAACAGATAATTACAATCCAATAAATGGTGCTGGATTCACTGGTGTGCCATTTTCTCGAACTTCAAAATGAAGATGCACACCGGTTGAGGAACCACTTGTTCCCATAACCCCAATTTGTTGCCCTTGACGAACCGTTTGTCCTGCCACCATTGTTAGGCTTCCAGGTGCCATATGAGCATAGTATGTTTGATAATTGACGCCGTTAATAGCGCCATGATTGATGATTACTAAATAACCATAACCGCCATTGTTGTAATTTGAATACTCTACAACGCCGTCAGCAGCTGCTTTAATTGCTCCACTTCCTGCTAAATCGATTCCTTTATGGAAGGTTTGTGCTCCTGTAAAAGGATCGCTACGATAACCAAATGGTGACGATACGTATCCATTACTTGGTCGAATAAAGGTTGTTCCTCCTGTATTTGGAGGGGTCGGCGTTCCTTCATTGCTAGCTGGCGGAGTATTAGTTGTTGGCGTCGCCATTTCTTCCGCCTTCTTATCTGCTGCAACTTTTGCTGCTTGCTCAGCCACAATGCGATCTTGCTCAGCTTTTAAATCACTGGTAAGTTTACTTGTTTGAGTAGCAATTGTATTTTTTTCCGAAATCAAGGTGTTTTTTTCGGCTTCCGTAAGTTGATATTTTGTTGCAATTTGAAGGATTTTATCATCTAATTCTGATTTTTGAGCATACAAATTATTCTTCGAACGTTCAATTTCATTTTTTAAATTTTCAGCTATCTTTTTTTCATTAATAGCTGCAGTTTCAGCTGTTTTTAATTCTTTTTGATCGTTTTCTTGATCCGTTACAATTTGTTTGTTTGCATACACCAATTGAGTCACGGCCGTTACTTTTCCAATTAAATCAGAAAAATTTTCAGCAGTTAAAACAATCGTTGCTAGACTATGTGTGTCGCCATCCGTTTGGACGAAGCGAGCTTGGTTTTCTAATTTCTGTGTACGTTGTTGAATTCGGTCTTCTAAAGTAGCTATTTTTTCTTTTAACTCATTGATTTTTACTTCTGAATCTTTTAAGTTTACTTGTTGCTCTTCTAATTTTTTCATGACCTCATCGATTTGTTTTTGTAGAGATTGAACTTCTTTTTCTAAGGTACTTTTTTCAGTTTCTAATGATTTTAATGATTCCTCAGTAGCTTCGATTCCATTTTCAACAGTTGCTGATTTTGAATCGAGTTCTTGTTGTTTTTGATTTATTTCTTCAGTAGTTTCCGCTGATACTTGAGTTGCTGGTAAAACGGAAAGTGTTGACAATAGCAGTGTTGAAATTAAACTTAGTTGAATGATTTTTTTCACAGTGTCCTCCTTTGAATCTTGTTTTCGTTTTCTAAATTATAGCATAGCACTCCTTGTAATATTATATTAGTTTTGTAACAAGCTAGTGGCAAATTATTACAAGCCCTCTTCTGGTTTTCTTATGCTATACTATATAGTAAGAATTGTTAACAAAAGGACTGATGAAAATGGATTGGATTTTATTATTACGCTTAATTTTAGCCAGTTTTTTAGGCGGAATCATTGGTGTAGATCGTGAGTTCCGTGCAAAAGAAGCTGGGATTCGGACACATTTTTTAGTTTGTTTAGGAAGTGCCCTTTTAATGATTGTCTCTCAACATGGATTTGGGGACGTTGTGGGTCAACCTGGCTATAGCTTAGATGTGAGTCGTGTAGCTGCACAAGTTGTCAGCGGTATTGGCTTTATTGGAGCTGGTATGATTATCATTCAAAAACAAAGTGTGGTAGGTTTGACCAGTGCGGCTGGTATTTGGGCAACTTCTGGTATTGGTTTAGCTGTTGGTGGTGGCATGTATTGGATTAGTGTGAGTGCTACCATTTTAACGCTAGTTGGTTTTGAACTATCGAATCTGATGTTTCGAAAAATAGAACATCACACAACTTCTTTTCAAATTTCTACAACAAAAGCAGATTCCTTACCTAAGATTACAGAGCTCATGCAAAGCAAACAAAAAATTTATCAAACTTTTGAATCGAAACGAGAAATTTTTGAAGAAACAAAAGTCTATCACGTTTCTTTCACCATTCGGACTAAAAATTACGAAGAAGAAATGGAACTGGTTCAAGCTTTGCAAGAATTGCCTCATGTGACTGTCGAAAAAATTAATTAAAAGAGATGAATCGAATAGGATTCGTCTTTTTTAATAGAGTTTATTACTTTCTATGTGTGCTTGTTAGGAGTATACTTACTTTAAAGTCTCACATTTAGGATGGTGTTTTATGCAAACTGAAATTTCAAATTTTAATTTTTACAATCCCACAGAAATCGTCTTTGGGAAAAATCGTATTCCTGAACTAGATCGTTTAGTTCCTAAGAATAAAAAGGTACTGATTTTATATGGCGGTGGAAGTGTCGTTCGTTTCGGAACATTAGATAAGGTCAAAGAAGCTTTACCAAACCGTACGATTGGAGAATTTGGTGGAATCGAAGCCAACCCAACATATGAAACCTTAATGAAGGCTGTAGAATTAGTAAAGGCAGAAAACTATGAATTCCTATTAGCTGTCGGCGGAGGATCAGTTATTGATGGAACGAAATTTATCGCAGCAGGTGCTATTTTTGATGGAGATCCGATTGATATCTTCGGCGCTGGTATTGGCAAAGGTTTGCCTGTTACTAAATCCCTACCATTTGGTACTGTGTTAACCTTACCAGCAACAGGTTCAGAAATGAATAATGGCGCAGTGGTTACTTTTGTTGAAAAGAAGGCCAAGCTATCTTTTGGCAGCCCCTTTTCCTTCCCTAAATTTTCAATTTTAGAGCCTGAATTAACGTACACACTACCAACTAGACAATTAGCAAATGGCGTAATTGACTCCTTTGTTCATATTATGGAGCAATATTTAACTTATCCAGTTGGCGGCATGGTGCAAGACCGTTTTTCAGAAGGGTTATTACAAACACTGATTGAAATTGGACCAAAGGTTATTGATGAAAAGAATCATGATTATAATTTACGAGCTAACTTTATGTGGACTGCTACAAATGCGCTAAATCGTATTCTAGCTCCTGGAGTTCCTCAAGACTGGGCAAGTCATAGTTTAGGCCATGAGATTACTGCCTTGTATCATATTGACCATGCACGAACATTAGCTATTGTATTGCCTTCTTTAATGGAAATCCGTCAACATGAAAAACGTGAAAAATTAATTCAATATGCGGAACGTGTCTGGCATATTACAGATGCAACAGAGGATGAAAAAATTCAATTAGCGATTTCAAAAACCCGCGCCTTTTTTGAACAACTTGGGGCACCTACTCACTTTAAAGAGTACGATTTAGGTGAAGAAGTGGTGGAACCACTTGTTGCTCAACTTGAAAAACATCAGTTAACAGCTATTTCAGAACGCCGTGATCAAACGTTAGAAATTAGTCGCCGTATTTATTTAAATGCTTTGTAGGCATCTAAAAATAGTCAAAAGCATACACTTGCTTTTGACTATTTTTATACAAATTTAAAAAACACCTTTTATTTTTAGAAAAAATTCGCTATACTAAAATTGAAAGTGAGGTGTCCTATTTTGCGCTATCTTTATGCAAATTTAGTTGGCGAATGGACGTGTGTAACACTCGATCCTGAATCAACCATTGACGGGGTTCCCTTAGATATCTGGTTAATTGATAAAGACAACCATTTATATGATAACCCTTCCGTAACAATTTTTTACGCAGGTGTTACCTATCAAATTCATTCATCCTTACTCCAAATCTTTGAAATGACAGCAAAAAAACACTTTAGTTAAAATGAACTAAAGTGCTTCTTTGTTTAAATGCCCATATTTGACAATGCATCGATTGCCGTCATTGCCGTCTCCGTATTTTTAAAAGAAGAAGCAGACTTGTCCTTGGTTTCAATGCTTACCAACTGATGTTTCATTACTTGATGAAGAGTTTGGCGACTATTAACAGTAATCAAATAACCTTCACTATTTAGTTCACATACTTCTTTCCATGCATCTACTTGATTTTCTGCAACAACATCATCGACAATAATTGCTTTTCCATCAACTGTATGAAATGTAATTTTATAACTCATTTTCAGCACCTACTTTCTTATTACCTTTATCATAACAAACCTTTTGTTTTTAGCTAGTAATTACCCTTTTTCTTCAATCAAATAAACAACTCATCAAATGTCAGTTTAAATTTATGCATATTTTTCTTGATTATCTCAATAATCACATCATTTTGATTCATAATCGCAAAGGCCATCGCGATAAAATAACCTTTCTTTGCTTCTGCTAATTGTCCATTCATTGCCTCATTAAAAGCTTTTTCATAATAGAGTTTATCTAGTTGCGAAGTTGTTTTTTCAGATTCTGCCATTTGAATACCCGTTTCGCAAAGAGTGACTGCTTCTTGATAATCACCAATATCTGAATAAAACTTAGCTGTATTAAAGTAAATCAATAAAATTTTGTCTAAATTCTTTAAATCAATATTAGATATTTTTTCTAACTCACGAATCGATTGTTCAAAATAGATTTTTGCTTTGTTCGTTTCCTCTTTTAAATGATAGGCTACCCCAATCGTATTAGAAACCAAGACATCTGTAAAATCAACTCGTTCACTACGATCTACAATTAACTCTAAGTTTAAATAATGTAACGCTTCTTCAATATCATTAAAGCCCATTAACAAAATTTTCCCCATCAAATAAAAATACATCTTTTTTTCATGTAACGTTGAAAGACGCTCTTCATTGAGTTTTATCTTTAAAATTTCATAAGCTTCTTTGTATTGAAAAAGGTCACAAAGTTGATCCACTTGTTGAAAAATTACATAATTTTCATTAGAATCACCTTCATTAATACATATATCGTGGATGTCAACATCTAGTCTTTCACATAATTTACTTAAAATGTTCATCGTTGGGATACTATTGTGATTTTCAATTTTACTAATTGTTACTTGGGTACAGATACCTTCTGCTAATTGCTTTTGACTAAATCGTTTATTCTTTCTTAACTCTTTTACTTTCTCCCCTAAAATGATCACTTTAACTTCCCCTTTCAAATTTTTGTTGCTTTTAACAAACAACTGTTATATGATGATAACAAGTTCAACATTATTATAATATCATATAACAGGAGGATAACAAAATGAATATCAATAATTTATTGTATTTAATTTTAACTGTTGGAAATTCTTCAACATATGGCGATACGCCATTCGGCTAAAAACAAGATAACTGCTGCTACTTTTCTTTTGTAGCAGCCTTTTCTATGTTCATTTTTTTTATTTAGGCCCTTTATAACTTAGCCTGTCCATAAAACTAAAATCGATTAATGCGATTTACTCATAATTAACTTATTTGGTTTTTCATTGGATCTAAAGGAATTTTTTTAATTTTACCTTTAAAACTAAAAATTTAAAAAAATAATAGTAATCTATATACTATTCAGGAAATAATCATTCTATTATGTTTAGATTCTTTTCATGAAGATTCTTCAAAAAAACTCTTGATTTTAGTTATATAAATACCATTTTTTTTATGGTTACCAGATAAAGATTATGGTATAATCATACAGTTTGATCAATTATATACAGAATAAAATAACTTTACCCGTTGGTATTCAAAGTTATTTTACTCAAAAAAAGGAGCTTATTATGGCTAAGAAGATTAAAGATGAGAATGGAAATGTTTATGTAAAGAAAAAGCCTTTTTACAAAAAATGGTGGGTTTGGGTTATTGCTGTATTAGTATTATTTTTTATCGTTGATTCACTTGGAGGAAGTGACAAGGATACTTCAACTAAAACTGGAAAAACAGAAGCTAAATCAGAAAATAAGAGCACTACTGATTCGACAGAAAGTAACGAACCCGCACCTGAAAAAGAGGTGCCTGTTGAGTATACATCTGCCCTTAAAAAAGCGAACTCTTACGCTAAATTGATGTTTATGTCTAAAATTGGCATACAAAATCAATTAACTTCAGAATATGGTGATAAATTCTCTCCTGAGGCTGCTCAATATGCGATTGATAATATTAAAGCTGACTGGAATGAGAATGCTCTTAAAAAAGCTGAAAGTTATCAAAAAACGATGTCTATGTCCCCTGAAGCGATCCGAGATCAATTAACTTCTGAACATGGCGAACAATTCACTCAAGAAGAAGCAGACTACGCTATTCAACATCTAAATAAATAGTTTGTTTATTAAAAAATCTGCTTAAAAAAAGCGATGAAAAAATGTGGTTTTTACCACACTTCTTCATCGCTTTTTTATTTCCATTAAATGTTAATCTTCACTTTTAATCAATTGATAAATCGCATCTGCGTAAATAACCGTTGCATTGATAATATCATCAATCGCCATAAATTCATCGGTTTGGTGCATTGTATCGATGCTATTTGGGAACATCGCGCCGTAGGCTACTCCACGTTTTAATAAGCGACCATAAGTTCCGCCACCAATGGTTTTTTCAACTCCTTTTTCACCCGTATGTTTTTCATACACATCAAGTAAGGTTTGAACCAATGGGTCATCCGCTGGTACATAGTGAGGCGTTTGTGCTTTGCCACGAGACAACGTCACACCAAAATCAGCTAATTTACTTGCAAGGCCAGCTTCAATTTCTTCAATGGTAATTCCTTGTGGGAAACGGAAATTCAAAGCGATTGAACCGCCCTCTTTTGCTGTAAAATTAAACACACCAGGATTAACTGTTAGGTCTCCCATCACAGCGTCTACATAATTCAACCCAAGTTTAGCTGCTCTTGAATCGTCGTGTAGATATTCAGCCGTTAAAGCCAAGTAATGCTTAGCATCGCTACCAAATGAATAGTTTGTTAAGAATGTTGCCAAATAAGTAGCCGCATTGATTCCAGCTTTTGGTTCCATTCCATGAGCGCCTTTCCCAACTACTTCAATGGTTACTTGGTTGCCTTCGATATGGCAAGTTCCAGTAATTGGATTTTGTTCCACAAAATCAAAGAAGTCTTTTTCAATTTTAGTTGCATCTTCTGAAATAAAAATGGCTTTAGCATCTTGTGGGACCATGTTTTCACGTAAGCCTGAGTTAAAGCTGATTAATTCATTTGCTCCGCCTTCAGTATTTCCACCAAAGCTTAATTGAACCGTTAAAATCCCTTTTTCTCCATTGATAATTGGGAACTCTGCATCTGGAGAAAAACCAAAATCAGGTGTTTCTTCAACTGCTAGATAGTGATCCATACATTTCCAACCACTTTCTTCATCTGTTCCAATAATAAAACGAACACGTTTAGAAACTGGTAAGCCTAATTCTTTAATGATTTTCAAAGCGTAGTAACCAGCCATTCCAGGTCCTTTATCATCACTTGAACCACGTGCATATAAACGCCCATCTTTGATTACTGGCTCAAATGGAGGATTTGTCCAGCCACTTCCAACAGGAACGACATCTACGTGAGCAAAAACGCCTAAAGTTTCATCCCCTGCACCATATTCAATATGCCCAGCTAAATTGCCAACATTTTTAGTCACAAAGCCATCACGAGCGCCAATTTCTAAAAATTTTAACAGTGCTTCTTTTGGTCCTGGACCTACTGGTGCATCCTCTGAAGCTTTGCTATCGTCTCTTACACTATCAATTTTTAATAAAGTAAATAGATCCGCAAATAAATCGTCTTTTCTACTTTCTACTTCTTTTTTCCAATCAATTGACATTTATCAACACTCCTTTTCTTGATTTTCAACATCTTAATCATATCACTTTTTACGATATTTACCAATCCAAGGATAGCAATTTTCTAAAAAAATTCATTTCGTGCAAATCCATGAGATTCCTATTATAATAGAAGAGAACATCGGGAATCAAGGAGGAATAAATAATGAAAGAATTAAATCAAAATATTGTACAAGGAATTTTACCAAAACGAAAAAATGAAAGCTACAAAGGGAATTACGGTCATGTTCTCTTAATTGGTGGCAATCAAGAGTTAGGAGGAGCAATTATTTTAGCCGCAAGTGCTGCTGTTTATAGTGGAGCTGGTCTTGTTACAGTCGCAACTCATCCAAGCAACCATACAGCACTTCACGCTAGATTACCTGAAGCAATGGTGATTGATGGTTATGATACAGCAAAAGTCATTCATCATATGAAAAAAGCGACAACCGTCGTTATTGGTCCTGGCTTAGGGCTAGATGACCAGTCGCAACTAATTTTAAAGGCTGTTTTAGCTGCATGTACGCCTCAACAAAGACTTGTCATTGATGGAGATGCGATTACCTTAATGGCTTCTGAAAATCTTAAAACACCTGTAGCACAAACCGTTTATACTCCTCACTTAGGAGAATGGCAACGACTGAGCCATTTAACGATTGAAGAACAAACGAAAGATTTAAATGCGCATTTCAGAAAACAATTAGGGGCAGAAGTAGTCTTAAAAAAACACCATTCAGAAATTTATTTTGAAGATGAAGTCTGGAAAAACGAAGCAGGAACGCCTGCAATGGCAACTGGTGGTATGGGGGACACATTAACCGGCATGTTAGCTGGCTTTTTAGCGCAATTTCCAAACCGTAAAACAGCCATTTTGGCAGCTGTTTACCTTCATAGTCGAATCAGTGATGATTTAGCAAAAACGCATTATGTGACACTTCCTTCTCAAATTATCCAACGGATTCCTTGCGTCATGAAGGATTATGCTACAAAATTTGATTTTTAAAATAAAAGAGAGGCACTTCTATAAAATGAAGTGTCTCTCTTTTTTAGTCTATTCCTTTTAATAAATTCAGCTCTTCTTGTGTAAGCGGTCGATACTTGCCAAGTGGTAAGGTAGGATCTAGTTCCAACAATCCCATGGCGGCTCGTTTTAAATAGACAACCTTTTTTCCACAAGCTTCAAACATTCGTTTCACTTGATGAAATTTCCCTTCATGAATCGTCACAAAAATCGAGGAAGTCCCTTCGTCAGGCATCACACTGACAATTTCTAGCTCTGCTGGCTGGCATTGGTAGCCGTCAGACAAGACAATCCCTTTTTTAAAAGCATCACTATCCTCTTGCGTAACAATTCCTTCTATAGTAGCTTCATAGCGCTTTGCAACATGCTTCTTAGGAGAAAGCAGCTCGTGAGCTAACACACCATCATTGGTTAAAATCAACAGACCTTCTGTGTCTTTATCCAAACGTCCAACAGGAAAAAGCTCAAAATTTTGCTCAGCCGGCGTCAACAAATCAATTACTGTTGGATTCACATTATCAATCGTCGCACTTACAACCCCCTGTGGCTTATGCAGCATTAAATAAATAAATTCTTGATACGCTACTGCTTCACCATAAACAGCCACTTGATCGACAACCGGTTTAACTTGAAATTTGCCATCCTTTACGCATACACCATTCACTTCAACTGCTTTTTTTTTCAATAAATCCTTTGTTTCTTTTCTTGTACCAAAGCCTGTATGGGCTAAAAATTTATCTAAACGCATGTCAGACTTCCCTTCTAAAAAAGATACCTGCAACATGGAGTATTTCCATCAATTCCAGATACCTTTTTGGTTATTTGATTTTCAATCTTCTTCTTAAGCCTGCAACCTTATCACCGAGTAAACGATCAGCCAGTCTTGTTTTTAACGTCAAATACATATAAGCAAAACCACCAACGCCTGCTGATAAGAGCATCACGACTAATGCCAAACCACGATCCATCGGGCTAATAAACAAGTAACAAGCTTCCCGAACCACAATCGTTACAAGTGCCATAATCACGGTCATGATCACAATCAGCAACAATCGTTTTAGCACAAATTTCACATGAAAATGGGTTAACTTTTGTAATGATACCAACATCATCGCGCAAGACACCGTAAAACCAAAAATCGTTGCATAAAGTGCTCCTTGAGCTTGGAACATCGATACTAACGGATACTGAACTGCACCTTTAACACCAATCCCTACAATTAAACAGAAAATCGCATAACGATTTTGATTCAAGGATTGAAGAAGCGCAGATAAAACTGTAAATAGTCCTAAAATAATACTCATATACGATGAAAGCTGTAAAATCGTTGTTCCTAAATCACTGTGCTTATAAAACAACGTGTACAATGGTTCTGCAACAATCGCCATGCCAATTGCAGCTGGGAACATGATAAATGAAAATAACTGAATATTCGTTGAAATTTGCTTACGCACTTCTTTGCCTAAATTTTTAGTAAAGGCCTCCGTAATCAACGGAATTGAGGTAACCGCCATTGCTACTGCAATAGAAATGGTAATCATAATCAATTTATTAGCATTAAATGCAAACAACGCAAACAACGTTTTTGCTTCATCTGACGTAATTTTTGACGTAGCTAGCACAATTTTTTCAAAGGTGTATTGGTCGATTAACTGGAAGAAGGTGATTCCTGAACCAATAACCACAAATGGGATGGATTCTTTGACCATCTCCACTAAAATCTGGTTCGTTGAAATTTCAATTTGATTTAAGCTTCCTGCTGCAAGGACATCCATTCGATCCTTTTGACGCAACCAATAATATCCTAACGCTGCTAAACTAAAAATGGCTCCGATAAAAGCAGCAAAAGTTGAAGCCGTAACCGCATCTACCATTTCGCCATGCCAAACTTTCATAATTAAAAAAGTTGCAGCCAACATAAAGATAATACGAGCAAACTGTTCAATCAGCTGCGAAATCGCTGAGGGTGCCATCTCTTGATACCCTTGAAAATAGCCACGAATCAAACTCATCCCTGGAATAATCAACAACGCCCAACTAAGCGAACGAATCACCTTAATTTCATCGGGATTTCCAACCCCCATAATAGGAGCGAGTAAATACATCGCTAAAAAACAAATAATCCCAGTAATTACCATTAGAATCATGCCTTTTTTAAACAATTTCCGTCCCGTTTGATACTCATCAAGAGCATTATAATAGGAAATTTGTTTAGCAATTGCCGAGGGTACACCTGCTGTTGCAATCACTAAGAAAAGCGAATAGGGATTGTATCCCTTAGCAAACAAGCCATTCGCTAACTCTGCTTGACCGCCCATCCAAGCCATCCAAGGAATAATATAAATAGCGCCTAATACCCTTGAAAAAATACTGCCTGCAGTCATCCAAGCTGAGCCACGAATCATCTTTTCCTGAGCCGTTTGTTCTTCCACTACGGCTTCTTCCATATTTATTGAAGAATTTGGCATTTTTCATTAACCTACTCTCATCATTATTGTCTTGTTCTATTTTACTTGTAAACACAAAAGGTTGCAATGACTTCCCTCTTTTATCCTTCAACATTTAACAAAAAATTAAGCATCTTACTATGTAAAAATGTTTATAAGCCAGCTTTATCCCTAGCTTATAAACATTTTTTATTAAGCGGATTTCCCTTTTGCAGTTAGTAAGCGTCGTCCGGTTAAAATGGTTGCGACTAAGCAAATCACAAAGGCAACCCCAAAAGTCACATGCATTCCGTAAACAAATAATTCTGGCTGATCTGCTAAATACGTGGTTACCTTGTATCCTGATTTATTGCTCATAGCAACATACAAAATCGTCGTCGCAAAAGAAATGCCAAAGACCATTCCTAAGTTTCTAGCCAAGGAATTTAAACTGCCCGCAATTCCCAGTTCCTTTTTAGAAACAGAAGACATGACAATCGCATTATTTGGTGATTGAAAGAGTGCACTTCCCAGCCCCATAATTCCCGTCATCAAAATAAAGACTGCAATATTCGTATTTCCATCAATAAAGACAAAGCCTAACTGTACAATCGTCGTTAGTGCCAACCCGATAAACGTCAGCAATTCTCTACCGACCTTATCCGATAAACTCCCACTAATGGGTGCTGCAATCACCATTACTAATGGAAAGACCATCAATAAAAGTCCCGCTTGACTTGGATTCAATCCTCTTGTTCCTTGTAAATAAAAAGGCATCATTACATTAAAAAAGAAATTTGCCACAAAAATCAAAAAGGCACAAAATAGGCTAACCGAAAATAAGCCATTTTTAAACAAGCTTAAATCAACTAGCGGTTTGTTCACGTTCTTTTCGATTCGAATAAATGCTACAAAGCTCAAAATAGCAACTGCAAAAAGCCCTAAAATCAAAGCGTGGCCAAATCCAATTTCTTGCCCAATAAAAATCCCGATAAACAAACTGCCAATCATACATGCAAAGGCAAGAAAACCTTTGTAATCAATCGTTTCTTTTCGGAAAAATAAATCTTCAGGTAAAATCTTGATTCCCATTAAAATCGTAATCAAGCCCACTGGAACATTGATCCAAAAAATATACGACCAACCAAAATGAGCTAAAATAATGCCTCCAATACCTGGCCCTGCAATACTGCCTAACGAAACGAAGGACCCAATTAAGCCCAAAGCCTTCCCACGTTCGCTAATCGGAAAAATTTCCGTGATAATTCCATAATTGGTCGACATCGTCATGCTTGCCCCAATCGCCTGTACTACTCGAGCAAACAATAAAAACGACAAATTAAATTCAAAGCCACAAAGTAGCGAACCGATGACAAATAAAAACGTTCCCCAACGAAAGACTTTGATTTTCCCAATTAAATCTCCTATTTTTCCAAATAATAAAATAAAAATACAAACTGCCATTAAGTATACTGACACGATCCATTCCGATTGGTTCATTGGCACATTTAAAGCCTTTGAAATCACCGGTATCGCAATGTTCACAATACTGCCATCTAGTGTGGACATAAACGTAAACAAACCAATGGCAATCAAAATCAGCCATCTATTTTTTTGAACTTTTGAATCCATTTGATAGGTTTTGATAACTTCTCCCATGTATATCCTCCTTTGGTTTTACAAAACAACTGTATTATACCACTTTATTTTATTAAAAAAATAGATTCATTTCAATTTCTTAAAAAAAGCCCTCAAAAAAATGAGGGCTTTAGGCTTGTTTTTATAGTTCTGTTCCATCCATCTTGTCATCTAATAATTTTTCTTGAGATTCTTTACTCTCTATTTTAGAATACTCATTAATTTGAGCTTGTTTCATAATATCCAATACAGCATCTGTATCTGTTTTAAATTTATCTCCATCTTTTTCTAAAGCCAATTCAATCTCAATATCTTCACCATAAAGCTCCATTGGAACTCCTTTATCTCCATAAATAATATCATAGATTTTAAAGGTAAGTAAATTGTTGATTGCTTTAATATCTGTATTTTGTGACTCCCCAATCATTTTAGAGGCGTCTAAACTACCATAAACATTTGCTCTTGTCCATGTAATAGCATTTGCAACACTGTTCATTGCAATTGGATCTAACTTCACTTTTACTGTTGCAGTATCTCCTTCTACATCCACATCAGTAATTTGATAATGATCGATTTGTTTAAAACCTTTCACATACACTTTAGAATACTGACGGAATATATCTTCGGCCGTATAAATACTGCCATCAATTTGGAAAGACCAACCATTTCCAGGATAATCTTTGATTTTACTATCATAAATTGTATCTTCAGCAATTCGAGTCATATCTGTTCCTGAAATGCCTATAACATTATTAAGGCCAGAACTTTTTCCTTTAAACACAAAATCAAGAACCGTCCCAGCAGCTTTTTCTGCTTCCATTTTGTCAGAATTCTCTTCTTTTTTTATTTCTTTCTTTTTATCTTGTTCTTTTTGATTTGTACTAGTTTTTACCGATTCCTCTTTTTGAATCTCAGTTTTAGAACCACATCCTGCTAAAACAACCCCAGTCATTAAAGCAAACATTCCCAATTGAATTATCTTTTTTTTCTGCAACTTCAAACTCCTCCTTAAATTAAAAAAACACTAAATAAGTAACACCTATTATTAAACCATACAATCTTTGTTGTGTAAATATTAGAATATATATTTTTATAAACTATCAAATGAATAAAACAATTAATTATTTCGCTCAAAATTGATTTAAAATTTTTTGATATTCTTTAGTATTTTTTTCAATTGTAGTGAAACTAGTCATTCCCTTACTATCGGAAAACTCGGCTATTTTAGTAATTAATTGATTCATTTTACTTGTATCCAAAATATATCCATCCGTTGTTTGAATAGATTCAATCTGTTTTAAACTACTACTGAACCATGAATTGACCATAATACTATCTGAATTTGAATAATCAATCTTCAATTGTTGATCTTGTTTTATAAAATTTAAATCAGAGTACTTACTTTCAATAATTAAGGCATCATTTCCATATTCATCTTCGCTGATATCTTGGCCATCTCTGACACCAAAAAAAATATATCGTTTCCACTTCCAGCTTGTCATAAGTTATTGTTATGTACTCGTAAGGACCGAATCCGCATTCGGCAAAAAAAAGCACGTATGACTTTGCGGAGTAAAATTATTATTTCATTATTAACCATTTTGTGCCAGATGAATATTATCATTAACTTGAACAATATCTTTTTTTATATAATTAAAATTGAAATTCTTCCCTGAATACATGAAGATAAAGTTATTAAACTTAACGTTGTGCCTGACGTTGTTCGTCTAAATTTTCTAGGTCTTTTCTATAACTTTTTGTTAGTTGTTCTTCTTCTTCTAACTGTTGAGAATAGCGACGTCCTTCTTGGCGGATAGATACTTCGCTTTCTTCCATATTTCTATAAAATTGCTGTTTGTTCCAATCGTCATTCTTTGTTAGGTACATCACTTTATCCACTAATTGATTAGTTTCTCGTCTAAATTGTACGACTTGTTCATCTAGTTTTTTTTGTTGTCGTTGAATGTCTCGTTTTTCTTGGTAATACTGTTCTTCTAGCTGTTTATACTTATTTTTATACTCAATATTATCCATAGATTTAACCTCGTTTCATTGGGGTCTTAAGGCTTGGTTTGGTTAATTGTTTCAAATATTTTCCAGCTGCATCTGCCCCTTTTCCTTGCAGGGCACCTTTTAATGCATCTGGCAGTACTATTGGTTTGTTGATACATAACCTCTGACAGTTCATTGAGTGTGGTCACTGAGGTTTGCTTGGTGGTGCTAATCCGTACTTGTTTCGCTGTGATTAGCGCTTGTATCGTCATTCTTTCACGGGCTTTTCCTTCTCGTTCCAATTTTAACTGAAATTCTTTTTCTTTATCACTCACTGGCCCCATCCCTTCTTTATTATTTTGGTGTAAACATAGACGAACCTGCTTGTCCATCGTAGTCTTGAATATTTTTCGCAATGATCGTTAGCTGCTCGCTAAAAGTAGTTAGTTTTTCTTTGTCTTGTTGGATTTCCCCCATATTCTCATTAGCTTGTACACTGTCCCATAACTTGTTTTTTTCATAAGGTGCAATCATTTCCTGTACTTCAGCATAAGATAAGTATTGACGAATTTCGTTGGCTCCGTTTAGGATTTCTTTAGATAGTTCGCTGATTTCATGTTCCATGTCTTGTTGCATTTTTTTTAGAATCTTTTCCGCTTCTTTCCCAACAATTTTTACTTTTTTCGCAACGGCATTCGCTAAATCTACACGTAATTCGATTTTTTACTGCCAGAAGCACCAGCGATACTTTTTTGTAAGTTGGTTATTCCCTTATCGGTAGTGGATTTTAATGCGGTTAAGTTGGCATTACCTTTTGCATATTTTCCATAGAGCTCAAGATATTCCTCTACTCTCTTTTTTGCTTCGGATTTGTCATTTGCCAAAGGGTTAAATTTGCTATTTTTCTTCGCCCATACTTTTGCGGCTAATTTGGCTTGTTCCAACGTCATGTTGGGTGCAAAAATACCATCTTTGGCTAAACGATCTAAGTTTAATGTATCCCCATCAAAATATTTTGCCAATGTGCTATGTTCGCCAAATCCTGCTCCTGAAATTTGAGAAACAGTGCCATATTTCCGATCACGTCCTGACGCATTCGCCCAAGAATCGTTTTGATAACGGATTAAAAACTCAGGATTCTTTTTCAACCATTGTTGCTCGTCATAAGTTAATGTATTAAATTGATTTTTCCCCCAGTCATCAAAACTGGTTGTTCTAAAGCCAAATTTTTGCCCGTGCTCTCCTGCCATTTTCATCATGTAGCCACCTGATTGACTAAAACCTGCGACATCAGTAATTGAAACACCTTTTTGGGCAACTTTTTTTTGAGTTTGGTTTAAAAATTTTTCTGCTTGCTTATATTCTTCAGAAATATTTCCATTAAAAGCATTAACGGCTGACCCAAAGCCACTTTTACCTGTTTCATTTGGCATATTCGTTCCTGCATACACTATGGCAACATTATTATAGTCAGTGGTGCCGTCTTCGTTGACAGGAGCTATAGCCATGGCGTTTAATTGGTTATCATCATTACTTGCAATTTTGTTAACAACTGTATAATATTGTTTTCCATTAGGTAAATCTAGTCTGAACGTATCATCATTTTCTACAATTCTTACAGTTTTTTTTGTAGCATCAATAGCATTTGCCAACACTTCAGTTGTAATTTCTTTGACCATAGGCTTTCCCCTCCTAATACTTCAATTCATAAATAACTAAATTGTAAATAATTTTGGCATTTGGGCTACCTACAGTATTTTTTTTAACTTTTTCAAAAGGAATTTTATCTTTTTTCTCTAATTTTCTAGTAGAATTTTCTATCTCCATTTTTATGAATGAATCTGTATTTTCAGCATTTAATGAGTCTAATTTAACGTATTTTTTTAAAGAGCTATTATATTCAGTTTCCCCATTTAACCGAAATGTCATAGTGAAATAGTTATCTTCAGATACGAATATCTTAACATCACTATCAACATAATTTCCCAATAAAGAAGGGCCATAGATTGGTGAGTTACGCCACTCTACGCCAACACCTTGCCATTCTATTTTTTCAATTCCTTCATAGTTTTTCATTAGATAATCTGAAACGTAAGATTGAATTAATTCAATCCCTTGTTGGTACTCTTTTTCTGTTGCTCGCTTATCCATATCTCTTTTTCCTCCAATTCCTAAAATAGTTATTAGTACAATTAAAAGGCTAATTAACCACCATTTTTTCTTTTTCACTCTACCACCACCTGTTTTTAATAAGCATGCGTTTCTAGGAAATTGGCTTAATTTAATTTCCATTTTTAAAAATCATCAGTAATTGAATCGACTTTTTGGACAATTTTGTTTATGATTTAGAAATTTACGTTTTTCTCTTGGATTTTTAATGTAGCTTTCTCTTTATCAGCCTGGACCACATCTTTTGTTTCATCAATTGTTTTGGCTAAAACTTCTGTTGTGTTCTCGGTACTCACGGATTCATCCCTTCTAATATATCAATTCTTGAATTTCTAAATTGTAAATAATTTCAGTTTTTGGACTGCCATTATTAGATTTTTTGATTTTTTTAAAGTCCACCTTGTCTTTTTCGTTCAATTTAAACGTAGCATTTTTTATTTCAGATTTAACTACAACATCTATATTGCTTGGATTCATAGAATTCAACGCAACATATTTTTCTAAATCAGCATCATAGTCTGTTTCATCTATCAAAGTAAATCGCATAGTAAAATAGTTATTTTTAGAAACATATATCTTAGCTTTGCTATTAACATAATTTCCCAATTGAGATTGCCATAATTTCTTGACTAGTTACACTTTTTTCTCCTAATGCAAATTCATGTATAATTTGCTTTTCATCGGCTAAAATACGTTAAAATTTACAAATAACTAAAAGTGCCCTCAACCCTGTGTTAATCTTCATAATATCTCCTAATGATTTCATTTAATTTATTACAAAATATTTAAACCTGTAACATTTCATTTAAATAAAGATAAAAATAATGATGTTTATAATTATATGCTAACGATTAGAAAATACAACTGTTTTTTTATAAAAAAACGTCGATAACATTGAATTTTTCAATGTTATCGACTTTTAGTTTATTTAAAATCAATCAACTTTCTAACTAACTTAACCATCAAATGATACATCGGAACAACAGTCACAATTAAAGGAACTGCAAAAACTAAAAGCTCCTTATTAAAAATACTTACTAACGAGAAGAAATTCCCAAAAAAGAAGAAAATCAGCAAAAAGACTACGATTAAACTACTGATTAAACCAATTACTTTTTTGCTTAACGGATTGGCTACATAGATCAAAGATGTGAAACAAACCATTCCCGTCAATAAGACGCTTAACGTCGAAGTAATTGAATAGTCTAAATGCCAAATAGTTCCCATCACTAAAATCATACAAATATACAGAACAACAAGAATTCCGGCTGTCAATGCCGGCTTCATGACATTTTTAAAGAAGCCTCCTTTAATTTGTGCATAGTTTGGTCGTAGGGCTAAAAAGAACGAGGGAATACCTACTGTTAAAGCATTAATTGGACTTAATTGGATTGGCTGAAACGGATAAGCTTGATTCATAAAAATAAACAACACCGCCAAAATTGCCGAATAAACAGTCTTCGTTAAATAAAGTGACGCTACTCGTTGAATGTTATTTACCACCCGTCTTCCTTCCATTACAACACCAACTAATGAATCAAAATTGGAATCAAGCAATACAAAATCAGAAACACTTTTAGCTGCCGTACTTCCTTCAGCCATCGCAATACCGCAGTCTGCTGTTTTTAACGCTAAAATATCATTCACACCATCGCCAGTCATGCCAACAGTATGTCCTGCTTTTTGCATCGCTTGAATCAACTCCCTTTTCTGCGTTGGACTCACACGACCAAAAACCCGATACTTGGCTATAATTTCAGTTAAATCTGCTTCTTTGTCTACTTGACTCATATCAATTGCTTGTTTTGCATCCTCTACACCAACTCGTTCTGCTATATGAGCCACTGTTTTAGGATTGTCTCCTGAAATAATACGAATGGCCACTCCTTGTTGGTTAAAATACTTTAAAGTTGCAGGCGCTTCAGCTCGAATCGTATCTTCCATGTAAACAAATCCTAATAAACTTAGCTGCTCTGGTAACTGATGGTTGACAAACCCCGTCGAGCTACTGGCAATAGCCAATACTCTTTTGCCCATTTCACTTGCTTGATTTACACTATGCTGGTCTGCTTTTGATAACGTTGAAAATACATACTCCGGGGCACCCATCACATAAGTTTTATTTGTATCAAATGTTGCGCCACTCCACTTACGAGCCGAAGAAAATGGAACACTTTCAATTAATTTCCATTCTTCATTTTTATCAACAGCTTTTTGAAGCGCCAGGCTTGTTGGATTGTCATCTTCTAATCCTTTAACCAACGCACCGATAGCCGCTTTTAACTGATCTAATTGAACCCCATTAGCCACGATAAATTCGCTTACTGTCAATTCACCATTTGTTAATGTTCCGGTTTTATCCAAACAAAGTAAATCCACTCTTGCTAACGTTTCAATTGATCCCATTGTTTTCACTAAAACTTTTTTCTTCGTCAGATTGACGATTCCTACCGCTAACGCAATAGAAGTAATTAAGATTAATCCTTCTGGAATCATGCCAATAATAGCAGCCGTTGTTCCTAAGATTGCTTTTGAAATAGCCAACCCGCCTAAATAGCCTGAAAAAAATAGCAACAACCCAATGGGTAAAATCGCAAAGGTTAACCCTTTTACAAGACGGTTTAACGTTCGCATCAATTCACTGGTACTATTTTTTTCTTTTTTAGCTTCAATTGAAAGCTGATTTACATAGCTATCCTGTCCTATTTTAAGGGCTTCTACATACCCGTTGCCGCCAGTTACATAACTCCCTGATAAAATTGAATCCCCTACTGTTTTTTTGATAGCATCCGATTCCCCTGTTAACTGTGATTCATCTACTTCAAAACCATTTGTAGCAATTACAATACCATCTACACAAATCTGTTCCCCACGACGAATCATTACCAAATCATTTGTCACAAGCTCCTCTTGCTCAATGTCTACAAAATCGCCCTCTCGAACAACGGTTACTTTTGCTTGATTTAGCAAAGAGAGCTTGTCGATACTGTGCTTAGCTCTGATTTCTTGATAAATACCAATGCTTGTATTTGCAAAAATCACACCTAAAAACAATAAATTTTTATAGCTACCGGTTGTTAAAATAAGTCCTGCCATTACTAAATTAATGCCATTAAATAAGGTACAGATATTATCAAAGAAAATCTTGCCTACACTTTTGGTTAGAGGTTTTTGCGGCTGATTATTGGCACCTTGCGCTATTTTTTCTTTTACTTCTTTCATTGAAAGTCCTTTTAAATCAGTTTTTAGTTCCACCGTTTCAGCCCCCTCTCTTTTACTATGCTTCGTTTATCTTACACGATAAAAGTTAATAATTTCTAATGTTTGTTCTTTATTTTGAGAATTTTTTTGGATTCTTATATAAAAGATAACTTCATTTATTATATCGAAGGATTCATAAAAAATCATCCGTCAAAAGTCGGATTTCCTAAAGGGTTCTAATAGCCTTTTAACTCATCTTTACGGTATACTAAACATGTACTTAAAAATGAATTGGAGTGTGACTAAAATGAGTAATCATGTTGTTATTATGAATTTTGATTCTGAAAGTAAATCGTATCAAGCCTTTTTAGAAATAAAACAGCTACATTTGGAAAAGAAAATTAAAGGCGAACAAATGGCGATCTTAGAACACTTACCAAATCATCAATTAGAACCAAAACAATTTTTAGATTTTAATGGCGCTGATAAAAATATGAAAGGTGGACTAATCGGGATGCTGGTGGGCGTTTTAGCTGGTCCCTTAGGCGTTTTACTTGGTTGGTTTACTGGAAGTGTGATTGGTTCAATGCAGGACGCTAAGGAAGTCACAGAGGCACTTTCTGTTTTTGAGCACACTGTTGACGTCATTCATGAAGGCGATACTGGAGTCATCTTAATTGCTGACGAAGAAGACAATCGTTACATCAATGATTTAGTTTTCCAAAAATTAGGTGGTCAAATCGTACGTTTAAATACGGAAGATGTTGAAAAAGAAGTCGCTGATGCTAAAAAAACAGAACAAGATTTAGAAACTGAGGCAAAAAGTCGCTGGTTTAATCGAAAAGCATAATTAGATACAAAGAAGTCAAGGAATGAAAGAGCGCAACCTCTTGTTCCTTGACTTTATTTGTATGTCACCCTTCGATTAAGTCCTTTTTCATAACCCGCTTATTTTTCAACAATACTTATAGTGAATCCATCGTAACCTTTAACCCCAACTGTCTCCAATGCAGTAGAATTTAGCGCAGAATTGTCTGCTAAATCTTCAACAAATGAGCGTACTCCCTGCACGCTTCCATCTTTACTGGTTGAATCAAGAACCGCTCCACCTCGGACAACGTTATCTCCGATAATAATTGTTCCTTCAGTAGCTAATTGTAAGGCATAATCTAAATAAGCTGAGTTATTTTCCTTATCCGCATCAATAAAGATTAGATCAAAAGCTGGTGTTTGATCTTGTACTAATTTTTCTAAACTATCGGTAGCTGCTCCGACTAGAATTGTTACTTTATCAGATACGCCAGCAAGCGCTAGATTTTCTTTGGCAACTTCCGCATGTTTTTCATTATATTCAAGAGTGATTATTTCTCCATCCTCTTCTAGCCCTCGAGCAAACCAAAGAGTGCTGTAACCTCCAAGCGTTCCTATTTCTAAAATGCGTTTAGCTCTTTTTATTTTTGTTAGAAGGTAAAGAAATTTCCCCTGTGAAGGTGATACATCGTGTGGTGGCAATTGATGTTGCTTATTATTGGCGAGAATTTGTTCAAAAATTGGGTCTTGCCCCACCAACTTTTCAATAAAATAATCATCAACAGCTGCAAATAATTTATCCAAAATAACTCACTCCCCAGTCAGTAATCGTCGTTTTGTTTTTATTGTATCTTTTTTTTAATCAGAAAGAAAGCATCCTGCAACCTTACTCAGACTGTCGAACTATTTTGAACGAACCCTAAAAAAACAACGAGTAAAATCATTGTATGATTTTACTCGTTGTTTCTATATATGAGCCTTCTTTTTAATATTAATTGGCTACAATATTTACCAGTTTACCTGGTACAACAACTACTTTACGAATTGTTTTTCCAGCAATAGCTTCTTTAACGGTTTCATCAGCTAAGGCAATTTCTTCCATCTCAGCTTTTTGAACGTCTTTTGCAACAATGGCTTTCGCTTTTAATTTACCATTTACTTGGAAAATGACTTCAATTTCATCTTCTACTAAGAATTTTTCGTCAAAAGTTGGCCAAACTGCATACGTTAAGCTTTCTTTATGACCTAATTTCTCCCAAAGTTCTTCAGCCATGTGAGGCGCAATTGGTGCTAATAATTGAACAAATCCTTCGATATAATTAAATGGAAGTGCATCTGTTTTATACGCTTCATTTACAAATACCATCATTTGTGAAATTGCGGTATTAAAGCGTAATGCTTCAAAGTCTTCCGTTACTTTTTTAACGGTTTGATGATACACTCGATCAAGTGCGCCATCATTGAATGTTGTAATGCGATCCCGTAGTTTGCCATCTTCATCCACTAGCATGCGCCATACACGGTCAAGGAATTTACGACTGCCTTCAAGACCATTTTCATTCCATGCAATGGATGCATCAAGAGGTCCCATGAACATTTCGTACATACGCAAGGTGTCTGCGCCATATTTTTCAACAACATCATCAGGATTGACTACATTGCCTTTTGATTTAGACATTTTCTCATTATTGCCGCCTAAAATCATGCCTTGATTGTACAATTTTTGGAAAGGTTCTTTTGTTGGAACTACCCCAATATCATACAAGAATTTGTGCCAGAAACGAGCATACAATAGATGGAGAACAGCATGCTCTGCCCCTCCAATATAGATATCAACAGGCAACCATTTTTCTAGTTTTTCAAAGCTTGCTAATTCGTTTTTATTATGTGGATCGATAAAACGTAAGAAGTACCAAGAACTACCTGCCCATTGTGGCATTGTATTGGTTTCACGACGACCTTTCATACCTGTTTTAGGATCAACCACGTTTACCCATTCTGAAATGTTCGCAAGTGGTGATTCTCCTGTTCCGCTTGGTTTAATTTCAGTGGTTTTAGGCAATAGAAGTGGCAACTCTTCTTCCGGTAAAGTCGTGGTTGTACCATCTTCCCAATGAATAACAGGAATTGGCTCTCCCCAATAACGTTGACGAGAAAATAGCCAGTCGCGTAAACGATACGTTGTTTCTTTTTTACCAAAGTCGTTGTCTTCCAACCATAGGTTCATCTTCTCAATTGCCGTAGCCTTATCCATTCCATTTAGGAAATCTGAATTAATATGTGGACCATCTCCAGTATACGGCTCATTTTCAATATCGCCGCCTTCAATAACTGGTAAGATTTCAATATCAAAGGTTTTAGCAAATTCATAATCACGTTCATCGTGAGCAGGAACCGCCATGATAGCACCCGTTCCATAAGTTGAAAGTACATAGTCCGCAATCCAAATAGGAATTTCTTTTCCGTTTACAGGATTGATTGCATACGCTCCGGTAAAAACACCGGTCTTCCCTTTAGCTAAATCGGTACGGTCTAAATCTGTTTTCAAGCTTACTTCTTCAATATAAGCTTCTACTGCTGACATTTGTTCTGGCGTTGTGATCTCTTTGACTAACTCTAGCTCAGGGGCCAAAACCGTATACGTTGCACCAAAAAGTGTATCAGGACGTGTTGTAAATATTGTAAAGGTCTTATCAGTTCCTTTGACTGTAAATTCCACATTCGCTCCGACAGATTTTCCAATCCAATTACGTTGCATGTCTTTAATGCTTTCAGGCCAGTCTACAAGCTCTAAATCATCTAGCAAGCGCTCAGCGTATGCTGTGATTTTAAGCATCCATTGTTTCATTGGTTTACGGTAAACAGGAAATCCACCACGTTCACTTTTCCCGTCAATGACTTCTTCATTTGCCAAAACGGTTCCAAGAGCAGGGCACCAGTTAACGGCAATTTCAGCTTCATAAGCTAAGCCTTTTTCATATAATTTTGTAAAAATCCATTGTGTCCATTTATAATAATGAGGGTCCGTTGTGTTGATTTCGCGATTCCAATCATAGCTAAAGCCTAATGAATTGATTTGACGACGGAACGTTTCAATATTGTGAGCTGTAAATTCAGCAGGATCGTTTCCTGTATCTAATGCGTATTGTTCTGCTGGCAAACCAAAAGCATCCCATCCCATTGGATGAAGAACATTATACCCTTGTGAACGTTTCATTCTAGCTAAGATATCAGTTGCCGTATACCCTTCAGGATGTCCGACATGAAGTCCTTGACCAGATGGGTACGGGAACATATCTAACGCATAAAAATTTTCTTTAGTTGGGTCTTCTGTTGTGTTAAAGCTATTGTGACTTGCCCAATATTTTTGCCATTTTTTTTCAATTGTCTTGTGGTTAAAACTCATTTACCTTCGACTCCCTTTCCCTTATGCTTACTTGTTATTTTTTTGAAACAATAAAAAATCGTCCTGTAAATCCAAAACAAAATTTTCGTTGCTTCGCATTCACAGGACGAATAAATAAAATCAAATTCGTGGTACCACCTATGTTTTCTAAAAAACACGCTAAAATAAGCATCGCTTTCTAGACTCCTCATACCCTTAACGCAGGTGCTACGACCTTACTTACTCCTAGTTCAGTAAAGCGACTCAAAAGGCGAGTTCATAATTCTTCTTTATGCATTTCCACCACCCATGCACTCTCTATCAAAGTTTCCTTACTACTATTCCTTATCATTGTCTTTTCTATAATAATACAATCATTTTAACAAATTCCACCGCACTTTTCAACTGTCCTCTTAGAATCGTAAAACAAAAAAATTAGCAAGAGAAATCAATTTCTCTTGCTAACAATTTTTCTAAACTGGATTAGCTTTAAGATAATCCTTCAACCAATTTTTCCCCTCCACAATTCGAGTAACCAACATTGCAGATACATTATTTCCAGAAGAATTTAATAACGTTGCTGGTACATCAATAATCGTACTGATGATTACAATTACTGGAACTGCTTCTAGCGGAAATCCAAAAAGATTCACAATCAACATTTCAGCAATCATTCCGCCACCTGGAATTGACCCCATAACAGCTCCTACAAGAAAAGCTCCTAAAATAATGGTCAACATCGCACTAGGTGACGTCATTTCTTTGCCAAAAATACCATATAAAAAGGCAATTTTTAATACACCGCCGATAACGGAACCGTCTTTATGAGTATTTGCACCTAAGGGAATCACCGTCTCTGCAATATCAGGTGTAACACCCATTTTTTTAGAATATTCTAAATTAACAGGAATACAAGCTGCACTAGAACAAGTCGCAATGGCTGTAATTGAAGGCGTTGCAATGTTTTTCCAATAAATTTTCACTCCTGCTTTGCCAACTGCTATAAAAGCATATAGCGTAAAGAAAACAATATAATAAAGAACTGCAATAACTAGATACAACACAAAACTACGAGCGTACCCGCCAATTATTTTAGCTCCTAAAGTTCCAATAACTGAAGCAAAGTAACAGCCTAAACCAATCGGTGCATAATACATAATCAGTTGAACCATTTTCATCATCACACTGTTTGCTGAATTTAAAAAAGTTACAACCGCCTCACCTTGTTTGCCAGCCATTGACGTTGCTGTGCCAAATAAGATTGAAAAAACAATCAACGGCAGCATACTTGACTTAGATAGAAGCAAGTGAAAATCTGAAACAGTAAACATATTGACAATTCGCTCGCCAATCGTGATTTTTTCAGCATCTCCAGGTGCCCCCATTAAAGCTTTCACACTTTCCACATCAATTCCCTTAACTGGATTAAAAACAGAAATACCAATGTATCCAACAATTGATGCTACCAATGCTGTTGAAAAAAAGACCAGTAGCGTACTTAACATAATTTTTCCTAAACGCTTCATGCCATTCATATTTGCAATTGCCGATGAGATACTAAAAAATACGAGTGGTACGAGCATCACGAACATAATATTTAAAAACACATCTCCAAAGGGCTGTAGTACTGTTGCTTTTTCACCAAATACAACGCCTACGATTCCACCAAAAATCAACCCTGCTAATAAAAGCATCGATGACTTATATTGTTGCCAAAAACTCTTCATTTTATCTTCTCCTTCATTGCTTTCCTAAAAACTCCTTCTCTAGTTTAAATTATTTTAAGAAAAAAACAATCTTTTTCTTAAAATAAACCGTTTAAATCAATTCTGGTTTATTTTAGGATGCAAAAAGAGTATAATACTTAATGTTGTTATTAATAAGACATGACACGTTAAAGGAGTGATTAGACTGAGAGCAAAAATCCGTTCTTTACGAGAAGAGTATCATGAATTTTTACGCTATTTCTTTTGGGGATTGATTGGCACTGGGCTAAACATTGGCCTTTATGAACTTTTCATTCGTATTTTACCTATTCATTATTTAGTAATTAATTTTATTGTTTGGTTTATTACCGTGCTCTTTGGGTACTATACAAACCGTAAATTTGTTTTTAAACGCCTTGCAAAACCACTTCCTGAAACCTTGATTGAAGCAGGTCGTTTTGTTGGATTTCGTGTCGTTTCAGGTATTGCAGATACGGGAACAATGTGGTTGTTCTTTTCATTATTGGGCTTCAATGAAGTATTAGCAAAATTAATTGCAAACATCATCGCTTCTTTAATCAATTATTTCACTAGTAAATTAGTGGTCTTTAAACGCCCTAATCGAAGCATGGAAGACATTAAAATCAGTTTAAATAAATAATAAAACACCACTAGTTTTGATCAACTAGTGGTGTTTTTACATTTAACTTGAAAATTCAGTGTGGAGTTTAAATTGTTCTTCCACTTCTTTTGAATGTGCTTCTTTTACAGCCTCATCCCATTGATAATATGAGGACATTTCATCAATTACTTGTTGGCTAATTTTTTTAGCATGATGAATATCAAACAACATTTGGCTGCTTCTTCTTAAGAGATAATCCACTGGTGTTATCACCATTTCGTGCTCTAATCCATAATGGAGCATACTGTAATCTACTGGGTCTAACGAACTCTCTTGACTTGTTTTTAAATAACCATAAACCGTATCTACGTTGGAACCATAACGATGGACTAAATTCTCAGCATCCTCTTTAGACAATCCAAGCATCATGCCGACTTGCGTTTTTTCAACTACAAAGTTTTCAAAGTTATCCCCGCCACCTACGTTACCACCAGATAAAAGCAATCGTTCTGTTTTAGTTGGTTGGTAAGTTATGCCTGTTTCAACTGCTAATTCTAAGACAACTTGATCGACTACTTTTTCAGACATTTTACGATAGCCTGTTAATTTCCCACCTGCAATGGTGAACAAGCCACTATCTGAATGGAATATTTCATCTTTTCTAGAAATTTCTGAAGGGTCTTTTCCTTCTTCATGAATCAGTGGACGCACACCCGACCAACTTGACTCCACATCCTCTACTTCAATTTTAGGAATATCAAACATTTGGTTGGCTGCATTTAAAATATAATGAACGTCTTCTAACGTTACACCAGGCTCTTTTGGATTGCCTTTATAATTGGTGTCAGTTGTCCCAATATAGGTTTTCCCTTCACGAGGAATCGCAAACATCATTCGATTGTCATCAAATGGCGTATCAAAATAAATCGCATTACTAATTGGAAATTTTGCTTGATCAATAACTAAATGAACCCCTTTTGTTAAGTGCATTGTTTTTCCTTTTTTTGAGTGATCCAATTCTCTTAATTTATCGACCCAAGGACCTGCTGCATTGACAATTTTTTTTGCATAAATAGTACCCGTTTCTCCACTTATTAAATCTCGGAAAGCCACACCTTTAACTTTGCCATCTAAATCATAAACAAATTTTTCTACTTTAACGTAATTGGCAATCATCGCTCCTTCTTCCGCTGCTTTTTTCATTACTTCAACGGTTAAACGAGCATCATCCGTCCGATATTCAACGTAAACGCCGGCGCCTTTCAACCCTTCTTTTTTCAAATAAGGTTCTTTTTCTAACGCTCTAAGTGGTTTCAACATATAACGACGTTCAGATTTTTTTACCTTTGCCAAATGATCGTACATTTCCAGACCAATTGCCGTTGTAAAGGAGCCAAATGTTCCACCTTTATAGAAAGGCAATACCATCCATAATGGCGTTGTTACGTGAGGAGCATTTTCATAAACAATTGCTCGTTCTTGTCCAACTTCCTGTACAACTTTGATTTCAAACTGTTTTAGATAACGTAATCCACCATGAACTAATTTAGTGGAACGACTTGAAGTACCAGAAGCAAAATCTCCCATTTCTAAGACACCCACATTTAGCCCACGTGTTCGAGCATCTAATGTAATCCCAGATCCGGTAATCCCGCCACCTACTACAAGTAAATCTAATGGTTCTGACTGCATTTTTTTTAAATTATCGCTTCTTGTTTGGTATGAAAATTCCATCATTTAAACACTCCCTTTAATTTAGACGAACGGTTTATTCTTTTATTTTAAAACTTCTTGTTGCAGCAACTGCTTTTTCCCATCCTTGGTACAATTCTTTACGTTCTTTTTCTTTCATTTCAGGCTTATATGATTTATCAAGAAGCCAGTTTGCTTTAATATCATCAATGCTCTTCCAGAATCCGGTTGCTAAACCAGCTAGATAAGCAGCTCCAAGAGCAGTAGTTTCGTTTACTTCTGGACGTTTGATTTCAATATTTAAAATGTCACTTTGGAATTGCATTAAGAAATTATTTTTTGCAGCGCCACCGTCTACCCGCATTTCCGTAATCGGAATATTAGAATCTTTAATCATTGTTTCCATTACATCTTTTGATTGATAGGCAATTGATTCTAGCGTTGCACGAATAAAGGATTCCTTGGTTGTTCCACGGGTTAAACCAAACACAGCACCACGAGCATCTGTATCCCAATGAGGTGCACCCAGACCCACAAATGCAGGAACCATATAAACGCCTCCAGTTGACCCAGCACGAACCGCATAGTCTTCCGTTTCACTAGCATCGGTAAACATTCTTAAACCGTCACGTAACCATTGAACGGCAGACCCTGCAACGAAGACACTTCCTTCTAGAGCGTAATTGACTTTTCCATCAATTCCGTAAGCAATCGTTGTAATTAAGCCGTTATCCGAATTAATCGCTTCTTCACCTGTATTCATTAAAATAAAGCAACCTGTTCCATAAGTGTTTTTAATCATGCCTTTTTCAAAACAATTTTGTCCAAATAACGCTGCCTGTTGGTCTCCTGCAATTCCAGCAATTGGAACTTGTTGACCAAACATATGGTATTCAACCGTTTTCCCATACACTTCAGAAGAAGAGCGAACTTCTGGGAGCATGCTTTTTGGAATCTCTAGCAATTCTAATAATTCATCGTCCCATTTTAAGTCATGAATATTGAACATCATCGTTCTTGACGCATTGGTATAATCTGTAACGTGAACCTGATTGCCTGTTAATTTCCAAATCAACCATGTATCAATTGTTCCAAATAATAACTCGCCTTTTTCAGCACGACTTCTTGCACCTTCAACATTGTCTAAAAGCCATTTAACTTTTGTTCCTGAAAAATAGGCATCTACTCTTAATCCTGTTTTACTTTTAACTAAATCTGTATGTCCTGCTTTGATCAAATCATTGGCAATATCACTTGTTTGTCTTGATTGCCAAACTAACGCATGATAAATCGGCATTCCTGTATTTTTATCCCAAACAACAGTCGTTTCACGTTGATTGGTAATTCCAATTGAATCAATTTGTGTTGGACGCGTATCAGACTCAATTAACACGCCAGCAATTACAGCTAAAGTCGTTACCCAAATTTCATTCGCATCATGTTCCACCCAGCCTGGTTGTGGAAAATATTGTGTAAATTCACGTTGCGATGTATGCACGATTTCCCCTTTTTTATTAAATAAAATTGCTCGTGTACTCGTTGTTCCTTGATCAATTGCTAAGACATATTTTTTTTCCATCCGTCAACACTCCCTTAAAATTCATTAGTCTTTCTGTTTTGTAGCTACGACTAGGCCGAATAATACTACAATAAAAATAATTAATCCAATCATAGAAATTTCTAAATAGATAAAGTGATAGAAAATCGCTCCCAAAATCCCACCGACAATCGGTCCAACTACGGGTACCCAAGCATAACTCCAATCAGAATCGCCTTTACCTGAAATTGGCAATACTGCATGTGCAATCCGTGGCATCAAATCACGTGCTGGATTAATCGCATAACCCGTTGGTCCCCCAAGAGCTAAGCCAATACCTAGAATCAATAGTCCAACGATGATTGGGTTTAATCCAACTGTAATTTCATTTGCTCCAATTGCAAGTAAACCAAACGTTAAAACAAAAGTGCCTAACGCTTCTGTCATCATATTAGCAAACGGACTGCGAATCGCTGGACCAGTTGAAAATACGGCTAATTTATCCCCTTTACTTTCAGTTGCTTTCCAATGTTTCAAATAAACTAAATAAACAATAATGGCTCCTAAAAATGCTCCAATCAACTGACCGGCAATATAACCGGGTACTTCTGCCCATGGAAAAGCACCAATAACTGCAAAGGCTAAGGTCACTGCAGGATTTAAATGAGCCTGACTATTTCCAGCAACTACATAAACTCCAAGTGTTACCCCAATTGCCCAAGCAATCGTAATTCCAACCCAACCCATGTTAAATGATTTTGCTTTGACTAACACATTCCCTGCAACGACACCGCTTCCAAAAATAATCAATACCATTGTACCTATCAATTCTCCGTAAAAACCTTCCATTCTAAACACACTCCTTCTTTGTAATTCTTCTCTAAAGAAAACGATTACATTTATAAATTTATCGTATCATTAAATTCTTAAAATAGAAAATAGGATGCCTTGTCATTTGGTGAAAAGTTTGTGAAATACAATCTTTTTATCACCTGTATTTTTCATTTTCCTATTTTTAAAACGCTACTTCTACTTCTTCCTTAAAAGTTAAAAATCCATTTACAAAAGCATTTAACACCTCCAAACACCTTGTTTTATTGTTCTACCATTACTATACACTGAAACCGTTTTCTTTTAAACGGACAATTTCACAAATTTGTCCTAATACTCCTTAAAAATCAAAAAAAGAGAACTTTTTTTATAAAAAGTCCTCTAAAAAAATTATTTATGCAATTCATTTTTTAATTTATCTGCAATAAACTCAACATCGGTTCCAACAATAACCTGAACAGCTGTTTCGTTGATTTTCACAACACCACGAGCTCCTGCTTTTTTCAACGCTTGCTCGTTCACAATACTTGTATCTTTCATTTGTAAACGCAAACGAGTCGTACAATT